>JAZKIF010000127.1:0-14617 GCA_040385005.1 Pseudomonadota bacterium
CGCCCGCGCGGTCTCCGGAGAACGACCCACCCCCGGCCAGCGGCCGACCGCCACCTCAAATGCGCTTGCAGAGGCAGAGGCAGAGGGAAGGCCTGATCAGTCCACGGCAGTCCGCTAGTGTCAACAAGCCCCGCAGCCAGTCCCTCGCGCAGCCTAAGCCCTAACGCGCGTCGTTGCGTGATCGCTGCACCGCCGCGATGTCGACACCGGGGATCATCGCCGCCATCGCGAAGCCGCCATCCACCGGCAACACCGCGCCGGTGATGAACTTCGCGCCGTCGGAGGCGAGGAACACCGCAGCCTGGGCGACGTCTTCGACGCTGCCGATCACGCCGAGAGGCGTGCGGCGGCGGCGCTCTTCCCACCCCTTCTCGTCGAGCGTGCGGCGCGACATCGCGGTGGGGATCGCGCTCGGCGCGATGGAGTTCACGCGGATGCCGTCGGCGCCCAGTTCCACGGCGAGCCCGCGCGTGACCGCGTCCGTGCCACCCTTGAGCGCGGCATACGCGCTGCTGTAGCCAACGCCCGCCAGCCCCACGACCGACGAGATGTTGATGATGACGCCGTGCTTGCGGTCGCGCATTTGCGGAACCACGCCCTGGCACATCAGCAGCACGCCTTTCAAGCCGACGGCTAGCATCCGGTCGACGGTTTCCGGATCGATCTCCTCGATGGGACCGTAGCGCGCGAACATCGCGCTGTTGACGAGCACCGAGACGTACCCGAATTTCTCCGACGCCGCATCCAAGCATGCGCGCACGCTGCGCGGATCGGTGACGTCCAGCGCGATGCCGAGCGCCTTGCCACCCTCGCCTTCGATCCGCGCCGCGAGCGCGAGCGATCCGGCTTCGTTGATGTCCGCAATGACCACCGCCGCGCCGGCCTGTGCGTAGGCGAGCGCCATCGCTTCGCCCAGGCCCTGCGCGCCGCCGGTGATGAGAACGACTTCCCTGTCGAGATTCAATACCGCTCCCGTCATGAGGCGTAGCCCTTCGAGAGCTCGTCGAGTGCGGGTTTGCCGACCAGGCGCTGACGCTCCTCGAAGCCCACGACCAGGCCGCTCTTCTCCTCGATGAGCCCGTTCTTCTTCAGGCTTCCGAGCGCGTTCTGCATGCCCAGCACCGCGCCTTGCAGCGCGGTGTTCGCATACAGCACGAGGCTGTAGCCCATGTCGCCGAAGGCCTGCACCGGCATGGCCGGCGTCTTGCCCCCGACCACGATGTTGATCAGCAATGGTTTTTTGAACGCCTTGGCGACGGCCGCGATTTCTTCCATCGTCGTCATCGCTTCGACGAAGAGGATGTCCGCGCCCGCTTCGGCGTAGCGATGCGCGCGCTCGATCGCGGCATCGAAGCCTTCCACGCCGCGCGCATCGGTACGGCCGATGATGAGGAAATTCGGGTCGCTGCGCGCATCGACGGCGGCCTTGATTTTCGACGCCATCTCGGCCGCGGAAATCACCGCCTTGCCGTCGAAGTGCCCGCACTTCTTCGGGAAGTCCTGGTCCTCCATCTGGATCGCGTCGGCGCCGCTGCGCTCGAGCACCTTCACCGTGTGGCGCACGTTCATCGCATTGCCGAAGCCGGTGTCCGCATCGACGACCAGCGGCAGTGAGACGACGTCGCGCATGCGCGCGGTGTGGTCCGCGATCTCGTTCAGGCCCACATAGCTGAAGTCGGGCAGGCCCAGCGCCATGTTCGTCACGCCCGCGCCGGTGAGGTACACGGCTTCGAAGCCGATGTCCTCGATGACGCGCGCGCTCATCGCGTTGAAGGCGCCGGCCACCAGCGTGCCCCGGCGGGTTTCGACCATGCGCCGGAAAGCGGCGCGGCGTTCTGCGGTTGTCATTGGCGGATGCTCCTTTACTCCAGCCGGATTTTGGCCGACTTGATGACCGAGCCCCAGCGCGTGCCTTCGGTCTCGATGAATTTCTGGTATTGAGCCGACGTCATGACCGGGTGCGCGTCCACGCCGAGCTTGCGCAGCGCCTCGGGGAATTCCTTGCCGCGCAGCAGCGCGTTGATCTCCTCGTTGATCTTCTGCACGGCTTCCGGCGGCGTCTTCGCGGGCGCGACCACGCCGAACCAGTTGGCCACGTCGACCTTGTAGCCTTGCTCGGCCAACGTCGGCACGTCCTTGATGAGCGCGAAGCGCTCCCCGGTCGTCACGGCCAGGATCTTCACCTTGCCCTCCTTGCCCAGCTGGTCCGCACGCGCGGCCGGCATCACCATCAGGTCGACCTGCCCGCCGAGCAGTGCCGTCACGGCCGGCGCTTCGCCGGTGAATGGCACGTGCAGCACGTCGACGCCGGCCTGGCTCTTGACCATCTCCAGGATGATCTGCGAGGTGCTGCCGATGCCCCAGCTCGCGCTGGTGAGCTTGCCCGGCGAGGCTTTGGCGAGCGCCACCACGTCCTTCACGTTCGACGCCTGGATGTTGGAGCGCGCGGCGACGGTGAAGGGGTTGATCGCATAGGGCGCGATGGCGACGAAGTCCTTGTTCGCGTCGTAGGGCACCGACGCGAATACGGACGGGTTGATGGCATGCGTCTCGGCGCTCGCGAGGAACAGCGTGTAGCCGTCGCCGACGGACTTCGCCGCGATGTCCGCGCCGATGCGGCCGTTGGCCCCGGCGCGGTTGTCCACCACGACGTTCTGCTTCAGCCGGTCTCCCAGGTGCTGCGCGAGAAGGCGCGCCGATGCATCCGTCACGCCGCCGGCGGGCCACGGCACGATCAGCTTGATGGGACGGTTGGGATAACCCTGGGCCATCGCCGGCGCGGCGGCGAAAGAGGCGAAAGCCGCGGTCGCCAAGGCCAGCAAGGCACGGCGCCGGAAGGCGGGGATGGTTTTCATGGATGTCTCCTGTGGGTACGCTTGTGGGATCGAACTCTCGGCCCGGCGCGGCTTCCCTTCAAGGGGGCGGGGCTGAATTCACACTTGCGTGCCGCGTGATAATCAATCCGCGCCCGCGCCGCCCAGCGGCTCGACGCAGCGCTCCTCGAGGAAATCCACGAAGAACCGCACCTTGGGCGCGAGCTGCCGCCGGCTCGGGTACACCATCCACAGATCGGGATCGACCGACTTGAGCTGCGGCAGCACCTGCACGAGCCGGCCCGAGCGCAGGTCGTCCTCCAGGATGAACAGCGGTCCACGTCCGATGCCCACGCCCGCCAGCGCCGCGAGGCGCAGCGTGTTCGCGTCGTTGGACCGCACGCTGCCCTGCACCGGTACGCGCAGCTCCGGCCCGTCCCCGCCCCAGAAGCGCCACTCCACCTGTTCGGCCGAATGCGCGTAGACCAGGCAGTTGTGGCCCGAGAGCTCCAGGTGACCCGCCGGCGTACCGCGCTTTTCCAGGTACGCGGGCGACGCATACAGGATGCGATGCAGCACGAGCAGCGACCGCACGACCAGCGAGTGCCCGGTGGGGCGCTCGATCTGCAGCGCGAGGTCGTAGCCCTCGTCCACCAGGTCCACGTTGCGCTCGGTGAGGTTCACGTGCACGCCGATCTTCGGATAACGCTCGAGGAATTCCGGCAGCACCGGCGCGATGCGCTTCATCCAGAACTGCGTGGTCGAGCTGATGCGCAGCAGGCCCTGCGGGTCCCTGCGCCCGACCTGGACCAGTTGCGTCAGATCTTCCACCTCGCCCAGGATGCGCTGGAAGCGCTCCAGGCAGAGCTGCCCGGTTTCCGTGAGGCGCACCTTGCGCGTGGTGCGCTGCAGCAACCGCTCGCCGAGCGTTTCTTCCAGGTACGCGATGTGGCGCGAGACGGCGGCCGCCGAGAGGTCGAGGCGTTCCGCGGCGCGCGCGAAACTGCCCAGTTCCGAAACCGTGACGAAGCTTCGCGCGCAATCGAGCAGGTTCATTCTTGCGTGGAAGGTAAGACTAAGTTGCGGGCGGCCATCTTACTGCACGGGGTTGCCGCTCCTATAGTCGCCGCACCCCGAAACCGAAAGCGAAAGCCCCATGAAAAAAGAGATCCTCCTCGTCCTCGACATGCAGAACGACCTCGTCCATGCCGACGGCCCTTCGGCCAAGTCGCCGCTGGGCGCGCAGGTGCGCGAGCGCGCCATCCTCGACCGGACCGCATCGGCGATCGCGAAGGCGCGCGCGGCGGGCATTCGCGTCGGCTACGTGCGCGTCGGCTTCTCACCGGATTACAAGGAATGCCCGCCCGCCTCGCCCGTGTTCGGCGGCGCGCCGAAGGCCGGCCTCTTCAAGCTCGGCACCTGGGGCACGGAAATCCATCCGCTCCTCGCGCCCCTCGCCGATGACGTGCAGGTGGTGAAGCACCGCGTGAGCCCGTTCTACCAGACCAATCTCGAAGTGCAGCTCAGGACGCTCGGCATCGGGCGCATTTACTGCTGCGGCGTTTCGACGCAGGCGGTGGTACAGGCCACGGTGCGCGACGCGCACGACCGCGACTACGAAGTGGTGGTGCTCGAAGACTGCTGCGCCGCGCACTCGGCGGAAGAGCAGGCCAATTCGATGGGCAGCATCGTGCGCTTTTGCCGCGTCACGACCAGCGACGCCGTTCAGTTCGGCGCGGACTGACAGCGCCCGTTCATCAGACAACAAGGAGACAAGTACATGACATCCACAGCAACGGTCCATGAGTTCGATGTGGTCGTGGTGGGCCACGGCATCGCGGGCCTGTCCTCGGCCGTCTCGGCCATGGAGGGCGGCGCGCGCGTCGCCGTCCTCGAGCGCGCGCCCGCCGACGAGAGCGGCGGCTGCACGCGCTACACCGAGGCTTTCCTGCGCCTGAAGAACGAGGACGAAGTGTCCGACGATTTCGAGACGGCGATGGCCGAATGCGGCAGCGCCAACTCCGACCCGAACATCATGCGCGCGCTCGACGCGGCGCCGGCGCAATGGTCCGGCAAGGTGCGCGCGACGAACGTCACCGATCCGGAATACATCGCCACCTTCGCGCGCGAAGCGGTGCCGGCGGTGCAGTGGCTGAAAGGCATGGGCGTGCGCTACATCCCCACCGTGATGCCGCAGCTTTCCTGCCGCAAGGACACGCCGCTCATCTGCCCGAGCGGCGGCGGCATGGCGATGATGGAAGCGCTGATGGCGAAGGCCCGCGCGGGCGGCGTGCAGTTCTTCTACGAGATGCCCGCGCGCTCGCTCATCCAGGACGAAGGCGGCGCCGTCGTCGGCGTGCGCGCCATGGGCAAGGGCAACAAGCCGGTGAGCTTTCGCGCCCCCGCGGTGATCCTCGCCAACGGCGGGTTCGAAGGCAGCCACGAGATGCTCGCGCGCTACGTGGGCGTCGGCGCGGCGAACATCCGCCCCGTGGCGCCGGGCTGCCACTACAACCAGGGCGACGGCATCCGCATGGCCATCGACGTGGGCGCCGCGCCGAGCGGCGACTACAACGCGTACCACGCGACGCCGGTGGACGAGCGTTCGGGCCGCTTCGAGGCGAAGATCCTCATCTTCCCGTACGGCATCGTCGTCAACAAGCTCGGCCGCCGCTTCACCAACGAATCGTCGAGCTCGACCTACGACAACTTCGACCGGCTCTGCTATGGCATCCAGCAGCAGCGCGACGGCATCGCCTACGTGATCGTCGACGCTAAGATCAACGACATTCCCGACTGGAGGAAAGCCGTGTACACCGACAAGCAGCCGATCGAAGCCGCCTCGCTGGAACAGCTCGCGAAGCAGCTGGACATTCCGGTCGACACCTTCCTGAAGACGGTGAAGGAATTCAACGCGGGCTGCCGGCCCGGCAACTTCGATCCGTTCGACGGCGACAACCTCGCCACCGAAGGCGTCGAGCCGCCGAAGTTCCACTGGGCCCGCACGATCGAACAAGGGCCGTTCTATTGCTACCCCGTCGTGCCCTCGAGCATCATCACCTACGGCGGCATCAAGACGGATTCGACCGCGCGCGTGCTGAACACCGAAGGCGATCGCATCCCGGGTCTCTTCGCGGCGGGCGCGCTGGTCGGTGTCTATTACCGCAAATACGCCGGCGCGACATCGGTGCTGCGCGGCGCGACCTTCGGGCGCATCGCGGGCCGTGAAGCCGCGGCCGAAACACGCGAATTGGAGAAAGCTTGACACTGCGACAGCTGACGGTCGCGGGCACCGTCTACGACTACTACAGCCTCGAAGCCGCGCGCACCGAAGGGCTCGCGGGCATCGAACGCTTGCCCAGGACGCTGAAGCTCGTGCTGGAGAACCAGCTTCGCCTGCGCGCGGAAGGGGTCGCATCCGACGAGACGATCGAGGCGATCGCGCGCTGGCTCGACAAGCGCGAGAGTACGCAGGAGATCGGCTTTCGCTTTGGCCGGGTCCTGATGCCCGACTCGTCGGGCGTGCCGCTGCTCGGCGACCTCGCGGCGATGCGCGAGGCGCTCGCGTCGCTGGGCGGCGACCCGGCGCGGCTGAATCCCACGGTGGCGGTGGACCTCGTGGTCGATCACTCCGCCATGGTCGAATCCTGGGGCGAGCCCGACGCCGCGGTGAAGAACCTCGCGCTCGAAATGCGGCGCAACAAGGAGCGCTACGAGTTCATCCGCTGGGCCGCAGGCGCCTTCGACAACCTGCGCCTCATCCCGCCCGGCAGCGGTATCTGCCACCAGGTCAACATCGAATACCTCGCGACCGTCGTGGCCACCAGAGCATCCGAAGGTCGGCTGCTCGCCTACCCGGACACGGTGCTCGGGATGGACAGCCACACGCCGATGGTCAACGCGCTGGGCGTGCTCGGCTGGGGCGTCGGCGGCATCGAGGGCGGCAACGCCGCGCTCGGCGAGCCGATACCGATGCTCTTGCCGCAGGTCATCGGCGTGAAACTCACCGGGCGCCTGCGCCCCGGCGTCACCGCGACCGATCTCGTGCTCACGCTCACGCAATTGCTGCGCACGCACGATCTCGTGGGCAAGTTCGTGGAATATTTCGGCGAAGGTGTCGCCCGGCTCGCGACGCCGGACCGCGCAACGGTCGCGAACATGACGCCGGAGATCGGCAGCACCGTCGGCTTCTTCGCGGTGGATGAGGAAACACTGCGCTACCTGCGCGTCACCGGCCGCGCGCCGGAGCACGTCGCCCTCGTGGAGGCTTATTGCAAGGCACAAGGCCTGTGGGGTGGCGAAGGCGCGAGCGAAGCGGATTACACACGCGTGGTCGAACTCGACCTGAACTCCGTAGAGCCGTGCGTCGCGGGGCCGAGCCGCCCACAGGACCGGGTGCCGCTCTCGCAAGTGCCCGCGGCTTTGCGCAAATCGCTGATGGGCCGCAGGACGGAAAGCCCCACGCTGCAGGACGGCGACATCGCCATCGCGGCGATCACGAGTTGCACCAACACGGCCAACCCGTCGGTGATGGTCGCGGCGGGACTTCTTGCACGCAACGCCGTGCGCGCGGGCCTGCGCACGCGCGAGTGGGTAAAGACATCGCTCTCGCCGGGATCGCTCGCCGTCGCCGATTACCTGAAGGCCAGCGGCCTGCAGGAATCGCTGGACCAGCTCGGCTTCCAGCCTGCGGGCTTCGGGTGCATGACCTGCATGGGCAACTCCGGCCCGCTGCCGCTGCGCACGATGGAAGCGATCGACAACTACGGCGTCACGGCCGTCGCGGTGCTGTCGGGCAATCGCAATTTCGAGGGCCGCGTCCACCCGGCCGTACGCGCGAACTTCCTCGCGTCGCCGCCGCTCGTGGTGGCCTATGCGCTCGCCGGCACGGTGCTGCGCGACCTGGAGCACGAGCCTGTCGGCGTCGGCGCGAACGACCAGCCGGTGTACCTGCGCGACCTCTGGCCCTCCGAAGAGGAGATCGCCGACGTCATCGCCGCGCACGTGAAGCCCGCCGTGTTCACGCAGCGCTACGCGGCCATCGAGGCATCCAGCGCGGACTGGCGCACGCCGCGCGACGCCGCGCGGCTTCTCTTTCCGTGGGTGCCCGCGAGCACGTTCATCCGCAAGCCGCCCTTCTTCGAAGGGCTGCTTGCGCGCGCGCAGGCACCCTCCGACATCCATGGCGCGCGCATCCTCGCGATGTTCGGCGACATGGTCACCACCGACCATATCTCTCCCGTGGCGGAGATTCCGCTGAACACCGCGGCCGCGCGCTACCTGCAATCGCAAGGCGTGTTGCCGCGCGATTTCGTCAGCTACGCCGCCCGACGGCTCAACCACGACGTGATGATGCGCGGCACATTCGGCAACGTGCGCATCCGCAACGAACTCGCGCCCGGCACCGAAGGCGGCGTGACGCGCCACATGCCGGGCGGCGAACACCTGCCGGTCCACGAGGCTGCCGACAGGTACCGCGCCGAAGGCGTCCCGCTCGTCGTCGTGGCGGGCGCGCTGTACGGCGCGGGCTCGTCGCGCGACTGGGCCGCGAAGGGCGTTCGCCTGTTGGGCGTGCGGGCCGTGATCGCCGAATCCTTCGAGCGCATCCACCGCTCCAACCTGGTCGGCATGGGCGTCCTGCCTCTGGAATTGCCGCCGCAGGTGACGCGTGAAACGCTGCACCTGAACGGCACCGAGACGATCGCCGTCGAAGGCGTCGCCTCGATGCATGCGCCCCGGCAGAAGCTGGTCTGCACCATCACCCGCGCGGACGGCCGCAGCCAGCGCGTGGAAGTACTCGCGCGGATCGACACCCAGCGGGAGCTGGAGTATTTCAACAACGGCGGCCTGCTCGAAAAAGTGATCCGCGACCGGCTGGACGCGTAACTCAGGTCGCGGCCGGATTGCCGAGACCGTACGAGGCGCGCGCGGCGATAAGGACCGGGCGCGGCATCACCAGCACGTCCGCGGAGCTCCACTCCAGGATGCGCGATGCCACGCTGCCCGCGATGAACTCGCGCACCGCCGAGGACGGGTGCTTCCCGACCACCACCAGGTCGGCGTGGCTGTTCTGCTGGCGCAGCGCCGTCATGCGTGCGGCGTCTCCCAGGCCGAGCACGCTGGAGACCAGGGTCCCCGATGCACGCAGCGTCTCCTTGACGAAGGCAACCTTGCGCTGCGCATGCTCGATGCATTGCCGGCGGTATTCGCGCACGGCAAGTTCAGAGACGTCGGCATACCGCAGCTTCGCCTCGTCTCGCTTGCTCACGGCGTGGAACAGCTCGACCGGTGCACCCGGTTGCAGGGCTGCCGCCACGCGCGCCAGCGGCCCTGCGTCGTCCGTGAGGTCGACGGCGGCGAGGACGCGGCTGTAATTCGCGACAGGTGCGCGGCGAACCACCAGCACGGGTTTCGCGCTCGCGCGGATGGCCTGCATGAAAGGCTGGCCCATCAGGAAACTCCGAAGGCCCCGCGCCACACGCCGATGCAGAACGACGAGGTCCGCGGCGGATGCGGCCTGCGCCAGGTTGTCGAGCGTGCCGGACTCTCCGCGCTGCCAGTCCATGACCGTCAGGTCGGCGCCATGGGCATCCGCCAGATGCTGCGCGCGTTGCAAGGCCATGCCCTCCCGAAGCGAGCGATCGGTGAGCACCAGGATGGAATTGAACATCGTGGGGTCCTCCTCAAGTCAGGTAATCGCCGAAAGCTTCCGGCTGGAACGGCACGGCGATGACGTGCGCGCTTCGCCTCTCGCCCGTGGGCGCGCTCCAATGCGCGGTCGCGCCGACGCGCAAGCCGAGCAGCGCCGCGCCCAGCGGCGACAGCACCGAGATCCGGCCAGCGGCGGGCTGCGCATCGCGCGGGTAGCAGATGGTGAGGATGCGGCGTTCGCCGGTCTGCACATCCTGGATCTCCACGCGCGCGCACATGGTCACCGTGTCGGCTGGGATGGAACGCGCGTCGACCCGCTCCGCTTCGTCCAGGATTTCGTCCAGTTCGAGCGGCACTTCGGTAAGAGACAGCCTTCTCAGGCGTGCGAAGTCGAGCTCGGTGAGCTTGCGCTCACCATGAAGGGTTGCATGCATTGAAGCACTCCAATCGAATGCAGCGCCGTGATGGGGACGCCGCTATGCGCGGGGCTTGGGCCCGGCGGTCGATGGATTGCGCTGAAGGGAGAAGAGGCGGACCGCCGGGCTCAGGGAAGTGCCGCTGTACGCAGCACGGGCCAGGAGTGGGGTTGGATGATGGGGAGTGTGGACACGGCTTGATGGTACCGGGCACCGCAGCGTGCCGCAAAGATGCGGATTCAATCCGGCAATGCGAGCAGTGTCTTGTCGACCGGGCCGTCGCACAATGCGCCATGCTCACACCGCGCCTCTTGCGCTTGCTCACCCTCGACTCGCAGGACCATCCCCGTGGCCAAGGCCACCTGAGTTCCGCCAGCGGCCTGGTGCGCGCGGCCGACCATCTCTACATCGTCGCCGACGACGAGATCCATCTCGCTTGCCTGGATGCGCGTGACCCAGGTGCGTCGGAGATTCACCTCGTGCGAATCGGCCAGGACAGATTGCCCGGTGACAAGGTTGCACGCAAAGCCGCCAAGCCGGATACCGAATTGCTGGTCCACCTTCCTGGCGATGCTGCGGGCGAGCGCGACCGGTTGGTGCTGTTCGGCTCAGGCTCGCGCCCCACTCGCGAGCGTGCGTTCGTGCTCGCGTTGCAGCCCGATGGCGCGCTGGCCGATATGGCACGCGAAGTCTCGCTGGAGAAACTGTACGAACCGCTGCGGGCGCGATTCGGCGAACTGAATCTCGAAGCGGGCTACGTCGCGGATGGACGCCTGCACCTCTTCCAGCGCGCGCACGGATCGCAGCCGTTGAACGGTCACGTCACGTACGACGCGCGAATGTTCGGCGCATGGCTGGATGAACCCACGACGAATCCTCCGGTACCGCTTTCGGTCGAGCCGCTCGATCTCGGCGCGGTGAGCGGTGTGCCGCTCGGCATCACCGACGCGGCGAGCCGTCCGGGCGGCGGCTTCATCTTCACCGCGGTGGCGGAAGACACGAACGATGCCTACAACGATGGCGCGTGCGTCGGCTCGGTCGTGGGATGGTGTGATGACGCCGGCCGCGTTCACGCCTGCGAGCAGCTGGCGGGCGCACCCAAGGTCGAAGGGATTGCGTATGCGAGCGCGGACCGGCTGTGGCTGGTGACCGATGCCGACGATCCGGCACGTCCTTCCGAATTGCTCGAATTGCAGTGGACGCCTTGAGCTTGCCGGTCAGCTCTCCGGGCGCCCATGCACGCGCCGCGCATGCTCGATCATCTCGCGCGGCGGCCTCGCATGCGTATACCCACGGCGCGTGACGCTGATGCCGTTGCGCTTGAAGTCCACCATCGCTTCGGCCATCTTGAGCGTCGCCGTCAGTCCGTCCACGATGGGTACTTCATCGATGCGCGTGATCCCCGCGCGCGCGATCGCTTCGCTCAGATAGAGCTGGCCGGGGATGATGGCTTCGCAGCCGTTGCGGATGGCCTCGCGCGCGACATCGCAGAACCGTTCGACGAGTTCAGTCGAGCCATCGAGTCCCTTGCCCACATCCGCGAAGTTCGCATCCATGAGCATCGTGGGCAACGCGCGCTCCGAGAGGCCCAGCCGCTTGATCCGCAGATCCATCATCTGGTCGAAGCCGGCCTGGAACGCGATCACGGTGAAGCGGCTGCCGAGAAGGCACGCGAAGTGCATCGCCGCTTCGCCGTAGCCGACCACGGGGATATCGAGCAGCGACCGCGCCTCCTCCATCGCCGGATCCTGCACGGAACCCACGACGAACACGTCATAGCCCTGGTCTTCGGCGCGAAGGGCGTTGTCCAGGATGAACTGCATGTGCAGCGACGCGAGGTAGGGAAAGACCACCACGTCCGCCGGCACCGCGTTGCCGTACGCGCCTGCCGGCATGCCGACGAAATCGATCTGCGCACCCGGCCGCGCGACCTTGTGCGCGCGGGTCTTGAGGCCCTCGAAGTACGACGGCATGCGCCCGCCGTCGAACAGGCTCTGGTACCAGATGCGCATGCGGCTCAGCCTCCGAGCTTGATGTTCCCGGTGCGCAGCACGCGGGTCCACTTGTCGACGTCGGAGCGCAGGAAGGCGCCGAAATCCTCGCTGGTGCCGCTCGCGGGCGTGACGCCCAGGCGCGAAAGCTGGTCGCGCACGTCCGGATAGGAGAGCGCCTTCGCGGCCGCATCGCGCAGGCGCGAGACGGTGGCCGGTGGGGTTCCCGCGGGCGCCATCAGGCCGAGCCAGCCACTTGCTTCGTAGCCCGGCACGCCGGCCTCTGCGAATGTAGGCACATCGGGCAGGCCTTCGAATCGTTTCGTGCTGCTCACCGCGAGCGCCTTCAGCTTGCCCGCACGAATCTGCGGCAGCACGACGGCCACATCGAGGATCGCCAATTCGACCTGGCCGCCGACGAGATCCGTCACGACCGGCGCCGCGCCCTTGTACGGAATGTCCGTGATGTCGATCTTCGCCATCTGCCGGAAGAGCTCGCCCGCGAGTTGCGACGACGGCGACATCACGCCGAAGTTCAGTTTGCCGGGCTTGTCCTTCGCCATCTGCATGAGTTCGCGCAAGTTGGAGACCGGCAGGCTCGGGTTGGCGACAAGGACGTTCTGGTTGCGCACCAGCAGCGCCACCGGGATCAGGTCTTTCTGGACGTCGTAGTTCAGCTTCACGGAACCGGTCGCGGCGCCGGCGGCGTTGATTGCGTTCGATGCCGTCGCGAGGTACAGCATGTACCCATCCGCCGGGCTGCGCGCGACGGCTTCGGCCGCGATGTTGCCCGAAGCGCCGGCGCGGTTCTCGACGACGGCCTGCTGGCCGAGCGACTCGTTCATCTTCGCGGCCACCGCGCGGGCGACGACATCGGCGCCGCCGCCAGGAGGAAAGCCCACGACGATGTGGACCGGCTTGCTGGGGAAAGCGTCCTGCGCCAAGGCAGAGCAGGAAATCACCGCGGCCATCGCCATGAACAGAAACGCGCGCATTGCATCGACTCCTCTGAAGGTCGAGTCGATGCTAGCACCGGGATCGCGCAAGCACCATGCCGACGAAAGGGTTCATCGCGGCTAACATCGCCGCATGGTTGCCGACCCGAAACGCGAACTGGGACGCCCCTCGCAAGGCTGGCGCCGCCGCATGTACGAGGTGATCTTCGAATCGGAAACGCCCGCCGGCCGCGCATTCGACAAGATCATCGTCGCCGCCATCCTCGTGAGCGTGGCGGTGGTGATCGCCGACAGCGTGCAGGGCCTGAACCGCCGCTATCGCCTCGCGTTCGACGTGGCCGAATGGCTGTTCACGATTCTCTTCACCATCGAATACATCGCGCGCATCGTGAGCGTGCAGCGGCCGCTGCTGTACATGCGCAGCTTCTTCGGCATCGTCGACCTGCTGTCGGTGCTGCCAACTTACCTCGCGCTCATCTTCCCGGAGACGCAGGCGCTCATCGACGTGCGCATCCTGCGGCTGCTGCGCGTGTTCCGGATCTTCAAGCTCACCGACTATGTCGCCGAATACCAGATGCTGGGCGAGGCACTGGCCGCGAGCCGCCGCAAGATCCTGGTGTTCCTGTCCGCCGTGCTGATGGTGGTACTCATCGCGGGCACGTTGCTCTACGTCGTCGAAGGGCCGCAACACGGCTTCAGCGACATTCCCACGTCGGTGTATTGGGCGATCACGACGATCACCACTGTCGGGTTCGGCGACATCACGCCCAAGACCGATGTCGGGCGCTTCATCTCGTCGGTGATGATGCTGATCGGCTGGGGCACGCTGGCGGTGCCGACGGGCATCGTCACGGCGGAGATGACGGCGCGGCGCCACATGCTCTTCATGCCCGCGCGCAATTGCCCGGCGTGCGGCGCGACCGGCTGCGCCGCCGAGGCGCGCTTTTGCCACATGTGCGCGGCGCCGTTGCCGGAGGCCGCGGCCCCGCAGGCGCGCGACTCCTGAACTTCGTCTACTTCTTGCCGAGGCCCATGCGCGCCGCGCCTTCGGTGTAGAGCTTCGTCTTGCTCGCCATGAACGTGTCCATCTCCTCGATGCCGACGTTCACCAGCTCGAAGCCGTTGCGCGCGGCCAAGTCCTTCATCTCGGCGTCGTTGTTCAGGCTGCGCCACAGGTCCGATAGGCGCTTGCGCTCGGCGGGTGACGTGGACTTGGGAACGCCGATGCCACGATAGGCGCCGTCCACCCAGTCCACACCGAGTTCCTTGAACGTGGGCACATCGGGCAGCAGCGGATGGCGCTTGTCCATCGCCACCGCGAGCGGGCGGATGCGCTCCTTGTTGTTGATGGCGAAAGGCGTGTACGTCATCGCGCCGTCGACCTGCGCGCCCATCACGGAAGTCGCCATGTCGCCCGTGCCCTTGAACGGAACGTACAAGGTCTTGATGCCGAACGCCGCGTCCAGCCGCTCATGTGCCGCATGGTTCGCGGAGAACTGGCCCGAACCGCCCAGGCTCAGCTTGCCCGGGCTCGCCTTCGCGGCCTTGACGAAGTCCTGGAAGTTCTTGATGGGACTTTGCGACGGCACCACGAGGATGTCCGGCGTGAAGTGGAACCAGAACACCGGCGTCACGTCCGCCGTCTTGTATTGCACCTGGCCTTCGATCGGCTGGAACACGATGTGCGGGAGGTTGACGCCGACGACGTTCGTCCCGTCGGCCGGCAGCTGATTCATCTGCGTCCACATCAGCGCGCCGCCGGCGCCGGCCTTGTACTGGATGATGGTGTC
>JAZKIF010000128.1:0-5466 GCA_040385005.1 Pseudomonadota bacterium
ACGGCTGGCCGCTGGAGCTGCACCTGAAGGGCGACGTGGAATTCCGCTGGCCGAAGATCCCCGAGAGCCGCGGCTTCAACCACCTGCCCTATCGCATGACGGTGCCGCCCGGCTTCGACAACCTGTGGGTCGCGGGGCGCTGCGCATCGATGACGCACGAGGCGCAGTCCGCCGCGCGTGTCACGGGCGCTTGCTTCGTGATGGGCGAGGCGGCCGGCTTGGCAGCCGACCTTGCGCTGGCAGACAGCTGCACCGCAGCGGACATCGACGTGGGCAAATTGCAGGCGCGCCTCGAATCCGAAGGCGCCTATCTGGGCCGCAAGTGGTAGCGCCCGAACCGGAGACAACGACATGAACGCACCCCACCCCACCGCCCTCTCGCGCCAGCAGCTCTACAGCGACATGGCGCCGCTGAACCTCACGCCCCTATGGGAGGTGCTCCACGCACTCGTGCCGCAAAAGCCCAGCACGCCCTGCGTGCCCGCCTTCTGGAAATACGACGAGGTGCGTCCCTTCCTCAAGCGCGCGGGCGAAGCGATCACGGCCGAAGAAGCCGTGCGTCGCGTGCTGATCCTCGAAAACCCCGCGCTGCGCGGCCAGTCGGCCATCACGCAATCGCTCTACGCGGGCTTGCAGTTGATCCTGCCCGGCGAGGTCGCGCCCAGCCATCGCCACACGCAAAGCGCCTTGCGCTTCATCGTCGAAGGCCAAGGCGCCTACACCGCGGTGGACGGCGAGCGCACGACGATGCGGCCCGGCGATTTCATCATCACGCCGAGCTGGACGTGGCACGACCACGGCAACGACGCTTCCGGCGAAGACGTGGTGTGGCTGGATGGCCTGGACATCCCCACGATCCGCTTCTTCGATGGGGGCTTCGCGGAGAACGACCAGTCGAAGTCGCAAGTCGTGACGCGCGCCGAAGGCACCAGCCTCGCGCGCTACGGCCACAACATGGCGCCGGTGCGCCACGACCCGCCTTTCGGCCAGACGTCGCCGATCTTCAGCTATCCGTACGAGCGCAGCCGCGAGGCGCTGGATCGTCTCGAGCGCGATGCGCCCATCGATGAATGGGACGGCGTCAAGCTGCGCTATCTCAATCCCCTCACCGGCGGCTCGCCGATGCCGACCATGGCGACGTTCATGCAGAAGCTGCCGGCGGGATTCGATGGCCGCGCATGGCGACAGACCGACGGCGCGGTGTACAGCGTGGTCGAGGGAACGGGCGAGGTGCACATCGAGGCGCCCAGCGGCCCGGTTCACTACGCTTTCGGCCCGCGCGATCACTTCGTCGTGCCCTCATGGCACGGGGCGCGGCTGTCCTCGACTTCGGGCTGCGTCCTCTTCAGCTTTTCCGACCGGCCCGTGCACCAAGCGTTGGGGATCCATCGCGAAGAGCGGCTGTAACGGCCGCTTTCCCTGATGTGCTTGCGGCACGGGTTTGCTAAGCTGCATGCCGCTGGTATGGTGAAGGAACAGCATGGGTATGTTTGCGATGGCTGCCGAGATCGAGGCACTCATTTCCGGGTTGCCGGATGCCCTTGTCGTCATCGACGCCGAGACCGCCACCTATGTCGCCGTCAACGAAGCCGCATGCCGCATCGTGGGCCGCACCCGCGATGAAATGATGGCGCACGGGCCTGTGGCATTGGCCAACGACCCCAGCTTCCCGGTCGAGGTACTGAAGCGGCGCTACCAGGATCTCGTTGACAGCCACCCCCGGGCCAGGATGCAGGAGGCCCGGCTGGTCCTGCCCGATGGCTCGGACATCGCAGTCGAATATCACCGCCATGCGATGCAGCTCGAGGGTCGGTGGGTGGTGGTCGTGCGAACCGTCGAGCTGGCGATGCAGCACCAGCCCAGCCACCAAGCCTCGTTCCGCAATGTTCTGGACCTCAGCAGCGATGCAGTCGCACTCCTGGATGCGCGGCTGATGAAACTCGTCGATGTCAACCAGTGCGCCACGCAACTGCTGGGGTACACCCGGGAGGAATTCCTGGAGCGGGGCCTGCTCGCGTTGCTTGGGGATGTGACGCAGAACCGTTTCGCCACGCTCGTCCAGGAGCTTATCGCGCAAGCCCCTCAAGCCCGGGTGGTGGACACGTCGCTTCGGCGCAAGGACGGCCGGGATATCCCCGTCCAGGTCACGCAACAGGCAGTCGACGACCATGGACGCTGGATCGTCGTCGTCACCGCGCGGGACATCACGGAGCGCGTGGAAGCGCGGCGCACGTTGGAGCGCTTCCGCGCGGCGATGGACCAGAGCGCGGACGCCCTGGTGCTGCTCGATCGCGAACGGATGAAAGTGCTCGACGCCAACGCGACGGCGCTGCGCCGCGCCGGCATGACGCGCGAAGACTACCTGTCCTCGTCCATCTGGGAGCAAGAGGTGGATGGCAGTCCCGGAAAAGAGGAGCGGGCCTTCGACGATGCCATCGCCGCGGCGCCGGAAACACTGGTGCGGGAACTGATGATGAAGGGAGCGGACGGCGCGACGTTTCCCGCCGAGGTGAGCCGGCGCGCCATCCGGATCGATGGGCGATGGATCATCGTGATGTCCTCGCGTGACATCACCGAGCGAAAGCGCGCCGACGAAGAGCGCCAACGGCACGTGAATGATCTTGCCCGGTCCAACCACGAGCTGGAGCGCTTCGCCTATGTTGCTTCGCACGACCTGATGGAGCCCTTGCGCATGGTCGGCAGCTACACCCAGTTGCTGGAGCGCCGCTACAGGGACCGCCTGGATGACGACGCGCGGGAATTCATCGGCTTCATCGTTTCGGGCGCCCAGAGGATGAGGTCGCTGCTCGAGGACCTGCTCTCGTATGCGCGCGTCGGTCGGCTCCAGCGCAAGCCGGGCGAAGTCGCCCTCGACAAGGTGCTGGACGACGCGCTTGCCAATCTCAAGGTGCTGATCGCCGAAAAAGGCGCCCTCATCGAGCGCGGGCCACTGCCCGTGGTGCATTGCGAACGGGGCGAGCTGATGCAACTGCTGCAGAACCTCGTGGGCAATGCGCTGAAGTTCCAGGAGGCAGGGCGCGCCCCGGTCGTCCGGGTGGCCGCCGCACCGAACGAGACCGGCTGGACGTTCAGCGTCGAAGACAACGGGATCGGCATTGCCCCCGAATATTTCGAGCGCATCTTCGTCGTCTTCCAGCGCCTGCACGCACGGGAGAGCTACAGCGGGACGGGCATCGGCCTTGCGATCTGCAAGAAGATCGTGGAGTCGCATGGAGGGCGCATCTGGGTCGACTCGCAGCCGGGCGCGGGCACTACGTTTCACTTCACCTTGCCGCGCGTCCCGCCGACGGATACGGGAACGCCCGGATCGGAAACCCGGGTTTGAACGAAAACCGGGGCGGCAGCCATGGCACACTGCGCGATCGCGCGAATTCACTCATCGAGAGGTTGTCATGAGCTACGTTTTCACTCCCCCCGCAGCACCGTCCGTCCCCGTCGTGGGCCAGGCCGAGCGCTTCCCCGTCCGCCGCGTCTACTGCGTCGGCCGCAACTATGTCGAACACGCCAAGGAGATGGGTTTCACCGGCCGCGAGCCGCCCTTCTTCTTCCTCAAGCCCGGTGACGCCGTGGTGCCCGTGCCCGCCGGCGAGACGGGCACCATCGCGTATCCCAGCCTCACGAAAGACCTGCACCACGAGATCGAACTCGTGGTCGCCATCGGCGTGGGCGGGAAGAACATCAAAGCCGCGGATGCGCAAAAGCACATCTGGGGCTACGGCGTCGGCCTGGACATGACGCGCCGCGATCTGCAGGGCGAGATGAAGAAGCAGGGCCGCCCCTGGTGCATCGGCAAGGCTTTCGAGCAGTCGGCGCCGATCGGCCCCATCACCCCGGCAGCGCAAGCCGGCGATGTCGCGAACGCGGAGATCTTCCTGCAGGTCAACGGCAAGGACCGCCAGCGCAGCACGGTGTCCAAGCTGATCTGGAACATCGGCGAGATCATCGAGCACGTGTCCGCGGCCTGGGAGCTGGCGCCCGGCGACCTGATCTACACCGGCACGCCCGAAGGCGTGGCGGCCGTGGTGTCGGGCGACACGCTTTCGGGCGGTGTCGCCGGACTGGAGTCGCTCACGGTGAAGATCGCTTGAAGACTCTGGAAAGCCTGGCACGGCTTTGCGCCGTGCTCGCGGGTGTGCTGCTCACCGTCATCACGCTCATGACCTGTGCGAGCCTCATCGGCCGCAACACGGTCGGCACCACGCTGGTCGGCGATTTCGAGCTGACCGGCGTCGCCACCGGCGCCGCGATCGCGCTCTTCATGCCGTGGTGCCAATGCCGGCGCGGCAACATCATCGTGGACTTCTTCACCGCGAAGGCGAGCGAGCGCACGAATGCGGGGCTCGACCGCTTCGGCGCCCTGCTCCTCGCGCTGGTGTTCGCGCTGCTGGCCTGGCGCACGACGCTGGGCGGGCTCAACTCCTTCAACTCCCATTCCGAGACGCAAATCCTGGGCTTCCCCGAATGGGTTACCTACGCGACGATGGTGCCGCCGTTCGTGCTGACCTGCGTCATCGCGCTTTATCAAACGGCTTTCGGTTTCGCCGACGCACCTGAAGCGCAGGCATGAGCGCCCTCACCCTCACGCTCATCATCTTCGGGATCATGCTGCTGCTGATGGCGATCCGCACGCCGATCTCGGTGGCGATGTTCGCCGCCGGCAGCATCGGCTACGTGATGCAGACGGGCTGGGGCCCGTTTTCCAACTTCCTGAACAACCAGGCCTTCGCGCGCTTCGCGAGCTACGACCTCTCGGTCATCCCGCTTTTCATCCTGATGGGGCACTTCGCGACGCAGGGCGGCATCAGCAAGGCGTTGTTCAAGTTCGCGGCCGCCGTGATGGGCCGCTTCAAGGGCGGCCTCGCCATGGCGGCCGTGCTCGCCTGCGCGGCCTTCGGCGCGATCTGCGGGTCATCGGTGGCGACCGCGGCGACGATCACTTCGGTCGCGCTGCCCGAGATGAAGCGCCACGGCTATTCGGGCCGCCTCGCCACGGGAACGCTCGCCGCCGCCGGCACGCTGGGCATACTGATCCCGCCATCGGTGCCGCTCGTGATCTACGCGATCCTCACCGAGCAGAACATCGCCAAGCTGTTCGCCGCCGCGATGATCCCCGGCATCATCGCCATGGTGGGCTACATGGTGGCGATCGCGGTCTACGTTCGCCTCGTCCCCGGCCACGCGCCGGAGGTCGACAACGACACATCCAGGCTGACGCTGGAGGCACTATTGGGCGTGCTGCCGATCGCCATCATTTTCCTGGTCGTGTTCGGCGGCATTTACGGCGGCCTTTTCACGCCCACGGAAGGCGCGGGTGTCGGCGCTGCATCCACTTTCGTCGCGGCGCTGATCAAACGCGAGATCACGTGGGAGAAATTCAAGCAGAGCTTCTACGCCACCGCCGAAAGCTCCGCGATGATCTTCCTGATCTTCATCGGCGCGGACCTG
>JAZKIF010000128.1:5476-17989 GCA_040385005.1 Pseudomonadota bacterium
TGATGAACTCTGCGCTCGCGTTGACGCAGGTGCCGAACCAGCTCGCCGCACTGGTGGGCAGCTGGGGCTTGTCGCCGCTGATGGTGGTCGCGGCGATCCTGCTGTTCTACGTGGTGCTGGGCGCCGTGATGGACGAGCTGAGCATGATCCTGCTCACCATCCCGATCTTCTTCCCGATGGTGATGGGCCTGGACTTCGGCATGCCCAAGGAGTCGGTCGCGATCTGGTTCGGCATCATGGTGCTGATGGTGGTGGAGTTCGGCCTGCTCGCCCCGCCCGTGGGCCTGAACGTGTACGTGGTCAATGGCATGGCGAAAGACGTGCCGATCGCCGAGAGCTACCGGGGTGTCATGCCCTTCCTCATCAGCGATACGCTGCGCACGCTGCTGCTGCTGTTCTTCCCCGCGATTTCGCTGTGGCTGGTGAGGTACGTGGGTTGAGGGAAAGCCCCGAAGGCGTTCGGGGCCGAGTGCGTTAAGTTAGTTCATTCATTTGGAGAGTCCCATGATCCAGCGTCGCACCTTGCTCAAGTCCTCGGCCGCCGTCGCGCTCGGCGCGCCCGCGCTCGCCGGCCTCGCGCAGCAATCGGTCACCCTGAAATTCCACACCTTCATGGCGCCGCAGTCGAATGTCTGGCTCACCATGCACAAGCCGTGGATGGACAAGGTCGAGAAAGAGTCGGGTGGCCGCATCAAGTTCGAGGGCTACCCCGCCATGCAGTTGGGCGGCACGCCCGTGCAGCTCTATGACCAGGCGAAGGACGGCGTGGTGGACATCGTGTGGACGCTGCCGGGCAACACGGCCGGCCGCTTTCCGCGCATCGAGGTGTTCGAGCTGCCGTTCATCATGTCCAACGCCGAAGCGACGTCGAAGGCCTATTGGGAATACGTGCAGACGATGGCGCCGGACGAATTCAAGGACACGCAGGTGCTGGCCTTGCACGTGCACGGACCGGGCGTGATCCACACCGCCGACAAGCCGGTGCACACCGTGGCGGACATGCGCGGCCTCAAGGTGCGCGCGCCGACCCGCCAGGTGACCAAGCTGGTCGGCTCGCTCGGCGCCACGCCGGTGGGCATGCCGCTGCCGGGCATCCCGGATGCATTGAGCAAAGGCACGATTACGGGCTGCGTGATCCCGTGGGAGGTGGTGCCTTCGGTGAAGGTGAACGAACTTACGAAGTTCCACGCGGAGTTCGATCCCGCGGGCGGCTGCCTTTACACCACCACTTTCGTGATGGCAATGAACAAGGCGAAGTACAACTCGCTGCCGCCCGACCTGAAGAAAGTCATCGACAACAACTCCGGCATGGCGACCTCTGCCTGGCTGGGCAAGGTGCAGCAGGGGAACGACCCGATCGGGCGCAAGTCGGCGAGCGACCGCGGCAACACCATCTTCACGGTGAGCGCGGCGGACGCGCAGGAGTTCAGGCGCAAGTCCCGCGCGATCGAGGTCGAGTGGGTCGAGGACATGAACAAGCGCGGCGCGGATGGCCGCAAGCTCCTGGAGACGGCGCGCAGCCTGATCGAGAAGCACACGAAGACGACGAAGGCCTGACCCTTACACTGGCGGGATGCCTTTTCGCAGCCCTATCAAGCACTGCCGCAATTGCGGCGCGGCCGTGGTTTATCGCATCCCGGACGACGGCGACACGCACGAGCGCGCCGTCTGCCCGGCCTGCGACACCATCCATTACGAGAACCCGCTGACCGTGGTCGGCACCGTGCCCTATTGGGGCGAGCAGGTGTTGCTGTGCAAGCGCAACATCGAGCCGCGCTGGGGCAAGTGGACCTTGCCCGCGGGGTTCATGGAGCTGAACGAGAGCACCGCCCAGGGCGCGGCGCGCGAAACCGACGAGGAAGCCGGAGCCAAGTTCGAGATGGAGGGCTTGCTCACCGTGCTGAGCGTGCCGCTCGTGGGGCAGGTTCACCTGTACTACGTCGCGAAGCTGCTCAGCGACCGGTTCGACCCAGGTCCCGAAACCATCGAGGCGCGACTGTTCAGGGAGGACGAGATCCCCTGGGAGGAGATCGCCTTCAAGACTGTGCGCGAGACCCTGGAGCGCTTCTTCGACGATCGCCGCAAGGGCGCGTTCAGCGTCCACACCGCCGACATCACCTGATCCCCGCAGGGACAGTCTCGCGCTATTGCGGGCCCTGCCGGACCTTGCTTTCCTCGCGCAAGCGGATTTCCTCGCGCCGCTTGATGCACAACGGGTGGTTGCGCGTGCCGGCCTTGTCGCAGGCTTCGGCAAGGCAGAACTCGCGGGAGAGGAAGAACTTGTCCTTGCACGCGTCCACGCCGGCGAGGTTGCCGCCGTTGTTCGGTGCGGACGCCGCCGGCTTCTGCTCTTCACGAACCGGCGCAGGCGTCGCGGCGGGAGCAGCGACACGTGGCTGTTCGAACACCGGGGCGGAGGCCGGCTTCGGCTTCACCGCGCTGGCGACACGGCGCGGGGAGCTGGCTTTTGCGGCAGCGTGGCTCGCGGCTTTGGAGGCCGCGGCGGCGGCGTCGCTGGCGGCAGAGGCCGATGAAAGCGCAGGATCGCTGGCGTTGGCGGCGGCTGCGACAGGCACTGTCGCGCTCGCTGGCAAGCTGGCCGTGGGTTGCATCGACGTGGCGGTCGCCACCCCAGGCACCTCGGCCCCCGATGCGGGCCCGGATGCGGCTGTGGCGGCGGCGGCGCCGGTCACGTTGTCGGCGGAACCGCGCCCGGTGAACAGCAGCACGGCGGCGATACCGGCGACAGCCAGCGCACCGATCCCGGCAAGCAACGCGACCGGGGCCTTCTTCTTCGCGGCAGGCTCGACGGGCGTGCTCGAAGTTGCAGGCGGCGCCTGCGGGATCGCTGGTTCAGGAGCCGCTGCGACCGGCGGCTTCACGTCGGGAATCTGCGCCGCGGGACCGGAGCGCGACACGACGGCCGCGGTCGCTTCCTCTCGCGACTGGATGATGGTTTTCGTGAAGTCGGTTTCTTCGACGCCAGGAACAGCGGCGACAACGGGCACAGGTTCTTGCGCGGGCGCAGCCGTGGCGATCGGTGTTGCAACCTCCGGCGGCGGCACCACGGGCGACGGCCTGACGAACGAAGGCGTCGTTCCCGAATGCAGCAGGCGGGTCGCATCGAGATCCTGCTCGGGCGGCACGATGCTCGCGCGGCCGCTGAGGATGGTCTGGTCGGGCGAGCTCGGGCCGCTGGCCAGCTTTCGCAGGCGCTTGCGCGCGAGGTCCGCGTAGATGCCGGCCGGGAATTTCGCGAGGAAACCATCGAGCTCTTCCGGGTCGGTTGAGTCCTTGATGTCCTTCCAGTAGACGAGCTCGAGCTCCTGCGTGACCGTCGATCCGCCGGGCGTGGTCGCCGCCGGGCCGATGCCCGAGCCGGTCTGGTGGCCCTTCGAGCCGGCGTTGTCGGTGTTCTTGAACGGGTTGATGGGCGGGACGACCGTCTGGTCCTCCGCGCGGCGGATCGCCGATTGCAGCGCGCTCGCGAAGTCGCGCGCGGTGGCGAAGCGCTGCTCGCGGTCTTTCGCGAGGGCGCGCGACACCACTGCGTCCAGCGCCGCCGGCAGCCGCCCATTGAACGAACTCGGCGCCGCGGGCGTGTGCCCGATGATCTGGTGGATGATGGAGAAGTCGTTGTCGCCGTCGAACGGCCGCTTGTCGGTGAGCAGCTGGTAGAGCACGACGCCGACTGAAAAGAGATCCGCGCGCGAATCGATCTTGAGGCCCTGCACCTGCTCCGGCGACATGTACTTGAGCGTGCCGACCATGCTGCCTTGCGTGCGCGTGGCCTCGCCGGAATCCTGGATGCGCGCGACGCCGAAATCGGTGAGCTTCACGCGCCCGCCCGGCTCGATCAGCAG
Source organism: Pseudomonadota bacterium (assembly GCA_040385005.1). Classification (GTDB taxonomy): domain Bacteria; phylum Pseudomonadota; class Gammaproteobacteria; order Burkholderiales; family Burkholderiaceae_C; genus Ramlibacter. The sequence goes on from JAZKIF010000128.1 coordinate 9,340, forward strand.
GTTGGCCGGCTTGATGTCGCGGTGCACGATGCCCTGCTTGTGCGCATAGTCCAGCGCGGAGAGCAGGTCGCGGATCATCTTCAGCGACTGCTCGAGCGTGTAGCGCACCCCTTTGTCCAGGTGGTGCTTCATGTCGTCGCCCTGGATGTACTCCATAACCAGGAAGGCGATGTCGCCGTCGCGGTCGGAGTCGTAGACGCTGACGATATTGGGGTGTTGCAGGCGGGCCGCGGAGCGGGCCTCGGTGCGGAAGCGGTGTTCGTATTCCACCGCCGCCTCTTCGGAAAGGTTCTCGACCTTCACCGTCTTGATGGCGACGCGCCGGTCCAGGTTCGGGTCGCGACCTTCGTACACGATGCCCATCGCGCCCTTCCCGAGGACGCGGACCAGGTCATATCGGCCAAGCTTTTTGAGACTCACGACTACTGGCGTCCGGGAAGCGGGGAGAAGCCGATTCTAGCTGGACACTATCGCCAGCGGCCCTTTGCGCATCAATGCTTGCGCGGTGGTGTCTCGCGGCGGATACGCAGGCTCTCCCGCAGGTAGGCTTCGGTGTAGTACTTGCCGAGCAGGCGCTCGGCCCATTTCGCCGGGTCTTTCGATTGCGCCTCGTAGTCGCGCACATAGGCGTCCCACGCCCGCGTGCTTTCGAACAACTTGGTGCCGCCGCCGAGCAGGCGTTGCTTGATCGCCTCCGGCGCGAACTCCCGCAGCACCGACTCCATCGCGGAACGCGTCGCGGCTCCGCTTGCACTGTTGTGCGCGATGAGGTCCACGAGCAGCTCCCGCACGGCGCGCTCGGCGCTGATGAAGCCGACGCCCGTCGCCCGCCCGCCGAACAGGTAGCGCATCTTGGTCTCGTGCGGCCAGTCGGTCTTCAGCGGGTTGTTGTCCTTGACTGCCACCATGGTGCGGTCCTCGGCACGCAGGTCCTTCTTCACGCCGACGGCACTGGAATGCAGGTCGAGCACGCCCAGGACCAGCGTGCGCACGAGGCGGCCGATGGACTCCAGTTCGCCTTCGCTCAGCGTACCGAGCGATGCCGCATCGATGCCGAGGCCACGAAAAAATGACGGGACGTCGGCCGGCCCGAGGGAAGCCGCATCGATCGCACCGCCGCCCAGGCCCCCGGGACCGAAGGTGGTCTCGAAGCCCCACTCGCCGAATGGATCGTCCTCCGCCGTGCCGTGGGCCGGGAAGCCGCCGGTGTGGCCTTCGGCATAGGAGGTTCGCTCGGACAGCGTCGGCGCGACGCCCGAGCCGTCGCGATCGAACACCGCCCACGGATCGGCATCTTCCGTGGGGGAGCCTGACGCAGCGGCGGCGCTCACGGCGTATTCGGCGACCTTCAGCGTCTGTCCGAGGGGCAGCACGCCGCGGGCGCCCGGCGGCGCCTCGCCGAACGGCATCTCGATGCCATTGACCACCGACAGGACGTGGAAGTGCACTTCGCCGCCCAGCAGCTTCACGGAAAGGTGGCGGCGCGAGACGTTGCGCTCCGGGTCGGGCAGGCAGACACCGCAATCGGCGTCGCGGCCCAGGACCAGCTCGGGCTGGCCTTCCTCGAGTCGGCGCACGACGTCGAGGCCGGGGCCCGCGATGCGGAGGTCGATTGCCATGGCCGCGCGCGCCTTGTGCCGTCAGGCCTTGACCGAGAACAGCACCAGCGGCGCGCTCTCGGCCTCGCGCTCGCAGCCCAATGCGATCTGGCCCTGGCCGACAAGGTAGCACTCGGTGCGCCGCAGCACCACGGGCTCGGTCTGGTTGCCCATGTACACCCAAGTGCCGAAGCTGGAGTTGTCGTTCAGCACGTAATGCCCGCCGCGCCATTCGACGGTGGCGTGGACGCGCGAGACACGCGAGTCGTTGAGCGACAGCGAAGCGGTCGCGGCGCGGCCGAGCGAGAGCTTCTCGCCGCGGGGCTCCAGGCGCAGCGTCTGCCCGAGCGCGGACATCTCCAACACGGCGTCCTTGCTGGCCTTGAACATCGAAACGCCCATGACGGTGGCGTCGGAGTCGCGGTCGATCTTCCAGTCGACACGGAACACCTCGGTCGCCTCGTTCTTGCCGCGCAGGTACATCGGCCCGATGCTTCGCATCTGGGCCTGCTGCAAAGGCGGCACCGCGACGCGCACGCGTTGCGTGGTGAGGATCTGTTCGGCGCCCGCCAGGTCGGCCAGGCGGGCCGCGCTGTTCACGGCGTCGCCATAGCAATCGCCGTCGATCTCGACGACTTCGCCGGACTCCACGCCCATCTGCATCTGCACCGGGTTGCCCGTGCCGCCGGCGTAGACCGGCTTGTCCTGCAGGCGTTTCTGGATCGAGATGCAGGCCTCCAGCGCGTCGCCTTCCTGGGGGAAGACCACGAAGAGCCCGTCGCCGAGCAGCTTGACCACGCGGCCGTTGTGCTGCTCGAAGGTTTTGCTGAGCGCGCCCGTGAGCTGCGTGACGAACCGCCCCGCCGTCTCGTCGCCGAGGCGCTCGAAGATGCCGGTGCTGCCGACCAGGTCCGCGAAGACGACGGTGGTCACGGCCATGCGGCTTCAGCAGGTGGAAAAACGTGAAGGATCATTCGCGCGGATTTTATGTCCAGCCGGTCAGATTGAGTTGTATTGGCCGTAGTCGCCCATCGACAAGGTGGGCGCCGACGTGGGTTGCGGTACGGGCGGCGAGTACGCGGCGCAGGTGCCAGGTGAAGAAGACGATGGCGCCGTGACCGGCGTGTAGGCGTAGAAGGTGTACGCGCCCATCTCGAACGGAACGGGGACGCTGTAGTGCTGGTATGTGGACGGCGGTGGCGTTGGAGAGGGCGTGGAATCCGGCAGCTCGGTGACCTTGTACCGGCTGTACTGCGAGTACTGGGGCTGGTAGGTGTACGAATACGTGCTGGGCATGGACGTGCTGGGCTTGGTGGCCGTGTACGCCGTGTAGTTGTTGTAGACCGAATAGGACGGCTGCGAATAGGAGTAGCTCTCGCGCTGGGAGGTCTCGAAGGCCACGATCACGTCGAGCGACTCGATGACGCTGTCGTCGAACTTGTGGTGGACACAGAACTCCTGGATGCTCGGGAAATTCAGCTGGCTGCGGTCGGCGTACATGCAGCGAACCACGTACTGGTCGCTGTAGCCCTGGCGCGTGAGGGACACCACCGACTGCAGCAGGTTGAGCGGGGGCGGCTGGTAATGGCCGCTCTTGTTGGAGATCCAGACGATGCGCCCCTGGCGCACGCACATCTCGCCCGCGCCGGCGACGCTGGCGCCCGCGAGCAACGACGAGTGGTGCCGATAGCCGACGCTGTGCGAACTCACATGCAGGTGGCCGTCCGGGCTCATCACATAGATCGCATTGCCCGGCCCGGAGAACATCGTGACCATCTTCGTCGTATCGAAGGGCTTGCCGTCGGCGGTGATGAGCAGGCCCCCGCGCACCGTGACGCGCGTCATCTGCTGGCGGCGCACGTCGTTGTCGTATTCGACGCGCGTCGCGCTGCGGCTCCAGTCAATGTGGCCGTCGGGCATCAGCCGCGCATGCTGCCGGAAGAGCCATTGGCGGAACCGGATGATCTCCATGTTCACGCGCTCTTCGGCGGTGGATTTTTTCTGCTGCTCGGCGTGAAACGCCATCAGGGCGCGCACACGTCCGGCCCCGCTGGGCACGTTGGTGGCGACCTGGGTGCCGCGCGCCGTCGCACGGGCCTGATCCGACTGGGTATAGAGCGCCAGCAGGCGCCCTTCGAGCATGCCCAGCGCGCCGCGCCGGTCGTGGCCTTCCTGGCCCTGCTCGTGCTCGTATCCCGCGCCAAGCGGACGCAAGTGAGTGAAAGTCATGGAACCTCCTGCGCGGCCTTGAGACAACAGCCGTCGCAGGACTTTAACTGAGCAGCAGGGGCGGCGTCACCCAAGAAAAAACGGATTGCGCATCACTGCGGCAATCCGTTTGATTTCTGACCAAGAGTGGTCGGCGTGAAAGGATTCGAACCTTCGACCCCTTGCACCCCATGCAAGTGCGCTACCAGGCTGCGCTACACGCCGACAGCCAGCGAGTATAGCGCACCCCCGAAAGGGGTCAGTGGGATGCGGAAAGCAAGTCGCGAATCTCGAACAGTTCGCGTCGCACGAGAAGGAGCTTCTGCGACACGATGTCGCGCTCTTCGGGAAGTGCGCTGTCCTCGAAATCCTCGAAGGACGAATCCTCGACTTCGATGACTTCCACGCCTTCTAGCATCACCTCGCCGGCGCGGCGCTTGTCGCGCTCGACCTGCACGAGTTCCTGCAACTTGTTGCGCGCGCCGCTGATCGTGAAGCCCTGGTCGTAGAGCAGATCGCGGATGCGGCGAATCATGAGCACCTCATGGTGCTGGTAATAGCGCCGATTGCCGCGGCGCTTCATGGGCCGAAGCTGCGTGAACTCCTGCTCCCAATACCGTAGCACGTGAGGCTTGACGCCACACAGGTCGCTGACTTCACCGATGGTGAAGTAGCGTTTGGCGGGTATGGCAGGAAGGGCTTTCTCCATTGAAATCAATGCTGTAGGAGAGAAAGTTTCTAGGTTACTCTAAGTCGGCCCACCGTGCAAAGCCATTCGCGCAGCCCGCGCGAAATGTTGTGTGGATGCGCTAACCGCTACCCGGCCGCGGGTTCGCCGTCGCCCTGAATTTGCTCCTTGAGCTTGTGGCTGGCGTGGAACGTGACGACGCGGCGCGCCTCGATCGGGATGGCTTCGCCGGTGCGCGGGTTGCGGCCCGGACGCGGCGCCTTGGTACGGATCTGGAAATTGCCGAAGCCGGAGATCTTGACGTCCTGCCCATCGACCAGGCTGTCGGAGATCAGGTCGAAGAACGCGTCGATCATGTCCTTGGACTCGCGCTTGTTCAGCCCGATCTGCTCGAACAGCAACTCGGCGAGCTGCGCCTTGGTCAGCGCAGGCGTCTCCAGGCTCTCGACGGCAAAGTCCATCATGTCGCCCTCGGGCGCGGTGGTGAGCGCGGCCATGATCAGTTTCCCCTCAGTCGACCGCCGACGCGGGCGGCAATGCTGTCCATCACGGCTTTCACCGCCGCGTCGATTTGTTCGTCGGTCAGTGTGGCTTCGCTGCTGGCGAGCGTCAAGCGCACGGCCAGGCTTTTTTCGTGCAGGGCCAGTCCCGCCGACGCCTGCTTGGGCTTGTACACATCGAACAGCATCGCGTCCTGCAACAGGCCGACCGTATCCGACGAGTGCACTGCGCCCATCACCGCATCGTGGGTCACGCCGTCGTCGACGATCACCGCGATGTCGCGCTGCGCCGGCTGGAACTTGGGCACGGGCTCGAATTCAGGGACCTGGCGCTGCATCACCGCGTCCAGATCGATCTCGAACAGGATAGGTGCATGCGCGAATTCCCAGGCCTGGCGCCAGCGCGGATGCAGCTCGCCGACGAAGCCAATCTCGCGACCATCCAGCGAGATCGAAGCGCAGCGGCCGGGGTGGAGCGCGGGATGCTCCGCCGGCTTGTACTGCGCCTTGAGCGGAGACAGCAAGGACTCGACATCGCCCTTGATGTCGAAGAAATCGACGCCGCCCGCCTTGCGTCCCCACTGCATCCCGTCGGTATCTCCATAGGCGAGACCCGCGACGCGCATCGGCTGGTGGATGCCGCGTACGGTGGTGTCGGTCGTCGAAACAGAGTCGTCGCGCAGGAAGACGCGGCCAAGTTCGAACACTCGCACGCGCTCGGCCTTGCGGTCCAGGTTGAACTTCAACGCCTGGAGCAGCGAGCCCACGAGCGACGAACGCATCACGCTCATCTGGCTCGCGATCGGATTCAGCAGCTTGATTGGATTGCCGTTGCCAGCGAGATCGCGCTCCCAGCTTTCTTCGACGAAGCTGAAGTTGATGGTTTCCTGGTAGCCCAAGCCCGCGAGTAGTCGGCGCACCGCGAACTTGCCGCGCCGCGACTCCGGCGGGAGCTTCGCGGTGATGGGCGCCAGCGGCGGTGTCGTGGGCAGGCGTTCGTAGCCGACGATGCGCACGACCTCCTCGATCAGGTCTTCCTCGATCGCCATGTCGAATCGGAAGGAAGGCGGCTTGACCGTCAGGATGCCATTCGCGCTGGAGACGTCCAGGCCGAGGCGCTGCAGCGCTTCGCGGCACTGCGCTTCGTCCAGCGGCATGCCGATGACCTTGGCGGCACGCGCGACGCGCAGGCTCACCGGCTTGCGCTCGGGCAGAGAGAGCACCTGGTCGTCCATCGGGCCGGCCTCGCCGCCGCAGATATCCAGGATCAGGCGCGTGATGTGCTCGATGTGCTCGACTGTCTGGCCCGGGTCGACACCGCGCTCGAAACGATGGCCGGCGTCAGTGGAGAAGTTGTACCTGCGCGAGCGGCCCTGGATCGCTTGCGGCCACCAGAACGCGGCTTCGACGTAGACGTTATGCGTGTCGTCGGACACGGCCGTGGCGTCCCCGCCCATGATGCCAGCGAGCGATTCGACCTCGCGGTCGTCGGCGATCACGCCAACTTTCTCGTCCACCGTGACAGTGTTGCCGTTCAACAGCTTGAGCTGCTCGCCCGGCTCGCCCCAGCGCACGTCGAGCGCGCCATGGATCTTGTCGAAGTCAAAGATGTGCGACGGACGTCCGAACTCGAACATCACATAGTTCGAGATGTCCACCAGCGCCGTCACGCTGCGCTGTCCGCAACGCGCGAGCCGGTCGACCATCCACTGCGGTGTCTTCGCCTTGGTGTTGACGTTGCGCACCACACGGCCGGAGAAGCGGCCGCACAGGTCCGGCGCGGAGACCTTGACCTTCAGCGTTGCATCGTTGGCGGGGGAAACGGCAGCGAACACCGGCGCCCTCAAGGGCGAACCCGTCAACGCAGACAATTCGCGCGCGACGCCGTACACGCTCAGGGCATGCGCGAGGTTGGGCGTGAGCTTGAGCGTGAACAGCGTGTCGTCCAGTCGAAGCACCTCGCGCACGTCTGCGCCGATGGGGGCGTCCGCGGCAAGTTCGAGCAGGCCCGCGTGGTCTTCGCTCAGCTTCAGCTCTCGCGCCGAGCAAAGCATGCCTTGGCTTTCAACGCCGCGCAGCTTGCCGAGCTTGATGAGGAACGGTTGGCCATCGTCGCCGGGCGGCAGCTCAGCGCCCACGAGCGCGCAAGGCACGCGGATGCCCGCGCGCGCATTCGGCGCGCCGCAGACGATGTTGAGCAAGGCGCCCTGCCCCACGTCGACCTGGCAGACGCGCAAGCGGTCGGCGCCAGGATGCTGGACGGCTTCCTTGATCTCACCCACCACGATTTTGGTGAACGGCGGCGCGGCGGGACGCAAGTCCTCGACCTCGAGGCCGCCCATCGTCAGTGTGTCGGCGAGTTGCTGGGTGGAAAGCGGCGGGTTGCAGAACTCGCGCAGCCAGGATTCTGGAAATTGCATCTGGATCTACACCTGGATTAGCGGAACTGCCGCAGGAACCGGACGTCGCCGTCGAAGAACAGGCGCAAGTCGTTCACGCCGTAGCGCAGCATGGTGAGCCGGTCCGGCCCCATGCCGAATGCGAAGCCGATGTACTTTTCGGGATCGAGCCCCATGTTGCGCACCACGGCCGGATGCACCTGGCCCGAGCCGGCGACTTCGAGCCACTTTCCCGCGAGCGGGCCGCTCTGGAACTGGATGTCGATCTCGGCGCTGGGTTCGGTGAACGGGAAGAAGCTGGGCCGGAAGCGCAGCGCCAAATCGCTCGTCTCGAAGAACGTGCGGCAGAAATCGGTGAAGACGACCTTCAGGTCCTTGAAACTCACGTTCTCGCCGAGCCACAGGCCTTCGCACTGGTGGAACATGGGCGAGTGCGTGGCGTCGCTGTCGACGCGGTACGTTCGGCCGGGAGCGATCACCCGAATTTCCGGCATTGGGTTGCCGCTCTTGACGCTGTCGGCGTATTTCTTGATGTGCGCGTGCGCATAGCGCACCTGCATCGGGCTCGTGTGCGGACGCAGGTTGTAGGGGATCCCGTCGTCGCCCTGGATGTCGACGTAGAACGTGTCCTGCATCGAACGCGCCGGGTGGTTCGGCGGATTGTTCAGCGACGTGAAGCTGTGCCAGTCGGTCTCGATCTCCGGGCCGTCGGCCACGTCGAAACCCATGCTCGCGAAGATCAGTTCGATGCGTTCCAGCGTGAGGCTGACCGGGTGCAGGCCGCCCGGCTCGCGCGCGCGTCCCGGCAGGGAGATGTCGAGCGCCTCGGCTTTCAGCTGCACGTCGAGTTCAGCGTCCGCGAGGGCCTGGCGGCGCTCGTTCAGCGCGGCTTCGATCGCCTGCTTGGCCGCGTTGATCGCGGCGCCGCGCGTCTTCTTTTCTTCGACGCTGAGCGCGCCCATGCCCTTCATCAGCTCGGTGATGCGGCCGGACTTGCCGGTGAAGAGCGCCTTGGCGTTCTCGAGATCGGCGGGAGCTTGCGCCTTGGCAAAAGCCTCGCGCGCGCTGTCGACGATGGAATCCAGTTCTGTGGTCATAGAGCAAAAAAGACAGGGCTAGAGCCTGTGGCCCTAGCCCTGTCTTGGTTTGGTTGCACCGGGGCGCCGTATTCGGAGGGAACACAAGTGTTCCCGCGCCCTGGACGTGAACTCAAGCAGCCAGCTTGGCCTTGACTTGCTCCACGATGCCGGCAAAAGC
>JAZKIF010000129.1:0-24167 GCA_040385005.1 Pseudomonadota bacterium
GAAGCGCTCGTCGATGTACTCGTTGATGATGTTCGACTCGTACAGGATCAGGTCCCGCTCGACCAGGATGGGCACCTGGCCATACGGGTTCATGACGTTGATGTCCTCCGGCTTGTTGTAGAGGTCCACGTCGCGGATCTCGAAGTCCATGCCTTTTTCGAACAGCACGAAACGGCAGCGGTGGGAGAAAGGGCAGGTGGTTCCCGAATACAGCACCATCATGACGGTGGCTCCTTGAAAAAAGTGAAAAACACGGTCCGCCAGCGCGGGACCGTGTTCGTGGGGTGAGGGCGAGGCGAGACTCGCGGTGAACGCCGCGCGTTAGCGGACATTCCTCCAGAATGCCGCGTTCAGGCGCCAGGCAAAAGCGGTGAATATGCCCAGGAAGATCAGCACCCAGACGCCGACCCGCACCCGCGTATTTTGCGCGGGTTCGGCCATCCATTGGAGGTAGCCCACGAGGTCACCCACGGCTTCGTCGTACTGGACCGAGGTCATGGTGCCCGGCTTCACCTGCTTCCAGCCGGTGAACGATTTGACTTCGTGACCATGCTCGGCGCGTGTTTCGTAGACAGGCTCCCGCTCACCCTGCATCTGCCACAGCACGTGGGGCATGCCAACGTTCGGGAAGACCAGGTTGTTCCAGCCGGTCGGCCGCGTCGGATCGGGATAGAACGTCCGCATGTAGGTATAGAGGTAGTCCGCGCCGGTGCCGCCGTGGCCCGACCGCGAGCGCGCGACCAGCGTGAGGTCGGGCGGGTTCGCGCCGAACCATTCCTTGGCCTGCTTCGGGTCGATCGAGGCCTTCATCGTTTCGCCGACCTTGTCGGTGGCGAACAGGAGGTTGTCCTTGATCTGCTGGTCCGTGAGACCGATGTCGCGCAAGCGGTTGTAACGCATGTACGCGGCGGAGTGACAGCTCAGGCAGTAGTTGACGAACAGCTTCGCGCCGTTTTGCAGCGCGGGCAGGTCGTTGATGTTGTTCGGCGCCTTGTCCCAGGCGATCCCGCCTTCGGAGGCTTGGGCGGCCGTGGCGATGCCCATCGCCGCGATCAGGATGAGGATGAGTTTTTTCATGGTTGACGGCTCCGGCTCAATGCGCGGCGAAGGTGATGCGGTCGGGCACGGGCTTGAACTCGCCCAGCCGGCTCCACCAGGGCATCAGCAGGAAGAAACCGAAATAGAACAGCGTGCCCACCTGGGAGACGCGCTCGCCGATCGGCGAGGGAGGCTGCGTCCCCAGGTACGCCAGCACGATGAAGTCGACGACAAACACGCCGTACACCCACTTGTGCCACGACGGCCGGTAGCGGATCGACTTGACCGGGCTCTTGTCCAGCCAGGGCAGGAAGAACAGGATGATCACGGCGCCGCCCATCACGACCACGCCCCAGAACTTTGCGTCGATGCCCTGCAGCAGCTGCACGTGGGTGAAGCCGAACGCGTTGAACATCCAGAGGAAGGCGACCATCACGACCAGCAGCGCGACCTTGACGAACGCGGCGGCGCGCGTCTTGACCAGCACGAAGCCGACGGCCAGCACGAGGATGGCCGACAACGCATACATCATCTCGGTGGTGATGGCGCGCAGCATCGAATAGAACGGCGTGAAATACCAGACCGGCGCGATGTGCAGCGGCGTCTTCAGCGAGTCAGCGGGGATGAAGTTGTTGTACTCCAGGAAGTAGCCGCCGAGTTCGGGCGCGAAGAAGATGATCGCGGAGAACACCATCAGGAACACGCCCACGCCGAAGATGTCGTGCACCGTGTAGTACGGATGGAAGGGGATGCCGTCCACCGGCTTGCCGTTCGCGTCCTTCGGGCCCTTCTTGATCTCGACACCGTCCGGGTTGTTGGAACCGACGTCGTGCAGCGCGAGGATGTGCGCGGCGACCAGGCCGAGCAGAACCAGCGGCACCGCGATCACGTGGAAGCTGAAGAAGCGGTTCAGCGTGGCGTCGCTCACGACGTAGTCGCCGCGGATCAGCAGCGCGAGGTCGGGGCCGACGAACGGGATGGCGGAGAACAGGTTCACGATCACCTGCGCGCCCCAGTACGACATCTGGCCCCAGGGCAGCAGGTAGCCCATGAATGCCTCGGCCATCAGCACCAGGAAGATCGCGCAGCCGAACACCCACACCAGCTCGCGCGGCTTGCGGTAGCTGCCGTAGATGAGGCCGCGGTACATGTGGAGGTACACGACCACGAAGAATGCCGATGCGCCCGTCGAGTGCATGTAGCGGATCAACCAGCCCCACGGCACGTCGCGCATGATGTATTCGACGGAGCCGAAAGCAGTAGCGGCGTCCGGCTTGTAATGCATCACGAGGAAGATGCCGGTGACGATCTGGATGACCAGCACCAGCATCGCGAGCGAGCCGAAGAAGTACCAGAAGTTGAAGTTCTTGGGCGCGTAGTACTCCGACATGTGGTCGCGGTACATGACGCCCGCCGTCGGGAAGCGGTTGTCGAACCAGTTGCCGAGTTTCGCGACCGCCGAGGCGTTGGGAGAGATTTCCTTGAATTCAGCCATGGTGCTCGTCCTCAAGCCTTCGAGTTCTTGTCTTCACCGATGAGCAGCCGGTTGTCCGAGAGGTACATGTGCGGCGGCACTTCGAGGTTGTCGGGCGCGGGCTTGTTCTTGAACACGCGGCCCGCGACGTCGAACGTCGAGCCGTGGCATGGACACAGGAAGCCGCCCTGCCAGTCTTCCGGCAGCGAAGGCTGCGGGCCGGGCTGGAACTTGTCGGAGGGCGAGCAGCCCAGGTGCGTGCAGATGCCCACGCCCACCCAGATATCGGGCTTGATGGACCGGCCTTCGTTCTTCGCGTACTCGGGGGTCGGATACGCCTTGCGGTCCGACTCCGGATCGGCGACCTGTGCATCGGTTTTCTTGAGCGATGCGAGCTGCTCCGGAGTCCGCTTCAGGATCCACACGGGCTTGCCGCGCCATTCCACCGTCATCTTCTCGCCGGGCTGCAGCGCCGAGATATCCACTTCGACCGCGGCGCCCGCGGCCTTTGCTTTTTCGGAAGGCTGGAAGCTGCTGACGAAGGGCACGGCGACGAAACCGGCGCCCACAGCGCCTGCACAACTGGACGCGATCAGCCACGTCCGTTTGCTGGCGTCCACTGGGGTGTCACTCATGGGGGTCCTCAAAGGAAACGCTTGATTGGGGTCAACCCGCGATTGTAGCTGACCGCCTCATTCGATTTCAACGTGCAAGCAGTGTGACGGCGATGCGCTTTGCCCGCATACTGCGCGCGTTCACAACGAGGAGTCACCATGAGCATGCTGGGCGAGTTCAAGGAGTTTGCGGTCAAGGGCAACGTGATCGATCTTGCGGTCGGCGTCATCATCGGCGCGGCCTTCGGCAAGATCGTCGACTCGATCGTCGGCGACCTGATCATGCCGGTGGTCGGGGCGATCTTCGGCAAGCTGGATTTCTCCAGCCTGTTCGTCGTGCTGGGGCCGGTGCCTCAAGGCACGGCGCTCACCCTCGATGCGCTGAAGAAAGCCGGCGTGCCGGTTCTGGCCTACGGCAACTTCATCACCGTCGCGGTCAACTTCATCATCCTGGCGTTCATCATTTTCCTGATGGTCAAGCAGGTGAATCGCCTGAAGCGGCAAGTGCCCGCTGCCCCGCCGGCCGCGCTGCCCGAGGACATCGCACTGCTGCGCGAGATCCGCGACAGCCTGCGCGCAGGCCGCTAGCTTCCGCCGGCGCTCATGCGGCGCGCGACGCGGATCGCCTCGATCAGGCTCGAAGCATCCGCACGGCCGGTGCCCGCGATGTCGAACGCCGTGCCGTGGTCGGGGCTCGTCCTCACCAGCGGCAGCCCAAGCGTGACGTTCACGCCCTTCTCCACGCCGAGGTACTTCACGGGGATCAGGCCCTGGTCATGGTACATCGCGACCACCACGTCGAACTCGCCTTCGCGGCCGTTCGCCGAGCGCGCGCGCATGAACACGGTGTCGGGTGCGAACGGGCCGTGCGCGTCGATGCCTTCCGCCTTCGCCGCGGCGATCGCCGGAATGATGACGTCGATCTCTTCCCGGCCGAAGAGGCCGCCCTCCCCCGCGTGAGGGTTCACGCCGGCCACGCCGATGCGCGGAGCTCGCGCGAGCGAGCGCAGCAAGGCGTCATGCGTGATCCGCAAGGTTTGCAGGACGTTGTCCCGGGTCACCGCCGCCAGCGCGTCGCGCAGCGCCATGTGGATGCTCACGAGCACCGTGCGCAGTTCGTCGTTCGCCAGCATCATGCGCACGGGCATGTCCTCTGGCCGCAGACCTTTGCTCTGTGCCGCTTCCGCCTGGAGCAGTTCGGTATGGCCTGGAAACATCACGCCAGCCGCAGCCAGCGCCTCCTTGTGCAGCGGCGCCGTCACCATCGCGGCGATGTCGCCGCGCAGCGCGGCGCGCGCGGCCCACACGACCGACTCCGCGGCAGCGCGGCCGGCCTCGGCGCTCACCTTCCCCAAAGCCACGGGTGACGCGAGACTCGTGACCGCCAGCACCGGCATGCAGCGTGGCGGCATGCCACGCGCCTGCGACACGGACTCGATCACCGCCACCGGCAGTTCGACATCGCCGGTGAGCATGCGGGCCGCGCGACGCAGCGCCCCCGCATCTCCCACGGCAAAGCAGCCCCTCGTGTCATCGGGTGCATCGCGAAACGCTTTCGCGATGATTTCCGGACCGATGCCGGCCGGGTCGCCCATCGTGATCGCGATGGGCAGTGCGTCTGAATGGCTCATGCGGGATTGTCGATGTCGATGAAGAGGTGCTCGATGCCGAGTTGCGCCGCCACATGCGCGGCAACCGCGGGCGCGCCATAGCGCTCGCTCGCATGGTGGCCGCACGCGATGAAGGCGACGCCGCTTTCGCGCGCGTAGTGCGCTTGCGGCTCCGACATCTCGCCGGTAATGAAAGCATCCACACCCGCGGCGATCGCCGGTTCGAAGTAGCCCTGCGCGCCGCCGGTGCACCAGCCGACGCGGCGGATCGGCCGTGCATCGCCAGGCTCGCAGGTCACCCGCCGCCCGAGCGCCGCCTCGACGTGGGACGCGAGATCTGCCGCGCTTGCAAAATTGTTGTCGCCTTCGCGTTCGCCGATGAACCCCAAATCCTGCTCCCCGAAGCGCGCGTTGGTTCGAAGACCGAGCACCTTCCCCAGCTGCGCGTTGTTTCCGAGTTCAGGATGCGCGTCCAGCGGCAGGTGATAGGCGAAGAGGTTGATGTCGTGCGTCAGCAGCAGCGACAGCCGCTGCTTCATCCAGCCCGTGACGCGGCCGTCCTGGCCGCGCCAGAAAAGCCCGTGGTGCACGAAGATCGCATCGGCCCGCGCGGCAATCGCGGCCTCTATCAAAGCACGGCTCGCGGTGACGCCCGAGACGAGCCGAAGCACTTCAGCCTTGCCTTCGACCTGCAGGCCGTTGGGGCCGTAGTCCTTGAAGCGGTCGGGTTGAAGCAAGGCGTCGAATGCCTGGAGAAGTTGCGGGGAGGTCGCCATGGATTGCTTGCGGTTCTTGCCCGATTGTCGGCCAACAGCTTGCACAAGCAGCTCCCGCTTGCGCAAACGGGACGGTTCGCGATAATCCTTTCGTTCGCAAAATACAAAACGGGAGGGCGACATGGCAGCGCAGGAACTGGCGGTGTGGTGCATGGCATTGGGCGCGGTGGCCGCGATCGGACTCGCTCGGCTCGCGGGTGCGTTGGTACGGCCGAGCGCGGCCCAGACACAAGGGTTCGCGTATCACCTCGCGGTGTTCGTGCTGATCCTGTTGCTGAGCGGCGTGGGCGCCGAAATCTGGCCGGTGCTGGACGGCCTGAGGTTTCACTACGCGCAGGTGCTGGCTGGCCCGCTGTGCGTCGGGCTCTCGAATTTCTGGATTCGCGGCTGGCTCAACGCGGCGCAGCGCGACCGGCTGATGTCCCTCCTGCTGCGGGCTTCTTCGCTGGCGCTTCCCGTGGCAGCCGTCGCGTGCCTCTCGTTGCCGGCGGCCCAGCAAGTGCCCGCGGCGGCGGCTTTGTCCCTCGCCGGCGGCGCCCTGACGCTCTGGGTCACGGTGCGGGCCGGCTTGCTGGGTGACCCCCTCGCCCCGATCATGGCGACCGGCTGCCTGCTCACGCTGCCCGCGCTCGCCGGCATGCATGCCATCGCGATGGACCTGCCCGTGTCCCTGCCGGTCCACGCCACGCTCGCGTGCTGCGCCGTCCTGAGCAACGGATTCACCGGTTACGTACTTTGGCGCCGCGACCTCGATGAGCGCAGCACGCGCCACGCGGTCGGGCCGACACCGCGTCTCGACGCGGTGACGCGACTCGACAGCGGCATCGGCCTGGTCCGAAAGCTCGTCAAGGCACAGCAACGGCGACAGCGCACGCGCCGCGATGGCGCCGTGCTCGCCATCCTGCTCTTCGACATCGACCGCATCGCGTCGCAAGTGGGCACGGCCGGCGTGAACGAGGTGTTCATCCGCATCGCCGGCCGAATCCAGCACCAGGTCGGGGTGGTGAACCCGGTGGGCCGCTACTACGAGCGCTGCTTCGTGACGCTCGTCGAAGCCATCCAGTCCCCCGCCTCGCTGCGCACCCTGGGGCTGCGCGTCGCAAGCGATGCGCGCCGCCCGATGGACATCACCGCCGCCACCGGCGAGAAGGTCGAAATCATTGCCGACATCGGCGTCGGGATCGTCCACCTGTCGCGCTCGACGCAAGCCGTCGAGGATGTCCTGCATGACGCGCAGCGGCTGGCGCAAGCCGCTCGCGGCATAAGATCGCGCGCGGCTATTCTGGATCCGCAAAGCGGCGAGATCGTGCCTGTCGAGGAAGCGAGCCTCGGCCCGCCGCGCCGCCGTCACGAACCGGCCCCCGCACGAGCCATCTAGCGGCGCACCGCACACCGCGGCCCAGCGCGCGCGTCTACACTTGCGAGGATCCAACCGGCACCGTTTTCACCTTCATCTTCATGCGTCGTTTCTGGCTGCTCTTCTCCCAGGCCGTCACCGTGTTCCTCGCGGCCTATTTCGTGGTCGCGACGCTCAAGCCCGAATGGCTGGGCCGGGCTTCCCAGGTCACCGCGGCGCACGGAATCCCCTTGGTCGAAGCGCCTGTTTCGAACCAGGGCGCTCCGCCTCCGGGAAGCTTCCGGCTCGCGGCGCTCAAGGCGTCGGCGGCCGTGGTCAGCATCAACACGAGCAAAGCGCCAGATCGTCATCCCCATGCGAACGATCCGTGGTTCCGCTTCTTCTTCGGCGAACAAGGCGCGGTGCCGCAGGCGGGCCTGGGCAGCGGTGTCATCATCAGCCCGGACGGCTACATCCTCACCAACAACCATGTGGTCGAAGGCGCCGACGAGATCGAAGTGGTGCTCAACGACAGCCGCCGCAGCATCGCGAAGGTGATCGGGACGGACCCCGATACCGATCTCGCGATCCTCAAGATCACGCTGGACCGGTTGCCCGTCATCACGCTGGGCAACTCGGATGCGCTCCAGGTCGGCGACCAGGTGCTCGCCATCGGCAATCCCTTCGGCGTCGGCCAGACCGTGACGGGCGGCATCGTCAGCGCGCTGGGCCGCAACCAACTCGGCATCAACACCTTCGAAAACTTCATCCAGACCGATGCAGCGATCAACCCTGGAAATTCCGGCGGCGCGCTGGTCGACGCGAACGGCCTGCTGATGGGCATCAACACCGCGATCTATTCACGCTCCGGCGGCAGCATGGGCATCGGTTTCGCGATCCCCGTGTCCACGGCCAAGCTCGTGCTCGAGGGCATCGTGAAAGACGGCGTCGTGCGGCGCGGCTGGATCGGCGTGGAGCCGGCGGAGCTCTCGCCCGAGTTGATGGATACCTTCGGCGTGAAGGCGAAGCGAGGCGTGCTGATCACCGGCGTGTTGCAAAACGGGCCGGCCGCGCAAGCCGGCATCCGCCCCGGCGACGTCATCGTGGAAGTGGCGGGCAAGCAGATCGCGAATGTCTCCGAGCTGCTCTCCGGCGTGGCCGCGCTGAAGCCCGGCGATCCGTCGAAGTTCAAGTTGCTGCGCCGCGATGATTCCGTCGACGTCAACGTGACGCCGGGACTGCGGCCCAAGCCTTCGAGGCCGGCGCAGCAGCGATAGCCGCGTAACTCAAGTAGCCGAAGAAGAAGTCTCTTCCGGCGGCTTCGTGTGCTTGATGAAAATCTGCGCGGCCCAGATGCCGACTTCGTACAGCAGGCACATCGGCACCGCGAGCGCGAGTTGCGACACGACGTCGGGCGGCGTGATCACGGCGGCGATGACGAACGCCAGCACGATGAAATAGGCCCTGAATTCCTTGAGCTTCTGGATGCTCACGATCCCCATGCGGGCGAGCACGATAACGACGATGGGCACTTCGAACGCGAGCCCGAAAGCGATGAACATCGTCAGCACGAAACTCAGGTAAGCCTCGATGTCAGGCGCGGCCGTGATGCTCTTGGGCGCGAAGCTCTGGATGAATTTGAAGACCTGGCCGAACACGAAGAAATAACAGAAGCACACGCCCGCGAAGAACAGCACCGTGCTGGAGAAAACGAGCGGCAGCACCAGCTTCTTCTCATGCGAATAGAGTCCCGGCGCGACGAACGCCCAGACCTGGTAGAGCACCACCGGCAGCGCGATGAGGAACGCCGCCATCAACAAGATCTTGAGCGGGACGAGAAAAGGCGAGATCACCGAGGTGGCGATCAGCGTCGCGCCCTTGGGCAGGTTGGCCACCAGCGGCGCGGCCAGGATGTCGTAGAGCGCGCCCGGGCCGGGATAGAGAAACAGCACCGCGCCCACGATGCCTACGGCGACGGCCGCCTTGATCAGGCGGTCCCGCAGCTCCACGAGGTGGGCGACGAAAGGCTGCTCCGTGCCCGCGAGCTCGTCTTCTGGTTTGGAATCGGACATCAGTTGAATTTTTGCGGGCGATAGCGCGCCACGCGCGCCGCGCCGGACAGTGCCTTGGTGCGGATGCCGTTGCGCGCCTTGTACCAGGTAGGCGTCGCGCCCTGCTTGATGCGCCACTTCTTGCGCGGATGCTTGTACTCGGGGAAAGACGGCGGCGATTCGAGCGCGGCATTCGCCTCGGACGCGGTAGTGGTCGCGTCGGACCACTGCTTCTCGAACTCGCTGGCGCCGGCGCGGAAGGAGCCTTCCACGTCGCGCGCGGCGGTCTCCACCGTTTCCTTCATCTTCTTGAGCTCCTCGAGCTCGATGGACCGGTTCACTTCGGCCTTCACGTCCGCGACGTAGCGCTGCGCCTTGCCCAGCAATGTCCCCACTGTCCGCGCGACGCGCGGCAGCTTTTCCGGGCCGATGACGATCAGCGCCACCGCGCCGATCACCATCATCTTCTCAATGCCGAGATCGATCATTCTGGATTGGCCGCACGGATGATCGCGCGGCGCGAGTCGCGCTTCAAGACCTGTTCTTCGCTTCCACGTCGATCGTGGTCTTGTCGGCCGGCGGCGGCGTTGTCGCGCTCACCTGGCTTTGCGGGGGCACGGGCGTGTCGGGGGTGGTGGAGCCGTCGCGCACGCCATCCTTGAATCCCTTGACGGCGCCGCCAAGGTCCGAGCCGATGTTCTTCAACTTCTTGGTGCCGAAGATCAGCACGATGATGAGAAGGACGATCAGCCAATGCCAAATGGAAAATGAACCCATGATTACTCCTGTTCTGACTTGATGTCGATTCTAGTCGCGCGAGGGACCGCTCGGCCCCGTTGGTGGCTCAGCCTTTGAGCCAGGGGCGCGGCCCGCCGAAGACGTGGACGTGCAAGTGGTGCACCTCCTGCCCGCCGTCCGCGCCGGTGTTCACCACGACGCGATATCCACCTTCCGGATAGGGGCGGCAGCCCTCCTTCAGCGCCAATTGCGGCGCGAGCGCCAGCATGCGGCCGAGCAGCGGCGCGTCCTCGGGCCTGACCTGGGCCAGCGACGGGATGTGCGCCTTCGGGATCATCAGGAAGTGCACCGGCGCCCAGGGATGGATGTCGTGGAAGGCGAGCATCTCGTCGTCCTCATGCACCTTGCGCGAAGGGATTTTGCCTTCGACGATCTTGCAGAAAAGGCAGTTGGGGTCGTGGTCGCTCATGATGCGTGGTCGGCAAGGAAAAGTCAGGGCGGACGGGTCAGAACGGCGGTCGCCCGTTGGCGAATCGCATCCAGCCGCGCAGGCACCGGTACAGATACCAAAGCCCGATGATGGTGTACGCGATCGCGCCCGGAAAGAAGAACAGCAGCCACAGCGGCGACGTCACCACGAGCCACAACACCGTCCACCAGAACGTGGCGATCATGTAGTTGTGGTGGCTCACGTAGACGGCATCGCTCTCGTCCGAGCGCTTCACGTAGTTCAGGACGAGGGCGATCACCGCGAGCGTCCCCATGCTCGCCCAGGCCACGGTGTGCAGCCCGTACAGGACGTGCATCAACGTGCGGTCGCCGTCGCTCTTGGGCTCGAAAGCCGCGAAATCCGTCTCGGCCATGGTGCTCCTTTACTTCCCTAGTCTCCAGCGCCTTCGCGCTGCTGCGCCTTGCGCAGTGCTTTTTCCTCGATGCCGCTGGTGCCCTCGCGGCGCTCGAGCTCGGCGATCACGTCGGCGGGCTGAAGGCCGTAGTGTGCCAACGCAATCATGCTGTGGAACCAGAGATCGGCAATCTCATTGACGATTTTCTGCCGGTCGCCGCCATGGTCGGCGTCCTTCGCGGCCATCACCACTTCGGTCGCCTCCTCGCCGATCTTCTTCAGGAACGCGTCGGGCCCGCGCTCGAGCAGGCGGGCGACGTAGCTCGTGTCCGCGCTGCCGCCGTGGGCGGCTTTGCGGCTCTCGATCACCGCCGCGAGGCGGGCGAGGGAATCGTTGGAAGTCATTCGCGCTGGGCCCGTCGTGTCATTTGCTCTTACTTGTAGATCGAAGCCGGATCTTTCAAGACCGGCTCCGTGGCCTGCCATGCACCGTCACGCCAAAGCTGGAAGAAGCAGCTGTGGCGGCCCGTGTGGCATGCGATCGACGGATCATGGCCCAGCTGCGTCACTTTCAGCAGCAGGACGTCGTTGTCGCAATCCATGCGGATCTCGTGCACCTGCTGCACGTGGCCGGACTCCTCGCCCTTGTGCCAGAGCTTGCCGCGCGAGCGGCTGAAGTACACCGCCCGGCCGAGTTCGGCCGTTTTCTGCAGCGCTTCGCGGTTCATCCACGCGAACATCAGGACGTCGTTGCTGCCGATTTCCTGGGCGATGACGGGAATGAGGCCTTGCGGATCCCATGCGACTTGATCGAGCCAGTTCATGGGCGCTATTGTCCGGCATCCGCCGGGGGCGAATCAAAGCCGCACGGGAATCCCGCGTTCGGACATCCGGGCCTTCGCCTGGCCAACCGTGAACTCACCGTAGTGGAAGATGCTCGCGGCCAGCACCGCGTCCGCGCCGCCCTTCTGGATGCCGTCGGCCAGGTGGTCGAGGTTGCCCACGCCACCCGAGGCGATGACCGGCACGGACACCGCGTCGCTCACGGCGCGCGTGAGTTCGAGGTCGAAGCCGGACTTCGTGCCGTCGCGGTCCATGCTGGTCAGAAGGATTTCCCCCGCGCCGCGCCGCGCCATCTCCACGGCCCACTGCACGGCGTCCAGGCCGGTGTTCTTGCGTCCGCCGTGGCTGTAGACATCCCAGCCGGGGCCCTTCGTGGTGGCATCCTCGCCGGTGCGGCGCTTGGCGTCGATCGCGACGACGATGCACTGGGCGCCGTACTTCGCCGACGCGGCAACGATGACATCCGGGTTCGCGATGGCAGCTGAATTGAAACTGGTCTTGTCGGCGCCCGCGTTCAGCAGCCGGCGCACGTCTTCCACGGTGCGCACCCCGCCACCGACGGTCAGCGGGATGAAAACCTGCGAGGCCACCGCCTCGATGATCGGCAGGATCAGGTCGCGCCCGTCGCTGGTCGCGGTGATGTCCAGGAAGGTGAGTTCGTCGGCGCCTTGCTCGTTGTAGCGGGCGGCGATCTCGACGGGGTCGCCGGCATCGCGCAGTTCGACGAAGTTGACGCCCTTGACGACCCGGCCCCCGGTGACGTCCAGACACGGAATAATTCTTTTAGCCAGCATCGGCCGATTAGAGCCCGAGTTCGTCGGCCTTGGCTTGCGCCGCCACGAAATCCAGGTCGCCGGAATAGACGGCCCGCCCGCAGATCACGCCTTCGATCCCTTCGTCCTCGACAGCACAGAGCTTCTCGATGTCCGCCATGTTCGACAAGCCGCCCGAGGCGATCACCGGGATGTGCAGCGACTGCGCGAGCTTCACGGTGGCTTCGATGTTGATGCCGGTCAGCATGCCGTCGCGGCCGATGTCCGTGTAGACGATCGATTCGACGCCCCAGTCCTCGAACTTGCGCGCCAGGTCGATCACCTCGTGGCCGGTCAGCTTGCTCCATCCGTCGGTGGCGACCTTGCCGTCCTTCGCATCCAGGCCCACGATGATGTGGCCGCCGAAAGCCGTGCAGGCATCTTTCAGGAAGCCGGGGTTCTTCACCGCGGCGGTGCCGATGATCACGTAACGCAGGCCGCCGTCGATGTATTTTTCGATCGTGTCCAGGTCGCGGATGCCGCCGCCGAGCTGCACGGGAATCTCATTACCCACCGCCTTGAGGATGGACTTGATGGCCGCGAAGTTCTGCGGCTTGCCCGCGAACGCGCCATTGAGGTCCACCAGGTGCAGGCGGCGCGCGCCCTTTTCGAGCCAGGAGCGGGCCATCGCGGCCGGGTCCTCGCCGAAGGTCGTGGCCTGGTCCATGTCGCCTTGCTTGAGGCGCACGCAGTGGCCGTCTTTCAGGTCAATCGCGGGAATGAGAAGCATAGGAGCGTGGGGATGTGCGCGCCCGGGAGCTGTCGGCCCCGGTCAGGGTTTCCATTGCAGGAAGTTGCGGTAAAGGGCCAGGCCTTGGTCAGAACTTTTTTCGGGGTGGAACTGCGTCGCGAAAATATTATCGCGTGCAATCGCGGCGGTAAAGCGCGCGCCATAGTCCGCCTCGCCCACGCTGTGGCGCGCATCTGACGGCCGGGCGTAGAAACTGTGCACGAAATAGAAGTGGCTGCCGTCGGCCACGCCTTGCCAGATGGGGTGCGGATCGCGTCCATGCGAGGTTTGCCAGACCTGGTTCCAGCCCATTTGCGGCACCTTGTAGCGGCTGCCGTCGGGTTGAAGGCGGCCCGCCAGCTCGAAGCGCACCACCTCGCCGTGGATCAGCCCCAGGCCGTCGGTCGGGCCTTCATGGCTGCGATCGAGCAGCATCTGCATGCCCACGCACACGCCGAACAAGGGTTTGCCCGCAGCCGCCTCGAGCACCGATGCCTGCAAGCCCGAATCGCGCAGCTCGCGCATGCAATCGGGCATCGCGCCCTGCCCCGGAAGGACCACGCGCTCCGCGGCACGAACGTCTTCGGGGCGCGAGGTGACCAGCACCTCGAATCCGCTGCCCTGTGCGGCATGCTTGACCGCCTGCGCCACCGAGCGCAGGTTGCCCATGCCGTAATCGACGACTGCGACGCTTCTCATCTCGAATCCGGGCGGAGGATCAGAGCGATCCCTTGGTCGAAGGAATGGACCCTGCTGCCCGCGGATCGAACTCCACGGCGGCGCGCAGGGCACGGGCGAAGGCCTTGAAAACGGTCTCGCACTGGTGGTGCGCGTTCTCGCCCTTCAGGTTGTCGATGTGCAGCGTGACGAACGCGTGGTTCACGAAACCCTGGAAGAACTCGTGCGCGAGCTGGCTGTCGAAGGTGCCGATCATCCCGCTCTTGAACGGCACGTTCATCACCAGGCCCGGACGGCCCGAGAAGTCGATCACCACGCGCGACAACGCCTCGTCGAGCGGGACGTAGGCGTGGCCGTAGCGCCGGATGCCCTTCTTGTCGCCGATGGCCTGGTAGACCGCCTGGCCGAACGTGATGCCCACGTCCTCCACCGTGTGGTGGCCGTCGATATGCAAATCCCCTTCGGCCTGGATGTCCAGGTCGATCAGCCCGTGGCGCGCGATCTGGTCCAGCATGTGGTCGAAGAAACCGATGCCGGTGGACAGCTTCGCCTGGCCGGTGCCGTCCAGGTCGACGCGCACCGTGATCTTCGTCTCGGCGGTGTTGCGGGTGACTTCGGCGGTGCGTGGGGTGGTCATAAGGAGGCTTGAAGGGCCGCGAGCATCTGCGCATTCTCGTCGGCGGTGCCGACGGTCAGGCGCAGGCAATTCGCCAGCAATGGATGCATTTTAGAAACGTTCTTGACCAGGATGCCGCGCGATTTCATGCCTTCGAATGCCTTCTGGGCGTCGGCGACGCGCACCAGGATCATGTTGGCGTCGCTCGGCCAGCTCTTAACGCCAGGCATCTTGCGCAGCGCGGCTTGCAGCAACTCGCGCTGCTCGCGCAGGTCCTTCGCCTGGGCTTCAAACACTTCGGCGTGCTCGAGCGCGAACAGCGCGGCCTCGGCATTCAAGACACTGATGTTGTACGGCGGGCGCACCTTGTCGACCTGATCGACCACGGCCTTCGGCCCGATGAGGTAGCCGATGCGCACCCCTGCCAGCCCGAATTTGCTCATCGTGCGCATCAGCAGCACATGTTCGTGCTTCGCGACGCGGTCGATGTAGCTGCGGCTCGCGAACGGCTGGTAAGCCTCGTCGATCACAACGAGCCCAGGCGCCGCTTCGATGATCTTGTCGATCACCGCGTCGTCCCACAGGTTCGCGGTCGGGTTGTTCGGGTACGCGATGTAGATGATGGAAGGCAGGTGCTCGGTGATGGCCTCTAGCATCGCGGCCTCGTCGAGCTCGAAATCGGCCGTGAGCGGCACGCCGATGAACTTCAGCCCCTGAAGTTGCGCGCTCATGCCGTACATCACGAAACCCGGCAGCGGCGCGAGGATCGAAGCGCCGGGGATGTCGCAAGCCATCGCGATCAGCGAGATCAGCTCGTCGGAGCCATTGCCCAGCACGATGTCGAAGCCTTCCGGCATGCGGGCATGCGCAGCCAATGCGGTGCGCAGGTCGTTGATGCGATCGCCGGGATAACGATTCAGGGCGAGGGTGCCCAGCCGTTGTCCCAATTGCGCCTGCAATTCGGGCGATAGCCGGTGCGGGTTCTCCATCGCGTCGAGTTTCACAAGCCCGGTGGAAGGCTGGATCGCGTAGGCGTGCATGGACTGCACGTCCTGGCGGAAGACGCCGGTGGGTCGCATCGGGTCGCGGCTGGTCATTTCTTGATCCTCATTTCGGCCGCGCGGGCGTGGGCTTGCAATCCTTCGCCATAGGCCAGTTCGGCGGCGATGGCACCCAGCGTGCGGGCGCCCGCTTCGCTCACTTCGATCAGGCTGCTGCGCTTCTGGAAATCGTAGACGCCGAGCGGGCTGGAAAACCGCGACGTTCCGCTCGTGGGCAGCACGTGATTCGGGCCGGCGCAGTAATCGCCCAGCGATTCGCTGGTGAACTCGCCCAGGAAGATCGCGCCGGCATGCCGTAGCAGCGGCTCCCAGCGGTGCGGGTCCCGGCTCGCGATTTCGAGGTGCTCGGGGGCGATGCGGTTGCTGATGTGGCAGGCCTCTTCCATGCTGCGCGTGTGGATCAGCGCGCCGCGGCCGTTGAGCGACTTGGCGATGATTTCGGCGCGCGGCATGGCGGGCAACAAGCGGTCGATTTCCGCCTGCACCTGCTCGATGTATTTGGCATCGGGGCACAGCAGGATGCTCTGCGCGAGTTCGTCATGTTCCGCCTGGCTGAAGAGGTCCATCGCTACCCAGTCGGCGGGCGTCGTGCCGTCGGCCAGCACCAGGATCTCGCTGGGTCCCGCGATCATGTCGATGCCGACCTGGCCGAACACGCGGCGCTTCGCGCTCGCGACGTAGGCGTTGCCAGGACCGGTGATCTTGTCCACGCGCGGAATCGTTTGCGTGCCGTACGCCAGCGCAGCGATGGCCTGCGCGCCGCCCACGGTGAACGCGCGCGACACGCCCGCGATGTATGCGGCGGCCAAAACCAGCGCGTTCTTCTCGCCGCGCGGCGTGGGAACGACCATGATGATCTCGCCGACACCGGCGACCTGCGCCGGGATCGCGTTCATCAGCACCGAGGACGGATATGCCGCCTTGCCACCCGGCACGTAGATGCCGACGCGGTCCAGCGGCGTGACTTTCTGCCCGAGCAGCGTCCCTTCTGAATCCCGATAGCTCCAGCTTTCGCCGCAAGCCTTCTTCTGCGCCTCGTGATACGCCCGGACGCGGATCGCAGCGGACGTCAGGGCCTCGCGCTGCTTCGCGGGCAGTCCGTCGAAGGCGGCTTTCAATTCGGCGGGTTGCAGCTCCAGCGCGGCGAGAGAAGTCGCGCCCAATGCATCGAAGCGATTGGTGTACTCAAGCACCGCCGCGTCCCCACGCGCCCGCACGTCCGCGATGATTTCCGCAACGCGGTCTTCAACTTCCGCATCCGTATCGGCGGACCAATGCAGCCGCGCCTCGAAGGCGGCGTCGAAGCCGGCATCCGCGGTCGACAGGCGCAAGGGTTCGGCGCGAAGCTCCATCTCGTTTCAGTCCCTGGGAATGGCGCCGGCGAAAGCGTCGATGACGCTTCGGATCGCCTGCTGCTTGAGCTTGAGCGCGGCCTGGTTCACCACCAGCCGCGAGCTGATGTCCATGATGCGTTCGACTTCCACCAGGTGGTTCGCCTTGAGCGTGCTGCCGGTGGAGACGAGGTCGACGATCGCGTCGGCGAGGCCCGTGAGCGGCGCGAGCTCCATGCTGCCGTACAGCTTGATCAGGTCGACGTGCACGCCTTTGGCCGCGAAGAAATCGCGCGCGATGTTCACGTACTTCGTCGCGACTTTGAGCCGCGAGCCCTGGCGCACCGCCGTGGCGTAGTCGAAATCCGCGCGGACGGCCACGCTGACGCGGCACTTGGCGATGCGCAGGTCCAGTGGCTGGTAGAGGCCTCCGTTGCCCCAATCGGCGTTGTGCTCGATGAGCGTGTCCAGGCCCGTGACGCCGAGGTCCGCACCGCCGTACTGAACGTAGGTGGGCACGTCGCTCGCGCGGACGATCACGACGCGCACATCCGGGCGGCTGGTCGCGAGGATCAGCTTGCGCGAGCGCTCCGGGTCCTCCAGCACTTCGATGCCGGCGGCCTTGAGAAGCGGCAGCGTCGCTTCGAAGATACGTCCCTTGGACAGCGCCAGCGTGATCACTTGATCCTCTCGATATCGGCGCCAATGCCGCGCAGCTTGGCTTCCATCTGGTCGTAGCCGCGGTCGAGGTGGTAGATGCGGTCGACGATGGTCTCGCCTTCGGCGACAAGGCCGGCGATCACCAGGCTCGCGGACGCGCGCAGGTCGGTCGCCATCACGATGGCGCCGGAGAGCTTGGGCACGCCCTCGATCACGGCGAACTTGCCGTCGACCTGGATGTTCGCGCCCAGGCGCACCATCTCGTTCACGTGCATGAAGCGGTTCTCGAAGATCGTCTCCGTGATCTTCGACGGGCCGTCGGAGACGACGTTCAGCGCCATGAACTGCGCCTGCATATCGGTGGGAAAGCCCGGGTATTCGGTCGTGCGGAAGCTTTGCGCCGTGAGGCGCCCTTGCGAATGCAGGTGGATGCCGTCTTCCACGGCCGCCACGCTGGCGCCCGCGTCGCGCAGCTTGTCGATGACGGCTTCGAGGTGATCCGCCCGGCCATGGCGCAGGACGACGTCGCCACCGGTGGCAGCCACGGCGCACAGGAACGTGCCCGCCTCGATGCGGTCCGCGACCACCTGGTGCGTGCAGCCCGAAAGCTTTTCCACGCCCTGGATCACGATGCGGCCGGTGCCGTGGCCTTCGATCTTCGCGCCCATCTTGATGAGCATCTCCGCGAGGTCGGCGATCTCCGGCTCCTGCGCGGCGTTCTCCAGCACGGTCTCGCCTTCTGCGAGTGCCGCAGCCATGAGGAAATTCTCCGTGCCGGTCACCGTGATCATGTCGGTGCGGATGCTCGCACCTTTGAGACGCGTGCGGCCTTTCGGCAGCTTCGCGATCATGTAGCCGTGCTCGACCACGATCTCCGCGCCCATGGCCTGAAGGCCCTTGATGTGCTGGTCGACCGGCCGCGAGCCGATCGCGCAGCCGCCCGGCAGGGAGACGGTCGCTTCCCCGAAGCGCGCGGTCAGCGGGCCCAGCGCGAGGACAGAGGCACGCATGGTCTTCACCAGTTCATACGGCGCTTCGGGCGAGCTCAGTTTGCTGGAGTCGATGGTGACCGTCCCCTGGCTGTCGCGCTCCACGACCACGCCCATGTTGCGGATGAGCGTGAGCATGGTGCTCACGTCCTGCAGGCGCGGGACGTTTTTCAACACGACGGGCTGGTCGGTGAGGAGTGCCGCGCACAGCTCGGGCAGGGCCGCGTTCTTGGCGCCGGATATCCGGACCTCGCCGTGGAGCTGGCGCCCCCCGCGAATCAGTAGTTTGTCCATGGCTGGCTTAGGGCTGTTGGGCCGCCCACTCGGTGGGCGTGAAGGTCTTCATCGAGAGCGCGTGCACCTCGTCGGTATGCATTCTCGCACCCAGCGTGGCATAGACCCGCTGGTGCCGCTGGATCAGCCGCTTGCCCTCGAATTCGGGCGAAACGATGACGGCTTCCCAATGGCGGCCGTCCCCGTTCACCTGCAGGTGGTCACAGGAGAGCCCGGAGGCAATGAGGGATTGGAGTTCGTCGGCAGTCATGGTGTGGTTGCTATTTTCACCCGCGGATCTTGTAGCCAATGCGCAGCAGATGTACCGCAATGCTGCCCACCACCAGCAAGGCAGCGCCGACGATGGCGAAACTGAGCCACGGCGACACGTCGCTCACCCCGAAGAAGCCATAGCGAAAGCCGTCGATCATGTAGAAGAACGGGTTGAGGTGACTCACGCGCTGCCAGAACGGCGGCAGCGAATGGATCGAATAGAACACGCCCGAAAGGAAGGTCATGGGCATGATCACGAAATTCTGGAACGCCGCCATCTGGTCGAACTTCTCGGCCCACAGACCGGCGATCACGCCAAGCGCGCCCAGGATGCTCGCACCGAGCACCGCGAACACGATGATCCAGAGCGGCGCGACAAAACTCGGGTGACCGAACCAGGCCGTCACCGCGAAGACGCCCAGGCCCACGGCGAGCCCGCGCACCACCGAAGACCCGACGTACGCGCAAAACCAGCTCCAGTGCGACAGCGGCGTGAGCAGGACGAACACCAGGCTGCCCATGATCTTTCCCTGGATCAAGGAGGACGAGCTGTTGGCGAACGAGTTCTGCAGCACGCTCATCATCACGAGGCCGGGCACGAGGAACGCGGTGTAGCTCACGCCTTCGTAGACCTTCACCTGCCCCTGCATCACATGGCCGAAGATCAGCATGTAGAGGCACGCCGTGAGCACAGGCGCCGCGACGGTCTGGAAGCCGACCTTCCAGAATCGCAACACTTCCTTGTAAAGCAACGTGCGCCAGCCGGTCATGTGGGATCTGCCCCCACGCTTGTCACTTCGTGTACTGCGCTGCCCCCCGAGGGGGCTTTCGCGCCTTGGGGCGGCCCGGCGTCGCTCACCTCCGCAACGCCCTTCTCCGACATTACATCGAGGAACACGTCCTCCAGGTCCGCCTTGCGGATCTCGACGTCTTCCACCCGCAGACCCGCGCGGCGGATGACGGCCAGGTGCTCTTCGATCTCGTGCGCGTCATGCGCGGGCAGTTGCACGATGCGCCCCGTGACACGCGCCTTGTCCTGGAACTCCGGAGGAAGCACGCCATCCAGCTTGAAGCGCAGCACGTTGCTCGATGCAGCCTTCAGCAATTCGCTGGTGCGCTCGAGCGCGACGACGCGGCCGGTCTTCAACATCGCGATGCGTCCGCAAAGCGCTTCCGCTTCTTCCAGGTAATGCGTGGTGAGCAGCACCGTGGAGCCCGCCTTGTTCAGGCGCGCGACGAATTGCCACAGCGTCTGGCGCAATTCCACGTCGACACCGGCGGTAGGCTCGTCGAGAACGATGACCGGCGGCTTGTGCACCAGCGCCTGCGCGACGAGCATCCGCCGTTTCATGCCGCCCGAGAGCTGCCGCATGTTGGCGTGGGCTTTGTCCGCGAGGCCCAGGCTTTCGAGCAATTCGGAAATCCACGCTTCGTTGTCGCGCACGCCGAAATAGCCGGACTGGATGCGCAGCGCCTCGCGAACGTTGAAGAACGGATCGAACACGAGTTCCTGCGGGACGATGCCGAGCGCACGGCGCGCCTTCGCGTAATCGGCCTGCACATCGTGGCCCTGGACCGTGACGCGGCCCGAAGTCGCGCGCGAGAGGCCGGCCAGGATGCTGATGAGGGTGGTCTTGCCCGCGCCGTTGGGGCCGAGGAGGCCGAAAAATTCGCCCTCCTGGATATCGAAGCTCACGGCGTCGAGCGCCTTGAGCGGAGGTCCATTGCGCGCGGAAGCGTAGGTCTTGGAGACGGATTGGAAGGAGATCGCGGGCATGGGAGCCCACGATTTTACTTGGGGCGTGCCGAATCAGCCGCGCCGCGCCCGAATGGGCCTACTCGGACTCAAGCAGCGGCCGGAAGCAGTTCCGCGACGCCGTACAGAGACGCGAGATCCGCGAGGCGCGAAGGCATCCGGCTCACGGCGAATGTCTTGCCCACCGCGAGCGAATCGCGGCGGCATTCGACCAGCACCGCGAGCGCCGATGAATCGAACCGCTTCAACGCCGAAGCGTCGACCACCACAGCCTTCTCCGGTTGCGCCCGCAGCGCCTGGGCGAGCATGCGGCAGCAAGTCGCCGCGTGCTCGTGCGTGAGTTCGGCGGGCAGCACCAGCATTGCTTTCAGCCCTTCTTCGCGCTGTTGGTCTTGTTGCGCTCGGCCAGCGCGGCGATCAGGCCGTCGATGCCCTTCGCATTGATCTCCGAGGCGAACTGGCTGCGATAGGTTTCCACCAGCCACACGCCCAGCACGTTCAGGTTGTAGATCTTCCAGCCCGCCCCCTGGCCCGGCGTCTTTTCGAGGCGGTATTCGAGCTGGATCGGATCGCCACGGCCGCGAATCTCCGAACGCACCACCACCTCGGTATCGGCGGGCGTGGCGCGCAACGGCTTGATGCTGATCGTCTGGTCGTCCACCTGCGCGAGCGCGCCGGAATAGGTGCGCACGAGGAGCGTCTTGAATTCGTCCTGCAAACGTTTTTGCTGCTCCGGCGTGGCCTGGCGCCAGCCCGGGCCGACGGCCGCGGCGGTCATGCGCTGGAAGTTCACGTTCGGCATGATCTTGCTGTCCACCAGCGCCAGGATGCGATTCGTGTCGCCGCCCTGGATCGCCTTGTCGCTCTTGATGGAGGCCAGCACATCGTCGGACAGGCGCTTGATCAATGCGTCCGGCGCTTCATCGGCCGCATGGGCCAGCGGAAGAACGCTTGCGAAAGCCGCGACTCCCAGCAGGGCCACCGCCAATTTGTTGACTAGACGTCGGTTCATTCAATTGCCTTTCATGCGGAACACAGCCGCAACTTTGTTTTGGAATGGCCGCGCGCCCGGGGGTTCCGCGGGCGGCACGGCGTTTGAAACGTTCTGCAACCCTAACGCGCCGGCGCCGATGCTGGTTGGCCCGGGGCGGAAGCGGCCGGTGCCGCTGGCGCCGCGGTTGCGTTCTGTGCGGGGGTGCCGTCGGCCTTGGGCTCCGCGCCGTCGGAATCCTTCACTTCGGTGATCTCGGCCCGGCGCTTTTGCAGGTACGCCTCACGCGTGAAGCTGTATTTGTCGAGCGCGGCTTCGTCGATGACGCTTCCGAGGCGCAGCAGGTTGGAGCGCACATCCACCGCACGCAGCACATAGAGCGCGTTGCGCGAGCTGGCCGGATCGACGTAATGCACCAGGTCGCCCTGCCGGTCGATCGTCAGGGCCAGCGTGTCCCGCATGGTCGACGGGCCCAGCAACGGCAGGACGACATAGGGTCCCGCGGGAACTCCCCACCGGCCCAGCGTCTGCCCGAAGTCTTCCTTGTGACGCTCGATATTCAATTCGCTCGCGACGTCCAGGATGCCGCCGAGACCGAAGAAGGTATTGACGTTCAGCCGCATGAAGTTCTCGGCGGCGTTCTGGAACTTGAACTGCAGCGCGCTGTTGACGAACGACCACGCGTCGCTCAGGTTGCCGAAGAAGTTGCTGACGCCCGTGCGCACCATCGGGGGCACGGTTTGCTTGTAGACCGTGGACGCGGGCTTCAGCACCACGGAGTCGATGCCCTGGTTGAACTTCGTCACTTCGCGGTTCATCGGCTCGAGGGGGTCGCGCGGGTTCTTGCCGAAGGCAGCGCAGCCGGTCAGCGCCAGGGCCAGGGCGCCAAGGATCACGAGACGCAGCCACGGGGCCGCGCGGTTCGGGGTGGGGGTCGGATTCGTCATCGTCGTGGTCGTAGTCGTCATTTCTTCGCGGCGGCGCCTGGGTTCGCGCCGTCCGCAGCCTTGTTGTAGAGGAATTGCCCGATCAGGTTCTCGAGCACCACGGCCGACTGCGTCGTGGTGATCGTGTCGCCCGCGGCGAGGTTCTTGGTATCGGCGCCCGCTTCGACGCCGATGTACTGCTCTCCCAGCAGCCCGCTGGTCAGGATCTTCAGCGAGCTGTCTTTCGGGAAGGTGTAGCGATTCTCCATCGCCAGCGCCACCTGCGCCTGGAACGACTTGTCGTCGAAACTGATGGATTCGACGCGGCCCACCACCACGCCCGCGCTCTTCACCGCCGCCTGCCGCTTGAGCCCGCCGATGTTGTCGAACTTCGCGATCACCCGGTACGTCGGCTGAAAGCTCAAGGTGAGCAGGTTCGCGGATTGCAGCGCGAGGAACAGGATCGCCACCGCGCCCACCAGCACGAAGAGGCCGACCCACACATCGGTTTTGGAGCGTTCCATTTATTTTTCTCCGCTTGGATACCTTAGATACTGAACATCATGGCGGTGAGGATGAAATCCAGCCCCAGCACCGCCAGCGACGCGACCACCACCGTGCGAGTCGTCGCGCGCGACACGCCTTCCGGCGTGGGCTGCGCCTCGAAACCTTCGAGCAACGCGATGAAGGTCACGGTGACGCCAAACACCAGGCTCTTCACCACGCCGTTGCCCACGTCGCGCCACACGTCGACGCCGCCCTGCATCTGGCCCCAGAACGCGCCGGGGTCGATGCCGATGAGCACGACGCCGACCACCCAGCCGCCCACGATACCCACCGCGCTGAAAACCGCGGCGAGCAAGGGCATCGCGATCACGCCCGCCCAGAAACGCGGCGCGAGCACGCGGCGCACCGGGTCGACGGCCATCATTTCCATGGCGCTCAGTTGCTCGCCCGCCTTCATGAGGCCGATCTCGGCCGTGAGCGACGTGCCGGCGCGTCCCGCAAAAAGCAATGCAGTGACGACGGGCCCCAGCTCGCGCACCAGCGTGAGCGCCACGAGCAACCCCAATGCCTCGGACGAGCCGTAGCGTTGCAAGGTGTAGTAGCCCTGCAGGCCCAGCACGAAGCCGACGAACAGGCCCGACACCGCGATGATCGCGAGCGAGTAGTTGCCCAGGAAATGGATCTGGTCGCGCACCAGGCCGAAGCGGCGCATCGCCGGGCCGAACAACGCGACCAGGCGCGTGAACAGGCGCGCGGCGTGACCGATGTTCGCAAGCTTGCTGCGCGTCCTGAAACCGATGTTCGCGGGATGGAGGGGAGTCATGCGCCGAATCCTCCGCCGAAATCCTGCGCCACCGTCGGGCCTGGATAATGGAATTTCACGGGACCGTCGGGCCGCGCGTGAACGAATTGGTCGACCAGCGGATCCTGCGACGCCATCACTTCGGCCGGCGTGCCTTGCGCGGCCACCTTGCCGTTGGCCAGCACGATCACCTGGTCGGCGATGTGGAAAGTTTCTTCCAGGTCGTGCGACACCACGATGCTCGTGATGCCCAGCGTGTCGTTGAGGCGCCGAATGAGCTGCGCGGCCGTGCCGAGCGAGATGGGGTCGAGCCCGGCGAAGGGCTCGTCGTACATGATGAGTTCCGGATCGAGCGCGATGGCGCGCGCCAGCGCCACGCGCCGTGCCATGCCGCCGGAGATTTCGCTGGGCATCAGGTCGCGCGCGCCGCGCAGGCCG
>JAZKIF010000130.1:0-1148 GCA_040385005.1 Pseudomonadota bacterium
AATGACAGCCCGGGGGGTCATGGATTGCGGATCTAGTCCGCAATGACAGCGGAGTCATGGGGCGCTGATTCTTCGCGCTGCACTTCGGCGATACGACGGCAGTTGTCGCAATGATCGCAACGCTCGAAAGGCGCTTCGCCCTCCAGCCTTTCGAGCAGCAGCTTCCAGCGGCACTGTCCACTTTGAGCAT
Source organism: Pseudomonadota bacterium (assembly GCA_040385005.1). GTDB lineage: Bacteria > Pseudomonadota > Gammaproteobacteria > Burkholderiales > Burkholderiaceae_C > Ramlibacter. Next base: position 191 of record JAZKIF010000130.1, read on the forward strand.
ACGCGATCATCAGATCGAGAGCCTCGCGGTCCTGCTCTCGCTTGCCGCGATAGGCGGCCATGATGCGTTGCAGCGTCGCGGCGTCCACCGTGGCGCGGGCCAGGCGGATGCTCCCGTCGGCCGATTGCGAGACGATCTTCTCGCGGCGCAACAGACCGATCGCGACTTGCAGCTTGCTGCGTGGCCGCGCGAGACGCCCTTGCAGCAGCGCGAGGTTCCATTCGCCACCATCGGGAGCCGGTTCGCGCAAAGCGTCCACCAGCGCGCGGGCGTCATCGTCATTGGGGTAGCGGCCCGCCATGAAGAACTGCTGCACCGACGTATCGCGCCGCAGAAAGAGCAGCGTGCAGGCCGCAGACTCGCCGTCGCGGCCGGCGCGACCCGCCTCCTGGTAGTAGGCCTCGAGACCCGGCGGCACCTGGTAGTGCAGCACGAAGCGGATGTCGGGTTTGTCGATGCCCAGTCCGAACGCATTCGTCGCGACCACCACGCGCGTGTCGCCACGCATGAAGGCATCCTGCACCTCGTGGCGCTGCGCCGCACGCAGCTTGCCGTGATAAAGGCCCGCCGCCTCGCCGGCCGCGTGCAAGGCGTCATGCACCTGTTGCGCCGCCTTCACGGTAGCGGCGTAGACGATCCCCGCGCCCGCCGAGTCTTTCACCAGCGCCACCGCATGATCGAGCTTGTCTTCCTCGCGCGTCACATTCTCCACGCGCAATTCCAGATTGGGCCGCCACGCGCCGGTGTTGACAACGCCCGATTCAGCGATGCCCAGCTGCTGCGCAATATCGCGCGCCACTTCATCCGTGGCCGTAGCGGTCAAGGCGAGCACCGTGGGCCGGCCCAGCCTCGCCACCGAGCGGCCGATCTCGAGGAACGCTGGACGGAAATCGTGGCCCCATTGCGAGATGCAATGGGCCTCGTCGACCACCAGCAGCGAGATGCGTCCTCCCACCGG
>JAZKIF010000130.1:1158-9086 GCA_040385005.1 Pseudomonadota bacterium
GGTGGGGTGGTCCCCCAGCAACTCGATGAATTCCTGGCCGGCCAGCCGCTCGGGGGTCACCATCACGATTCGCGCCGAACCATCGCGCGCTGCATCGAGCGCCGCGCGCTCTTCGTCACTGTCCACCGCGCTGTTCAACTGCACGGCGGCCACGCCGGTCTCGCGCAGCGATTCGACCTGATCCTTCATCAGCGCGATCAGCGGCGACACGACCACCGTGCGCCCCGCAAGAAGCAAGGCGGGCAACTGGTAGCAAAGAGATTTGCCGGCCCCTGTCGGCATGATGGCCAGCGTGTTTTGCGCGGTCAGCACGCGATCGATCACCGCCTGCTGCCCCGGGCGCAGCCGCGCCAGGCCAAAGGTGCCTTTGAGGAGGCTGCGGACGCGCCGCGCGAGAGCTTCGGGAACGTTGCGGCGCGCCGGCATTCAGCGGCCGCGCTCGTCGTCGGGTGCCTCGTCGAGGTCGGCGTCGTCCGCGCCGTCGTCCAGATCGGTGATCGCCAACGCGTCCAGGTCGGGCGAGCCGTCGACCTCGCCGTCACGCAAGTTCACGACACGGTCCGGCAAAATGTCGGCACCTTCGCGCGCGTCGCGGCCTGCCACCGATCCCCGTTCGCCGGTGCCGCGCGAATCGCTGTCGGCATGAAGCTCGTCGGTGCCGAGCGCGTCGCTGCCTGAATCGGAGCTGTCGCTGGGGCCCAGCAGTTCGGCGTCGCGGCCGCTGGGAACGATAGGCGCGGTTTCGGCGCCCAGGATGCTGCTGTAGGCCATGTGCTGTCCTTGCAAAGTTGAGACTGCAGCCAGTCTCCGGCCACGGCTGCGTTGGCCGCGTCGGAAGCGGCGGTGCCGCGCTGTGGGACAGCGGCTACGCACCCTGCTCGGCATTTCAAAATGTGCAAAACCGCGCAGAATGGAACGACCGACATATTTGATTGCGATTCATGAAAGCCAACCGGGCCATCGTTATCGGCGCCTCGTCGGGCGGTGTTTCCGCGCTGCTCGACGTGGTGGCGGCCCTGCCGGCGGAGCTCGATGCGGTGATTGGCCTCGTGCTGCACGTGGGCAACCGGCCCAGCATCTTTCCCGAACTTCTCAACCGCCGCGCACGGCTGAAGGCGCGGCACCCGAGGGACGGTGAGCCGCTGGAGCGCGGCATCATCTACGTCGCACCCCCCGATCACCACATGCTGTTCACGCAAGACACGGTCCGCCTTTCACGCGGTCCGCGGGAAAACCACGCACGCCCCGCGCTCGACCCGCTGTTCCGTTCGGCGGCGATGGCCTGGGGTTCGCGGGCGGTCGGCGTGGTGCTGACGGGCGAACTCGACGACGGCACGGCCGGGCTGGCCGCGATCAAGGACTGCGGTGGCATGGCCCTGGTGCAGGACCCCGCCACCGCCATCGCGCCCGGCATGCCCGCAAGCGCATTGACCCACGTGCCGGTCGACAGCTGCCTGCCGTTGGCCGAAATCGCACCCGCGCTGGCTGACCTTGCCGGGCGCATCCAACCCATGCCTGCAGCGTCGGTGCCCGAGCGCCTGCAGCGCGAACACGCTGTTTTCGAAGGGAGAGAACCGGTGGAGAATCTGAAAGCTTTGGGCAAGCCGTCGGGCCTGACGTGCCCGGATTGCGGAGGTGGCCTTTGGGAAATTAACGATGCGCGGCCCTTGCGCTATCGCTGCCACACCGGCCACGCGTTCACCTCGGCCTCGCTCGAGAACGCGCAGGTCGAGCAGGCCGAGCATTCCCTGTGGAGCAGTGTGCGCTCGCTGCAAGAGCGGGAGATGTTGCTGCGCCGCTTGGCCGTCGTCGCAGAGCTCACGGGGGACCCCAGACAGGCCGAGGTGGGGCGGCGCCAGGCCGACAAGGTGAAAGCCCAAGCCCAGCAGCTTGCGGAACTGGTTGAGAAGGAGTTGAACGGCGCATAATCTTCAGTCCATTCGATAGGGTAGGGGATGACAGATATGACGCCGGACCACGCCGAAGAGGCGATGGCCGATTTGATCGACAACGTGGTGCCCACGCGCGGCTACCAGATGACCCCGTTGGTCGGTCTCGGCGGTTCCGCAGGCGCCATCCCTGCCTTGCAGAAATTTTTCGCAACCGTGCCGGCCAATCCGGGCCAGGTGTTCGTCGTCGTGATGCACCTGGATCCGGAGCACGTGAGCCAGCTGAGCGAGGTGATCCAGCACAGCTCGTCCATGCCGGTGGTACAGGTCACGGGGCGGCAGCGCGTGGAGCCCAATCACGTGTATGTGATCCCGCCGCGCAAGGCCATCCGTACCGTCGACAACTATCTGGTGCTCGCGGACGACCTCCTCACGCCGCGAGGGCGCCATGTGGCGGTCGACTTGTTCTTTCGCACCCTGGCCGACACCTACGGTCCGCACGCGGCAGCCATCGTGCTGTCGGGCGCCGACGGCGACGGCGCCATCGGCATCAAGAGAATCAAGGAGCGTGGCGGCCTCACCGTCGCGCAGGATCCGGAAGAGGCCGAGCACGGCGGCATGCCGCGCTCGGCCATTGCCACCGGCATGGTCGACTGGGTGCTGCCGGTCGCCGACATGCACGCGCGGGTGGCCCGCTATTTCGCCATCGAGAAGGAATTGCAGCTGCCGCCCGAAGAAGGGCCGCCGCCCACTCACGACAAGGCTACGCCAACTCGTCACGGGCAGGAATCCGAGTTGCGCGAGGTGTTGGGTTTCCTGCGCACCCGAACAGGCCGCGACTTCGGCAACTACAAGCGGGCGACCGTGGTGCGACGTATCGCCCGCCGGATGCAGGTCAATGGTGTCGAAACCCTGACCGGCTACTTGACATGTCTGCGCACGCAGCCGGGCGAAGCCGGTGCGCTGCTGCAGGACCTGCTGATCAGCGTCACCAATTTCTTTCGCGATGCCGACTGCTTCGACGCACTGAACGAGCAGCTTGCCGGTTTGTTCAGGGGCAAGGGTCCCAGTGACGCGGTCCGCGTCTGGGTGCCTGCATGTGCCACGGGTGAAGAGGCCTACACGCTGGCGATCATGCTGGCGGAAAAGGCGCGCGAGATCGAGGCGCCGCCGATGATCCAGATCTTTGCGACCGACCTGGACGAAGACGCCATCCGCCGCGCGCGTGAAGGCACTTACCCGCCCACGATCGCCGCCGACGTGTCGGAAGAGCGCCTGCGCCGCTACTTCATCAAGGAGCACCGCGGCTACAAGGTGCGGCGGGAAATGCGCGAGATGGTGCTGTTCGCGCAGCACGATCTCTTGAAGGATTCGCCGTTCTCGCGCCTGGACCTCATCTCGTGCCGCAACCTGTTGATCTACCTGAACCGCGATGCGCAAAAGCGCGTGTTCGAGATCTTCCATTTCGCCCTGGTGCCCAACGGCAGGCTGTTCCTGGGTTCGTCCGAATCGGCGGAAGACGCGGCGCCGCTGTTCGGCGTGCTCGACAAGAAGAATCGTATTTTTGTACAGCGCCCCTCGCCGCGCGCCCTGTTGCCGGTGCCGGTCGGCGCGGGCACGCTGGCCCTGGCGCTCGCGGCGCAGCAACACCCACCGGGTGGCCCGGTGATTGCCGGCCGCGCCTTTGAAAACACTGCGGCGCCGGCGTTGCCTGCGCGCTTGGGTGAGGGCCGCAGCAGTTCCCTGGGCGAGCTGCATTTCAAGCTCATTGAGGCGCTCGCGCCGCCGTCGATCCTGGTGGACGGCGAACACGACATCTTGCACCTGTCGCCCAACGCCGGCCGCTTTCTGCAGTACAGCGGCGGCGAGCCCAGCAAGAACCTGCTGCGCGCCGTGCATCCGAGCCTGCGCATCGAGCTGCGGGCGGCGTTGTACAAGGCCGCGCAGAGCAACGCCACCGCCGACGTGCTGGTCACCCCCGTCGAACTCTCGGGCGAGAGCGTGGAGATCGACATCCGCGCGACGCCGGCGCGCGCCATCGGCGCCGAGTTGTTCCTCGTGACGCTCAGTGCGCGGCCTGCCGGCACAACAGTGCCGGCCCTTGAAAAGAAGGAGCCCGCCGGTGCCGACCCGGTCGCCCGCCACCTCGACCGCGAACTGGAGCGCCTGAAGGCGCACCTGCGCGATACCGTGGAGCAGTACGAAGCTTCGACGGAAGAGTTGAAGGCCAGCAACGAGGAGTTGCAGGCCATGAACGAGGAGCTGCGCTCCGCCACCGAAGAGCTCGAGACGAGCCGCGAGGAGCTGCAGTCCATCAATGAGGAACTGACCACCGTCAACCACGAGCTGAAGGACAAGGTCGACGAGCTGGGGCACGCGAACAGCGACATGCAGAACCTGATGGACGCCACGTCCATCGCCACTGTGTTCCTGGACCGCGAGCTGCGCATCACGCGCTACACGCCGTCGGCCGTCACCCTGTTCAACCTGATCGCCTCGGACATCGGACGGCCGCTCGCCGATCTCGCGACGCGGCTCGACTATCCGCAGCTGAGCGCCGACGCGTCGCGGGTGCTGGAGCGGCTGGTGCCGATCGAGCGCGAAGTGGGTTTGCCCGGCGGCCAATGGTTCTTGTCGCGCCTGTTGCCGTATCGCACGCTGGACGACCACATCGCCGGCGTCGTGGTGTCGTTCATCGACATTACCGAACGCAAGCAGGCCGAAGAGGTGCGGCTTTGGCTGTCGGCGGTCGTGGGCTCGTCGATGGACGCCATCATGAGCTTCGCGCTGGATCAGACCCTGCTGTCGTGGAATGCCGGGGCCGAACGCATCTTCGGCTGGCAGGCCAACGAGGTCATCGGGCAGCCACTGTCGGTTCTGTCGGCAGGCAACCAGTCAGGGCAGGAGGACCTGCTCGAGCGGATCCGCCGCGGCGAATCGGTCAGCAATTTCGAGACCGTGCGCAGGCGCAAGGACGGCAGCGACATTCATGTCTCGCTCACCATCTCGCCCATCAAGGACACCGGGGGCAAGGTCATCGGCGGAACCAAGATCGCGCGCGACATCACGCAGCAGAAAGAGGCCGCCGAGAAACTGCGCCACAGCGAAGAGCGCTTGCGTCTGGTGGTGGAGAACGCCACCGAGTACGCGATCTTTTCCACGGACATGAAGCGCTGCGTCACCATCTGGAACAGTGGTGCGCAGCGCTTGCTAGGCTACACGGAGCGTGAGGTCATGGGCCGCGGCGCCGACATCATCTTCACGGACGAAGACCGCGCCCAGGGCGCGCCTGACCGCGAAGCCGAGACCGCCCTGGAACAGGGCCGTGCCAGCGACGACCGGATGCATCGCCGCAAGGATGGCAGCCGCTTCTGGGCCAGCGGCGTGATGATGCTGATGCGCAACGCAAAGGGCGAGGCGGTGGGTTTCGTCAAGGTCCTGCGCGACCAGACCGCCCAGCGCCAGAATCAGCAGGCGCTGGAGCACAGCCAGGCGCAGTTGCGGCGCGCTCTCGCCGAAACCGAAAAGGCCCGCGCCGAGCTGGAAGAGGCCGACCGCGCCAAAGACCGCTTCCTGGCAGTGCTGTCGCACGAACTGCGCAATCCACTGGCCTCCATCGACAGCGCGGCAGGGCTTTTGCTCACGCACGAGGTGCCCCCCAGCGATCGGGATTCGGCGGCGCAGGTGGTCAAGAGGCAGGCGGAAGCCATGAAGGCGTTGATGGACGACCTGCTGGACGTCTCGCGCCTGAAACTCGGCCGTTTCACGCTCCATCGTGAACGCGTGATGCTGTCGGCCGTGATCGACACGGCACTGGAGACGACGCTGCCGCTGCTGCACGCCGCTCACCACAGCCTGACCGTTGACCTGCCGAAGTATGCGGTGGAGCTCGATGCCGACCCGCTGCGCATCGGGCAGGTGCTGTCGAATCTGCTCACCAACGCCATCAAGTACACGCAACCGGGCGGCAAGATTGCGATCAAGGCCCGTCTGGAAGGCAAGAGCGCCGTCATTTCAGTGACCGACAACGGCGTGGGTCTCGAGCCTGCGCAACTGGAGCGTATCTTCGAGATGTTCACCCAGGTCCAGCCGACGTCTCAGCGCGGCAAGACGGGCTTGGGCATCGGCCTGGCGCTTGTGAAAAACATTGTCGAACTTCACGGCGGCAAGGTCGAAGCATCGTCCGCGGGGCCAGGCCACGGCACCCAGTTCCGCGTGATGCTTCCCGCGGTGCGCGGAGCGGATCAGGCGGCCCAAGCGCCGGCACCTGCCGCTGCCGCGCCAGCGCGCGGTGCGGCGGCCAAGTCGAAGTCGCGGGGGCTCGTGCTGATTGCCGACGACAACGTCGACGCGGGCTGGGGCATCGCGCGGCTGCTGGAGATCGCCGGCTTTGCGACGTTTCGCGTGAGCGGCGGGCTCGAGGCCGTTCAGGAGATAGAGCGCCAGAAGCCCGACGTCGGCATCCTCGACATCGGCATGCCAGACCTGAACGGCCACCAAGTGGCGCGCAAGGTCCGCGATACCGAGTGGGGCAAGAAGATCGTCCTGATTGCCGCCACGGGCTGGGGCCAGGAGTCGGACGCGCGTGAAGCCATCGCGTCGGGCTTCGATGCGCACATGACTAAACCTGTGGATCTTCGCAAGCTGAGCGCGCTCGTCGACGAGTTGCTGCTGCAAAAGCGCGGCTAGTCGTAACAGAGACGGCTGTCATTGCGGGCTTGACCCGCAATCCATGACTCCCTCGGCTCACGCGCGCAAAAGGCGCGGCAAAGGCTTGCTTTGTCCACCGTGCGGGAACAGCACTTTCGAAAGCCGGTCCGGCTCCAGCGAAAAGCTCTCGGCACACGCCGCGGCGACCAACCCATCCAGCGCCAGTGTCGGCTTCAGGTCGCGGCCATCCTGCAGGTTCGCGCTGGCAAGGCCAGGCCAGTCGCTCACGATGCGCCCGCCCTGCACCGCGCCACCGGCGAGCATGGCCACCGCGCCGGTGCCGTGATCGGTGCCGCCGGTTCCGTTGGAGGCCACCGTCCGGCCAAACTCCGTGGCCACGAGCACGACTGTCTTGTCCCACGCCGCGCCCATGCCTTGATGCAGCCCGGCAATGAGGTTGTCGAGGTTGCGCAGCTGCGCCGCCAGCCGCGCGTTCTGTGCACTGTGCGTATCCCATCCACCGGTCTCGAGCATGGCGATGCGGGGACCGTCGGCGCGGCCGAGGAACCCGGCCGCCATGCGCCCGAGCGCGGCCGCGTCCTGCCGGTTCGGGCCACCCGCGCCGGCCGCCATGCCGCGGGCCTCCAGGGCGGATGACCACAGCGCATGCAGCTGCGCGTCGCGCGCATAGAGCTGCTCCACGCGCATCATCAAGTCTTCATGCGCCTGCGGCAATGCAGAGGGCGCATACGACGCCACTTCCAGCGGGCCACGCAACGCCAGCGGGATGGCCGGCGAAAACGCGATCGCATCCTTGCCCCTGCGCGGCAGCGCGCCCACCAGGCGGTTCATCCATCCGTCCTTTACCTGGTAGGGAGCGTTGCCCCCGGTCTCCAGGACGTTCTGGCCGTCGAAGTGCGAGCGGTCGCGGTACGGGGAAGCGACGGCATGAAAGAAGCTCGCTTGCCCGGCGCCGTACAGGCCGTGCAGATGCGCGAGCGAGGGATGCAGCGCGAACGTGCCGTCCAGTTTCAGCGCGATGGCGGGGTCAATGGCTAGCGCGCCGCGCGCAGTGGCGTAGGCGGGCTCCGCATAAGGGATGACGGTGTTCAAGCCGTCGGCGGCGCCGCGCTGTACGATGAAGATGAAGCGCCTTTCGGTCGCGGCTTGTGCGAACAGCACGCGCGGCGATGCAAGCAGTGCGGCGGCGCCCAGGAAACTGCGTCTGTCCACGCTCATTCTTATCTCCTCAGAAATTCCGGGGCCACGAGCAGCAACGCGAGCGCCGTGCCGCCACTGTCGGCGCGGGCGATGGCGCCGGCGGTCGCTTCGGTGAGCGCGCCACCCGGCAACACGCGAGGGGCAAGCTCGCGCGCGTCGACGGTGTTG
>JAZKIF010000131.1:0-15975 GCA_040385005.1 Pseudomonadota bacterium
CTCGAAGCGCGGGGCGTCGAGGTCGCGCCATTGCTGCCGTCGAACTGCGGCTTCGACGTACCCAGCGGATGGAGCGAGCACTTTTCCTCGCGCTTCGCCGGGCAACCGTTCAAATCCGTTGCGATCCGCTTCGGTCCCTTCCACAAGACGGGCGAGTTCGTGGCCACTGCAACGGGCGTTGAAGGCAGCCTGGTGTACGCGGTGTCGGCACTTCTGCGCGACGAGATCCTCGCGAGCGGCGTCGCCACGTTCGAACTCGACCTGCTCCCCGCGCGCAGCGACGACCACGTGCTCGCGCAAGTGCGCCACCCACGCGGCTCGCGCTCGCTCTCCAGCCACCTCAAGAGCCGCCTGGGGCTGGACGCGATCAAGCTCGCGTTGCTGCACGAGTTGCTGCCAAAGGACGCGATGCACGACCCCGAGCGCCTCGCTGCCGCCATCAAGCGACTGCCCGTGCGCGTGTCGGCCGCGCGGCCGGTGGCGGAAGCGATCAGCACTGCGGGCGGCGTCACCTTCGAGGCGCTGGATTCGAACATGATGCTGCGCGCCATGCCCGGCGTGTTCTGCGCGGGCGAGATGCTCGACTGGGAAGCGCCCACCGGTGGATACCTGCTCACGGCCTGCTTCGCGAGCGGACGCGCCGCGGCGCAAGGCGCGCTTGCGTGGTCCCCATGAGCGATCCGGCTCCATCGCCGGCCCGGGTCAGCCTGGGCGCCTACCTCGCGGCCGCGTTCTCGCTGATGTCGATCCTGCTCACCATGGTGCTGGTGCTGGTGATCGAGCGCACGGCCAGCGTGCAGGTGGAAAAAAGCATAGGCGCGAACCTCGCGGAGCTCGCGCACCAGACGGCTACCCGGCTGGACCGCGCGATGTTCGAGCGCTACCGCGAAGTCGGCCTCATCGCGAACCGGCTCGGCTCGCAGGCCAGTCCCATCCAGGTGCGCGCCGAACTCGAAGCGCTGCAGGTGAGCTACCCCTATTACGCGTGGATAGGCGCTACCGATCTCGAAGGCAAGGTGCGGGCCTCGACCGGCGGGCTGCTCACCGGCCAGGATGTCTCGAAGCGCCCGTGGTTCAGCAATGCGCTGGACGGCAAGTACGTGGGCGACGTTCACGAGGCCCTGTTGCTCGCGAAGCTGCTGGGTCCTGCGCCGGGATCGGAGCCGCCGCGCTTCGTCGACGTGGCGTTTCCGGTGCGCGATCCGGCGGGGCGCGCGGTCGGTGTTCTCGGCGCCCATCTGTCGTGGGAGTGGGCGCGCGACATCCAGCGCGTGATCTTCGTCGCGGTGGACAGCGAACGCGACGTCGAGCCGCTGATCGTCTCCGAAAGCGGGTCCGTTCTTCTCGGCCCGCAGGACATGAATGGCCGCAAGCTGGCGACGGCCAGCATCCAGGCCGCGGCCGCGGGCACGGCGGGTTACGGCGTCGAGACCTGGCCCGACGGCGTGAGCTACCTCGTGGGTCATGCGTCCACCAAGGGTCATCGCGACTACCCCGGCCTCGGCTGGAAGGTGCTGGTGCGCCAGCCCGTCTCCGAGGCGTTCGAGCCGGTGCGCGAATTGCAGCGTCGCGTCTTCGGCGGAGGTGTCGTGATCGCGCTTCTGTTCAGCCTGCTCGGCTGGTATGCGGCGAAGGTGATCACGCGTCCCGTGCTGCGGCTGGCCGACGAGGCGTCGCGCATGGAAACCCACGCGGACCTGCCCACGGCCGCCACCGCCGATTACCGGGAGGTCGGCCAGCTCGGTGACGCGTTGGGCCAGATGCTGCGCAAACTGCGAGCGCGGGAGACGGAGTTGCGCGACCTCAATACGAGTCTGGAGCAGCGCGTCGAGGAACGCACCACCGAATTGCGAAGCGCCATGGCCGATACGCGGCAAAACGAGCAGCGCATCCGCACCATCATCGAATCCGCGCAGGACCCGTTCATCGGCATGGACCTCGATGGCCGCATCACGGACTGGAACATGCAGGCGCAAAAGCTGTTCGGCTGGACGCGCGAGGAAATCCTGGGGCGGCAGCTCGCGCAGACGCTCGTGCCCGGGCGATTCGGCGGCTACGCGCAAGGCGCGCTCGACAACTTCGTGCGCACCGGCGAGAACCTGCTGGATGGCCGCGCGATCGAGCGCTGGATGGTGGACCGCCACGGGCGCGAGATCCCCGTGGAGGTGCGCATCGGCCTCGTGGACACCGGCCCGTCGAAATTCTTCTGCGCCTTCGTACACGACATCTCGCAGCGGCGCGAGATCGAGCGGCTGAAGAACGAATTCGTGGCCACCGTCTCGCACGAGCTGCGCACGCCGCTCACCGCGATCTACGGCTCCCTGAACATGCTCGAGTCGGGCATGGCCGGCGAATTGTCGGAGGATGCACGCGAACTCGTCACGATGTCGTACAAGAGTTGCGAGCGGCTGGTGCGCCTCATCAACGACGTGCTGGATGTCGAGAAGATCGACGCGGGCCTGCTCGACTACGTGAAGAGCGTGCAGCCGCTACAGCCTCTTCTGGCCCAGTCGGCGGGCGACATGGTGCCGTACGCGGCGCAGCACGGCGTGTCGCTGCGCATGCAGCGCGAGCTCGACGCGCAGGTGGACGTCGATGCCGACCGCATCGTGCAGGTGCTGGTGAACCTGCTGTCCAACGCGGTGAAATATTCGCCGTCCGGGGGCATCGTGGTTTGCGAGGCGGCCGTCACCGGCGACGTGGTGCGCGTCAGTGTGGTCGACAACGGGCCGGGCATCCCGCAGGAATTTCGCGCCCGCGTGTTCGAGCGCTTCGCGCAGGCGGACGGCTCGGATCGCCGGCAAAAAGGCGGCACGGGCCTGGGCCTGAACATCTGCAAGAACATCGTCGAGGCGCATGGCGGGCGCATCGGTTTCGAGAGCGAGCCGGGGGTGCGCACCGAGTTCTATTTCGAGCTGCCGCTGGTGTCCTGAATCATTCCGGCCAGCGGTGTGTCAAGCCCGGCATGACGAATTCATTCCGCCGCCCGCGCCCGCAGGAGGGCCACCACGGCCATCGCCCCGCCACTTACGCGCCCGGGCGGTTGCGCCATCGCGACAGCCGCAGCCTGCTCGATGCTCATCGCCATGATCCGGCCCAAGGCCGCATCGACTTGCGCGTGATCCACCTCGACGTCGCCGGACTCGTCTGCGAAGATGTCGGCGATGGCATCACTCAGATCGTCCGGCGCGGCGGCGCCCAGCGACGCGTTGCTTCCGGCGGCCGGTGAGTTGCCGTCGATCCGCCCGGTGAAGCCGAGGCCCGTCGAACCTGCCCTGGAAATCGTCATGATGCGTCCTTGTTTTTCATGCCATCCAGCCGGACCTGTGCCATCCGCTGCAGCTTGCTGTATTTTTCCTGGCCCCGTCCCAGGTCGACGACGGCTTCGAAGGCGCGCTCGGCTTCCTGGTCCTGCCCGAACGCCGCCATGCATTCGCCGATCCGGTACATCGCCACCGCATGGCCCGGGTCGCCTTCCAGGCACTTCTCGAACATGAGCACCGCGTTCTTGCGATCGCGCAGGTGGAGCAGGCAGGTGCCGGCGAGGAAGAAGAACCTCGGGTCGCTCCCTTCGTTGGCGACGAGATCCAGGGCGATGGGCAGCGCCTGCTCGAATTCCAGCTGCTTGCACAGCGACTTGCCGACCGCGTAGAGCGCTTCGTAGTGCGACTGCGTGAGGCCGCGCACGTCGCCAAGCGTGACGCCACGCTCCGCCAGCATCTCGACCGCATCCGGCTTGCGCAGCATCTCGCCGAGATCGTTGCGGCAGGCCTGGGCCAGGGAGAAGGTATCCAGCGGTGGCCGGGATGCGAAAGCGGTTGCCTGCATGGGCGTCCTTGCGAGCGATGAGCGGGCCAATGAGTGTCCGCATGCAACGGCCAGTTCATCTCCGCTTACACCTCGCGTCCGTCCGCAGCCCATCGGCAACCATCCGGCGGCTGACTGTAACGGCCGGCTACGTCCGACAGGTGTTGACACGTAGTAGACCTACAGTTCACTTCATCCTTGGAGGTCAGCCATGGTTTCCTTCCCCGCCGAGTGCCAGTTTCCCGCCGCAGCCGCGAACGGCTTGCGTTGCGCCGCGCTCGCGGTGCTGGCTCTGTCAGGCCAAGCGGCAATCGCGGGGGAAGCCGAAGCCGACAATGGACCGGTTGTGCTGGCGCTGGCGAACGTGCCCGGGGGTCCCGGCGCGGAACGCGGCGGCCCGCAACTGGAAATTTCCACCACCTCCACGCCCCGCTTCGACAATGAAGCCAACGGCAACCGCACGTCGCGCATCGACATGACCACGTGGTCGGCGCCGCGGCGCTCCGCGCTCGGCTTCTCGGTGGGCGTGTCCAGCCCCGACGGCGTGGGCACCTCGTTCGCATCCGGCAACCGCGTCGGCCTTGCACCGTCGCTCGACCTGGGACTCAAGTGGCGCTACACGATCGACGGAAATTACCGTTTCGACGTCACGGCATACCGCCGCGTGATGCCGCCGGATGCGCTCACGCTCATCCAGACGCGCGACGCCGGCCAGTACGGCGCGCGCGTCGAAATGGCGCTGGGCAGCAGCATGCCCAGGAGCGGTTTCGTCGCCGACCGCGGCTTTCTCGGCGTGCAGCTGGAAAGCGGCGCGCGCGTCACGCTGCGCCGCAGCGGCGGCAAGCCGATGATGTATTACCGCGCGAAGTTCTGACGAAGGCGTGAACCTGGGGCGGACCGGCGCACGCGCCGGTCCAGTCGCGGCAAAATGGGGGCCCCGCAGAGCTGGCACCGCCCCGAATGTCCGACCCATCTTCCCCGCAACACGCGCTCGTCATCGAGGACGATGACCACATCGCCCACCTCCTGGAATTCATGCTCAAGCGCGCCGGCTACGTCGTGCACGTGGCGCGCGATGGCCGCGCCGGCAAGCAATACATTGAATCCAATCCCCCGCCTTCCTTCGTATTGCTGGACGTGATGCTTCCCTTCCATGACGGTTTCCAGCTCGTGGCCATCCTGCGCGCGCAGGCGGGATGGGACAAGGTGCCGGTCGTCATGCTCACGGCCAAGACGCAGGAGCGCGACATCGTGCGGGCGCTGGACGCCGGCGCGAACGACTACGTGGTGAAGCCCTTCCAGCCGAACGAATTGCTCGCCCGGCTTCGCAGGCTCTCGGGGGCGAAGCCATGACGGTGCGCAAGTGGGTCTGGCTGCTGGCGGCGTTGCTTCCGCTCGGCGCGGCTGCGCAAGGCAAGCCCGTGGACAGCGTGCTCGTCACCGCCGAACACTCTTCGCTCGACAAAGGGCTTGCGAGCTGGTCGGAGTATTCGGCGCATTGGTTGCACGACTGGGGCGGGCACCGCGTTCTCGACACGGCCCTCACCCGCACGAGCCGGTTCGGGCTGGAAGATACCCAGGCCTCTCTGGCCTACGCCACGCCGCTCATGCCCCGTCTTGCGGGCTCGCTGGAAGCGACGGCGAGCGGCAGCCACCACGTCCTGCCGAAGTATTCGCTGGGCGGCGCCTTGCAATATGAATTCGCCCCCGCCTGGCTCCTCCACGGCGGGCTGAAGCACACGCGCTACGACGGCGCGGATGTCGAACGCGGAACGCTCCGGCTGGAGCACTACTTCGGCGATTTCAGCGCCTCGGCCGCGTGGTCTCCCGTGCGGTCCGCCGGCACGTCCGCATCGGGCACCGAGGTGCGCGGCTCCTGGTTCTACCGGGATGGCAGCTCAGTGGGCTTCATCCTGGCGCGCGGCGATGAAGCGACCGTGACAGCCCCGGGTGTGGTCACGCTGGCCGACGTGCGCTCCCTCGCCTTGCTGGGCAAGCACGAGTTCCGGCCGGGCCTGGCGTTCGCGTGGTCGCTGTTCCGCACCCGGCAGGGCAACTTCTACACGCGCGAGGGTGCATCCGTCGGTGTTCAAGCCGCTTTCTGACCCGTACCTGATCGTCGCGTTCTGGGCTGGTGTCGTCTCGGTCCTCCTGACGCTGGGTGTTGCCGTCGCCGTCGTCGTCCTGCGCGTGCGCCTGCGGCGGGAAGAGCGCCGCTGGGCCCGCTTCCTCGACAAATGGAGGCCGGTGCTGATGTCCGCGATGGTGGACCGGTCGCCGATGCCCATGCCGCGCCTGCGGCCCGGCCAGGCACGCATGTTCCTGCGCCTGTGGGCGTACCTGCACGAGTCCGTGCGCGGCGAATCGGCGCGGCGCCTGAACGAAGCGGCGCGTGCCGTGGGCGCCGACCGCATCGCGCGAAAGCTGCTGCGCTGGGGCTCGCGCGAGGAGAAGCTGCTCGCCGTCCTCAGCGTGGGCCACCTGCGCGACACGCAGGCCTGGGACGACCTGCTGAAACTCGCCGCGCATCCCGACGGGCAACTCTCCGTGAACGCCGCGCGCTCGCTGGTGCAGATCGACCCTTTCGAAGGCGCGAATCGCCTGATGCGGCACATCCTCGGCCGCGGCGACTGGGACGTGACGCGCGTCGCCGGTTTCCTCACCGAGGCGCGCGAAGCCTTCTGGCTGCTGCTCGTGAAAGGCATGCCGGTGCTGAAGGAGGCCGAGCTCGTGCGCGCGATGCGCTTTGCCGAAGCGTTGCGCCTGACATTTCCCCCCGCGACGCTGCGCCATGCGCTGGACCCGGTGCAGCCTCCGGACGTCATCGCGTCCGCGCTGGGCACGGCCGCGGACACTGGCGTGGCCGATGAAGTCCGGCATCTCACCGGCCACCCGGATGCCCGCGTGCGAAGCAAGGCGGCGCAGGCGCTGGGCCGCATCGGCGGGCCGCAGGACGTGGCCCGCCTGAGCGCGATGCTCGAGGACAAGGACTGGACAGTGCGACTCGCCGCGGCGCATGCGCTCGCGAACTTTCCCTATGTGGACGGCGAGATGCTGCGCGAGATCCGAGCGAACTCCGCAGGCTCGCGCGACATCCTCGCGCACGTGATGGCGGAGCAGGCCGCGCAATGACACAGCAAATCGTCATCCACGCCATCACCGTGCTGGTGCTGGCGTACTTCATCCTCCTCAACGTCGGCTACCTCGCGCTGAACATGCTCTCGCTCGTCAGCCTGTACCGCATGGGGCAGGAGAAGATCGTCGCGACCCTGCCCCAGGTGATCACCGGCCTCGAGCCGGCCATCAGCATCCTCGTCCCCGCGTACAACGAGGAGACCACGATCGCGGCGTCGATCCGCTCGATGCTGCAGCTCGCCTACTCGGAGTTCGAGATCGTCATCGTCAACGACGGCTCGAAGGACGCGACGCTCGAAGTGCTCAAGCGCGAATTCGGGTTGAAGCCGTTTCCCGAGGCCGTGAACGCGCAACTCGCGACGCAACCGGTGCGCGGCATCTACCGCTCGGCGTTGTACCGGCAGATCCGCGTGATCGACAAGGAGAACGGCGGCAAGGCCGACTCGCTCAACGCCGGCATCAACCTCGCGCGGTACGAACTCTTCTGCGGCGTCGACGCGGATTCGATCCTCGAGCGCGACAGCCTGCAGAAGGTGGCCCGGCCCTTCCTGCGCGATTCGCGCATGGTCGCCACCGGCGGCACCATCCGCGTGGCGAACGGCTGCGAAGTGCAAGGCGGCTTCCTCACCAAGGTGGGCCTGCCCACCAATCTCCTCGCGCTGTTCCAGGTGGTGGAGTACCTGCGGGCCTTCCTGTTCGGGCGGCTGGGCTGGTCGCAGATCAACGCGATGCTGATCATCTCCGGTGCGTTCGGCCTGTTCAAAAAGGACGTGGTCGTCGCCGCGGGCGGCTACCGCGCCAAGAGCATCGGCGAGGACATGGAACTCGTCGTGCGCATGCACCGCATGCTGCGCGCGCAAGGCGTTCCCTACCGCGCCGAATTCGTGCCCGACCCGGTGTGCTGGACCGAAGTGCCGGAAGACGTCGCGACGCTGCGGAACCAACGCATCCGCTGGCAGCGCGGCCTCGCGGAAAGCCTCAGCGCCAATTGGGGATTGATGTTCAGCCGCAATGGCGGGCCACCGGGTTGGCTCGCCTTCCCGTTCATGATGCTCTTCGAGTGGCTGGGACCGGTGGTGGAGCTTTTTGGCTACGCCTTCATGCTCTTCGCGTGGTGGTTTGGATTAGTGTCCTGGGAGGCCTGCGCGGTTTTTCTCTTCGTCGCGCTCGGCCTGGGCATCCTGCTGTCGGCGTCCGGCCTGTTGCTCGAGGAGATGGCGTTCCATCTCTACCCATCGATGAAGCACATCGGCATCCTCGCATGCATCGTGGTGCTGGAGAACTTTGGCTACCGGCAGGTCAATTCATGGTGGCGGCTGGTGGGCCTGTACCGGTGGGCGACGAACCGGAAATCGACCTGGGGCGAGATGAAGCGCAAGGGGTCGTGGCAGCAGAAGACCTGAAGCCGCCCACGCACTGAAGGATTCGCGCTACTCCATGCCGGCGTGCCGGGACGCTTCGTGCGCGAAAACAAAAACACGGCAGCCGATGAACGCGGCGACCGTGTAGACCACCACCCCGAGCGCCTGGGCCAGGTAGGGGTCTATCCGCGCCTGTGAAATGGCCCCGACCACGGCGGCCAGATTCAGGAGGTACGCCCCAGCGACCACCAGAAGGAATCTGGGCAAGGCTCGGGCGACGGGCTGCCGGCTGGCGAAAGTCCACGAACGGTTCAGCGTGAAACTGCAAGCCATCCCGATGGCGTATCCGATGGCGTTGGCCGTGAGGGGGTCCGTCCCGAAGAGGTACATGGCGCCGTAGATCGCGAGCAAGCCGAGGGCCGTATTGACTGCGCCGACGGCCGCGAACCGGATGGCCTGGCCAACCATTGCTGTCACGGCGGTGCGGTCGCCGTGAGGCGGTACTGCGCGCCGAGACCGAGCCAGCCAAGTCGCGGCTCGAGCGGACGAAGCACCCGGAGCATGGCGGGGAAGAAGACCTTGTAGTCGATGCGAACGTCCTTGTACCCGGCCCGCAGCGCGCGCTGGCGCAGCGTCCGGGCGCCGACCAGGCGGGCGTTCACGTCGAGGGGGCACGTCCTCACGGCATGGACGGTCAACGGATTGAGCGGGTTGTGCTCGTAGATCGCGAGCAGTCCACCGGGGCGCGTGAGGCGCCTCAGCTCGCCGAGCCAGTGGTCGTGTTCCTCATGCGGGATGTGGTGGAAGACGCAGGCGGAAAACACGAGGTCGTTGCTTTCGGCAAGCAAGGGAATATGGCCCGCCTCGACCTGCAAGTAGCGCTCGTTGCCGGGAAATCGCGAACGCGCGACGTCGATGCTGCGGCTTGAAACATCCGCGCAGTTCAGGATGCTTTCGCCGAAGTATTTGCGGAAGAAGGGGACCGAGTTGCCGATCCCGCTGCCGAAATCCAGGATGCGTGCGGCGGGCGTTCGGCGCCTGCGCACGAGATCGGCGAAGTCCGCCACCTTGTACTCGGAAAAGTACGCCGGCCCCTCGCCCGTGACGGCGATGTTCGCGCGGTGCAACTCCTGGTATTCGTCGGCCAGCAGGTCGAACTCGGCCTGCAGATTGCTCGCGGTTCTGGTCTGCATGTTCGTGGCCTCCATGCGGCGACTCAGGCGACTCGACCCTTCACGGTACGGGCGACGCCGAAACCGCGAGGGTTGTGGGGCCGGGGCACCGTGGGGCGGACAGCCACAGGTCGGTCGCTCGGCACGGCGCGCGCTGGGCTGGAAGCGCGATGGCGGGCCGCCTCGGCCGGGGCCGCCACGCCCTGGCCGGCGATTTCCTCGATCAGGAACCGCGGCCGCTGCTTGACTTCCATGTAGGTCTTGCCCACGTACTCGCCGATGACCCCGGCGCAGACGAGCTGGATGCCGCCCAGGAAGTAGATCGGCAGTGTCGTCGACGCCCATCCCGGCAGGACGTGCCCGGCGAACGTCGCGGCCAGCGCCCAACCCGCCGCAAGGATGCAGCCGAAGGCGACCAGGAAACCCGTGGCCGTGATGGCCCGAAGCGGCGCGATCGAGAAGGACGTGATTCCGTTCAACGCGAACTCCAGCATCTTGAGGAGCGGGTACTTCGACTCGCCGGCAAACCGGGTGCGACGGTCGTAGCGGACAACGACGCTTCGCAGCCCCAGCAGTGGCACGACACCGCGCAGGAAGAGGTTGACCTCCTTGAAGCGCTGCAGGTGCTGGACGGCCCGCCGGCTGAGCAGGCGATAGTCCGCATGGTCGTGAACGGTGCGCACACCCAGGCCGGCCATCAGCCGGTAGAAGGCCCGGGCACTCGAGCGCTTGAACCACGTGTCGGCGTCACGGCGGGCGCGCACACCGTACACGACTTCGGCGCCTTCGTGGAAGGCCTCCACCATGCGCTCGATCGCGGTTTCGTCGTCCTGCAGGTCGGCGTCGATGGTGACGACCGCATCGCCGCGGGCCGCGGTCAGGCCGGCGAGCAGGGCGCTCTGGTGGCCGCAGTTGGCCGACAGCTTGACCCCCACCACGGGGCCGCCCGCGCGGGCCCATGCGTCGATCATTTCCCAGGTCCGGTCGCGGCTGCCGTCGTCCACGAAAACGATGGTGCTGCGCGCGGAGATCTTCTGGGCCGCGACGAGCTTCTCGCGCAACGCGAGGAGCCGCGCGTGGGTTTCCGCAAGCACCGCCTCCTCGTTGTAGCAGGGCACGACGATGGCGAGTTCGGTGGGTGCGTGGGCGGCACGAGCAATGGATGTCATGGGTTCATCTCCTTCGCCTGTTCGGCGCGCACGTGGACGACCGCGACCTTGTCGGCATACAGCCGCTTCCATCCCGGCAAGCGGTCCAGCACGGCGGTGGTGGAGTTTTCCGGCTCCAGCAATGTCCAGCCGATGTCGTATTGCGCCAGGAGTTTTTCAAGGCCGCCCGGGGTGCGCTGTTCCATGGCGTAGACATACGCCTTCATGAATTGCTCCCCGTACATGTCCGACCGGCCGTCGATGAATACCGGGATGCCGCGGTAGATCAGGTAGCCGCCCGAGCTGTAGCTGTTGAGCACCCGCCCCTTGATGCCGGCCTTGTGCACCGCGTCGAGGGCAGCCGCGGGCGCGATCGTCTCCGGCAGTTCCAGGGGGCGCATGCGTGCGTTCAGCGCGGATGCGAGGATCAGGGCAAGACAGCTTCCCAGCACGGCGAATCTGCTTGCGGGTTCAGCCAGCCGCTGGAAGAAGCGGTCTAGTGCCTCCACTTCGCCTTGGCCTTTGCCCTGCCGGCGGGCTGCCCACTGCGCGCCGAATGGCCCCGCGAAGAACAGCGGCGCCAGCAGCCCCACCAGTTCGACGTAGCGCACATGCTTGAGCGCAAGGTGCAGCAGGCCCACGACCAGCAGCAGGCGCATAGGGGGAAGGCGCAGCCCCTGGTACGCCACCAGCGCGATCCCTCCCAGCAGCCAGAGCTCGAACGTGTTGAACGTGCTGAAGCTCGGGGAGCGCCATTCGCCGACCCGTTCGAGCACGAAGCCGAGATTCAACACGTGCAAGGTGTACAGAGGGCCTTGTGCGCCGTGCGGCGTGACGAGCGAACTCGCCACCGCCAGGAGGATGAACACGCCCCAGGACTTGACGGTCGCCATGCGCCGTTCGGGGTCCGAATCGAGCACGGCTTCGAGCGCGACCGCGCCGGCCAGCGCGATTCCGAGCGTGAACCCGCCGTGCAGATTGGCCCAGACCGTCATCAGGGGGAGCATCCACCAGGCCGGCGCGCGCCGCGCCTCGCTCGCGCGCACCAGCTCGATCGTCCACAGCATCAGGATCGGCATCGCGATGATGTGCGGCCGCGCGAGGAGGTGCCCGCTGGTCATCCCGAGCGCCAGCCCGGCGAACAGCAGCGCATAGATGGGTTCGAGCCATTTGAGGAGGGCCCGCGTCAGCAGCCCGATGGTGAGCGCGAACGCGACGCCCGTGACGGCGACGACCATGGCCCAGCCGCCCCAGTCGTGGGCACCAGCCAGGACGACATCCGACAGCCACTCGTGCGCGGTCCAGGGGATGCCCGGCATCGTGTGGGAGAAAGGATCGACATCGGGAACGGACCCGTGACGCAGGACCCACTGGCCGGTGGTGACATGCCAGTACGTATCGCCGTCGAGCAGCAACTCCTTGCCCTGGTAGAGCGCATACAGGTAGGCGAATGCGCCGGCCAGAAGGGGCCAGGAGAGCAACCAGGTTGTGGTCGCCCCCGAGGCGGGACGCACCACCCCGCCGGCACTGAGTTCGTTGTCGACGGCCACGATTCAAGCTCCCATGCTCAGCATCGGCATGATCGTGCGGATGATCTGGATCACCGCCGGCCCCAGGATCACCATGATCACCGCGGGGAAGATGCAGGTCACCAGCGGGATGAGCAGCTTGGTCGGCACCTTGGCGGCCGCCTCTTCCGCGCGGATCTGGCGCTTGTGGCGCAGGTCATCCGAAAAGACGCGCAGCGATTCGCCGATGCTCGTGCCGAACTTGTCCGCCTGCGTCAGCATGGTCGCGAATGTGCCGACTTCTTCTACGCCCGTGCGCAGCGCGAGGTTGCGAAGCGCTTTTTCGCGCACCCCGCCCGCGCGGATTTCGAGGTTGGTGAGGTGCAGTTCCTCGGCGAGCGCCACCGACTTGCGCTTCATCTCGTCGGCGACCTTCGTGAGGCCGGCGTCCAGGCCCATGCCCGCCTCGACGCAGACCAGCATGAGGTCGGAGGCATCGGGAAAGTTCTCGAAGATTTCCCGCTGGCGCGAGCGCACCGCGAGGGCGACCGCCAGGTTGGGCATGTAGCAGCCGACCAGTGCCGCGGACAGCACGTAGAAGGTGAGCGTGAGGGTCTCGCTTTCATTCATGCGGCGCAGCATCACGAAGGTCAGGCCGGCCAGGAAGAGCGGCAGGATCGTCTTGGCGGCGAAGTACACCAGCCTGGCGTCGGGATCGCGCACGCCCGCATGCATGAAGCGCAGGCGCAGCGGAGAGTTCTCCCAATCGCCCTGGGGCGTCGACAGTTTCGCGAGCGGGCCCGCGAGCTTCGAGATGGTCTCGGTCCAGTTGCTCTTTTCCTTCTGCGGGGCAAAGGCCTGCAGGCGCTGCTCGGCCCGCGTGGGCGCGAGCAGGAAGTACGCGCCGCCGAGGACGCACATCAGGGTCACGAAGATGAGGGAGCTGAGTAGCAACATGGAAGACTCCTTTTTGACGACGGGCCGCCCCTAGGCAAAAACGGCCCCCTCGGGGGGCAGCGAAGCGTGGGGGCACTAGTAGCGGATCTTGACGATCTTGCGCATGATCAGGATGCCGACGAACATCATCCCGAGCGTCCACTTGATGATGGAATGCCCGATGGGGTCGGTCCACAACGGACGCATGAACTCGGGGTTCACCAGGTTCATCACGCCCGCCAGGAAGAACGGCATGATCGCGAGGATCCACGCGGAGAGCCGGCCTTCCGACGACAGCACGCGCACCTTGCCCATCAGCTTGAGGCGTTCGCGGATCAACTGGCTGAGGTTCGTCAGGATCTCGGTCAGGTTGCCGCCCGATTCCCGCTGGAGCAGCACCGCCACCACGAAGTAGCGCAGGTCCGTGAGCGGCACGCGCTCGCTCAGGTGGGTGAGCGCCTGTTCGAGCGAGACCCCGAAATTGACTTCGTCGTGCACCGTGGCCAACTCGCCCGCGATGGGCTCGGACAATTCCTCGCCCGCCATCTTCAGCGACGCCGCAAAAGCATGGCCGGCGCGAAGGGCCCGCGTGATCAGGTCGAGCGCCTCGGGCAACTGCCGCTCGAACTTGCGCAGCCGCCGGGTTCTCCTGTAGCTCAAATAGACGAACGGGAGCACACCCACCACGACCCCCGCCGCCAGGCCCAGCAGCACGGGCTGGCGCAGCCCCGAGGTGACGCTGAACCACGCGAGCAGGCAAATGCCGACGCAGGCGAGCAGCAGCTTGGAGACGGTCCAGTTCAGGCCCGATTGCAGGATGACGCGGTCCAGGGCCTGCATGCGCGGCATGCTCTCGAGTAGCCGCTGCATGGGCGGCAGTTCGCTCAGCATCCGCTGGCGCAGCAGCCCGGTCTCGGCCGAGCGGTCGTGGGTCGCCGAGAGCGCGTGCAGGCGCGTCTTGAGCTTCACGGCCTCGGGCCCGCGATGCGAGCGCCACATCGTGTACGCGCCTTCGGTCAGGAGCAGCAAGGCGATGAACACCAGCACGCTCAGGACGAGAAAGGAGTTGCCAAGAATGGACGTGAGCATGGCGTTCCCCTTCAGTCGAAGTGGCGGGTCGGGTCGAACATGCTGTCGGGCAGGATGTGGCCGAAGGCGCGCAGCCGGTCGGCGAACTTCGGCCGCACGCCCGTCGCCTGGAAGTGGCCCAGCACCTGCCCGTCCGGCCCCATGCCGGTGTGCCGGAAGGCGAACAGCTCCTGCATCGTCACGACCTCGCCCTCCATCCCGGTGATTTCCTGGATGCTGGTCACCTTGCGCCGGCCGTCGAT
The DNA here is from genome assembly GCA_040385005.1 of Pseudomonadota bacterium. Taxonomy (GTDB): domain Bacteria; phylum Pseudomonadota; class Gammaproteobacteria; order Burkholderiales; family Burkholderiaceae_C; genus Ramlibacter. The sequence goes on from JAZKIF010000131.1 coordinate 14,399, forward strand.
CAGCCGCAGCACCTGGATCACCACCGAGATGGCGGACGAGATCTGCTGCCGCGCCGCCTTGTGGGGCAGGTTCATGTTCGCCATGCCGATCATGTTCTCGAGGCGGGCGACCGCGTCGCGCGGCGTGTTGGCATGGATGGTCGTGAGCGAGCCTTCGTGGCCCGTGTTCATGGCCTGCAGCATGTCGAACGCCTCCGCGCCGCGCACCTCGCCGATGACGATGCGGTCGGGGCGCATGCGCAGGGCATTGCGCACCAGGGCGCGCTGGTTGATTTCGCCCTTGCCCTCGATGTTCATCGGGCGTGTCTCCATGCGGACCACGTGAGGCTGCTGCATCTGCAGTTCCGCGGCGTCCTCGATCGTCACGACGCGCTCCGCCTCGGGGATGTATCCCGAGAGAATGTTCAGCAGGGTCGTCTTGCCGGCGCCCGTGCCGCCGGAAATCAGGATGTTCACCTTCGACTTGATGAGGGCCTCGAGCATCTTCGCCATTTCCGGCGTGACGGTCTTGAGCCGGTCGCTCACGAGGTCTTCCATCTTCAGCGGGATGTGGGCGAAGCGCCGGATGGAGACCATGGGCCCGTCGATCGCGACGGGCGGGATCACCGCGTTCACGCGCGAGCCGTCCGGCAGGCGCGCATCCACCATCGGGCTCGACTCGTCGATGCGGCGCCCGACCAGCGACACGATCTTGTCGATGATGCGCAGCAGGTGTTTCTCGTCGGTGAACGTGACGCTGGTGAGCTCGAGGCGGCCGCGCCGTTCGACGAAGATCTGGCGGTAGGAGTTGACCAGGATGTCCGACACGGGCGGATCGGCCATCAGCAGCTCGAGCGGACCGAACCCCAGCATCTCATGCTGGATGTCCCGGATCAGCGAGGCCCGTTCCAGGTCGTTGATCACGGCCTGCCGCTCCTGCAGGAGCCGCTCCACCATCACCGCGATCTCGCGGCGCAGCGCGTCGGGCGCGAGCCCCTCGAGCACGGCCAGGTCGAACATCTCCAGCACCTTGAGGTGGATCTGGCTTTTCAGGAGCTTGTAGGCCGCGTCGTTCGATGCGGGGCGGCTGTCCTGCGTTTCGTCCACGCCGGCGCTGAGCTTCTCGCGCAGGGAAGTGACGCCCGCGTCGCGCGAGAAGGAGCTGATGGTCTGGATGGTGCTCATGTTCATGCCCTCTTGAAAAGTCTGTCCAGCAAGCTTGGCGTGGCCTCGTCGGGACGCGGGTCGAGCGCGGCCGCGAGATCCACGAGGTGGCGGGTCACGGTGTTGGCGCGCGCGCTTTTCGGCAACGGGTCGCCATGGTTGATCGATGCGTTCACTTCGCGCCAGGAGTTCGGCACCGTGGTGAGTTGCACGGAACCCAGCGACTTCTGCATCTGCTCGAAGCTGATGTCGCTGCTCTTCTCGTAGCGGTTCGCGATGAATTCGACCTTGTCCTGCGAATACCCGAGCGAGCGGAACGCCTCCAGCAGTTTTCCTGCGTTGCGCAGGTCCGCGAGGTTGGACTGCAGCACCGGGAAGATGCGCGTTGCGCGGTCGAGGGCCTTGATCGCGATCGTGTCCAACGTGCGCGGAAC
>JAZKIF010000132.1:0-25664 GCA_040385005.1 Pseudomonadota bacterium
CATGCACGGCGTCACCGGACGCATGGGCATGAACCAGCACCTGATCCGCTCCATCGTCGCGATCCGCGAGCAGGGCGGCGTTCTCCTTTCCAATGGCGATCGCGTGATGCCCGATCCGATCCTCATCGGGCGCAACGCGGACAAGATCGAGGCGCTGGCGAAAGCCTGGAAGGTCGCGCGCTGGGGCACGGACCTCGACAAGGCGCTGGAGAACAAGGACGACACCGTCTTCTTCGACGCGGGCACCACGCAGATGCGCCCCACGCTGCTCGCGAAGGCGATCCGCGCGGGCAAGCACGTGTATTGCGAAAAGCCGATCGCCACGAACCTCAACGAAGCCGTCGAGATCGCACGCCTCGCCGAGAAGTCCGGCCTGAAGCACGGCGCGGTGCAGGACAAGCTGTTCCTGCCGGGCCTGCGCAAGCTCGACATGCTGCGACGCGCGGGCTTCTTCGGCCGGATGTTGTCGGTGCGGCTGGAGTTCGGCTACTGGGTGTTCGAGGGCGACCTGCAACCGATCCAGCGCCCGAGCTGGAACTACCGCCAGGAAGAGGGCGGCGGGATGATCCTCGACATGATGTGCCACTGGCGCTATGTGCTGGACAACCTCTTCGGCGAGGTGCAATCCATCTCGTGCATCGGCGCGACGCACATCCCGCAGCGCTGGGACGAATCGGGCAAGCCGTACAAGGCGACGGCGGACGACGCTGCTTATGCCACCGCGCAACTCGTGGGCCACAACGGCGAGCCGGTGATCGCGCAGATGAACATGTCGTGGGCCACGCGCGTGCGGCGCGACGACCTCGTCACCTTCCACGTCGACGGCACGCACGGTTCTGCCGTCGCGGGCCTGCAGGAATGCCGCGCGCAAAGCCGCGTGACGACGCCGCGCCCGGTGTGGAACCCGGACGTGAAGCAGACCATGAACTTCTTCGACCAGTGGCAGGAAGTGCCGGACTCGCAGGTGTACGACAACGGCTTCAAGATCCAGTGGGAGCACTTCATCCGCCACGTGGTGGAGAACGAGCCGTATCGCTGGACGCTGCCAGAAGGTGCGAAAGGCGTGCAGCTGGTGGAAGCCGCGCTGCAGTCCTGGAAGGAGCGCCGTTGGGTCGATGTGCCGAAGCTCGAGGTGTGACGATGGCACTCTCGCTGCAACTGCCTTCGGCGAAAGGCGATCTAGAGGTCTACACGCTGCGGGGCACGTCGCCCGTCAAGCCCGCAGCGGGCGTCAAGTTCGATCGCATCGCCTATTCCGCGGCGCACGTGGTCGCCGATCCGCGCGCTGCCATCGATCCGTGGCTGCAATGCGCCGTCGATTGGGACGCGACCATCGCGTATCGACAGCGGCTCTGGTCGCTGGGGCTCGGCGTGGCCGAAGCGATGGACACGGCGCAGCGCGGAATGGGGCTCGACTGGCCGACGTCGCTGGAGTTGATCCGCCGTTCGCTCGACGCCGCGAAAGATTCGCCGGGCGCACTGGTCGCATCGGGCTGCGGCACGGACCATCTCGTGCTGGACGACGTGACGTCGGTGGACCAGGTCATCGCGGCGTACGAAGAGCAGATGGCCGCCATCGAAAAGCTCGGCGGCAAACTGATCGTGATGGCGAGCCGCGCGCTGGCGCGCGTGGCGAAGAGTCCCGCCGATTACGAGCGCGTGTACGACCGCATCCTGGGGCAGGCGAAGCAACCCGTGATCCTGCACTGGCTCGGCGACATGTTCGATCCGGCGCTGGCCGGTTACTGGGGAACGAAAGACATCGACGCAGCGATGGACACGGCGCTCGGCATCATCGCGGCGCATCCGGACAAGGTCGACGGCATCAAGATCTCGCTCCTGGACAAGGACAAGGAGATCGCGATGCGCCGGCGCTTGCCCGCCGGCGTGCGCATGTACACCGGCGACGATTTCAACTACGCGGAGCTGATCGCGGGCGACGGCTTCGGCGCCGAACCCACGCACGGCAAGAGCGATGCGCTGCTCGGTATTTTCGATGCAATCGCGCCGGCCGCCAGCGCCGCGCTCGGCGAACTCGCGCAGGGCAACGTGGAGAAGTTCCACGCCATCCTCGGGCCGACGGTGCCGCTCTCGCGCCACATCTTCGCGGCGCCCACGCGCTTCTACAAGACGGGCGTCGTCTTCATGGCGTGGCTGAACGGACACCAGAGTCATTTCACGATGGTGGGGGGTCAGCAGAGCACGCGATCCCTCGTGCATCTTGCGGAGCTGTTCCGCCTCGCCGATGCGGCCAACCTGCTGGAGCTGCCCGACCTTGCGGTGAAGCGCATGAAGACGCTGCTCGCTTTGCACGGGATCGAATGAACGCGATGCGCGATTTCTCGCAAGACCACCGCTGGCTCTCGATCAACACCGCCACGGTGAAAAAGAGCAAAGGCCAGGACCTGCCCTTGCCGCAAATCATCGACGCGTGCGCGCGCCGCGGTATCCGCGCGATCTCGCCGTGGCGCGACCAGGTCGCGGCCGCCGGCATCGACAACGTCGCCAAGCTCGTGCGCGACCACGGACTCGCGCTCTCCGGCTATTGCCGCGGGGGCATGTTCACGTACACCGACGACAAGGGTTTGCAGGCGGCCCGCGACGACAACCGACGCGCCGTCGACGAGGCCGTGCACCTGGGCGCGACCTGCCTGGTGCTGGTCGTGGGCGGGTTGCCCGGTGCGTTGCAAGGCAAGGCGGCGCACAAGGACATCGCGCTCGCGCGCAATCAGGTGCTCGACGGGATCGCCGAACTGCTGGAATACGCGCGCGCCGCACGCATGCCGCTCGCCATCGAGCCGCTGCATCCGATGTACGCGGCCGATCGCGCGTGCGTCAACACGATGCAGCACGCCCTGGACATCTGCGACGAGCTCGATGCGGATTGCTCGGGCGCCATCGGCGTCGCGGTGGACGTGTACCACGTGTGGTGGGACCCGGCGCTGGAGCAGCAGATCGCGCGCGCGGGTTCAAATCGATTGCTCGCCTTCCACGTCTGCGACTGGCTCACGCCCACCACCGACCTGCTGAACGACCGCGGGATGATGGGCGACGGCGTCATCGACATCCCGAAGATCCGCGGCTGGGTCGAGGCGCAGGGCTTCGCCGGCTACAGCGAGGTCGAGATCTTCTCCACCGGCAACTGGTGGCAGCGGGATGCGGGCGAAACGCTGGACACCTGCATCGCGCGGCATCGCAGCGCGGTGTGAGTGCGGTGTGACTGCGGTGTAAGTTCGAAGCCGCGTCAGCTCGACGCGTTCAGGAAGATCAGCGCGAAGCCGACGATAGCCAGCGCCGCATGGCCGAGCACGAAGTTCTTCGGCAGCGGCAGCTTCTTGTCGTGGTACGCGAGGTTGAGCACGACACCGCCGAGCGCAGCGAGCAGCAGCAGCACGATGCCGATCCACACCATGCGTCCGATGCCCACCGTGAAGCCCGCGTAGAGCAGCAAGGTGAGGCCGCTGCCGGCGAGCAGGCCATGCAGCATCGCGATGGAGGAGGGCGGGCGGTCCCGGCCCGAGAATCGCATGATGGCCATGACGAGCCCGCCGATGGCGGTGATCGCGAGCAGGACGATGGCAGTTCGAACGAGGGTTGCGCTGTCCATGGACACATCCTTATCTGTTGAGTCTCCGCCGCTGTTGCAACTGTAGACCTCAAGCTCGGGCGCGGACGTAGGAGCAAACCGACAAGCGCTGGCTCCCGGTCGCGCCTGAGTGGGCGCTCACCTTGATCTTCCCGGACATACCGGCCTGATAGTGTCCGGCGACGAGGCACGCGAAGTCGAAGTCGCCGGGCCGGTTGAAGGTCCACACCAGCGTTTCGCTCTTGCGCGGCGCCACGTGGGCCGCGTACGGCTGGCGGTGCTGCATGTGCGGGGATTTCATCATCGACGCCGCGTGCTCGTCGAGCGTCTTCCTGTCGCCGATCACCATTTCATGCATCAGCGCGCCCTTGTTCGTGATGACGAAGCGAACGGTCTCGCCCTGCTTGACTTCGACACTGGGCGGCGTGAACCGCATCTCATCGGACATGTCGATCGCGACGGTCCGCTTCGCGGCCTTCGCCTCGCCCGCGATGCCCCATGGCATCTGCTCCCCTTTCGCGGAGGTGTCCGCCGTATGGTGGTGCGCGGCGCCTTCACTTGCAACGGCGGCGTGCGCGCACAGGGCGAGCGCGAGAGCGATGAGGAGGTGGTCTGTTTTCATATGGCCGGATATTCAGGCTTCCCACCATGGCAAGGTCAAGTGAGCCTGCGTGCCAACTTTGTCCGCACTGACAGCCCGACTGGCAGGCTAAGCCGTCCGCCACGGCGGCAGGGGCTGGAAGCGCGCCTGCAGGAAGGCCAGGAACACCCTCACCCGCGCCGACACGCCGACGCGTCGGGCGACGAGCGCCACGACGTCCGCGTCGGGCAGGTTCCAGTCCGGCAGCACGCGCACGAGCTGGCCCCCGGCGAGGCTGTCCGCGACGTCCCACTCCGACCGCATGATGAGGCCCTTGCCCGCGATGCCCCACTGCCGCACGACGTCGCCGTCGTTGCTGCTCAGCGTCGCGGGGACGCGCACCGCGACTTCGCTGCGCTTCTTCGTGAAACGCCACAGGCTCACGTCTTCCTGGTTCTCGCGCAGGACGATGCATTCGTGCGCCGCCAGCTCCTGCGGTTTGCGCGGCGCGGGCTTTCGCGCGAGGTAGTCGGGCGAAGCGCACACGAAGCGCGAGTTCGGCGCGAGGGGATAGGCGACCAGGCTCGAGTCGACGAGGTGCCCGATGTGCACGATCAGGTCGAAGCGATGCGCATCCGCCACCGGCACCACGTCGCTGAGCGTGAGGGACACAGTGAGCTGCGGATGCAGCGTGTGGAACTCGGCCAGGGCCGGCGCGAGGTAGTGACGTCCGAAACCCAGCGGACCGCAGACGTTGAGCGTGCCCGCGACGGCGGCCGAGCGCGCGCGCAGGCTGTCCGTCAGGTGATCGAGTTCCGACAGCAACCCGACGGCGCCCGCGTAGTACAGCGCGCCTTCATCGGTCAGGCTGAAGCGGCGCGTGCTGCGGTTGACCAGTTGCAGGCCCAGGCGCGATTCGAGCAGGCGCAGGCGCTGCGACACCGCCGAGGCCGTCACGTCCATGCGCCGCGCGGCTTCGGCGAGGGAGCCGCTTTCGGTGATGCCGACGAAGAAGCGAAGGTCGGTGATGTCGTTGGACATGGCGCCCGATTCTGCGCCCTTCTTTCAGTAGTCGACGACGGACCCGACGCCGCGTTCGGTGGCGAGGCGCACCGCGAGCGCGGCGACCGCCAGGTCCTGCAAGGCGACACCCGTGCCATCGAAGAGGGTGATCTCGTCCTTCGCGCGGCGGCCATCGCGCTGGCCTGCCGCGACCTCGCCGATGCTCGCGCGGAAGTTGTCGGCCGTGATCAGGCCCGCGGCGTGCGCGTGCTGGCACTCGCCGATGCTGATCGCCTGCGCCATCTCGTCGACGAAGAGCGCGCAGCGCGCCACCAGCGCCGGATCGAGCTCCTGCTTGCCGCGCGTGTCCGCGCCCATCGCGTTGATGTGCGTGCCCGCGCGCACCCAGTCGCTTTGCACGAGGGCTTTCTGCGACGGCGTCACGGTGATGAGGATGTCCGCGTTGCCAGCGACGCCCCGGGCATCGGCTTCACCGACGAACGCCAGGCCGAGTTCTTCCACGGTGCGCCCGAGAGCGGCCAGGTTGGCCGGCGACGGATCCCACGCGTGCACCCGGTCCAGCGGCCGCACCGCGAGCGTGGCGCGCAACTGGTACTCGGCCTGCACGCCGGCGCCGATGATGCCGAGCGCGTGGCTGTCGGGCCGCGACAGGTACTTCGTCGCCACCGCGCTCGCGGCGCCCGTGCGCACGCCGGTGAGGTAGTTCGCGCTGACCAGCGCGCAGGCGCGGCCCGTGTCAGGGTCGAACAGCAACGTGGACGACTGGTGGTTGCCGAGTTGGCGCGATTGGTTATGCGGCCAGTAGCCGCCGGCCTTCAGGCCCAGCAGCGGCAGCGACGTGTCGCAACCGGTCTTCACGCCGAACACCGCGTCCTGGTAGCCCACGGTTTCGCGTACCACCGGGTAGTTGCGTGCGGCGCCTCTCGCCATCGCGGCGAAGGTCTGTTCCACCGCGGCGATCGCGTCTTCCACGCTGACGAGCGCGCGGGCCTGTTGTTCGGAAATGATGAGCATGGAGGTCTCCTGGGCGCCGGCGTCGTGGCTACCAGCCGCTGAATCGTTGCCACGTATCGCTCACGCGGCCGCCGGCATCCACCACGTTGTAGCGTGGGTATTGCGCTCCGGTGGAACACGCATGGTTCGGCAGGATGCGCACTTGCGTGCCGACCGGCAATGGGCTCGCGGCCGGCGCCGTGCCGGGGCGCGGCGCCATGATGCCGTGTTCCTGGTTCGCGCCGACGAGGATGTAATCGTCAGCCAGCGGCTTGCCGTCGACATCGCGCACGAGGCCGTAGCCCTGGTCCACCGGCTGGCTTGCGGTGCCGCGGTCGCGCGACATCGCCATCCAGCCGGCATCCAGGATGGTCCAGCCCTTTTCCTGCTGGTGGCCGATGACGGTGGCAAGCACCGACAGCGCGATGTCGTCGACGCCGCACACGCCGATGCCGGCCATGACGAGATCCTGGAATGCGAACACACCGGCCCGGACTTCCGTCACGCCCTCCAGTTCCTGCGCGAACATCGCCGTCGGCGTCGAGCCGACGCTGACCACTGGCGAAGCGATGCCCGCCGCGCGCAATCGGTGCGCCGCATGGACGGCGGCTGCACGTTCCTGTTCGGCCATCGCGCGGATCGCGTCGGTGGTCCGGCATTCGTACGAAGCGCCCGCGTGCGTCAGCACGCCTTTCACATTCACGCCGCCGGCCTGCAGGAGAGAGCCGATCCCGACGAGCTCGGGCGCATCGGGCTTCACGCCCGAGCGGTGGCCGTCCGAATCGATCTCGATGAGGACGTCGAAGCCGCGTCCGGTCGCGCGCGCGCGCTCGACGAGGATGCGGGCCGTGTCGATGTTGTCGAGGATGACGGACATCCGCACGCCCTTGTCCTGCAGCGCCATCACATGATCGAGCTTGTTGGGCGCAATGCCGACCGCGTACAGGATGTCGGTGACGCCGTGCGAGGCGAAGTACTCGGCCTCCAGCAGCGTCGACACCGTGATCGGCCCTTGCGGCGTGGACATCATCCGCCGCGCCACCTCGATGCATTTGCTGGTCTTGACGTGCGGGCGGAACGACACACCCAGCTCGCGCATGCGCGTGAGCATGCGTGCGATGTTGCGGTCCATCTTCGCTTCGTCGAGCAGCAGCGCCGGCGTTTCGAGGCCGGCCAGGGTTTGCGGATGCGTCACGCGCTCGCCTCCTGCGCCTCGCGCGCCAGAACGCGGCCCGGCCGGGCGCCGGTCGGCTGCCCGCCTTGCCAGACCACCGCGCCGTTGACGATCACCGCCTCGATGCCGTGCGCCGGCGCGATGGGCTTCTCGTAGGTCGCGGCTTCGTCGACCGTGTCGGCGTCGAACAGCGCAAGGTCCGCATACGCGCCTTCCTTCAGGACGCCGCGGTCCTTCAGGCCGAAGTTCTTCGCGGTGAGGCCGGTCATCTTGTAGATCGCCATCTCCAGCGGGAAGAGCCCGAGCAGCCGGCCGTAATGACCGAGCACGCGAGGGAAGCTGCCCCACAGGCGCGGATGCGGCGCGGCGTCGTGCGGCAGGCCGTCCGAGCCGATCATCACCTTGTCGTGCGCGAGGATGCGCTGCACGTCTTTCTCGTCGAGGCGGAAGTAGATGCCGCCCGCGGGGCTGAGGCGGCGGATCGCTTCCTCCTCGCTCACGCCCAGCTTGCGCGCGATCACGTCGAGGTCCTGCCCCGCGTATTCCGGCAGCGGTTTCGACCAGCTGACGATGACACGCGAGGACGTTGCCGCACGGTCCGCCGAGAGGATCGTGGACCCGGCGGTGTACGGATAGCAGTCCATGCAGACCGGCTGCGTTTTCATGTTCTTTTCAATCAGCGCCAGGGCCTCGCCCGAGCGACCGTGGTTCGCCGGGCCCACGACCTTGAGGTGCGAGATCACCACCGGCACACCGACCTCGCGGCCGACGCGGAAGGTTTCCTCCAGCGAGTCGACGATGCCGTCCGTCTCGTCTCGCATGTGGGTGCAGTAGATACCGCCGAACTGCTTCAAGGGCATGCAGGTCTCGATCACTTCCTCGCACGGCGCGGCGACCGAAGGCTCGTAGAAGAGCCCGGTGGAGACGCCGATGGCGCCTGCTTCCATCGCCTCGTGCACGAGTTCGCGCATGCGCGCGATCTGCTCGCCGTTCGCGGGCTGCGACAGGTCGTCCATGGCGCCGACCCGCAGCGTGGTGTGCCCGACGAGCAGCGCGCAGTTGGTGGCCGCGGGACGGGCGCGCAGCGCGCCGATGTAGGAGGCGAAGGTAGGGAAGGAGAACCACCCGCCTTCCTCGTCGAGCAGGTTCAAGGGCGGTGTCACGGGCTGGGGCACCGGGCGCGGCATCGGCGCGAGCGAGATGCCGCAGTTGCCCGCGATCACCGTGGTGATGCCCTGGCTCACCTTGGGCGCCATGTCGGGGTTGGACAGCATCAGGCGATCGTCGTGCGTGTGCGCGTCGATGAAGCCCGGCGCCGCGATGCGGCCGGCGAGGTCGATCTCGGTGCGGCCACGCGAGGCGGACAGGTCGCCGATGCGGGCGATGCGGTCGCCCAGGATGCCGATGTCGCCGGCGACGCGCGGGGCGCCGGTGCCGTCGACGATGCTGGCGTTGCGGATCAGGAGGTCGAAGTCTGGGTTCATTTGAGTTCTCACAGCAATGCGCCGCGGGCCACGATGGGCCACACGGCCGCGACCTGCGCGCCGCGCACGCAGATCATCTCGTCGTACAGGTTCACGGTGGGGTCGCAGTGCCCGGGCACGAGCATCAGCCGGTCGCCGAGTGACAGCGCGATGTTGTTTTCGGCGGCGGCGCAGATCACGCCGTGCTCGTCCGATGCCTTCACGTAGCGAAGCTCTGGCCGCTGCCACACCGTGGGCATGCCCGAATCGACGCTGGAAGCCTTGAGGCCCGCATCGACGACCGCGCGATCAGGCGCCGCCTGGCTCATGACGGTCGTGCGCACGAAGAGGGCATGCTCGAACGCGAGCTCGTCCGGCGCGCGGGCGTTGTCGCCATAGTCGCGGTCCATGAAGATGTAGGAGCCGGGCTGGATCTCGTTGAAGACGCCGGAGTCGCGCTCGTGCGCGAAGGTGCCGGTGCCGCCGCCTGTGACGCGCTGCACGGGGATGCCCTGGCTCTCGATGAGGTTGCGCGTCTTGCGCGCGATCTCCGTGGCGGACGCGATGGCGGCGGCGCGCTCGTGCGGCTCGCGCAGATGCTGCGCCGGCCCGTGGTAGCACTGCAGGCCCATGAAGCGCAACGCAGGTGCGTCCGCGACCCGACGCGCGAGAAGGGCTGCTTCCTCGCTGTCGGCAACGCCGCAACGCGTGGCGCCCACATCGACTTCGACGTAGACATCGAGCGTGACCTCGTGGGCCCGGGCCGCCGCGGCCAGCGCCTCGACCTGCAGGCGATGGTCGACCAGCACGCCGATGCGCGCCTTGCGCGCCAGCGCCGCCAGGCGGCGCAGCTTGGCGTCGCCCATCACCTCATTGGTGACCAGCACGTCTTCGATGCCGGCCGCGACGAAGACCTCGGCCTCGCTCACCTTCTGGCAGCAGATGCCGTGGGCGCCCAGCGCGATCTGGCGCAGCGCGATCTCCGGGGTCTTGTGGCATTTGGCATGCGGGCGCAGGCGCACGCGGCTGCCGCGCAATGCGGCCGCCATCCGCTCCAGATTCCGCTCGAAGGCGTCGAGGTCGAGGACCAGCGCGGGCGTGTCGATGGCGTCGAAGCGATCGCCGGCACGCGCCGCGCCGATGCGGGTCGGGGCTGGCGTGCTCAATCGATCCTCGCGCCGGAGTCCTTGACGATCTTCGCCCACTTCACGGTTTCGCGGCGCGACAGCTCGAGGAACTGCTCGGGCGTGCTCGGGTCCGTGTCGGCGCCCAGCGCCTTGAATCGCTCGCGCACCGCTTGGCTCGCGAGGGCCGTGCGGATCTCGGTGTTGAGGCGCGTGACGATGTCCTTGGGCATGTTCGCGGGGCCGATGATGCCGCCCCACGCGACGACCTCGAAACCCGGCACGCCGGACTCGGCGATGGTAGGGATGTCCGGGTAGGTGGGGGAGCGCTGCAGCGCGGAGATGCCCAGCGCGCGCACGCGCCCGGTCTGCGCCAATGGGCCGGAAACCGGCGTATTGATCATCATCAGCTGGACGCCTCCGGAGATCAGGTCCGTCACCGCCGATGTCGCGGCGCGGTAGGGCACGTGCAGCATGAAGGTGCCCGTCATCGCCTTGAACAGTTCCACGCCGAGGTGAGCGGTGGTGCCGTTGCCGTCGGAGGCGAAGGCGAGCTTGCCCGGATTCTTTTTCGCGTAGGCCACGAGTTCCTGCACGTTCTTCACCGGCAGGCTGTTGTTGACGATCATCAGGTTGGACAGGCGCAGCGCATTGGAGATCAGCGTCAGGTCCTTGTCGACGCTGTAGGGCAAGTTGGGCAGCAGCGACTTGTTCGTCGCCAGCGAGACGACGTTGCCGTAAGCGAGCGTGTAGCCGTCGGGCGCGGAATGCACCAGGTCCATCGTGCCGATGGTGTAGGAGCCGCCGGGCTTGTTGTCGATGACGATGGGCACGCCCATCTGGGTCGACATCTGCTGGGCGAGCGCGCGCATCAGCGCGTCCGGCGCGCCGCCGGGGGCCGACGGCACGATCAGGCGGATCGTCTTTTCGGGATACGCGGCGAATGCCGGGGCGGCGGCGGCCAGCGTGGCGAGCGAGAGGGAGAGCAGCAGAAAGCGTCGAAGCATGGCGCGACCTCGCGAAAGAGTGGTTGGGGACTTGTCGTTTGCGAGTCTAGGGACTGCATCCGAAAAGAAAACAACGCGCCGCTACATCTACCCTTCAGTTTTTCTTACGAACGCACCGATCAGGATCAACGCAGGCCCTCCCACCACCGCCTGTTCTCGCGCGGCTTGCCCAGCGTGAGCACCTCACCGATCTCCGGTGTCGCGAGCGACAGCCCCCGGGCTTGCGCCAGCGCCGCGACGCGTTCGAGCGGGTCCTTCCAGGTATGGAAAGCGAGGTCGAACGTGCTGTTGTGAACCAGGTACAGCGTCTTCGCGCCCAGGTCCTGGAAGGCCTGCACGGTCTCCTCGGGCGTCATGTGTACCGTGGGCCAGTAGCTGTCGTACGCGCCGTTCTCCATCAAGGCGATGTCGATGGGCCCGAGCTTCGCGCCGATCTCCTTGAAGCCGGGGAAGTAACCCGAGTCGCCGCTGTAGAAGATGTTCTCGCCGCCGCTCCTGAGCGACCACGACGCCCACAGCGTCTTGTTGCGGTCCCACAGCGTGCGGCCGGAGAAATGCTGCGCGGGCGCGGCCGTGACGACGACGTCGCCCCACTTGCCCTCCTGCCACCAGTCGAACTCCTCGATGCGATCTGCAGGGACGCCCCATTCGATCAGGCGCTTGCCCACGCCCAGCGGAACGAAGTAGCGTTGCACGCGGTCCTTCAGCGCCTCGATGGTTGGAACGTCCAGGTGATCGTAGTGGTCGTGCGAAAGGATCAAGCCCTCGATGAGCGGCACGTCCTCCAACGCCACCGGCGGCGCATGGAAACGTTTGGGCCCGGCCCACGAGACGGGCGATGCGCGCGGCCCGAACACCGGGTCGATCAGCCACCATTTGCCGCGCAGCTTCAGCAGGTGCGAGGAGTGGCCCAGGCGGATGATGTGATTGGAGGTGGTATCGAGCGCGGCGAGCGCCGCGCGGTCCAGCGTGCGCACCGGCACGGGATCGATCGGCACGGTCCCTTCCTTTTTCGCGACGAGAAAGCGCGTCCAGATCTCCCAGCTGGAGCGGTGCGGTTTGGCGTCGGGGTTCGGGGGGTTCCTGAAGCTGCAATCCTCGGACGCGAATTGCGGGGACTTCGCGAAGCGGGGATCGCAATCCTCCGCCGCGGCGTCGACGGGCATCAGGGCGCTGAAGAGCGGCAGCAGGCAGCCGCAGGTGAAGCGTTTCATCGGGTCCCTCTCGCAGTGTGCCGCGAGCATACCTGCGGGCTGCCAGCTCTTCCATATCCTTGCGGGTAGAGTACACGCCGGCCCGCCTACGCCCACAGTCGAGCCAGTCCGACACGCGCATGAGGCTGAGACTCCGCCTCACCGCTCCCCCTTTTCAACGCCGTCCGGTAGAGTCGTTTCTGTTCCAAACAACCCGTTCACCCCATGGCGAAATCCCGCAAGAAACCAGAGGCGTCCCCCGGCGAATCCCTGCCCAAGGCGCCCACCGGCATCGACGGCCTCGACGACATCACGTTCGGGGGATTGCCCAAGGGCCGTCCGACGCTCGTGTGCGGCGCGGCGGGGTGCGGCAAGACGATGCTTGCCGCGGAATTCCTCGTGCACGGGGCCGTGAAGTACAACGAGCCCGGCGTCTTCATGATGTTCGAGGAGAGCACGGATGAGCTGGTCGCCAACATGCGCTCGCTCGGCTTCGACCTGGAAAAACTCGGCAAGCAAGGCAAGATCGCGCTGGACTATGTTCGCGTCGAACGCAGCGAGATCGAGGAGACGGGCGAGTACGACCTCGAGGGCCTCTTCATCCGCCTGGGTTACGCCATCGATTCCATCGGCGCGAAGCGCGTGGTGCTGGACACCATCGAGGCGCTGTTCGCCGGCTTGCCCAACCACGCGATCCTGCGCGCCGAACTGCGCCGCCTCTTCCGCTTTCTGAAGGAAAAGGGAGTCACCGCGATCATCACCGGCGAGCGCGGCGACACGACGTTGACGCGCTACGGGCTGGAGGAATACGTCGCCGATTGCGTGATCCTGCTGGACAACCGGATCGTCGACCAGGTCTCCACCCGGCGCTTGCGCATCCTGAAGTACCGCGGCTCGCCGCACGGCACCAACGAGTACCCGTTCCTGATCGGCTCGGACGGCCTGTCCGTGCTGCCCATCACATCGCTGCGCCTGGATCACCAGGTCACCGACAAGCGCATCTCCACCGGCATCCCGGGCCTGGACGAAATGTTCGGCGGCAAGGGCGTGTATCGCGGCAGCAGCGTGCTCGTCTCCGGCGCGCCGGGCACCGGCAAGAGCAGCGTCTCGGCCAGCTTCGTCGATGCGTGCTGCGCGCGCGGCGAGCGGGCGCTGCTCTTTGCATACGAGGAGTCCGAGAGCCAGTTGATCCGCAACATGCGTTCGATCGGCCTGGACCTGAAGCCGTGGGTCGACAAGGGCCTGTTGCAGATCCATGCCTCCCGCCCCACGCTGCACGGGCTCGAGCAGCACCTCGTCCTCATGTACGACCTCGTGCGCAAGTTCAAGCCGGCGGCGGTCGTGGTCGACCCGATCAGCAACCTGAGCACGCAGGACAACGACATGGGGCTGAAGCTCACGCTGATGCGCCTGATCGATTTCCTGAAGCAGGAGGGCGTCACGGCGATGTTCACCAGCCTCACCGTGGACACGGTCGCGACCGTGGCGGCCTCCGAAGTCGGTGTCTCGTCGCTGATGGACAGCTGGCTGCTGCTCACCAACCTGGCCTACAACGGCGAGCGCACGCGCACGCTTCAAGTGCTCAAGTCGCGCGGCATGGCGCATTCCAACCAGGTGCGTGAGTTCGTGTTCGGCGACCACGGCGTGGACCTCGTGGACGTGTACCTCTCGGGCGAGCGCGTGCTCACCGGCACGGCCCGCATCGCGCAGGAAGCGCAGGAGCTTGCCGCAACCACCTTGCGCACGCAGGACCACGACCGGCGCCTGCGCGACCTCGCCACGCGGCGCAAGGCGCTCGATGCGCAGATTTCGGCGTTGAACGCCGAGGCCGAAGAGCGCGCGGGCGACGTGCGCTTCCTGATCGCGCGCGAGAAGTTCGAGGCCGACGGTGTGGCCGCGCGCTCGCGCGAAATCGCGAAATCCCGGGGCAGGAGCACGCGCGCCGGACGCGCCGCAGGAAAGGACGCATCATGAGTACATCGCCCAGCACCGGCCGCAGGGCGGGGACCGGCAAGGCCGAATACCAGCTGCGCCTGTATGTCGCGGGCACCACCCCGAGATCGGCGGCCGCGCTCGCCAACCTCAAGCAGGTGTGCGAGACGCACCTGGCCGGGCGCTACACCATCGAGGTCGTCGACCTCCTCGTGAACCCGCGGCTCGCGGCGGGCGACCAGATCCTCGCGGTGCCCACGCTCGTGCGCAAATTTCCCGAGCCGATCCGCAAGATCATCGGCGACCTGTCCAACGAGGAGAAGGTGCTGGTGGGGCTCGACCTGCAGCCATTGGTGGACGCGCGATGACGCGAAGGCCCGCGCGGCTATCCGTGCAGCCGAAGTCGGCGGCCTGCGAGTGCCTGCTTCGCTTGTATGTGAGCGCCGCAGCGCCATCGTCCGCGCGGGCTGTCGTCAACACACGCGCGTTTTGCGAGAAGCACCTCGCGGGACGCTACGAGCTGGAGATCCTCAGCATCGCGGAGCACGTGGCGGACGCCGCGAACGACGAGGTGATCGCCGCGCCCACGCTGATCCGCGTGTGGCCGCTGCCGATGCGCCGCTTCATCGGCGACATGTCCAATCCCCAGCGCCTCATGGACGGGCTGGGCATTCACCCGCCCTCGGAGAGCGGGTCATGAGCGAATCAAGAGAGAGCGCCATGTCCTCGAACCGCGATCCGCTGGACGCCTTGCGGGACGAGAACCAGGAGCTGCGCATCCAGCTCGCGGAAGCCGAGGACACGCTCGCCGCGATCCGCCAGGGGGACGTCGACGCGCTGATCGTCGGCAGCGATATCTACACGCTCGATTCGTCCAACGCCACCACCAACAAGCTGCGCCAGGACGTGCTGGCCCAGATGGAAGACGCGGTGCTGGCGTTCGATGCGGCCGATCACCTGGTGTTCATGAACCCCGCGGCGGAGCAGCAGTACCTCACCAGCGCATCCCACAGCCTCGGGCGGGCCAAGCGCGAGATTTTCGAGGAGATCTGGGAGGACGGCGACCTGGTGCGCAAGTCGGCGCAGAACCAGTTGCAGCGGGACGGCGTGTACCGCGGCAACCTCGTCCACCGCACGCCCGACGGCAACGAAACGCAGGTGGAGACGACGATCTCGCTGCTGCGCGACGCGCACGGCAACGAGAGTGGGCGACTGTACGTGATCCGGGACATCAGCCAGCGCATCGCCACCGAGCGCGCGCTGCAGGTGACGATGGACGCGCTGCGGGAGGCGGACCACAAGAAGGACGAGTTCCTTGCAACCCTTGCGCATGAATTGCGCAACCCGCTGGCCCCGATTCGCAACGCGCTGCAGATCATGCGCCTGAGCGGCAAGCAGGAGGTTCACGAGAACGCGCGGAACATCATCGAGCGCCAGCTCGGGCAGATGGTGCACCTGGTGGACGACCTGCTCGACGTGAGCCGCATCAGCCAGGGCAAGGTGGAATTGCGCCTCGAACTCGCGGATGTCGCGAGCGCCGTGCAGGCCGCCGTGGAAACCAGCCGGCCCTTGATCGAGGCGGGCCGGCACGTGCTCGAGGTGCGGCTGCCGCTGCCGCAGACGCTCATGGTGAACGCGGACGTGACACGGTTGTGCCAGATCGTCGCGAACCTTTTGAACAACGCCGCGAAGTACACGCCCGACGGTGGGCGCATCGAAGTATCCGCGCAGCGCGAGGACGGCCTGGCGCTGGTGACGGTGAAGGATTCGGGCGTCGGCATTCCGGGCGCGATGTTGCCGCGCGTGTTCGACATGTTCGCGCAGGTCGACCGGCACTCGGAGCGCGCGCAGGGCGGCCTGGGCATCGGCCTCGCGCTGGTGAAGCAGCTGGTTGCCATGCACGGCGGGCAGGTGGATGCGCGCAGCGGCGGGCCGGGGCGGGGCAGTGAGTTCACGGTGCGCATCCCGCTCGCCGAGGCCGGAGCGCCCGGCCCGGCGCCGATCGAGGCGCACAAGCTGGAGGCGGGCGGCGAGCGCGGCGTTCGCGTGCTGGTCGTCGACGACAACGTCGACAGCGCCACGAGCATGGCGCAGGTTCTCGACATGCTGGGCTACCAGACGCACACCGTGCACGATGGGCTGGAAGCCGTGAGCGCCGCGGCCGACTTCGCGCCCGACGTGGTGCTGCTGGACATCGGGCTGCCCGGCATCAGCGGCCACGAGGCGGCGCGGCGCATCCGCAGCCAGGAGGGCGGCCAGCAAATGCTGCTGGTGGCATTGAGCGGCTGGGGTCAGGAGGAAGACCTGCGCAAGTCGGCCGCCGCGGGCTTCGACCGGCACTTCGTGAAGCCGGTGGATTTGCACGTGTTGATGAACGTCGTCGCGCTCGCGCGCGGCACGCTGGCGGGCTGACGACTGGATTGCGCGCGGGGGGCGCCGCGGCTTCAGGCGCCGCGCGTTGCCTTCAGGTGTTCGATGACGCTGGCGACGCCCTCGCCGACATTGCCTGCCGGCGCCGGTTCGCCTTGGGCGGCCTGGGCATCCTTGAGCATGTCCTTCACGGTCTCCAGCTCTTCGGCCGCTTCCTGGACCTTGATCTCCGCGGCGACGTTCTGCTTCACCGCGCCGGCGACGGCCGCCACGGCCTGCGCCGTGGACAGTGGGCCGGACAGGAGCGTGTTGGTGACGTTGAGGTCGTGCGCCGCGTGATTGAGGTCGTCCTGGACCTTCTCTGTCTTGTCGATGGCGGTCGTGAGGATCTTCGCGGCTTTCGTGCGCCGGGCGGGTTTCTTCATGGGGCACTTCGTCGAGCAGCGGACATTCGCCAGCCCCGATTGTCCACGCATGCTGCTGGGTTCGCTTGTGACCGAGCGCACAGCGCCGCGCGCCACCAGGTGCGAGACTGCCTTCCATGCAAACACAGGTCGATGCGAAGTTGGCGAACTGGATGGAATCGTTCGAGGAACTGCAGGCCGCGCGCCGGCAATTGAAAGTCGCGATCGCGGCGGGCGACGAATCCGCCGTTGCCGAACTGGAGGACGACGTCGTGCGGCTGAGGCGCCTCTCGGGCGTGGCTTTGGACGAGCTTCACGCGGAATACGCGCGTTGATGGCGCGTCACGCCAGCGCTGGTTGCCCGCCTTCGTTTTTGATGCTGCCATCCGGCCGCTCGTAGGTGCCGATCAGCAATCCGCTGGCGATGCCGCGTTCGCGGATCGCGTCGAGCACGTCGTCGCGCCCGGGCGTGCCGTCGAACGCGTCGCCCGCAGCCAGTGCGAACAGCTGGAACGCATAGCGATGCTCGCCATGGCCCGGCGGCGGATCGGGCGGCAGCCAGGCCGCGCGGAAATAGGAGTTGCGGCCTTCGTGCACATGCATGCCTTCATGGCCCGAACTCCTGAGCGCGCCTTCCGGGATGGCGCCGTCGCCCGCCGGCAGGTCAACGACGATCGCATGCACGAGCGGCTCGCCCGTCGGCGCGTCGGCATCTTCCACGATGAGCACCACGCTGGCCGCGTTGCCCGGAATGCCGCTCCACTGCAGGGGCGGCGACACGCCTTCGCCGTCCGCCGTGAAGCGGGGTGGAATGGCGGCGTGGTCCGCGAAGGCCAGGCTCGTGACCTGCAGCGAGCCGTGCCCCGTGCGCATCTCGCAGCGGTTGAAGACGAGCTTGTCCAGTCCGGCGCGGCGCTCGCGCAGCAGGTGGCCGACCGCCTCCGGGAGTTTTTCGAGCATGGGAGATCCTTTCCACTCCCGGTGTAGCGCACTCGTCCGCACGGCGCTGTCGGACAGCGCCGCATGCCCGACGGGTTCAGCCGAAGTTCTTGAAGATGCCGTTCAGCTTGCCGCTGGGCGTGCCGGCGTCCAGGCCATCGAACGAGCCTTCCCGCAGTTGCTGCGCGGCGGCCAGCGCACCGGCCCATGCAGTGCGCGCGAGCGCCCCGCCCACGCTGACGCGCCGCACGCCGAGCTGGGCCATCTGGTCGAGGCTGGCTCCGGATTTCCACACCAGCACGTTGACGGGCTTGGGCGCCACGGCGCGCACGATGGTGGCGATGTCTTTCGGGTCCGTGACGCCGGGCGCGTAGAGGCAGTCGGCGCCTGCATCGGCGAACGCGACGAGCTTGTCGATGGCGGGCGTCAACGCGGCCGGGTCGATCAGCATGCCTTCGGTGCGCGCGACGAGAATGACGTCCTGGCCGCTCGCATCGATCGCGACGCGCGCGGCGCGGATGCGCTCGACCGCGAAGCCGATTTCGTACAGGCCCGTGGGCGTTTCGTCGCGATCCTCGATCGACAGACCGGCGACGCCGGTGTCGACGGCGAGTTTCACATTCGCCGCGACGCCTTCCGGTTCGGCCGCGAAGCCCGATTCGAAGTCGGCATTGACCGGCAGGTCCACCGCCTCGCACAGCTGCTTGAGGTGCGCCAGCACGCCGTCGCGCGTCACGGCGTAGTCGGGCCTGCCAATCGTCCACGCATAACCCGCGCTGGTCGATGCGACCGCCGAAAAGCCGAGGTGCTGCAGCATGCGGGCGCTGCCCACGTCCCAAGGGTTGGGCAGCACGAAGCAGCCGGTCTGGTGGAGTGCGCGGAACGCGGCGCGGGCGGCGGTGAAGTCGGTTTTCATGGGGGGCATTCTCCACCCGGGCGGCGCGTTGCGCTTGGGGGTATGCTGGCCGCTCCCACAGGAGATTCCCCCATGAGCGACCATCAGAGCGGCCTTCAACTTCGTTCACTCGTCAAACCGGAAGGCGAGCTGGAAATCGCGCTCGTCACGATTCCGACGCCCGTCCCTGCCGCGGATGAAGTGATCGTGCGCATCGAGGCGTCGCCCCTCAATCCTTCCGACATCGGCCTGTTGTTCGGCCCCGCGGACATCGGCACTGCGAAGCTTTCCGGCACGACGTCGCACCCGGTCGTGACTTTAAAAATCCCCCCGGCCGCGATGAAAGGCCTGGCGGCGCGCGTCGGGCAACCCATGCCGGTCGGCAACGAAGGCGCGGGCATGGTGGTCGCGGCGGGCGATACCCCGGCCGCACAGGCCCTTGTCGGCAAGACAGTGGCGGTGCTCGGCGGTGCGATGTACACGCAGTTCCGTGTGGTGAAGGCCGCGCAGTGCCTGGTGCTGGCCGAAGGCACGAAAGCATCCGAAGGCGCGTCCGCGTTCGTCAACCCGCTCACCGCGCTGGGCATGGTGGAGACGATGCGGCGCGAAGGGCACACGGCGCTGGTGCATACCGCGGCCGCGTCCAACCTGGGCCAGATGCTGAACCGCATCTGCGTCAAGGACGGCGTTGCACTGGTGAACATCGTGCGCAAGCCGGAGCAGGTCGCGGTCCTGCGCGAGCAGGGCGCGCACTATGTGTGCGACTCGTCGTCACCGACGTTCCTGGAAGACCTGACGAATGCGCTGGCCTCCACCGGCGCGACGATCGCCTTCGACGCGACCGGCGGCGGAAAGCTCGCGGGACAGATCCTCTCGTGCATGGAGGCGGCGCTCAACCGCAACGCGAAGGAATACAGCCGCTACGGCTCGACCACGCACAAACAGGTGTATCTGTACGGCAGCCTGGACATGGGGCCGACCGAGTTCAGCCGCAATTTCGGCATGGCGTGGGGCATTGGCGGGTGGCTGCTGTTCCCGTTCCTGCAGCGCATCGGCGCGCAGGCCGCGGAGGGCCTGCGCGCGCGTGTGGTCGCGGAATTGAAGACGACCTTCGCGAGCAATTACTCCAAAGAGATCTCGCTCGCCCAGGCGTTGCAGCCGGAGGTGATTGCTGTGTATGGTCAGCGGGCGACGGGGACGAAGTACCTGGTCAACCCGTCGCTATAGGGGGTGATGGATTGCGGGTCCGAGCCCGCAATGACATCTCCTCAGCCCTTGCGGGTGTGGCCGTAGCTGTTGCTCGTCTTCGCTTCGCGGTCCTTCAGGCCGGGCACGTCGTTGCTGTCCTTCGAGGATTCGGACTTGCTGCTGGCTTGCCCTTTGTCGTAAGCGCTCTCGCGCGCTTCCTGCGTGTCGAATTCGGATTCCGTGTCCGGCAGGTGCGTGTCGCCGGTCATCTTCGTCTTGTTGTTGGCACTGGGCATGAAGGCTCCTTGAGAGTTGAATGAACGCCCAATCTATGCGGCGTTTCGTGGGATGCGTGTAGGAAGCGAGGCGGCAGCCAAGTCCCCGCACGGCTTGTAGGAATAGGACGACACGCATTTCCGCCGGCGGCTGGCTGAGCAGTGAGGCGTCGGCACTTAAGCTCGGCCGGCCGTCTATTGCCATTCGTGATGCGGCTCAGTTCAATCCAGCAGCAGGCGGCCTTCTTGAAACCGATCATCGTCAACCCGAACCGAACCGATTTTCTGGAGGGCGGTGGCGAGATGGGCGCACTGATGCGCATCCGCGACTGGACACGCTCGCCGATCGGGCCACCGCAGACCTGGCCGCAAAGCCTGAAGACGACGGTGCGGCTCATCCTGAACACGCGCCACCCCATGTTTATCTGGTGGGGCCCGCGCCTCATCCAGTTCTACAACGACGCGTATCGCCAATCGATCGGCCCCGAGCGCCATCCTTCCGCGCTCGGGCAGGAAGGGCGCGCCTGCTGGGACGAGATCTGGCCGATCATCGGCCCGCAGATCGAGAAGGTGATGAGCGGCCGCGGCTCGACCTGGAACGAGAACGCGCTGGTGCCGATCACGCGCAACGGCAAGCGCGAGGATGTGTACTGGACTTACGGCTACAGCCCGATCGACGATCCGCTCTCGGCGAACGGTGTCGGAGGCGTGCTGGTGGTGTGCACGGAAACGACGCAGGCCGTGTTGACTTCCAAGCGGCTCGCCACCGAGCGTGAGCGGCTGGCGCAGATGTTCGAGCAGGCGCCATCCTTCATCTGTTTCCTCGACGGGCCGGAGCATCGCTTCGAGCTCACGAATCCCGCGTACACGCGCCTGATCGGCAATCGCGAAGTGCTGGGACGCACCGTGGCGGAAGCGCTGCCCGAGGCGGTGGGCCAGGGCTTCGTCGACATCCTGGACCGCGTGTATTCCAGCGGCGAGGCTTACACGGCGTTCGGCTACAGCTACTCGTACCCCGGCGGGCCGGATGGCGCGATGGTCGAGCGCTACCTTGATTTCGTCTACCAGCCGATCCGGAACGTCGAGGGCCGCGTCACCGGCATCTTCGTCGAAGGTGCGGACGTGACGCAGCGGATGGTGGCGCAACAGACAGCCTGATCCCGACATCCCCTTCAAGCCCGCGAAACAAAGTCGATGATTTCCCTTCGCACCGGCGCGAGCCAGTGCAACGGCGCCGACAACGCGGCCATCAGCGTGACATGGTTCACGCGATCCAGCAGCCGCACATCGACCTTCGCACCCAGTTTCTCCAGCCGTTCGGCAAGCGTCACCGTGTTGCGCTGCGGATTGACCACCTTGTCGCTCGCCGCGGCAATCAGCAATGAATGCGGCGCGCGCGCCGACGCATGCACGATCGGCTGGCTCTCCGGCGGCGTGCCGGGCCAGTCGAATGCAACGCGAACCTCGGGGTCCTGGATCGGCAGGAAGTTGTATGGCCCCGCCAACCCGATCCAGCCGCGAAGCTGTTCCGGCGCGAGCGCATGGGACTTGAGCCAGCGCGGATCCAGCGCCAGCATCGCGGCGTTGTAGCCGCCCGCGCTGTGACCCATCACATGGATGCGATCGGGCGCTGCCCCGAGAGAGGCGGCGTGATCGAACGCCCATTTCGTCGCCGCCGCGCAGTCGGCGAGGATGTCGGTCCAGCGAACCTCGGGGCTGAGCCGGTAGTCGGCCACGAGGGTGACGATGCCCGCATGGGCCAGGGCCTCGCCCACGAAGCGATAGTCGGCGCGCTCGCCGCGCGTCCAGTTTCCGCCGTAGAAGAAGAGCACCATCGGCGCGGGGCCGGACGCTTCGAGGGGCAGGTACGCATCGAGGCGATGGCGCGCATGCGGGCCATAGGCCTGATCGGCGCGGGCACGGTAGGTGCCGCGCGGCACGAGCAGGTCGAGTGCCCTCGGCGCCGAACAGGCGCTCAGCAACGACACCGCGGCGGCGGCGAGAGTGCCTCGCCTTGCGGCATTGAATCGGGTCATGTCGAGCTTTCTTTTTCGCCGCTCAGGCGATGCGGTGACGTGCTCCACGCAATCAGCGCCAGCAACCCCACCTGGAACGGCAAACGCGCAACCAGCAGCCAATGGGGCACCGCAGGAAACGCATCGGCATGCTGGAGCATGTAGAGGTTGGCGGGCGTCACGGCCAGCGTGAGCGCGATCAGCCCCCATCCGGCCGCGCGCCGCGTGGGGCGCCACAAGAGGCCGAGCGCGCCCAGCATCTCGAAGGCGCCGCTCGCAAGAACCGCCGCGCGCGGCCAGGGAATCCAGTCGGGGACGATCCGCATCTCCGCTTCGGTGAAGACGAAGTGCGCGATTGCGCCCAGGAAGAACCATAGAAACACGAACGCGAGGCCGGCGAGGGCGGCGATGCGGCGCGGAGATGCCCGCCGGGCCGTCACGAACGCGGCCTGTTCTTCTGCCAGATCGCCAGGATGATCAGCCCGTACGCCACGATGCGCAAACCATAGAACACGGGATTGAGCTCGCTCGCCTCCGGCACGAGCCCGAGGCCGAAGCGGTTCGCGCCTTCGATCCAGAACGAGAGCGCGAAATAGAGGAAGAAGCGGTCTCGCGTCGAGCGCCAGAAGCGGAAGAAAAACAGGCCCGCGACGAACGAGAGCGCGACGATGCCGCCGGTGAGGATCTGCTCCATCAGTCTTCCTCCCACACCAGGCCGATGACCATCAGCAGCACCGCCGCGAAGCCGACCCCGAGCCGCCACATCTTCAGGTCCACCTCCACCGGGAAGACGACCTTGTCCAGCACGAGCAGGACGTTGTTGAGGGTCAGCATGGCGAAGCACAGCGCGCTCCAGAACAGCAACCGATGCCCGCCCTGCCGCCAGGTTCGCCACAGCAGCACGAAGCAGCCGAGGCTGGTGAGAGCGCACAGCGCGTAGATCACGGGGCCCATCTAGTCCTCCTTCTTCCAGCGGAACGCGTCCGCGAACTGCTGCGCGCGCCGCTCCAGGCGCGAATGGATCAGGTCGGTCACGGCGACGAGATTTTTCGAATAACTGATCGCCAGCGCATCGAGGCGCTGCGCAAGCTCGGGCGTGCCGGGGCGATACGCGAAGTTGTTCGCGCCCGCGGGCTGTGCGATGTCGGACTCGCACAGTTCGCGCAGCAGGTCCGCGGCCACGCGTTTGCGGGTGTAAAGCGCCTGGGCAAGCCGGTGCGCGTCCCAAGGATGGGTGTTGTCGCCGCGCATCAGCAGCAAGGCTTCAAGAAATGGGACCGAAGGAATGCTGGTGAGGATGAACCTCCTGACTTCCTGCGGGAGGTCCTCGTGGGCAGATGGCATGGGGCGGTAATTTATCTCTTATTCAATGGTTGAGTTGACTAGCTCAAGCGTTGTCAGCTTCGTCCTACACCCCGGCATCGTGATCCCTAAGACACTAGCTCGCAGCGCGACATAAGCAAGCGGAGCACGCATGGACCAAGCAGTACAGACCGGGGGCAAGCGTAAGACGCCCAAGACAATGGCAGCCAAATCGATGGCCATCCGAACGCGAAGCGGCAACGGCCACGACGACGCGAAACAGAACCTGACGGACCCGCGCGCCTGGCACGACGCGGAGGCCCGGTCCCGCCAGATCCTGGCGGCGATGATGGCTTTCGCGAGCGGTGACTTCAAGATGCGGCTGCCCGCCGACTGGACCGGGACCGACGCGCGCATCGCCGAACATTTCAACACCGCCATCGGCAACGCCGAGCGCATCGGCAGCGAAGCCGAGCGCCTGCGCGTGACGGTGGGCAAGGAAGGCCGGCTCGCGCAGCGCATGTCCGCGCCGGGCGCCTTGGGCGGCTGGGCCGACCAGGTCGACTCGTTCAACACCCTCATCGACGACCTCGTGCGTCCGACGACCGACATCGCCCGGACCATCGGCGCCGTGGCGAAGGGAGATCTGAGCCAATCGATGGAACTGCAGGTCGATGGCCGGCCGTTGAAAGGCGAATTCCTGCGGTCCGCGAAGCTGGTCAACACGATGATCGAACAGCTCTCGGTGTTCACGTCGGAAGTGACGCGCGTCGCTCGCGAAGTGGGTACCGAAGGCAAGCTTGGCGGACAAGCCAAGGTGAAAGGCGTGTCGGGCGTGTGGAAGGACCTCACGGACTCGGTCAACCAGATGGCCGGCAACCTGACGGCCCAGGTGCGAAACATCGCGGACGTGACGATCGCGGTGGCCAACGGCGACCTCTCCAAGAAGATCACGGTGGACGTGCGCGGCGAAATCCTCCAGCTGAAGGAGGCGACGAACACGATGGTGGACCAGCTCCGCTCGTTCGCCTCGGAAGTGACGCGCGTGGCGCGCGAGGTGGGCACCGACGGGCGCCTTGGCGGCCAGGCCGTGGTGCCGGGCGTCGCGGGCACCTGGAAGGACTTGACCGACTCGGTCAACTCCATGGCGAACAACCTCACCTCGCAGGTGCGCAACATCGCGACGGTGACCACCGCCGTTGCGCGCGGTGACCTCTCGCGCAAGATCACGGTGGAAGTGAAGGGCGAGATTCTCGAGCTGAAGGAAACCATCAACACGATGGTGGACCAGCTGAACGGGTTCTCGTCGGAAGTGACGCGCGTGGCGCGCGAAGTGGGCACCGAAGGCAAGCTCGGCGGCCAGGCGCAGGTGCC
The DNA here is from genome assembly GCA_040385005.1 of Pseudomonadota bacterium. Taxonomy (GTDB): domain Bacteria; phylum Pseudomonadota; class Gammaproteobacteria; order Burkholderiales; family Burkholderiaceae_C; genus Ramlibacter. Next base: position 24,838 of record JAZKIF010000132.1, read on the forward strand.
CGGCATCGCCGGCACCTGGAAGGACTTGACCGACTCCGTGAACTCGATGGCGTCGAACCTCACGGGCCAGGTGCGGAACATCGCGGGCGTGGCGACCGCCATCGCGAAGGGCGACTTGTCGTCCAAGATCACGGTGGAAGTGAAGGGTGAGATTCTGGCCCTGAAGGAAACCATCAACACGATGGTGGACCAGCTGAACGGCTTCGCGTCCGAAGTGACGCGGGTTGCGCGCGAAGTGGGCACCGAAGGAAAACTGGGCGGGCAAGCCCAGGTGCCCGGCGTCGCGGGCACGTGGAAGGACTTGACCGACAACGTGAACTCGATGGCCTCGAACCTCACGGGCCAGGTGCGCAACATCGCGGAGGTGACGACGGCCGTCGCGAACGGCGACCTCTCCAAGAAGATCACCGTGGACGTGAAAGGCGAAATCCTGGAGCTGAAGGAAACCATCAACACGATGGTGGACCAGCTGAACGGCTTCTCGTCGGAAGTGACACGCGTTGCACGCGAAGTGGGCACCGAGGGCAAGCTGGGCGGCCAGGCCGTGGTGCCCGGCATCGCGGGGACGTGGAAGGACTTGACCGACTCCGTGAACTTCATGGCGTCGAACCTCACGGGGCAGGTGCGCAACATCGCGGAGGTGACGACGGCCGTCGCTCGCGGCGACTTGTCCAAGAAGATCACCGCCGACGTGCGGGGGGAAATCCTCGAATTGAAGAACACCATCAACACGATGGTGGACCAGCTGAACGGCTTCGCCGGCGAAGTCTCGCGCGTGGCGCGCGAAGTGGGCACCGAAGGCAAGCTCGGCGGACAGGCCGTGGTGC
>JAZKIF010000133.1:0-3791 GCA_040385005.1 Pseudomonadota bacterium
GCTGGAGATCGGGTATTCCTTCAGCAGGCTTTCCATCGCCCAGAACGGCGGCGGGTGCTTGCGCACCGCCTCGACCCAAGGGCGCGCGGCCTGCGCGGCCGACGCCCAGTCCAATGCGCCGCTGAGCGAGCGCAGCCGGTCGGCGACGACGCCTGCCTCGGGACGGTGGGGAAACGGCAGGCGCTGGCGGGCGGCAGGCGGCAGGAGGTCGGCGGCGGGTGTCATCCGTCGATGGTGGCTGGCTTTGCAGTGATTTTCACGCTAAATTCAGTCACGAAACCGGATAAATCACTACCCATGCCAGAGAACCTAGCCGATATCGACAGGATCGACCTCAAAATCCTGAACGTCCTGCAGCAGGACGGCCGCATCTCCAACCTCAAGCTCGCCGAAGCCGTCGCGCTGTCGCCCACGGCCGTGCTGGCGCGTGTTCAGCGGCTCACCCGCGACGGCTACATCCTCGGCTACGAGGCACGTCTCAACCCATTGAAACTCGGCGCGGGGATGATGGTGTTCGTCGAAGTGCTGCTCGACCGCACGACGCCGAACGTCTTCGAAGCCTTCAAGGCCGCGGTGCAAGTGCGCGGCGAGATCATGGAATGCCACATGGTCGCGGGCGGGTTCGATTACCTGCTCAAGACGCGCATGGCGGATATGCAGGCGTACCGCGATTTCGCGGGCACCGTGCTGTGGCAGTTGCCCGGCGTGCGGGAGACGCGCACGTACGCCGTGATGGAAGAGGTCAAGAGCACAAACCGTCTGGCGCTCGGATTCTGATTCCCATACATTCGCAGGCCATGACATATCTTCTCGCCCTCGACCAGGGCACGTCGAGTTCGCGCAGCATCGTGTTCGATGCGCAGGGGCAGATCGTTGCGCAAGCGCAGCAGGAGCTTCCGCAGATCTATCCGCAGCCCGGCTGGGTCGAACACGACCCGATGGAGATCTGGCGCGGCCAGTTGGCGACGGCGCAGCAGGCCATCGCGAAGGCCGGGTTGAAAGCCTCCGACATCCAGGCGCTGGGCATCACGAACCAGCGCGAGACCACGGTCATCTGGAATCGCAAGACGGGAAAGCCGATCCACCACGCCATCGTCTGGCAGGACCGGCGCGGGGAGCCGGTGTGTGCGCGCCTTCGCGATGAGGGGCACGCGCAACTGATCCAGTCGCGCACGGGTCTTTTGATCGACTCCTATTTTTCCGCGACGAAGATCAAGTGGCTCCTCGACAACGTGAGCGGCGCGCGCGATCAGGCGGGCCGCGGCGAACTCGCGTTCGGCACGATCGACAGCTGGTTGTTGTGGCAGCTCACGGGCGGCACGCTTCACGCGACGGACGTGACGAATGCGTCGCGCACCATGCTCTTCAACGTGCATCGCAACGAGTGGGATGCCGAGCTGCTCGCGCTGCTGGGTGTGCCCGTCGAGCTGATGCCGAAAGTGCTGCCGTCGAGTGCGGCTTTCGGCGAGACCGTGCCCGCATTGCTCGGCGGCTCGATCATGATCGGCGGCGTCGCGGGCGACCAGCAGAGCGCGCTGTTCGGGCAGGCCTGCTTCGAGGAGGGCATGGCCAAGAACACCTATGGCACGGGCTGCTTCCTGCTGATGCACACCGGCTCGAAGTTCCAGACGTCGTCGAACGGATTGCTCACGACCAGCGCCGCGCAGACCGGGCCGCGCACCGAATTCGCGACCGAGGGCAGCGTGTTCGTCGGCGGCGCCGTCGTGCAGTGGCTGCGCGACGGTCTGCGCGCGATCAAGGGCAGCGGCGAAGTGCAAGGGCTTGCCGAGAGCGTGCCGGATTCCGGCGGCGTGATGGTGGTGCCGGCCTTTACCGGGCTGGGCGCGCCGTACTGGAAGCCCGATGCGCGCGGCACGATCACCGGCCTCACGCGCGGCACGACGCTGGCGCACATCGCGCGTGCGTCGCTCGAGAGCATCGCGTACCAGAGCGCGGCGCTGCTGCAGGCGATGAGCCGGGATGCGGTGGCGGCGGGCGCGGCTCCGGTGAGCGAGCTGCGAGTGGACGGCGGCGCGTGCGTCAACGATCTGCTGATGCAGTTCCAGGCGGACCTGCTCGGCATCCCGGTGGTGCGGCCCGCGGTCACGGAGACCACGGCCTTGGGCGCGGCGTATCTCGCCGGTCTCGCGCGCGGCGTCTACAAGGACACGCGCGAACTCGCGGGCCTGTGGAAATCGGAAAAACGCTTCATTCCGACGCTCGATCGTTCCCGCGCCGGGGAGCTGATGGCGGGGTGGGAACATGCGGTGCGGCAGGCCACCGCGGCGTAGCAATCAATTTTTCTCAGCAAAGGGGATCGCCATGAAGATGCAACACCTCATCGCCGCCGCACTGGTGGCCTTCGTTTCCACCGCCGGCGCGCAGACGCTCAAGCCCGGGCTGTGGGAAATCACGAACAAGATGCAGACCGGCAGCGGCCAGATGGAGCAGCAGATGGCGCAGATGCAGCAGCAGATGGCCAACATGCCGCCGGACCAGCGCAAGATGATGGAAGAGATGATGGCGCAGCGCGGCATGAAGATGGGCGCAGGCGGACCCGGCGGCATGAGCGTCAAGATGTGCATGACGAAGGAGATGGTCGAGCGCAACGAGATCCCGGCCCAGCGCGGCGATTGCCAGACCACGCAGCAAGCGCGTTCGGGCAACACGATGAAGATGGCGTTCACGTGCACCAACCCGCCGTCGAGCGGCGAAGGCCAAATCACCTTCACCAGCCCGGAGGCCTACAGCATGAAGATGCTCGTCAACACGACGATGCAGGGCAAGCCCGAAAAGATCAACATGGACGGTGCCGGCAAATGGCTGGGCGCCGATTGCGGCTCGGTCAAGCCGCCGGCGATGCCGAAGAAGTAGACGGCCGTCCGCCGAAGATGGCGGTGCCGACGCGGACCATGGTGCTCCCCGCCGCGACGGCGGCTTCGAGATCGGCCGTCATGCCCATCGACAGCGTATCCAGCTGCAATCCCGATCCGCGCAGTTCGTCGAACAAGGCTCGCGCCTTGGCGTGCACCGCTTTTTGCGCCTGAAAGTCTTCTGAGGGCTCGGGGATGGTCATCAGCCCCCGGAGCACCAGGCCGGGCAGCCGCGATAGCTCGCGCGCCAGGTCCGCCGCCTCCCGGGGCGCCACGCCCGCTTTCGTCGCGCCGCCATCGATGTTTACCTGGATGCAAACCTGTAACGGCGCCATGCCGGCCGGCCGTTGCTCGGACAGCCGCTGCGCGATCTTGAGGCGGTCCACCGTGTGCGCCCAGTCGAAATTGGCCGCCACCAGCCGCGTCTTGTTGCTCTGGATCGGCCCGATGCAGTGCCATTGCAACGGCAGGTCGCGCAGCAGCGCGATCTTCTCCACGCCTTCCTGGATGTAGTTCTCGCCGAAGGCCGTTTGCCCTGCCGCGAACGCCTCGCGCACCGACTCGGGGCCGAAAGTCTTGGAGACAGCCAGCAACGTGACTTCGTTCACGGGGCGGTTGGCACCGGCGCAAGCCGCCGAAATCCGCTCGTGAACACTCTGGAGGTTGTGGGAAATCGTGGTCATAATCAACCGGCAACCGTTCGGATTCGAGAAAAAGAGGGACTTGTGGATATTACCCAGCTGCTGGCTTTCAGCGTGAAGAACAAGGCCTCCGACCTGCACCTGTCGGCGGGCTTGCCCCCGATGATCCGTGTGCACGGGGACGTGCGCCGCATCAACGTCGACCCGCTGGACCACAAGGCCGTGCACGCCATGGTCTACGACATCATGAACGACACCCAGCGCAAGAACTACGAAG
>JAZKIF010000134.1:0-8185 GCA_040385005.1 Pseudomonadota bacterium
CGAGGGAAGCCACGCGAAGCGGGGCCTCAAAGTGGGGCCGTGGACGGTGTGCCTTTCTCCGCGAGCTTCCGGTCGCGCCCAGGTTCGTAGCCCGGGATGACAGCCCCAGCCAAAAGTCAGCCCACCGGTCCCAACTTCTCACGCTCCCGCAGCAAAAACTGCCGCACCGCCGGATCGCGCTCCAGCCCGATCGCGCGTTCGTACGCCGCCGCCGCATCGGCAACACGGCCGGCGAGCGCGAACAAACCCGCACGCGCTGCCCAATACGGCTGGTAGTCGGCGAGCCGCGCATCGGAGGCAAGCGCTTCAAGCAATGCAAGCCCCGCTTCCGGACCACGCGTATGAGACACCGCGACCGCATGGTTGATGCCGACCACGGGTGAGCCCGTCATCGCCGCCAGCGCCTCATACAGTCGCTCGATCGCGGGCCAGTCGGCGCGGCCGGTGAGGCGCCGCACGCCGTGCGCCGACTGCACCGCGGCTTCGAGCTGGACGCGACCCACGCCGCCCAGGCCGCTCGCGTGACGCAGCAGCGACTCCGCCTCGTCCATCATCGGCGCATCCCACAGCGCGGTGTCTTGCGCGTCGAGCGGCACATAGGCGCCGTCGGCATTCCGCCTTGCGCGCCGCCGGGCATGCGAGTGCAGCATCAACGCGAGCAGGCCCAACGCCTCGGGCTCGGCGGGCAGCAGCGACGCGACGAGGCGGCCGAGCCAGATCGCTTCTTCCGCCAGGTTGCGCTTGCGCGCGTCGGTGCCCGACGCATCGTCCCAGCCTTCGGCATAGGCGGCATAGATGGCGTCGAGCACGGTGTCCAGTCGCTCGCGCAGATCGGCCTGGCCGGGCACGCGAAACGGGATGCCCGCCTGCCGGATGCGGCTCTTGGCGCGCACGAGGCGCTGCCCCATCGTCGCGGGCGCGACGAGGAAGGCCGAGCCGATCGCGGCCGCGTCGAAGCCGAGGATGGTCTGCAGCATCAGGGGCGCGCGGATGCCCGCATCGATCGCGGGATGCGCGCACGCAAACATCAGCGCCAGGCGGTCGTCGGGAATCGCGGATTCGTTCTCCTCGCCTTCCGCGAGTTCGGCGAGCAGCGCAAGATGTTCCGCCGCGCCCTCGCCCGACTGGCGAACGCGGATTTCGTCGATCAGCTTGCGGCGCGCGACGGTGAGCAGCCACGCCTCGGGGTTGTCCGGGACGCCGCGTTCGGGCCAGGTCGCGAGCGCCGTGGCGAAGGCTTCCGCGAGAGCATCCTCCGCGCCCGCCACGTCGCGCGTGCGTGCGGCGAGAAACGCGACCAGCTTGCCGTAGCTGCGCCGGGCCGCGCCGACCGCGGCTGCGTGCGCCGGCTGCGCGTCGTGCGCCATCGCGGGAACCTACATCGCCCAGACCGGGCGGACTTCGACGCTGCCGTGGCTCGCGCCGGGGCAGCGCGCGGCCCAGGAGATCGCGGCGTCGAGGTCCGGCACGTCGATGACGAAGTACCCGCCAAGCTGTTCCTTCGTCTCGGCATAAGGGCCGTTCAGCACTTCGGTCTTGCCGTTGGCGACACGCACGGTGGTTGCCGTGGACGTGTTCTTCAATCGATCGGCGGCCACGTGATGGCCGGATTGCCGCAGCGCCTCGCTGTACGCCGTGTAGGCGGCCATGGCGGTTTTGGCGTCGGCTTCGGTCATCGAGGCGAAAGCGTTTTCGTTGGAATAGATCATCAGCATGTATTGCATGGGGGGCTCCTGTTGAGGTGTCGCGAGGCATCATGCCCCGCTGTGGGAATGACGGGCGGGACGCGGCGGTTTCGACAGCTCCCGAGCAATCTTCCTGCGCGGCGCCGGACGCCGCGCAGAGGCGACAGCGTGGAATTGATGGCTGCGGCCACTATAGCCCCGGCACATTGCTGTAAGCAATACGTTTGCCGCGCGACTCAAGGCCATGACCACCCCGTACGACACCCTCTTCGAGCATGCCGCGTCCACGCCGCATGTGATCTTCGTCGGCACCCGCTGCGGCGCGGAGAACCTCATGCGCGGCTACGCGTCGGGCGTGATCCACTTCGTGCGGGCAGGCCGCGCCCGCGCGCAGCTCGCCGGCCACGACGCGGTGGATATCGAGCGGCCCTCGCTCGTGTTCTTCCCGCGCGCGTCCACGCACAGCCTGCAGCCCATCGATGAGGGCGGCATCGAACTCGTCTGCGCGATCACGGACTTCAGCGAGGCGTTCCGGCAAACCATCGCGCTGTCCTTCCCGGAGATGCTGGTGCTGCCGATGGAAGAGCTCGCGCCCATCCGCTATGCCGTGGAGGCGTTTTTCGCCGAAGCCGCCTGCGCCCCGCCGGAAGGCCGGCAATTGGCGGACCGCCTGTGCGGCATCGTTCTGGCGTACCTTGCGCGGCACATCGCGCAACGCCAGGAGGCCGAACAACACGGCATCCTCGCTGCCGCGAGCGACCGGCGCATCGCGGGTGCGATGAAAGCGATCCACACGTCCTTCGACGCCGCGCTGGACCTCGCCACGCTCGCGAAAGCGGCCGGGATGTCGCGCAGCCGCTTCGTCGAGCATTTCAAGCGCCTGGTCGGCACCAGCCCGCACAACTACCTCGTCAATTACCGCATCGGCGTGGCGCAGCAACTGCTCGCGAGCCGGCTGCCGGTCAAGACCGTGGCCGGGCGCGTCGGCTACGAGACCACGGCGGCGTTCGTGCGCAAGTTCAAGGAAGTCGTCGGCGTCTCGCCGGGCGCCTGGGCGAAGTGATGAGCGGTACGGGACGTTCGCACAACACTTCGGGACGAAGCGAGAACTTCGCCGGCGCGTGGCGCGCGACATTACGCCTGCGGATTTTCCGTCCCTCAACCACCACTGGAGATATCACATGGCATTCAGGCAGATCACCGGCGCGCTCGCGCTCGCCGCTTCCCTCATCGCGTGCGGCAGCGCATTCGCGGCCGGCCCCACCAACGCGGAGTACTACCCGTTCGCGGAGATCATGAGCATGAAGATGATCGACAAGAACAAGGACGGCATGGTCTCGAAGAAGGAATTCATGGACATGATGACCATGGCCTGGGAGATGAACGCGAAGAAGATGGGCACCAAGGGCGAGATGATGTCCGACGCCCAGTTCAAGGAGTTCCTGATGTACCTGAAGGCCGGCGGCTGAGCGGCCGCGCAGGCAGGAAAAAGGGGCCGACAGGCCCCTTTTTCATGGGTGCTGGCTGATGCTCAGCGGACGCGGCCCGGCGGAACCCCAGGGAAGCCCCCTGCACCGTTCCCGTTTCCGTTGCCATTCCCCGGTCCCGGCGCCGGTGGAATAGGCGGCGGCACGGTCTGCCCGGGCGGCGTTCCTCCGCCGGAGTTGCCGTTGTTCCCGCTGTTCCCGTTCCCGTTTCCGTTTCCGGGATTGCCGGCACCGGAATTTCCGATCCCGTTTCCGCTGTTGCCACTGGGCGGCGGCAACGCGGGTGGCGGTGGCGGTGGCGGTGGCGGCTCCGGCGCAGGCGGCGGAGGTGGAGGTGGAGGCGGCGGTGGCTCCGGCGCAGGCGGCGGCGGCGGCGGCGGCGGCGCAGGCGGCGGCGGCGGAGGTGGCGGCGGAGGTGGCGGCGGTGGTGGTGGCGGTGGTGGGCCAGGCGGCGGCGGAGGCGGCGGCCCAGGTGGCGGTGGCGGTGGTGGTGGTGGCGGCGCCGGCGGCGGCGGCGGTGGCGGCGGTGGCGGTGGCGGCGGAGATGGTGGCGGCGGCCCAGGCGGCGGCGGAGACGGCGGCCCAGGTGGTGGTGGTGGCGGCGACACCGGCGGCGCCGGAGGAGGAGGCGGCGGCGAAGTCGCTGGTGGAGGCACCGGCGCCGGCGGGGGGCCATTCGGGCGGTGGATCACGGCGGGCGAGCCGGCGGCTGTGACCTGGTTCGCGACCACACCCGGCAGTTGCCGGGGTTCAGCAACCGGCAGGCTCACTCGAAGGTTGGTGCGGACCGGGTATTCCTGCGGTGCGATGACCCGGGCGGATTCCCCGGCCTTCAATCCCACGCATCCGACATTCGTGCAAACCTCGATCTCGTCCTGTTCGCCGGAGACCGACAGCGAGCCGTCGGGGTTGTAGGCCACGTTGAATGCCGAGCCGCGGATGCCGATGGTCGCGGTCGACGTCGTCACCTTGTAATTGGACCGGTTGCGCTTGCCGATCAGGCCAGTGATCGCGCGCATTCCGCCCTGCAACAGGTCGACCAGGAATCGGTCCTGCGACGTATCGCCGACGTCGGCGTACTGGCGCACGACCAGCTGCGAATTCGGCGGCAGCGAAATCAGCCCGCCGTCCGAGAAGCGCACCTGCACGCGCCCCCCGGCGCCCGTCGAGACGGTATCGCCGCTGGCGATCTCGCGCCCTTTTTCCAGGGGCTGGGGCGCGGCGCCGGCGCGGCTGAAACGGGCCTCGCCGATCGCGAACTGCGCGACCCCGTCGCTCGCCAGCGTCAAGCCCGGATAGGCCGAAGCCAGGGCGAGGATCAGCGCGCGCGACCTCAAGGAGAAGCGGTGCTTCATGAATTGCCTTCCTGTGTTTCGGGGCGAGTCGGTTTGTTGTTCATGGCGTGCTCAGAACTCGCGGCGCACGGCCACCGAGAAGATGTGCCGGTCGTAGTCCGCGAGCGGCACGGTGGATTCGGTGCGCGTCCAGGCAACCTGGGGCGTCACTCGCCAGGTGGGCGCGGGCACCCAGGACATGCCGATCGATGCGGTGGTCTGCCGGTCGCGGCGCTGCGCGAGGAACAGCGGGTCGGCCCCGCCGAAATTGCGCTTCTCGTACGAGACGGTGCCGAAGATCGCCAGCGCGGGCCCCAGTGGTTTCTGCAGGCCGGCGCGCCACCCCGCCAGGTGGTGTCCGAGCTGCGGGACGCCCGGCGCACGCTCGTCTTCGCGGCCGATGTAGGCGCCCCCGTAGCCGAACAGCCCGCTGCGCGCGATCTGCGCGTAGGTCACGCCGATCACGCTGCGGTCGGCGTCGGAGAGCGGCTGCTGCGCATACGAAAGCCGCCCGACCTGGCCGTAGATGCTGGCCTGGCTGAAACCATCGAAGCGGTACGTCCACTCGCCCACCACGCCAGTTGAATTCCTCACCCTCGCGTGGTCGATTTCGTAGGTGCCCAATTGCGCGACCAGCGTGTATTCCTCGCGCTCCACCCGGTACGACACGCCGCCGTTGACATCGAGCTGGGCATAGTCGAATTGATCCGCGTCGCCGCTGTGCCAGCGCGCGCTGCCGAATGCGTTGCCGATCAGTGACCAGCGCGGATCGAGCACGAGTCGCCCGGAGAGCCCCGCGCTCGTGTTGAAAAATCGTGCCTTCGTCGCGATGCCCGAAGGCTGGATGGCCACGATGGCACCGCCGAAGGCCGGCACCGCGAGGTTGCGTGTCGCGGGTCCGGCGTTCGCGTTGTCGTCGTTGCCCACGGTCGCCTCGACATACCACTTGTAGGAAGACTGGCCCGAAGCCTCGACGCGATCCACGGCCTGCAGCAGCTGGTCGATGGTCTCGCCGGCGACGATCGGCGTGCCTTCGAGCTTGCTCTCCTGAAGCAGGGTCCGCGCGCCCTTGCGGTCGCCGACTCCGAACAGGGCGCGCCCCAACTCGCCTCGCGCCTGGGCGTTATCGGGCTGGACGGCGACGACGCGCTCGAGCGCCATGATCGCGCGGGTGTAGTGCGCGCTGGCGTTGGCCGACATGCCCAGCACGAGGTCGAAATCGGGGTCGCCGGCACGTTCCACCTCCTTGGCGGAGAGCATGTCGAAGGCTTGCTGGGCGCGCCCTTGCGAGAGCGCGGACTGCGCATCGCGCACGAGGTCATCCACTTCCGCGTGGCATGGAAGGGCGACCAGGAGTGCCGTGGCACAGAGGCGCGAGACGAGGCGGACCGGCATCAACCACTGCCTTTCTTTCGGGCACGGAGCGCCAAAAGCAACGCGACCGTTCGAGTTCCCGATGCTACGCGCCGTTTCTTCCTGTTTCAAGGGAGTATGTCCGGACACAAGTTTTAGTCGACAGCCGGTGTTGAAAGTCGCTTCGCCCGTGGGACAGAGCCCACACCGGCCGATGCCGAGGTCCGACCGCCGCGCACACGCAATGCGGTTACCGTGCCAATTGAAACCAAAGGACCACACATGCAGACTGCCGCCCCGCGTCACTTCTCGATGCTTCGCGAGTTTCACCTCGCCGACTTCTTCACCCTGGGCAACGCTGCCTGCGGCGTCGGCGCCGTGTTCCTGGCCATGGCCTACATGGCGAGCCAGTCCATGACCCATTTCTTCGCGGCCGCCGCACTCGCGCCGGCGGCCTTCATCTTCGACGTGCTCGATGGACGCATCGCGCGCGCGCGACACCAGCATTCCGCGCTGGGCCGCGAACTCGATTCGCTCTCCGACATCATCTCCTTCGGTGTCGCCCCGGCGGCGCTCGCTTTCACGGCGGGCATGCAAGGCGGCTGGGACGCAGCCGCCCTCATCTACTTCGTGTGCTGCGGCGTGAGCCGGCTCGCGCGCTACAACGTCACGGCGGAACAACTCTCGGGCGACAGCGGCAAGGTCAAGTACTTCGAAGGAACGCCCATCCCCACCAGCGTGCTGCTCACCGGCGTGCTCGCCTTCGCCGCCTGGCAGGACCGCATCGGCAATGCGCTATGGGGAGGCGTGTGGCAGGCCGGCCCGTGGCAGCTTCACCCGATGGCGCTGCTCTTCGTCCTCTCGGGCAGCCTCATGATCAGCAAGACGCTGCACATCCCGAAGCTTTAGGGTTTTGCGGCGACCAGCACGGGCTTGTCGCGGAACACTTCGGGCATCACGGATTTGAGGTTCGCGATCTTCGGCAGATCGAAGGTCGCGATGTACGGCGACTCCGGATGCAGCGTCGCGTAGTCCTGGTGATACGCCTCGGCCGGATAGAACGCGGCAAGCGGCACGACCTGCGTGACGATCTTCGCGGGATACGCGCGGGCCGCGTCGAGTTGCGCGACATAGCGCTCGGCCACCTGCTTTTGCGCCGGGTCCGCATAGAACACCGCGGAGCGGTACTGCGTGCCGCTGTCGGGTCCCTGACGATTCAACTGGGTCGGGTCATGCGCCACCGAGAAATAGATCTGCAGCAGCTTCGCGTACGACACCTGCTTCGGATCGAACGTGACTTGCACGGCCTCCGCATGCCCAGTGGTGCCGCGTCCGATCATGTCGTAGTGCGCCGTCTCCTTCGCGCCGCCCGAATAACCGGAAACGGCGTTCATCACGCCCTTCGTGTGCTGGAACACGGCCTGCACGCCCCAGAAGCAGCCGCCGGCGAACACAGCCGTGGAAGGGGCCGCGGCGGTTGCGGCAGGGGGATCAAAAGCGGCAGGCGGCAACTTCACGGCCTTCTCGGCCGCCATGCCGCCGCCGGCAAAGAAAAGGAAAGCGATGCCGACGGCCGAAGCGATCGCGGCCAGCTTGAGCGGGGAGGAAAGTGTCTGTTCGTTCATGGCGGTCTCGTTCAGGTCAACATTCAGGCGGGGATGAATTTCAGCGACAGGCCGTTCATGCAATAGCGCAGCCCCGTGGGCTTGGGACCATCGTCGAACACATGGCCGAGATGGCCGCCGCAGCGGTGGCACAGCACTTCGACGCGGCGCATGCCGAACGTGGTGTCGACGTCTTCGTCGACGGCTTTTTCCAGCGGCTGCCAGAAGCTCGGCCAGCCGGTGCCGCTGTTGAACTTCGTCTTCGACGAGAACAGCGGCAAGGCACAGCCGGCGCAGGCGAACGTGCCGGCGCGCTTTTCCTTGTCGAGCGGGCTGGAGAACGGGCGTTCGGTACCGGCCTTGCGCAGCACGTCGTACTGTTCGCGGCCAAGAAGCTTGCGCCATTCCTCATCGGTGTGCGTGACCTCGTAGGCGTGCGCGGCCTTCGCCGATGCAGACGCAGGCGCCGCGAATACCGCGCGGATGCCCGCCGCCAGGCTGGCTACGAGGCCAAGGCCCAGCAAGGTGTCTCGTCGATTGCTCATGGGGTAGTCCTTTCCGGGGAAATCATTGTGCAGCTACGTGTCGGTCGGCCCGGCGCGCTTATCCTTACAGCCATGGGTACGCCAGTTTTCACCCGCCGGATGTGGCTTGCCTCGGCCGCGTGCCTGGGCATTGGAGCGTGCGGAGACGCCCCGGGTTCCGAAACGGCGCAAGATAAC
>JAZKIF010000134.1:8195-13448 GCA_040385005.1 Pseudomonadota bacterium
CGTGCAGCGCGACGTCGCCGACCCGGCCCTCTACGTCGGCACCTGGCTGCGCGAATACGACGACGGCCCGGTGCACGTGCGGCGCGTGCTGGCGCTCGATGCCGGCGGAAAATTCCACGAGGCCTCGCGCATCACCGAGGCAGGCGCCCCGCAGATCGAGCACACCGGCGAAGGCGAATGGCTCTTCGACGGCACCAACCTCAAGCGCCGCTACACGCGCGTGGACGGCCATGGGCCCTCCGCGCCCGTCGTTCCCTTCGCGACGTTCGAGCTGCGGTTTCCTTCGCGCAACGAATTCATCGGCCTCGACCGTGTGCGGCACGTCGAAATTTCCTATCGCCGCGTGGAAGACGGCGCCGAGCCCTGACCCCCGTTGCAGCCCCATTGCGGATGGCAGGCTTGTCGGTCTAGGATCGAGCGAACACTTCCGAAAGGGCAAACGCATGCCGCAACTCATCGCATCCGTCGAAGGCGTCGAGATCAAGCACGTGTACCTGCAGAAGAACCGCACGACGCTCGGGCGCAGCGCGGACAACGACATCGTCTTCGACAACATGGTGGTGAGCGGGCGGCACTGCGTGTTCGAGCTGCACGGCCTCGCGGACGTGTTCCTCGAGGACCTGAAAAGCACCAACGGCACCTACATCGACGGCAAGATGGTCAAGGAGCGCCGCCTGCTGCGCGACGGCGAGGTCATCGCGATCGGCAACTTCCGCATCCAGTACCTGCAGGAGTCGGAGCGGCAAAGCGGCTTTTCGGAAACGACCGCCATGCGCATCGACGGACCGGGCGGCCCGACGCAGGCTTCTTTCAAGGTGTTGAACGGCTCGTCCGAGGGGCTGGAGGTTCCGGTGGTGAAGGCCGTCACCACATTCGGCAAGCCCGGCGTCGCGGTGGTGGCGGTGAGCCACCGGCGGGACGGCTACTACGTGGCTTTCATGGACGGCTCGAGCCGGCCCACCCTCAACGGCGATCCGCTGGGCGACAAGGCGGTGATGCTGTCCAGCCACGACGTGCTCGAACTCGCGGGCACGCGCATGCTGTTCCGATTCGACGCCTGAGCCTGGCTGCGGCCCCATAATTCCCTGAACGCTTGCACGCGGGGGAAACGATCGATGGGACTGTTGAAAAAGCTCTTTGGCGGACAGGCGGAAACGCCCACGCAGTTCCACGAGTCCGACGGCTCGACCGCCGACACCGGTGAGCCCGGCGCGCCCCGCCGCGAGGTGGTCCACACGGTGCTGCGCGATGTGATGCGCAAGCACGGCATCCCGCGGGACTGGATCGAATGCCGCATCCTCTCCGGACTCACGCGCCAGCAGAAGGCCGGCATCCACGTGCAGTTCATCGTGCTCAAGGGCGAGGCGCAACTCCTGGACTACGTGCACGCGTTCCAGGACAGCTTCTGGAGCGAGGTGGAGAAGTACGAGCCCCGGGCGCGCGACTGGCTCTTCAGCGTCGCGTGGCAGTTCGAGGGCAATGCCCGCGGCGACCTCGCCGACATGCCGCGCTTCGAGGGGTGGGACGAGGACACCAAATCGCCGGTGGAGACCCACCCGTCCGAGCAGGACACGCAGCCGCATGCGGACCACGAAGACGACCTGCAGTCCGACCTCGCGCAGCTCTATGCGATCCGCGACGCGGCGATCAACGTCCCGGGCACGCCGCCGGCGGAAGGCAAAAGCGGCCGCTGAGGTTCTTTGCCGATTGACTTGCGGGCTTGCCCATCCATACTGATGCCGTTGTCAGCATGGAGATGGACATGGCCAGTTTGAGCATCGCGAATCCTGCACCCAACCTGGACGGGATCGAGTTCACGGGCATCCGCAACGGCGTGGAGCAGAAATTCGTGCTCTACCGCGATGGCCTCGAAGACCTCGAGTACAAGCTCTTCGACACGGACGAAGACCTCATGCAGGCGTTCCTTAGGCATCGCGCCCACATCGCGCAAGTGGCCGCCAAGGCGCTGGACGATGGCAAAGGCGGGCCGAAAATGGTGGTGCTGCAAACGCTGATCCTGTAGAGCGCGCCGCACAGCTTGCGTTCTCATCTCGCGGCCCCAGATTCGGGGAATGCCCGCCGATCCCCTGCACATCGTCTGTCCCCACTGCCACACAACGAACCGCGTCCGCGCCGACGACCTGCGCAAGTCGCCGGACTGCGGCAGTTGCCACCAGCCGCTCTTCACCGGTCACTCCGCCGCGCTCGATGAAGCGGCGTTCGAGCGGCATGTCGGCCGCAGCCAGATCCCGGTGCTGGTGGATTTCTGGGCGCCGTGGTGCGGCCCCTGCCGCCAGATGGCGCCGGCGTTCGAGCAGGCCGCCGCGCAGCTCGAGCCTGAATTCCGCGTCGCGAAAGTGAACACGGAGGAAGCCCAGTCGCTGGGCGCGAAGTTCCAGATCCGCAGCATCCCGACGCTGGCCCTGTTCGTGGATGGGCGCGAGGTGGCGCGGCAACCCGGGGCCATGGGCGCGGCGGACATCGTGCGGTGGGCGCGGTCGAACTTGAACCGATGACCCTTCGCAAGCAGACACCCGCTGGTTGAAGCAATACTCCCACCGATGATCCCGTTCTCAGTCCTCGACCTCTCCCCCATCACGCAAGACGGCGACGCGACGACGTCGTTCCGCAACTCGCTGGATCTCGCGCAGCACGCCGAAACCTGGGGCTTCAACCGCTACTGGCTCGCCGAACACCACGGCATGCCTGGCATCGCGAGCGCCGCGACGTCGGTGCTGATCGGCCACGTGGCCGGCGGCACGAAGACGATCCGCGTCGGGGCCGGCGGCATCATGCTGCCCAACCACTCGCCGCTGGTGATCGCCGAACAGTTCGGCACGCTCGAAGCGCTGTACCCGGGCCGCATCGACCTGGGCCTCGGCCGCGCGCCGGGTTCCGATCAAGCGACAGCACGCGCATTGCGGCGCAACCTGACGAGCGACGCCGATGAATTTCCGCGCGACGTGGTGGAGTTGATGGACTTCATGTCCGACGAGCCGCGCCAGCGCATCCGCGCCGTGCCGGGCACGGGCGCGAAGGTGCCGGTGTGGATCCTCGGCTCCAGCCTCTTCGGCGCGCAACTCGCGGCGATGCTCGGCCTGCCCTTCGCGTTCGCTTCGCACTTCGCGCCGCAGCAGATGATGCAGGCGATCGAGATCTACCGCGAGACGTTCAAGCCCTCCGCGCAACTCGAGAAGTCGCATGTGATGCTCGGCTTCAACGTGTTCGCGGCGGACACCGACGAAGAGGCTCACTTTCGCGCGACGTCGATGCAGCAATCGTTCGTCAACTTGCGCAGCGGCCGGCCCGGCAGGCTGCCGCCGCCGCTCGCTGGTTATCGCGAGAACCTCGGCCCGGCCGAGACGGCGTTGCTCGAAAGCGTGCTCTCCGTCGCCGCGATCGGCGCGCCGGACACCGTGCGCGAAGGCATCCAGGCGTTCGTCGCGCGCACCGGCGCCGATGAATTGATGATCACCTCGAACATGTTCGAGCACGCGCACCGGCTGCGCTCCTACGAGATCGCCGCGCAAGTCCGTCCGCTGATCGCCCCCTGATCGCCTGACGAGCAGACTTCACGATAGGTGGGTATGCTGCGCTCTTTTGCCGCAGGAGTACGCATGCCAACCCGTCTCACCGCCCGTGATTTCGACCAGGAACTGCTGATCCTCTTCGACGCCTACGTCCACGGCAACCTGGACCGCCGCGGCTTCCTCACCAAGGCGCAGAAGTTCGCTAAGGCCGGCGTCACGGCGGCCGGATTGCTCGCGGCGCTCAGTCCCGACTTCGCCGCTGGGCAAGTCGTCAAGAAAGACGATGCGCGGCTCAAGGCCGAAATGGTCAGCTACCCCTCCCCCAACGGCAACGGGACCATGAAGGGCTATCTCGCGCGGCCCGCGAACTCGGGCGCGGCAAAGCTGCCCACCATCCTCGTCATCCACGAAAACCGGGGCCTCAACTCGCACATCGAGGACATCGCGCGGCGCCTCGCGCTCGACGGCTTCATGGCGTTCGCGCCCGATGCGCTCACGCCGCTGGGCGGCTATCCCGGCGACGAAGACAAGGCGCGCGAAGCTTTCGGCAAGCTCGACCAGGCGAAGGCGCAACAGGACTTCCTGGCGGCGGCGGCGTGGGTGCGCTCACGGCCGGACAGCAACGGCAAGCTCGGCGCGGTCGGCTTTTGCTACGGCGGCGGCGTGGTGCACATGCTCTCCACGCGAATGCCCGACCTCGCCGCCGGCGTTCCGTTCTACGGCAACACGCCCGCGCCGGAAGAAGCCGCAAAGGTGCGCGCGCCCTTGCTCATCCAGCAGGCCGAAGTCGACGAGCGGATCAATGCGGCATGGCCCGCATACGAAGCCGCGTTGAAAGCGGCCGGCGTGAAGTACACCGCATACCGCTATCCCGGCACGCAGCACGGCTTCAACAACGACACCACGCCACGCTTCGACGCGCCCGCGGCCAAGCTGGCGTGGGAGCGCACCGTCGCTTTCTTCAAGACGAATTTGTCCACGGGAACGGTGACCGGCAACGCCGGCCCGACGGTGCGCCTTCGCGGCACGCTGCAGGCCGTCGGCGGCGACACGCTCACCGTGAAAACGCGCGAAGGCGAAACGGTCGTTCTCACCATGCCGGCGACACTTGTCGTGAGCGAGGTATACGGCATGAAACTCGCCGACGTGAAGCAGGGCAGCTTCATCGGCGTAGGCGCGATGCCGCAGGCCGACGGCTCGCAGCGCGCGATCGCGGTGACGGTGTTCCCGGAATCGGCGCGCGGCCAGGGCGAAGGCTTTCGCGCGTTCGACTTCGCGCCGCAAAGCACGATGACGAATGCGACGGTCGCCGAAGTCGCGTCCGCCGCGCAAGGGCAGCGGCTGCTGGTTCGCTACAAGGATGGGGAGAAAGTGATCATCGTGCCCGCCGACGCTCCGGTGGTGAGCTTTCGGCCCGGCGACCGCGGTTTGCTGGTGCCGGGCGCAAGCGTCGCCGTGAGCGCCGCCGAGATCGACGGCAAGCCGACGGTCCAGCGCATCAGCGCTGGACGCAACGGCTTTGCCGTGCCCTACTGAACGTCAGTTCTTGTTCGGGTTGTTCGGACGGCTGTCCTGGCTGTTCGGCACGCCGTCGCCGTCACGGTCGCCGCGAGCCCAGCGGCCCGGACGCATTTCCCAGCGGCCATCGCGCTGAACCCAGCGGTCGGCTTCCCAGTGCTGGCCGCGGCGCGAGCGCATTTGATGTCCAGCGACCCAGACGTGG
>JAZKIF010000134.1:13458-18379 GCA_040385005.1 Pseudomonadota bacterium
AATGGCCCGGCGCCCAGACGTAGCCGCGGCGCAGTTGCGGCACGGTTTCCTGGCGCGGCTCCGGCGGGGCTTCGCGGACGATCACGGTGCGCGCGACCGAGGCGAGCGGAACGCTCGCGAACGATGCGCCGATCAGGCTGGCGAGAAGGATTTTCTTGAGCATGGAGGGGTCTCCTTTGTTGATGCTGGAGCTTCGACATGAAGCTGCCTATAAGAACGACCAGCTTGCCGTTCAGTTGACCCCGACCATGTAGGACCGAATCCCGTTCACCGGGGCTTAACAACGCGCGTTGGCTGCGCTATCGTGAACAAGTGATGCATACACGCGCCATTCCCTCTTCCGGCGCCGCGTTGCCGGTCGTCGGCTGCGGCACCTGGCTCGGCTTCGACGTGGGCGCGGCGCCCGCCGCAATGCCCGAACGCGGCCGCGTGCTGGATGAGCTGTTCGAAGCGGGCGGCTCGGTGGTCGACAGCTCGCCGATGTACGGCACCGCGGAACAAGTGGTTGGCGACTTGCTCGATCGCGCCGCCTCGCGCGACAAGGCGTTCATCGCGACGAAGGTTTGGACGAGCGGACGGCGCGCCGGCATCGCGCAGATGGAGCAATCGCTCGCGCGCTTTCGCACGCACCGCATCGACCTCATGCAGGTACACAACCTGGTCGACTGCAAGGTGCATCTCCAGACGCTGAACGAATGGAAGATGCTCGGGCGCATCGGCTACATCGGCGTCACGCACTACACGGAGTCGGCGTATCCCGAACTCGAGCAGGTGATGCGCGAGCATGCGCTGGACTTCGTGCAGTTCAACTATTCGATCGCGAACCGCGAAGCCGAGAAGCGCTTGCTGCCGCTCGCCGCGGAGCGCGGAATGGCGGTGCTGGTGAACCTGCCGTTCGGGGGCGGCAAGGTTCTTGCGCGTCTGCGTGCGAAACCGCTGCCGGCGTGGGCGAAGGAAATCGGTTGCGCCAGCTGGAACCAGGTGCTGCTGAAATTCGTGCTGTCGCATCCGGCGGTGACGTGCGTGATCCCCGGCACGTCCAGCGCAGCGCACATGCGCGAGAACGCGTCGGCGGGCACAGGCGAGATCCCGCGGCGTGAGTTCTGGGACGGGAAGCTCGCGGACTTGTGAACGCCTACCGCGTCGCGCTGACCTTCATCACTCCGGCATCCGCCGTCACGACCGGCGCTTGCGCGCGATAGCGCATCCCGTCCAGCTGCGCATCGAGGTAAGCCGCTTCCTGCGCGCCGGCCCTCGCGTTGAAGATGTGCCGTTGCGTCTCCAGCGGCAGGCGGCTCGCGTTCAAGCCGTTCCACCGCGCGCGGCCCTTGCTGGAGAGGTTGTAGTAAACCGAGATCCCTTCGCGCAATTTCTCCGCGCGCTCACCGGAGCCCAGACGCAGTCGCGCAACGCGCTCCTCGCTCCACACCGCGGCTTCCTTCATGTGCACGGCGGCGACGTGGACAGCCTCGACGAGATCGTTGGGATCGCGCACGCCGAGCGCCCTGGCGGTCGCCGGCTCGAACTGCGCGACCCCGTAACTCGGCGTTCCCTGCCGGCCCGCGCCGGTGCGCGGCACCCATGACGTTTCGGCCGTGATGATCCCGTACACATCGCGATAGCCCAGGCCCACTTCGGCGAGACCGGCGCGCTGCGCCGCGGACTTGGCGAGCAGCAGTCGTGTGTCGTAATCGGGCGCCCTGCCCAGCCGCGTGCGGATCCAGCGGATGTTGCCGCGCAGGCTGTCGTAATACCGCTCTTCCGAAGCCGTGGGCACCGCGACCACCACGGGCACCGGGGCGGCTTCCAGCGGCGACGTGCTCATCCGTACCGACACCATCGCCGGCACAGACGAAACCGGGACCACGGGCGCGCGCCTCGCCTGTCCCATCGCAAGGACGGCGAAGTAGATCAATCCGGCCGTGACGAATCCGGCGATCGCTGAATAGATGGGCCAGGTGGCGCGCGTCATGTAGTCCCTTTCCGACAAGCCGGTAAGGAGCGGGACTACAAGGCAAAGTTCAGGACTGTTTCAATGAATCCGGCAAGGAGCCGCCCGCGCGAGAAAAATTCACGCGTTGCATGGCGTTCGAGCTCTTCAGTCCGGCTTTGCGCCGGACTCCTTCACGACCTTCGCCCACTTGGAGGTTTCGGCCTGCATGAACGTGGACAACGCTTCCGGCGTGCCGGTGTTGATCTCCAGCCCGAGCGCGGCAAGCTTCTCCTTCACGTCGGGCATGGCCATCACCCTCACCGTCTCTGCGTTGATGCGCATCTGCACATCGCGAGGCAATCCCGCCGGCGCATACAGAGCGAACCACGACGTCGCCTCGAAGCCCGGGATGCCCGATTCGGCGATCGTCGGGATGTTCGGCGCGGCAGGCGAACGGGTGGCGCTGGTCACCGCGATCGCCCGCACCTCGTTGCCCTTCACCAGCGGCAACGCGGAGGGCATGTTGTCGAAGATCATCGTGATGCGGCCACCGAGCAAGTCGGGCACGGCCTGCGCGCGTCCCTTGTACGGGATGTGCTGCATCTTCACGCCGGCCATCGTGTTGAAGAGCTCGCCGGAGAGATGGATCGACGTGCCGCTGCCCGATGAGCCGAAGCTGAGCGGCTGCTTCTTCGCAAGGTCGATCAACTCCCTCACGTTCTTCGCGGGCACGCTGTTGTTCACGACCAGAAGATTCGGCGTCGATGCAAGGAAGCTGACCGGCGTGAAATCCCTGATGTGGTTGTACGGCATCCTGTCGTACAGCGCCGCATTGATCGCGTGCGTCCCGACGGTGCCCACGATGAGCGTCGCGCCATCGGGTGCGCTCTTCGCGACGAGGTCCGCGCCGATGTTGCCGCCCGCGCCCGGCTTGTTGTCCACCGTGAAGGTCTGGCCGAGTGCCTGGCCCCATTTGTCGGCGAGGACGCGCGCCAGCGTGTCCGGGGCGCCGCCGGGCGGAAAGGTGACGACGATGCGCACCGGCTTGGTTGGCCATGTGGGGGTGGGAGCGCCCTGGGCTCTGGCCTGCGTGTAGCCCAGACCCAACGCGAGGCCCGCGGTGCAGACCATGAGCCAGCGCCGACGAATCGCCGATGCGCGAGCGTTAGACACTTGTGCCGCCATATTTGTCTCCTCGAGAACCGACGGAGCGGCCTCGCCGCGAATCTAGCCTTTTTTCGCGGGGCCGTCGACTTTGCGTTTGAGCGGCTGCCAGCCCGCGAACTCCGGATGGTGGCGCGCGACCACGGGGCCGTTGAAGTCCCACGCGAGGCACTTGCCCAGGTGATACGGCGGCTCATCGCCGGAGCGCGCGGGCAGCCCCGCCGCGCGGCGCAGGCGCGCCTGGTAGGAGGGGATCGTCTGGTAGGCCGCGGTCGCCATGTTGAACAGCATCTCGCGCAGGTGCGTGCAGCCGCGCGTGTTGCCGAGCACCCGGTCGATCGCGATGCGCCAGCCCGGGCCGAGCTTCACGCCGACCATGCCCTGCATCGGCGGGTTGCTTTGCTGGCATTCGTCGAACGGCGTGTGGTCCTGCGCGCTCGCGATTTCGCGGATGGTGAAGGAGTCATCCACCGTGAGGCGGATGGACATGCCGTGGATCGGCGTGCCAGGTGGCATCAACCCGCGTTCCGAGCGCTCCAGGGGATACGTCTTGACGTCGGACATCACGGCTTCGATGTCCCAAAGGCCATCTTCGCGGTGGTAGCCGCGGTATTCGACCGCGCGCGTGTGGAGGTGCTTTCGGGGCTGGGCGTCTGGCAAGGGCATGGGGTATTTTCGCAGACGGCCGCGAAGCGCACCGGATGCCCGCGGCGCTTCAGCTCTTGCCGAACATTTTCTCGAGCGACGCGAGACTGGAGCCCAGCACGTCGTCCGCGTCATCGGGCACGCCGCCATCGGGCGTGAGATGGTGGACGACCTGGGGAAGGATCTGCGCCATGCCGCCCGCAATTTCGTCTTGTGGTAATCCGAGTTGCGCGGAGAGGCCGGCGAGCTCGTCCTGGCCCATGACGTCGGCCATGGCCTGCGCGTCGACCGGCTCGTTGTCGCCGGTGGAGACCCACGACGCTGCCTGCTGGGTGTAGCCGCGCTGCTGGAATTTCTGGAGCACGGCGCCGATGCCGCCGTTGCGCTGCACCCATTGCATCGCAAGGGGCAGCAGCATGGCCAGGATCGCGCCCTTGCCGCCGAAGGAGGGGCGTTGCTGCCCGTCATCACCGGACTGGTGGCCGCCCCCGCCGAGCACACCACCGAGCATCCCGCCCAATCCGCCGAGGCCGCCGAGCGCGCCTCCCAATCCGCCCAATCCGCCAAGGCCTCCCGGGCCGCCGGGCGAGCCCTGCGAACCCGCGCCGCCGCCGAGCACGCTGCCGAGAATCTGGGAGAGGAAATCGTTCGCCATGATGGGCTCCTGTGGTGGGAGATCCATCATACGCAGGGTGTCGATGCCGTAGGATGACGCCAACTCAACATGAAAATTCAGGGAGTTCCCATGGCGATCGAGAATCCTCCCTTCCCTGTCGAGGCGAACGAAATCCGCGATCCCGATTCTTGCTCCGGCGTGCTTCAACAACACCATCAACTTCGCGAAGCTTTGCTCGTTGGGGCGCATTCACGCAAGGCCGGCTTCATGGACGACGAATGGTTCGCGCAACTTCGGCTTGGCGCACTGGCTCGCGAATCGAAGAACGGAGCTTGATCCGGGCACCGCTGGATGCCGGGTCAAGCCCCACTGCTGTCTGCAATAGCCAGCGCTGGATCGAGCCTTGCGCGACCGCCCCTGCTTTGCGCGTCACCTTCTTGCGGAGACCGCGGCCTCGCGGAGGAAGGCACACCGTCCACGGCCCCACTTTGAGACCACCGCTGTCGGGGCGGCTGCCCTCGGGGCTACGCCGCCACGGGGCCTGATTTTCAACCTGCGTCAGC
>JAZKIF010000135.1:0-6530 GCA_040385005.1 Pseudomonadota bacterium
AAGCGGCTTGACCGCTACGCCGCCCGGATTCAGCCCTTAGCCGTTGACGTGCCGGATGAGGGTGTTGCCGCCTGCAGGCTCGATGGCAGGGTTCGATTCGACCCAGCGGCGCACGCGCTCGGCGTCACCGATGCGGCTCAGCTTGCCGGCCGAATCCAGGAACACCATGATCAATTTGCGGCCCGCGACCTTGGCTTGCATCACCAGGCACTGACCTGCTTCGTTGATGAAACCGGTCTTTTGCAGGCCGATGTCCCAGGCGGGATTCTTCACCAGGCGATTGGTGTTGTTGAACTGCAGCGTGCGATTGCCGATGGCCACCTGATGGCCGGGCGACGTGCTGTATTCGCGAAGAAGCGGGTCGGCGTACGCCGCGCCGACCAGCGTGGCGAGGTCATGCGCGCTGGACTGGTTGCGGCTGGAGAGGCCGGTGGGCTCGACGTAATGCGTGTCCTTCATGCCCAGCATCTTGGCCTTGGCGTTCATCAGCGCGACGAAGGCATCGAGTCCACCCGGATACGTACGACCGAGCGCGTGCGCGGCGCGGTTCTCGCTGGACATGAGCGCCAGGTGCAGCAACTCGTTGCGGGTGAGCATGGTGCCCACGCGAAGGCGCGAGCGGCTGCCTTTCTCGGTGTCCACGTCGTCCTGCGTGATCGTGATCATTTCTTCCATCGGCAGCTTGGCCTCGCTCACCAGCACGCCGGTCATGAGCTTGGTCAGGGAAGCGATAGGCAGGACGGCCGAATCGTTCTTGGAGAGAAGGACCTCGCGCGTGTCCTGGTCGATTACGAGCGCGACGCTCGATTTGAGATCGAGTTGGTCCGAGACTGAATGAAGTCCGGCGAGCTGGCCGAAGGAGGGGCGCGCCGGAACGATCGCGGCGCGCATGATGGAACGCTGCTTGCTGGCGGAGAACGTGCGGACGACGCGCTTGGCGCTGGGGTGCGTCTTCTTGGTGGCGGCGGGTTTGCGCGTTGCCGCGTCGGCAGGCGCCGGAACCAGGGCCATGGCGAAGGCCGCCAGGGCCAGGGACTGCAAAATTCGGTTCAGGGTCATGCTTATCGCCAACGAAGCTTTTTGGTGCATCCAGAAACTCCTAAACGCTACAACGTCGCCGGAAGTCTACGCAAAACGAAAAAATTACACAAGATCAATGACTTATGTAACTTTCCTCGCTCAACACACCAAATTATAAGGATGACACTCAGCCTTGTGCAGCCACCCTGTCAGCTTTACTTTGTAACTTGTTGAGAGCACTGAGGTAGGCCTTGGCAGAGGCGACCACGATGTCGGGGTCGGCGCCCACGCCGTTGACCACCCGGCCGGAGTTCTGCAGCCGGACAGTCACCTCGCCCTGGCTCTCGGTCGATCCGCTGATGGCGTTGACCGAATACAGCACCATCTCGGCCCCGCTCCTGACGTGGCTCTCGATGGCTTTAAGCGAAGCGTCTACCGGACCGTTGCCGTCCGATTCGCCACGCACTTCCTTGCCGCCGACCGTGAACACGACGGACGCATGCGGCTTTTCTCCGGTCTCGCTGTGTTGCGCGAGCGAGACGAAACTGTACTGCTCCTTCTCGTGCGTCACGCTTTCGTCGCTCACCAGCGCCAGGATGTCTTCGTCGAAGATCTCACTCTTGCGGTCCGCCAGCTCCTTGAAGCGAGTGAATGCCGTGTTGACGTCGGCCTCGCTCTCCAGCGCAACGCCGAGTTCCTGCAGGCGCTGCTTGAAGGCGTTGCGGCCGGATAGCTTGCCGAGCACGATCTTGTTGGCGCTCCAGCCGACGTCCTCGGCGCGCATGATCTCGTAGGTATCGCGCGCCTTCAGTACGCCGTCCTGGTGGATGCCGCTGGCATGCGCGAAGGCATTGGCGCCGACCACCGCCTTGTTGGGCTGGACGACGAAGCCGGTGGTCTGGCTCACCATGCGGCTGGCGGCGAGGATGTGCTTCGTGTCGATGTTGAGATCGAGGCCAAAGTAGTCCTTGCGGGTCTTCACCGCCATCACGATCTCTTCCAGCGAGCAATTCCCCGCCCGTTCGCCCAGGCCGTTGATCGTGCATTCCACCTGGCGTGCGCCGCCCAGCTTCACGCCCGCCAGCGAATTGGCGACAGCCATGCCGAGGTCGTTGTGGCAATGCACCGACCACACGGCCTTGTCCGAATTGGGCACGCGCTCACGCAGCGACTTGATGAACTGGCCGTACAGCTCAGGCACGGCGTATCCCACCGTATCAGGGACGTTGATCGTGGTCGCGCCCTCGGCGATCACGGTCTCCAGCACGCGGCAAAGGAAATCCATGTCGCTGCGATAGCCGTCCTCCGGCGAGAACTCGATATCGCCGCACAGGTTGCGCGCGAAACGCACGGATTGTTTCGCCTGCTCATGCACCTGGTCCGGCGTCATGCGCAGCTTCTTTTCCATGTGCAGCGGCGACGTCGCGATGAAGGTGTGGATCCGCGCGCGAGCCGCGCCTTTCAGCGCCTCGGCCGCGCGCGAAACATCGCGGTCGTTGGCACGAGCGAGCGAGCAGATGACCGACTCCCGGATCGAGTTCGCGATGAGCTGCACCGCCTCGAAGTCGCCGTTCGAACTCGCGGCGAACCCGGCTTCGATCACGTCGACCTTCAGGCGCTCGAGCTGGCGCGCGATGCGCAGCTTCTCGTCCTTGGTCATGGACGCGCCGGGCGACTGCTCGCCATCGCGCAGTGTCGTGTCGAAGATGATCAGCTGGTCTGCCATGACGTCTCCTTGTTGTTGCGGCTTGCCTGCGCGCGCTGCACGCCCGAGACGATTGCCTTGAGCGAGGCGGACACGATGTTGGAATCCATGCCCACGCCGAACAGCGTCCGGTCGCCCACACGCAGTTCGAGATACGCGACGGCCTGCGCGTTGGCGCCCGCGCCGATAGCGTGCTCGTGATAGTCCAGCACGCGGATGGCTTCACCGCATGCGCTGGACAGCGCTTCGACGAACGCGTCGATCGGCCCGTTTCCGGCGCCCTCGACACTCATGCGCTTGCCGAACACTTCCACCTCGGCGGCCAGGCGAACGAGTTGGCCCGGCGCGCTCTTCGCGTCCTCCAGCACCTGATGCTGCGGCGCCGGAATGCTCTTCGTGCCGTATTCGCGCTCGAAGAGATCGAACAGGTCCTGCGCCGTCAATTCCTTGCCGGAGGCATCCATCACGGTCTGCACGACCTGGCTGAACTCGATCTGCAGCCTGCGCGGAAGCTCGAGTCCATATTCGCTTTCGAGCAGGTACGAAATGCCGCCCTTGCCGGACTGGCTGTTCACGCGGATCACGGCTTCGTAGCTGCGGCCCAGGTCCTTCGGGTCAAGCGGCAGATAGGGAATTTCCCAGATGTCGTCGTTCTTGCGGGCGGAGAAGGCCTTCTTGATCGCGTCCTGGTGCGAGCCCGAGAACGAGGTGTAGACCAGGTCGCCCGCATACGGATGGCGCGGGTGGACAGGCAACTGGTTGCAGTGCTCCACCGTGCGGCGGATCTCGTCGATGTCGGAGAAGTCGAGGCCCGGGTCCACCCCCTGCGAATACAGATTGAGAGCCACGTTGACGAGGTCGAGATTGCCCGTGCGCTCGCCGTTGCCGAAGAGGCAGCCTTCGAGGCGGTCGGCGCCCGCCATCACCGCGAATTCACCGGCCGCCGTGCCCGTGCCGCGGTCGTTGTGCGGATGCACCGAAAGCACGATCGAATCACGGCGCGCGAGGTTCCGATGCATCCACTCGATCATGTCGGCGAAGATGTTCGGCGTCGAATGCTCGACCGTCGAGGGGAGATTGACGACGCACTTGTGTCCCGGCGTCGGTTGCCAGACTCCAGTCACCGCATCGACCACGCGCTTCGAGAACGCCAGTTCGGTGCCCGAGAACATCTCCGGCGAGTACTGAAAGGTCCAGTGCGTGCCCGGCTGCTTCGCGGCCAGTTCTTTGAAAAGACGCGCCTGGCTGGTCGCGAGTTCGACGATGCCGTCCTCGTCCAGCCCCAGCACCACGCGGCGCATGATGGGCGCCGTCGCGTTGTAGAGATGGACGATCACTCGCCTGGCGCCCGCCAGCGCTTCGAACGTGCGGTGGATCAGCGGTTCGCGCGCCTGCGTGAGCACCTGGATGGTCACGTCGTCGGGAACGAGGCCGTCGTCGATCAGCTTGCGGACGAAGTCGAACTCGGTCTGCGATGCCGAGGGGAAGCCCACCTCGATTTCCTTGAAGCCGATCTCCACCAGCGCCTGGAACATGCGCAGCTTGCGCGGGATGTCCATGGGCTCGATCAGCGCCTGGTTGCCGTCACGCAGATCCACGCTGCACCAGACGGGCGGGCGGGTCAGCACGGCGTCGGGCCAGGTGCGGTCTGCGAGGCGAACCGGCGGGAAGGCACGGTACTTGGAGGCGGGATTCTTCAACATGGTGATCTCTCGTTGATTTCAGGGTAGTCCGGCAGCCCCAATGAAAAACGGCCCGCTGCTGGTGCATACGGGCCGTTGGAATGAGGTTTACGCGTGCGCGCTACCGTCTCCACCCGTGGGGAGATAGCAGTAGCGCCAGCGAAATTCGGTTCATG
The DNA here is from genome assembly GCA_040385005.1 of Pseudomonadota bacterium. GTDB lineage: Bacteria > Pseudomonadota > Gammaproteobacteria > Burkholderiales > Burkholderiaceae_C > Ramlibacter. The sequence continues at coordinate 4,584 of JAZKIF010000135.1, forward strand.
GCCGAAATGTAGCACAGGATTGCGGCCACGCCCATCACCTGTGCAGTCCTCGCTCTTCGGGCTCGTCCGTCGAGGTGCTGATCACGCTGGTCTGCAGGCCCTTGGCGCGTCGCCAGCCATAGAGCACGTAGCCGCTCAACCCGTAGATCACGAACAGCGCGAACAACACCGTCGGCGGATGAATGTTGATCACGGCAATCCCCAGCACGATCATGACGATGACGACGAAGGGCACGCTCTTTTTCATCTTCACGTCCTTGAAGCTGTAGAACGGCACGTTCGTGACCATCGTCAAGCCGGCGTACAACGCGAAGCCGAACATCACCCAGGAGACCGACGCGGGCCTCACACCCAGGTCGTTCATGAGCCAGATGAACCCCGCCACGATCGCGGCCGCGGCAGGCGACGGCAAGCCCTGGAAATAGCGCTTGTCCACCACGGCCGTGTTCACGTTGAAGCGTGCCAGCCGCAACGCGGCACAGGCGCAATAGACGAACGCCGCGAACCAGCCCCACTGGCCCAGGCCCTTGAGCGACCACTCATACGCCACGAGCGCGGGCGCCGCGCCGAAGGACACCATGTCCGACAGCGAATCCATCTGTTCGCCGAATGCGCTTTGCGTGTTCGTCATGCGCGCCACGCGGCCATCGAGGCTATCGAGGACCATCGCGCAGAAGATGCCGATCGCCGACTGGTCGAACCGGCCGTTCATGGCCATGACCACCGCGTAGAAGCCGCCGAAGAGCGCGGCCACCGTGAAGAGGTTGGGCAGGATGTAGATGCCCTTGCGGCGCTTGCGCACCACGATGCCCTCGCTCGGCGAGTGGTCGTGGTTTTCGTTGCCTTCTTCTTCCATGTCGGCGAGTGTAAGAGTAAACGTGCCAGGCAAAACAAAAGCCGCCCGGGGGCGGCTTCTGCGGACAGGCGTCTTGCCGGGCTCGGCCCGGCATCCAGGCGCGCGTCAGTTCTTCGTCTGGTCGACCAGCTTGTTCTTCTTGATCCAGGGCATCATCGCGCGCAGGGTCTCGCCCACGGTTTCGATCTGGTGCTTGGCCATCAGGTTGCGCCGCGACAGCAGCGTCGGCGCGCCGGCGCGGTTCTCCAGGATGAAGCTCTTCGCGTACTCGCCGTTCTGGATATCCTTCAACACCTGCTTCATCACCTTCTTGGTCTCGTCGGTGATGATGCGCGGACCCGTCACGTACTCGCCGTACTCGGCGTTGTTCGAGATCGAGTAGTTCATGTTGGCGATGCCGCCTTCATAAATCATGTCGACGATCAGCTTCAGCTCGTGCAGGCACTCGAAGTACGCCATCTCGGGCGCATAGCCGGCTTCCACCAGCGTCTCGAAGCCGGCCTTGATCAGCTCGACGGTACCGCCGCACAGCACCGCCTGCTCGCCGAAGAGGTCGGTCTCGGTCTCTTCACGGAAATTCGTCTCGATGATGCCGGCCTTGCCGCCGCCATTGGCCATCGAATACGACAGCGCCAGATCGCGGGCCTTGCCGCTCTTGTCCTGGTGCACCGCCACGAGGTGCGGCACGCCGCCGCCCTGCGCATACGTGCCGCGCACCGTATGACCGGGCGCCTTCGGGGCGACCATCCACACGTCGAGGTCGGCGCGCGGCGTGACGAAGCCGTAGTGCACGTTGAAGCCATGCGCGAACACAAGGGACGCGCCCTGCTTGATGTTCGGCTCGACGTCGTTCTTGTACACGGTGGCGATCTGCTCGTCGGGCAGCAGGATCATGACGACGTCCGCGGATTTCACCGCATCGGCGACTTCGGCGACCTTCAGGCCCGCTTTCTCGACCTTGGGCCAGGACGCGCCGCCCTTGCGCAGGCCGACGATGACCTTCACGCCGCTGTCGTTCAGATTCTGCGCATGCGCATGGCCCTGCGAGCCGTAGCCGATGATCGCGACGGTCTTGCCCTTGATCAGGCTCA
>JAZKIF010000136.1:0-53073 GCA_040385005.1 Pseudomonadota bacterium
GTGCTGGACGAGCCCAGCATCGGCCTGCACCAGCGCGACAACGACCGCCTGATCGACACCCTGAAGCACCTGCGCGACATCGGCAACAGCGTGCTGGTCGTCGAACACGACGAGGACATGATCCGCGCCGCCGACCACGTCATCGACATGGGCCTGGGTGCGGGCATCCACGGCGGGCGCGTGATCGCGCAAGGCACGCCGGCCGAAGTGGAGGCCAGCCTCGAATCGCTCACGGGCCGCTACATGTCGGGCGTGTTGAAGATTCCCGTGCCGAAGAAGCGCCACAAGCTCGGCGAGCAGGCCGTGCCGCAAGTGCTGCGCATCAGCGGCGCGTCGGGCAACAACCTGAAGAAGGTGAACGTCGATTTCCCCGTGGGCCTGCTCACCTGCGTGACCGGCGTGTCGGGTTCGGGCAAGTCGACGCTGGTGAACGACACGCTGTATACCGCGGTCGCGCGCGCGCTGTACCGCGCCCACGACGAGCCGGCGGCGCACGAGGAAATCGAGGGCATCGAGCATTTCGACAAGGTGATCAACGTCGACCAGTCGCCGATCGGCCGCACGCCGCGCAGCAATCCCGCGACGTACACGGGCCTCTTCACGCCGATCCGCGAGCTGATGGCGGAAGTGTCGATGGCCAAGGAACGCGGCTACGGGCCGGGGCGCTTCTCGTTCAACGTCGCGGGCGGCCGCTGCGAGGCGTGCCAGGGCGACGGCATGGTGAAGGTGGAGATGCACTTCCTGCCCGACGTGTACGTGCCGTGCGACGTGTGCAAGGGCGCTCGCTACAACCGCGAGACACTCGAAGTGCAGTGGAAGGGCCGCAACATCGCGCAGATCCTGGGCATGACGGTGGAGGACGCGCACGAGTTCCTCAAGCCCGTGCCGACGATCGCGCGCAAGCTGCAGACGTTGCTCGACGTCGGACTCTCATACATCAAGCTCGGGCAGGCGGCGACGACGCTCTCCGGCGGCGAGGCGCAGCGCGTGAAGCTGGCGCTGGAGTTGTCCAAGCGGGACACGGGGCGCACGCTCTACATCCTCGACGAGCCGACCACGGGGTTGCACTTCGCGGACATCGACCTGCTGCTGAAGGTGCTGCACCAGCTGCGCGACGCGGGCAACACGATCGTGGTGATCGAGCACAACCTGGACGTGATCAAGACCGCCGACTGGATCGTCGATATGGGACCCGAAGGCGGTGCGGGCGGCGGGGAAGTGGTGGGTGTCGGGACGCCCGAGGACATCGCGGCGAATCCTGCCAGCCATACGGGTAAGTATTTGAAGCGCCTGCTGTAAGGCTGCGTGAAAATATTCCCGCCGGGGTTGTCGAAACCGGGGCGGCCTGGCCGTCATTGTCTGAAGGCGCGCGAAACCGCCGCCTTTCTTTCCCAACCTCAACCGGAGATCACCATGGGCAATCCTTTCGTCCACGTGGAGCTGAGCAGCAACGACCTTCCCGCCGCCAAGACCTTCTACGGCAAGCTTTTTGACTGGAAACTCGAAGACATGGACATGGGGCCGGGCGGCACCTACACCATGATCGATGTCGGAGATGGCACCGGCGGCGGCATGATGAAGAACATGATCCCCGGCTCGCCGTCGTTCTGGCTGGCCTATGTCGTGGTCGATGACATCAACGCTGCGACGAAGAAGGCCGCGTCGCTCGGCGCGAAGGTCATGAAGGAAGTGACCGAGGTTCCCGGCATGGGATGGCTCTCGGTGATCGTCGACCCGACCGGCGCCGCGTTGGGGCTGTGGAAGCCCGCCGGCAAGTAACGCTTCAGCGGCTCTTCGCCGCTTCCAGCACGGCGCGCGTCTTGATGGCCTCGGCGCGCGCCGCATTGGCGAAGTTGGCTTCGCCCGACGCATACAGGATCGCCCGCGACGAGTTGACGACGATCGGCGCGTCCTCGCGCCATCCCGCCTTCACCGTCGCAACTGCATCTCCACCTTGCGCGCCCACACCCGGGATCAGGAGCGGCGCCGTCGGCGCGACGGCGCGCACACGCTCGATCTCGGCCGGATACGTCGCGCCCACCACCAGCCCAAGCTGACCATTCAGGTTCCACGGCCCCTGCGCAAGACGCGCCACATGCTCGAAAAGCGTCGGGTTGCCCTCCACCGACGAGAACCGCTGCGTCTGCAGATCGTCTCCGCCCGGGTTCGACGTGCGGCACAGGAGGAACGCGCCCTTGCCTTCGTATTTCAGGTACGGCTCGATCGAATCGAACCCCATGAAGGGCGAGAGCGTCACCGCATCCGCGCCGTAGCGCTCGAACGCTTCCTTCGCGTACTGCTGCGCGGTCGAGCCGATGTCGCCGCGCTTGGCATCGAGGATGGTGGGCACATGCGGGGTGTTGCGGCGCATGTGCTCCATCAGCTTCTCGAGCTGGTCCTCCGCGCGGTGCGCCGCGAAGTAGGCGATCTGGGGTTTGAAGGCGATGACGAGGTCGGCCGTGGCATCGACGATGCGCGCGCAGAAATCGTAGATCTTGCCGGCGTCGCCCTTCAGGCCGGCGGGGAAACGGGCGGGTTCGGGGTCCAGCCCGACGCACAGCATGGAAGCGTTGCGCTGCTGCGCGCCTCGCAGCATCTCGATGAAAGTCATGAGCACTGATTGTAGGCGGTGAGCTTTCCGGGGGCGGGAGACAATGGCCGCCCATGCATTCCATCGACCGCCGGCAGGCCGCCATCCTCGTCATCCTCACCGTGGTGTGGGGCTTCAACTGGCCGGTGATGAAGCTGGGCCTGGCCGACTATCCGCCGCTCACTTTCCGCGCGATGTCGCTGGTGCTCGGCGTGCCAGTGCTCGGGCTCGCGCTGCTGGCGATGAAGATTCCGTTCCGCCTGCCGCGCAGGCACTGGCCGGAGATGGCGCGCCTCACGCTCACCAACATGTTCATCTGGCACATCTGCATCATCGTTGCGCTCAAGTCGCTCGCGAGCGGACGCGCCGCGATCCTGGGCTACACCATGCCGATCTTCTCGGCGGTGATCGGCGCGATGTTCTTTTCCGCGGCGCTCGGCGCGCGTGCATGGACCGGCGTGGCGGCTGCCGCGGTCGGCGTGGTGCTGCTCCTCTGGTACGAGTTCGCCAATCTCGGCGGGCACCCCGTCGCCGCCACGGTGGTGCTTTGTTCGGCCGCGCTGTGGGCCTTGGGCACGCAGCTGTTGCGGCGTACGAGCATCGACGCGCCGACACTCACGTTGTCGTTCTGGATGACGACGATCACCGCTATCGGCCTCACCCTGATCGCGGCGGTCGTCGAGGGTCGCCAATGGCGCATGCCGGGCGAGGCGGCCTGGTGGGCGATCGGCTACAACGCCGTGCTGATCTTCGGCTTCGCGCACGCCGCCTGGTTCTCGCTCGCGCGCAGCCTGCCACCGGTCGCCTCCACGATCAGCGTGATGTTCATCCCTGTGCTCGCCACTTTCAGCGGCGCCTGGGGCTTGGGCGAAGTCCTGCACTGGCAGGATTGGGCGGCGATGGTGCTGATCGTCGCGGCAATCGCCCTGGTTCTGTGGCCCGCGCCCCGCAAAACCTAGCCTCCGGGGCAAATTCCCCTCTGTAGCGACGCGCCGGCGCCTGGCCTGGGCGTCTATGGATGAGCACGCTCGCGCGCTTGCGGCCTAGGCAGTAACCCCCCTCCCCTCTACGCATTCTCCCTAACCCCAGGGTGAATCGGCTTAGGGCGCGCAGCGCCTTTCACCTAAGGCCGCGCCCCCCCCCGAAATCAATCATCGATCCATGCCTTCAAGGCGTGTTTTTCGAGCGATTTCAAAGGGGTTGAATCATGCGGACAGATGCACAGCAGCCAGGTGACCTGACCAACGCCCACCTGAACGGCGAGGGCGCAATCCTTCCCGGAAGCTACGCCACGACCCCCACCGACAACTCGTACAACTACGTCGCGCAGGCCGACGCACCTGGCCAGGCCGGCGGCGGCAACGTGGCGGCCCTGATGGCCGGCAGCAAGTGGACAGGCGTCGACGCCGGCACGCAAAAGACGGTGATCACCTACTCTTTCGCCGACCCGCAAACCTCCATCTACACCTACGGCGACAGCTCGGATTTCTCGGCCAGCCTCACCACGTTCAGCGAAGCCGACCGCCAGACCACCCGCGACGTGCTCGACCGCATCGCCTCCGTGTGCAACGTGGAATTCGTCGAAGTGCAGGACAATGCGACCGAGTGCGGCGTCCTGCGCTACGGCTACTCGCAGGAGCCCACCGCGTTGAACTTCGCGGGTTACGCGTTCTTCCCTTCGTCCTCCGCCATCGGCGGCGACATCTGGATCGGCTCGGCGCAGGCCAGCGCCCAGTGGGATTTCTACAAGCCCGACCTGCTGCTGCACGAGACGCTGCACGCCATCGGCCTGAAGCACCCCTTCGATTCCGGCGCCGTGCTGAGCGCGAGCCAGAACATCATCTCCAACACCGTGATGAGCTACTCGCCGGTGGCCGGCGCGACCTCCGGCTACATGTCCCAGTACCCGGCGGCCCCGATGGCGATGGACATCGCCGCGCTGCAATACCTGTACGGCGACAACACCTCCACGAACGCCGGCAACACGGTGTACGACCTCGCCGGCGCCGACTTCCAGACCGGCTTTCGCAGCGTGTGGGACGCGAGCGGCAGCGACACCTTCGATGCGAGCGGCATCGCGCACGGCGTGCAGCTCGACCTGGCCGATGGCGCGGTGAGCAACGTCGGCGCCGTCGTCCGCGCCAGCGGCACGGTGAACGGCGCGACCGTGTACACGAACTACACCGCCACGGTGTCCATCGCGGCCGGCGCGGGCATCGAGAACGCCGTCGGCTCCGCCTACGCCGACTCGCTGTTCGGCAGCGACGCTTCCAACTGGATGCAGGGCGGCGCGGGCAACGATTCCATCGAAGGCCGGGGCGGCAACGACGTGATCGATGGCGGCGACGGCCGCGACACGGCGATCTACGCCGCTTCCCGTGCGAGCGCGTCCATCGACAAGGGTTTGAACGGTATCACCGTGGCAACCAGCGCGACGGGCGCGGACACGCTGGTCAACGTCGAGCGCGTGGCCTTCTCCGACGCAAAGGTGGCGCTGGACCTGGCCGGCAATGCCGGCGTGGTCGCGAAGCTGATCGGCGCGGTGTTCGGCGCGGACGCCGTGCACAACGCGCAGTTCGTCGGCATCGGCCTGAACCTGGTCGACAACGGCATGAGCGCCCTGGCCGTCGCGCAACTGGCCCTCGACACCAGGCTCGGCGCGCACGCGAGCAACCAGGCCGTCGTGGACCTGCTCTACACGCACGTGACCGGCGCCGCGCCCAGCGCGGCCGTGGAAGCGCATTACGTCGCGCTGCTGGACAACGGCACGTTCACGCAGGCTTCACTGGCGCAGGCCGCTTCGGTGTCTGACGCGAATCTGGCCCACATCGACTTCACCGGTCTCGCCGCGCACGGGCTGGACTACGCCGGCTGAACCGCAAAGCCGATCCGAGTCCGCTCTCATAGTCTTACGACACGGCTTGACATGGTAATGCACGTGCATTACCATGCATGAATGGTGCCCCGGATGTCGGCGCCATGAGGACCCCCAAGGAATGGAGTACTGACCATGGGTGCTACCGCCAATGCAAGGAAATTTTTCGAGAGCGAAGACCCCTTGTCGACCCTGACCGACCGTTACCAGACGACCGTGCCTACGGCCGTGCGCAAGAAGCTGGACTTGCGCAAAGGCGACCGCATCCAATATCGCATCCGCGAAGATGGCGTGTTGCTGCAAAAGGCCGTCCCGGACGCCGATGGCGACGATCCCGTACTGGAGCCGTTCCTGGCTTTCATCGCGCGCGACATCCAGGAGCAGCCTGGCCGCCTGCGCGGCATTGACGCGAAGCTGATCGCTCGCGCTCGCGAACTCACTGCCGGGATCATTGTCGATCGCAACGCCCCGCTCGATCCCGCGGACGAATGATCGGGGCCGCAAAAGGCGCAGGGTGGACTCTTCTGGCCCACCCCCTGTTTCTCGACCAACTCCAGGAATTGGCCGGCACGGTCGCTGCCCAACGGGCCAAAGACCCGATCGGCTATCCAAGGAAGAATGCCGCCAAGCGTTTGAAGGCCATCCTCGACTTGATGGAAGAGATCCAGCAGGATCCCACGCGCGAAATTTATCGTCAGGGCGCAACCTTGGGGGACGAGTACAAGCACTGGTTTCGCGCCAAGTTTTTCCAGCAATACCGCCTGTTCTTCCGATTTCACAAATCCGCCAGGGTGATCGTTCTCGCATGGGTCAATGACGACGCCACCTTGCGTGCCTACGACAGCAAAAGCGACGCATACCGCGTTTTCGCAAAGATGCTGGACGCGGGCCGTCCGCCCGACGATTGGGCATCCTTGGTCAAGGAGGCAAAACAGCCTTGAGCTCCTCGCCCGATTCAAGCATCGCGATCTGCGCGGGCAGGCAGTAACTGGCGAGGTCGAAGCGCCGGACAATCGTTTCACGCGCCGCAACGCGCAGCGGCTTCAATTCGTCCTGCCGCGCCAGCGCATCCGCGATCTTGTGCGCCAGCGCTTCGTGGTCGAAGAAATCGGTGAGCAGTCCGTTGCGGCCGTCCTCGATCACCTCGCGCACCGGCGCGGTGTCCGATCCGATCACGAGGCAGCCGATGCTCATCGCCTCAAGCAGCGACCATGAGAGCACGAAGGGGTAGGTGAGATAGGTGTGCACGGCCGACACCTGCATCAGCTGCGTCAGCGTCTTGTGCGCAACGCGCCCCACGAAGTGGACGCGGCCCATGTCGAGCTGCTTCGCGACCTCGCCCAGGAAGATGTCGCGCCAGGTCTTTCCCGGCGGAGGATTGGCGCCGTAACTCGTGCCATCGCCGCCCACCAGCACGACCCGTGCGTTGGGCCGAAGCTTCTGCAACAGCGGCAGCGCGCGCATGAAGACGTGATACCCCCGGTAGGGTTCGAGCTGGCGCGCGACGAAGGTCACCACCTCGTCGCCGGGCCGGAGCGTCAGCCCTGCCGCCTGCAGTTGCACGACCGCGTTCGCATCGGGCTGGAAGCGCAGGGTGTCGATGCCCTCGTGGATGACGCGCAGGCGCTCGTGCGCCCAGGCCGGATGGCGGCTCTTCTGGAATTCGGTCGGTGTGAGCGCGACGTCGCACGCGCTCAACGCGTGCAGCAGGTGCGTGTTGCGGATGCGCACGCGCTGGTCGTTGGCGAGCGAGGGACGCGAGAACTCGGGATCGAACGCCGTGTCGCTTCCCGCACCGCCGTAGTAGTACTCCGCATAGACCACCAGCCGCGCGGCGGGGAAGACATCTTTGGCGAACAGCGCTTCGCCCCAGCCCGAATGCGCCACGACGACGTCGGGCACGAACCCGCTTTTTTGCAACGCCTGCATCGCGCGCGCGGCGCTTTCGCCACGGGCGGCCTTGTCGGCGAGTTCGTGCAACGGGCCCGCGAGCGGATGGTCCACCTTCTGCGCCGGAAACGGCGCCTCGCGATAGAGCATCTGGCGCACGCCTCTCACCGGCTCGCCGGTGGGCGTGTTCACGCCCAGCGACACCACCTCATGCCCCCGCGCCGCGAGCGCCTGCGAGACGTGACGGAATTGCCCCGGAAAGTTCTGGTGGACGAACAGGAAGCGCATGGGGGCGAAGCTTAACGCCCCGCCATGGAGTTGCTCCCTCTCCCCTTGCGGAAAGGTTGGGGTGAGGGCGTGCTTAGCGTTTCGCGAGCGTGCGCTGGTACAGCGGCATCACGCGCGGCAGGTTCTTCTCGATATCGGCGATGCGGGTGGCGCCCGACGGGTGGGTCGAGAGCCATTGCGGCGGTGCGCCCTTGGCCGCCTGCGCCTGGCCCATCTTCTTCCACAGCGTGACAGCGGCTCGCGGGTCGTAGCCCGCGCGCGCGGCGATCTCCATGCCGACCAGGTCCGCCTCGGATTCATCGCCGCGGCCGAACTTGAGCGTGAGCAAACTCGCCGCGCCGCGCGCCGCCATGTCGGTGAGGTTCGGGTCGATGCCCAGGATCCCCGCGAGAACCGCGCCGCCGATGCGTGTCGCGCCTTGCGTCACCGCGTTCTTGCCCATGCGCTCGCGCGCATGTTCGCGCAGCGCGTGCGCCATTTCGTGGCCCACCACCATCGCGAGTTCGTCGTCGGTGAGTTGCAGCTTGTCGATGATGCCGGTGAAGACCGCGATCTTGCCGCCGGGCATGCAGAACGCGTTGATCGATTGCGAACCGATGAGGTTCACTTCCCACTTCCACGCCTTGGCGCGCTCGTTCCACACCACGGCCTGCGGGATCAGCCGCTGGCTGATCGCTTCCAGCCGCACGCGCTGCGGATGGCCGGCCGGCGCAAGCGCGTTCTTGGCTTGCGCCTGTTCGATGAGCTGGTGGTATTGCTGGTTGGCCGCCTTCTCCACGTCGGCGGCGGGCACGAGGCCCGCCAGCCGCGACTGCTTGCCGACTTCGACGCCTTCATGCTCCGGCGCCTTGCCGAACGCATGCCCTGCGGCCGGCATGAGCATCGCGCATGCAGCGAGCGCGGCTCCCAGGCCGCGCAGCGCACGGCCCCACATCGGGTATGAAGCAGTCATCGCGTCTTTCGTCATCGGGTTTCCAGTCCAGCGTCCATCGCCGCCTTATTATTCCCACATGACCTCCACCGCCCCTGTCAGCAAGAAGCGCACGGCGCTGTCGGTCCTGCGCGAGTTGCGCCAGCCCAAGGTGGCGGTGATGCTGGCCCTGGGGTTTTCGTCCGGCCTGCCGTTCCTGCTCACGGCCAACACGTTCGGTTACTGGCTGCGCGACGAGGGCACGAGCCTGATCGCCATCGGCTTCATCTCCTGGGTGGGCTTCGCGTATGCCTTCAAGGTGTACTGGTCGCCGCTGGTGGACCGGCTCGACGTGCCTCTCCTGGGCCGTCTCGGCCGGCGGCGCGGATGGATGCTCCTGTGCCAGATCCTGGTGGGGCTCGGGTTGATCGGCATGTCGCTGGTCGGCGTGTCGGCGGGGCTCGCGGCGATCGGCGCGTTCGCGCTGCTCACGGCCTTCGCGTCGGCGACGCAGGACATCGTGATCGACGCCTGGCGCATCGAAGCCGCGTCCGGCCCCGACGAAGTGGGGCTCATGACCTCGGCGGCGCAGCTGGGCTACCGCATCGCCTTGCTGGTCACCGACGCCGCGATCATCGCGATGGCCTCGCGAATCGGCTGGCCGCTGTCGTACGGCGCGATGGCGGCGCTGATGGCCATCGGCATGGTCGCGACCTTCTTCGCCTTCGAGCCGGTGCGCGCCGACAAGGTGCTCGCGACCAAGCCGCCGCTGTGGACCGCGCGCGGCCTGCTGGATGCGGTGATCGGCCCTTTCGTCGACTTCTTCGCCAAGCACAAGGCCACCGGCGCATTGATGCTGCTCATGGTCGCGCTGTACCGCCTGCCCGACTTCGTGATGGGGCCGATGTACAACCCCTATTACCACGACCTCGGCATCCCGAAGGACACGGTCGCGCTGGTGCGCGGCTCGTTCGGCCTGGTCGCGACCTTCGTGGGCATCGCCGCCGGCGGCATCTGCTCGGTGCGCATCGGCATGCTGCCGACGCTCGTGGCGGGGCTTGTCATGCAGGGCTTCGGCACGGCCGCCTTCGCGCTGCTCGCGTGGCACTCCGGCCCGGGAACCTTCGCGGCGGTGATGACGCTCGACGCGTTCGCGCAGGCCTTCGCCGGCGTGGCGCTCGTGACCTACATGTCCAGCCTCACCAGCCTCGGTTACACGGCGACGCAGTACGCGATGCTCTCGTCGACGTACGCGCTCCTCGGCAAATTCCTCAAGGGCTTCTCGGGCGCGGCGATCGATGCGATGACGCCCACCTACGGCCTGCTCGGCTCGTATGCGACGGCATTCATCGCGACGGGGCTCACGGCGATCCCGCCGTTGGTTCTCGTGCTGCTGTTGTGGCGCTTGCAGCGCCGCTCTCTGGCGGCCGCGGCCTGAACCCAGTCATCGCGGCGCGGCGAGCTTCGCCAGCGCCTGCCGCTGCAGCTTGCCCAGCGCGGTTTTAGGCAGCGCATCGAGCCAGAACCAGCGGCGCGGCAACTTATAACGCGCAATGCGTCCGGCAAGGTGCGATTCGAGTTCGGCCTGCGACGCGGCGTGGCCTTCACGCAGGACCACCGCGACGGCAACCACTTCGCCCCATGCATCGTCCGCGACACCGAAAGCCGCGCACTCCAGCACCGCAGAATGGTCCTCGAGCAGCGCTTCGATTTCGGCGGGATGGATGTTCTCCCCGCCGGAGATGATGAGGTCCTTCGCGCGGCCGACGAGGGTGTAGCTGCCATCCTGCGCGACGGATGCGAGGTCGCCGGTGTGGAACCAGTCTTGCGCGTCGCGGGCCGGAAGATCGGGCCAGTAGTTGGCGATGACGTTCGGTCCGCGCACCAGCACCTCGCCGATGCCGCCTTGCACGTCGAGCAATTTCACTTCGACGCCCGGCGCCGGCCAACCGCAGGAACCGGCATGGCTCGCTGCTTGCGCCGCCGGCAACGCGATAGAGAACGGCCCCGTCTCGGTCGTGCCGTAGACGTTGCACACCGGCACTCCCTTGGCGTGAAAAGCGGCCACGAGCGGCGCGGGCAACAAGCTCGATCCCGCCCACACCGCGCGCAGGCTGGCGAGGTTCGCGTCGCCCCAGCGCGGATGGTCCACCATTGCCTTCATCGTGGCGGGCACCTGCAAGGTGAGCGTCGGGCCATCGCGCTCGAAACAATCGAACGCGGCGTCCGGCGTGAATCTCGGATGCAGCACGATGCGCGCTCCCGCGTGGAGCGCTGGCAAGGTCTGGATGCACAGCCCGCCCACGTGGAACATGGGCAGCATGGTGGCGACGATATCGTGCGGCTCCATCTCCTGCACCTGCGCGGCGATCGCCATGTTGGCGCGCAGCATCCCTTGCGTGTGCAGCGCCGCCTTCGGCTCGCGCGTGGTACCGGATGTGTAGACGAGCAGCGCGGGCGAGGCATCGTCTCCAGGGAACGGGGCGGACAAAGCGTCCGATCCTTCGCCCAGCGATTGCGCGGCGTGCACCGGCAAGGCGTGACGCGCGCCGAGTTGAGCGGCCGCGTCCGCCCAGACCACGTCGTGAACCAGGTGCGAAGCCCCACAGTGCCTGACCTGTGCGTCCCACTCCGCTGTCGCCAGCCGGAAATTGAGCGGAAGCAGGATCGCGCCGATGCGCGCGAGCGCGAACAACAGCGTGAGTTGCGCGGGATGGTTGGCGCCCAGCCACGCGACGCGGTCGCCGGGACGCACGCCCCAGACATTCCACAGCTGGGCAGCCGCGCGGTCGCAGCGTTCGGCCAGTTGGGCATAGGTGATGCCTTCGCCTTCGAACGAGAGCGCGACCGCCTCCGGTGCGCGCACCGCATGCGCCAAGGGGACGCCAGCGAGCGCGGACGGAGAAAACGGAACGGCCATTTACCTAACTTTACCGCCGCTTCAAGCGCGAGGGTTGCCTTCGGGGGGACCATCGCAGCTTCCGCGCCGATGCGCTCCCCCAAGCCGTACCATCCGCCCATGCAGCAACTGTTGATGATCGAAGACGATGCCCGCCTCGCGCAAATGGTGGGCGAGTACCTGGAGCGCTCGGGCTTCGGCGTCACGCATGCGCTCGACGCGAAAGCGGGCCTCGCGCTGCTGCAGGATCCGCCGTCGGGCACGGCGCCCGAGCTCGTCATCCTCGACCTGATGCTGCCGGACATGGACGGGCTCGAAGTGTGCCGGCGCGTGCGCTCGCTGCCCGGCGAGGCGGGGCAGATCCCGGTCCTCATGCTCACCGCCAAGGGCGACCCGATGGACCGCATCGTCGGGCTCGAGCTGGGCGCGGACGATTACCTGCCCAAGCCCTTCGAGCCGCGCGAGCTGCTCGCGCGCATCCGCGCCATCCTGCGCCGCCGTGTCGAAGGCCCGCAACCGGCCGCGAAAGTCTTGCGCTTCGGCACGCTGGAGATCGACCGCGATGCGCGCACCGTCATCGTCGGCGGCAAGGCCGCGGAGCTCACCTCCTACCAGTTCGATTTGCTGATGACGCTGGCCGAACGCGCGGGCCGCGTGCTCACGCGCGACCAGATCATGGAAGCCGTGCGCGGCCGCGAACTCGAAGCCTTCGACCGCTCCATCGACGTGCATATGGGCCGCATCCGCGCCGCCATCGAAGCCGACGCGAAGAACCCCAAGCGCATCCTCACGGTGCGCGGCGTGGGCTACGTCTTCGCCAAGCAGCAGGACTGAAGGCACCCGAACATGGTCGCTTGGCGCGGGCGCTTTCGCGTTCCCCTCTACCTGCGCATCTGGATCGCGGTGGTGCTCGCCGTCGGTGTGCTGACGGTCGCGTTCGGCTATCTCTGGCGCATCAACACCGAGCAGGCGCCGGAGCGCGAAGTCATCATCCGCAACGAAGCCGGCGACGTGCTGGGCCAGGTCAAGACGCGCCCCGTGCGCACGCCGGGCCAGGGCGTGGAATTCCAGGTGGAGATGAAGGACGGCAGCACGCTCGTCGTGCAACTGCCGCCGCGCCCGCGCGCGCCCGGCGAGGGCCCGCCCGGTCGGCCGTGGTTCCGCGGACCGAGCAGCCTGCTGTGGCTGCTGGGCATCGTCGCTCTCGCGGTGGCCATCGGCACGTACCCGATCATCCGCCGGCTCACGCTGCGGCTCGATCATCTGCGCCAGGGCGTCGAGCGCTGGGGTGAAGGCGATCTGTCCACGCGCATCAACGAATCGGGCTCGGACGAACTCGCTTTCCTCGCGCAGCGTTTCAATCACGCCGCGGAGCGCGTCGAGACGCTGCTGAAATCGCACAAGTCCTTGCTCGCGAATGCGTCGCACGAGCTGCGCTCGCCGCTCGCGCGCATCCGCATGGGGCTGGAGCTGATGGAGCCGCAGACCTCGCCCGCGTTCCAGGACGAGATCCGCCGCAACATCGCCGAGCTGGACCAGCTGATCGACGAGATCCTGCTGGCGAGCCGCCTCGATGCGAGGGAGACCGACGTCGGCACGTTCGAGTCGATCGATCTCACCGGGCTGGTCGCCGAGGAATGCGCACGTGCAGGCGCCGAACTCGTGCCCAGCCCCGATCCGCGCCCGCTCGTCGTGCAGGGCGTGGCCAAGCTGCTGCGCCGCGCGATCCGCAACCTGCTGGAGAACGCGCGCCGCTACAGCGATGGCGACGTGACGGTGGAAGTCAATCGCGAGCAGGGGCTGGCCGTGGTTCGCGTGCGCGATCACGGACCGGGCGTGCCTGCAGCGGAACGCGAGAGGATCTTCGAGCCGTTCTACCGGCTGGCCGGCGCGAGCGAGCGCTCGGGCGGCGTAGGCCTGGGTCTGGCGCTGGTGCGGTCCATCACCAGCCGGCATCAAGGGTCGGTGGTGTGCGAGGACCAGCCGGGCGGCGGCGCGTGCTTCCTGCTGCGCGTGCCTTGCGACGCGGTGTAATTCGTGAAGTAAGTCACCGGCAACCATTTCATGCATGAGCGGCTGGGTTTTCTCCTCCATTTGCAGGATGCGCGAAACGCCCGCCGGGGCTAAAGTTTCGCCAGTGCTGTCACGCAAGCGAATGGCAACGAGGTTCCGGTTTCAAGTCTCCCAACGACGTCCTTGTTTCAAGGACTTTATACAGCCGCCGCAAGGCGGCTGTTTTTTTGCTCACAGCGGAAATGCCGGCAACGGCTCGCCCTGCGCCCCCGCCTGCGGCGCGGTGTGCGCCACGTTCATCAGCCACGACACCATGACGAAGTAGCCGACCAGCGTGGTGAGCTCGACGACGCCCTGCTCGCCGAATTGCTCAAGCGCCTGCGTGTAGGTCGGCTCGCTTGCGCCGTGTGTCGCGAGGAGTTCGGTCGCGAGATCGAGCGCGGCCTCTTCATCGGCGGGCAGTCCCTTGGGCCTCGCGCCGACGCGTAGCGCTTCGATCGCGGCAGGCGATACGCCGGCCTTGATCGCGAGCGGTGCATGCATCAGCCACTCGAATTGATTGCTCACGTGACGCGCCGCGATGCAGGTCGCGAACTCGCGGATGCGCGCATCGAGCACGCTCTCGAACCGCAGGTACTCGCCGACCTTCGCGACGCGGTCCAGCAGCTGCGGACTGCGCAGCAGCGGCAGGAACGGCCCGTACACGCCTTTGCGCGGACCGGCGATGAGCGCCTGCGCGGCTTCGCGTTGCGCCGGCGTCATCGCATCGTCCGCCGGCAGCGGCATGCGCTCGCGCCAGGGTTGCGCGGAGCCTTGGCGAGCGGGCTTGGTGAGAGATTCATCGGGCATGGGAAATCCTTTCGCGGATGGGTGACGATGAAGCCTCGCGCCACAACCAGGCGGCGCTAAGCCAGAGAGATGCCGCCCCGGCCTGCAGGGCGAGGTTGAGGCCGTTCATGCCGTGCAGCGGCATATGCAGAAGCATCGAGGAGAACAGCGGCCCCGCGATCTGGCCGAGCGCGAATGCGGTGGTCATGCGGCCGACCCAGCGCGTCGGGTCGCCGGGGACGCGCGCGCGGGTTTCCTGCACGCCGACCATCGTGATGACCATGAACGTCCCGCCCACCAGCACTGCGGAAAGTGCGATCGCCACGCCGCTTTGCGACACGCTCGGCAGGAGCACACCCACGCCCATCAACACGTGCGCGACGGCCCACACCTGCAGACGCGAAGCATGGCGCGCGAACCATCCCGCGAGCAGCGTGGACGCCGCCGCCATCGCGCCGAACACCGGCCAGGCGAGGCCGAAGAGGCGCGGATCGTCGACCACCGCGCGCGCCAGAACCGGAAGGAACGTCGCGGGGAGGATGTAGCCGAAGCCGAAGATGCCGTAGCAGACGACGAGGCTCAAGGTTCCTGGCGGCGGCTCACTGTGGGACTCGGCGCCGGGCGCGCTTGCTTGCGAAGGCGTGGGCGCAACGCCGTCATCCAGCCGGGTCATCACCCAGAACACCGGCACGACCAGCACCGCCGCGAGAACCCCCAGCTGAATCCAGAGCGACCCGGGCGTGGCACCCGCGATGCTTCCGCCGAGGCAATAGAGACCCGCGATCGCGATTCCCGCGCCGACGCCGAAGTAGACGGCGGCACCCCAGGACGCGCGCTGTGCCCGCGCGAGCGCGCCCAGGCACCACACGGCGGTGCTCACGAAGACCCACGCGCTGGCGACGCCCGCCGCGAAACGCAGCACGGACCACAGCACCAGCGAGCCCGGCAAGGCCATCGCGGCGGCGAGGATCGCGCTGAGCAACAGGGCGAGCAAGCCGAGCCGCACGGCGCCGAGCGGAACGCGGGACGCCGTCATCGCGCCGACGAGATATCCCGCGTAATTTGCCGCCGCGACCCAGCCACCGCCCGCCACGTCCAGGCCACCGGCCTGGATCATGAGCGGCAGCATCGGCGTGAAGGCGAAGCGCCCGATACCCATGGCCACCGCGAGTGCCAGCGCGCCCGCCAGGCAAATGGCGGCCGGCGTGGGCGCGGGGCGGGCTGGGTGGATTGCCATGGCGTTCGATTAGACCGAGAATCGCTTTCGTCCACAAATGAATTATTCAGATAATCCATTCTCCGCATGAGAACAATCGACCTCGACTCGCTGGAGATTTTCCGCGCCGTCGTGAGCGAGGGCGGGATCATCCGCGCTGCGATCAAGCTCAACCGCGTGCAGTCCAACGTCACCACGCGCATCAAGCAACTGGAGGAGCGCCTGGGCCTGCAGCTGTTCCGTCGGCAAGGGCGCACGCTCGTCCTGTCGCCCGAAGGTGAGTTGCTGCTGTCGTACGCGCAGCGGCTCTTTCGGCTCGCCGACGAAGCCGAGAGCGAGCTGCGCACCGGCAAGCCGATGGGGGTTTTCCGCGTGGGCTCGCTCGAAAGCACGGCGGGCAGCCGCCTCGCGCCTGTCCTCTCGCGCTTTCACAAGCTCTACCCGTCGGTGGTGGTGGAGCTGGTGACGGGCACGACGGGCGCGCTGGTGCAGCGCGTCGCGAATTTCGAGATCGAAGCCGCCTTCGTATCCGAGCCGTTCACCGCACCGGGGCTCAACAAGTTGAAGGTGTTCGAGGAAGAGCTGGTGCTGATCACCTCGAAGGACGCGGCGCCGATCACGCGCGCGGCGGAGCTGTCCGGCTCCACGCTGATCGCATTCGCCAATGGTTGCTCCTACCGCAAGCGCCTGGAGGAGTGGCTGGGCGGCTCGGGAGTGATGCCCGCGCGCACGCTGGAGTTCGGCTCCTACCAGGCGATGATCGCGTGCGTCGCGGCGGGGACGGGCTTCGCCCTGGTGCCGCGCTCGCTGCTGGGCGCCTTGAAGTCGGCGAGTGATGTGCGCCAACACGAAATGCCGGCGCGCATCCGGCGTAACCACACGCACCTGGTGTGGAACGGCGGCGCTTCGACGGCGCTTACTCGCTTGCGGGAATTGGTCGCGCCTGCAAAGCCGCTGTGACGAGCAGCGGCGTGATGTCGACGAGGCATCGCGTATGGCCCAACGGGCACTCGCGTTCGAAGCAGGGCGCGCAGTCGAGCGGCGGCTGGTAGCTTTCGTCCTGTTTGAGCCACAGGACGGTCGCGTTGTCATTCAATGGCGGCGTGTGCAGCGGACTCGATGAGCCGAACACCGCAACTTGCGGAACGCCGAACGCGGCGGCGACGTGCATCAGGCCGGAGTCGTTGCTGATGACGGCCTTGGCCGCGGCGATCAAACCGAATGCCTGGAGCAGCGGCGTCTTGCCCGCAAGGCTGATGCAGCGGCCCTCGCCCGCAGCCGCTGCGATCTCGTCGCACAGCGGCGCTTCCTTACCCGAGCCGAGCAACACGGCGGGATGATCGAGAGAGCGGGCGAGTTCTGCGAAGTGGGCCGCGGGCCAGCGTTTGGCGGGGCCGTATTCCGCGCCGGGTGCGAAGACGTAATAACCGCAAGGCTGCAAGCCATTCGCGGACAGCGCGGCGGCGATCTCCTGCGGCGCTAGCGTGAGCACCGGCCGGTCCGCCTCAAGCCCTTGCCGCTCGCCCGACAGCGCCGAATAGAACGCCACCATCGGCGGCTTGTTCTTCGGATTCTTCAGCCGGTGCGTCAAGAGACCGACGCGCGCCTCGCCGAGGTAGCCGACGCGCTTGGGGATGCTGGCGAGAAAGGGCAGCAGCGCGCTCTTGAGCGAATTCGGCAACACGTAGGCGGTGTCGAATCGGCCTTCGACCTGCTTCGCGATCGAGCGCCGCGCCTTGAATTGCAGGCCACCGTGCTGGAAGGGGAATTCGATGACTTCGCTGACCTGCGGCATCGCGCGGTACACCGGTGCGACCCACGGCAACGCGCCGACCGCCAGACGTTCGCCGCGCGCATGCAATCGCCGCATCAGCGGCTCGGTCATCACCGCGTCGCCGATCCACTGGGGGGCGATGATCAGCGAGTTATTCAAAGAATTGGAATCTGACCCCAATTAGTGATGGACCCCAATTAGTGATGTCCGCCGAAGTGCTCGCCCTCTTTGAGCTTGTACACAGTCCCGCAATACGCGCACTTCGCGGCGCCGGTGCTCGCGACGTCCAGGAAGATGCGCGGGTGCGTGTTCCACAGTTTCATGCCGGCGATGGGGCTGGGGCAGAACACGCCGCCGTTGGCGTTCAGGTCCTTGGCGAGCAACTCGACGACGGCTTCTTTCCTGGCGGGGGCGGTGGTGGCGGTCATCGTCAGACTTTCGTGAGCCAGTGGGCGTACTTGGGATTGCGGCCGTTCACGATGTCGAAGAACGCGGACTGGATCTTCTCGGTGATGGGGCCGCGCGAGCCGGCGCCGATCTCGAGGCGATCGAGCTCGCGGATCGGCGTCACTTCGGCGGCGGTGCCGGTGAAGAACGCTTCGTCGGCGATGTACACCTCGTCACGCGTGATGCGCTTTTGCACGATCTCCAGGCCCAGGTCCTTGGCGATGTGGAACACGGTGTTGCGCGTGATGCCGTTCAGCGCGCCGGCCGAGAGGTCGGGCGTGTAGATCACGCCGCCCTTGACGACGAAGATGTTCTCGCCCGCGCCTTCGGACACGAAGCCGGAGCTGTCCAGCAGCAGCGCCTCGTCATAGCCATCGTCCAGCGCTTCCATGTTGGCGAGGATCGAGTTGGTGTAGTTGCTCACCGCCTTGGCCTGCGTCATCGTGATGTTGACGTGGTGGCGCGTGTAGCTGGAGGTCTTCACGCGGATGCCGCGCTTCATGCCTTCCTCGCCAAGGTAGGCGCCCCAGGCCCAGGCCGCGACCATCAGGTGGATCTGGTTGCCCTTGGGGCTCACGCCGAGCTTTTGCGAACCAATCCAGGTGAGGGGGCGGATGTAGCAGCTCTCCAGCTTGTTCTCGCGCACGGTCTGCCGCTGCGCTTCGTTGACCTGCTCCTTGGTGAACGGGATGGTCATTCGCAGGATCTTCGCGCTGTTGAACAGGCGCTCGGTATGTTCCTGCAGGCGGAAGATCGCCGTGCCGCTGTCCGTCTTGTAGGCGCGCACGCCCTCGAAGGCGCCGCAGCCGTAGTGCAAGGTATGGGAGAGAACGTGGATCTTGGCGTCGCGCCAGTCCACCAGTTCGCCATCCATCCAGATCTTGCCGTCGCGGTCGGCCATGCTGGGTACAACGCTCATGTCTGTCCTTTGGAGTCGGGTTCGCTCGAACCCGCGATTTTAAGGCGCGGCGGGTGGGGCGGGCTCCTCGGCCTCCACCGGCCGGTCAAGCGTCCATTTCACGAGCTTGCCGTTGGCGAACTCGCAGGTCACGTGGGAATTGCCGCCATCGGTCCAGCGGTACACCTCGGGCTCCTCGCCCTCCTTCGAGAGCGGCTCGCCCAGCGAATCGGTCATCGCCATCACATGCAGCAGGTTCACGCCGGGTTTGAGCTTCGCGTTGAACATCACGGCGCTCGAAACATAGCCCTTGGGCCGCTCGGCCGCGCGCTTGAGGACGTGCATCATGCGGTTGAAGTGCAGCAGGATGTACATGACGATGCCGGTGCCGGCGATCGCCGCGCCGGGCCAGCCATAGGCCTGGAAAGCGACCACGATCAGGACGGCGCCGGCAAGGGGGATGAGGATTTTTTGCCAATTCATCCGCCGATTGTCGCGCGGCGGCGCGCTCGCTTATTGCGACGGGTCGCGCCAGAGGCCGAACGGGTTGAGCGGCGTGCCTTGCCACCACTGCCGCTCGGGCCCCAGCCTGAACACCGCGAAGTGCAGGTGCGGCGCACCGCCCGCGGCATTCCCGGTGTTGCCGACGTAGCCGATCACGTCACCGCGCTTCACGGCCACGCCTTCGGCCAGCCCATCGGCATAACTGTCGAGGTGCGCGTAGTAGTAAGCGAACTCGGTGCCCGGATCGAACTGGTACACGGTGATGCCGCCGGGCTTGCTCAGGAAGAGCTTGGCGATGCGGCCGTCTTCCACGGCGACGACCGGGGTTCCGCGCGGCGCGAGGATGTCCAGCGCCTCGTGGCTTCTCGTCCCCGCTTCACGGGATTGCGAGTACGTGTCGACCAGCTTCGAGGCATCCATCGCCTGCACCGGGACTAACGGTGAGCGAGAGCGAAGGCGGATGACATCGGCCACGTCCGCGGTGGGCGCCGTGACGGCGGCAAGTGCGCCCAACCCGACCATCGTCGCGGCGACGAGCGCGAGGATCCGGGGATTCAATTTCATGGCCGCACGTCGACCCTGAAGCCGGCTTTCACGAGCGTGGAAAGCCGCTCAGCATCCCAGTTGGTCATGTGGATACAGCCGTTGGTTTCGGAGTGCCCGACGTTCGACGGATCGGGCGTGCCGTGGATGCCCCAGTGCGGTTTCGACAGGCCCAGCCAGATACTGCCGACGGGATTGTTCGGGCCGGGCGCGACATCGACCTTCTGCGCATCCTTCGGCGCGTTCTTGAGGATCGACGGGTCGTACGTGAAGCGCGGATTCTTCACTTCGTTGCGGATCGTCATGCGGCCGATCGGCAGCGGATCGTTCTTTTCGTTGCCGATGCTGATCGGAAACCCGGCGACGGGACGCTTCGCGGCATCCAGCACATAGAGGACGCGCGCGGCCTTGTCGATCTCGATGGCCGCGGCCTTCGCAGGCGGCTTGCCTTGCGTCACGTTCGGCACGACGAGATCGGCGCCGTCTTCGATCTTCTTGCCGGCGTTGAGCTGCCGGAGGTAGGCCGCGCTCGTGTGGAATCGCTCGCCGAGCGCTTCTTCCAGCGTCTCGTAGTTCAGGGCCTTGAGCTGGGCGCGCTCGGCCATGTCCTTCGGCGTTTTCTCGAAGGGTCCCGCCGCATCCTTGGGCGTGATCGTGTAGCGGGTGAGCAGCGGCTCGGAATCCTGGCGCAGCGCCAGCCAGGTTTCCGGCGTGACGGTGCCCGAGCCCTTCAGTCCGTGGGCGAGCTGGTAAGCCTTGACCATGCGCTGCATGTTGGCCGCGAACCTGCCGTCGATCTCGCCGACGGAATACCACGAGCGATCCAGCAGGATCTGCGCGCGCGTCACCGCCGCACCGCGGCTGCCGACTTTCAGCAGCGGGGTGTCGGTGGCGGCGTTGAAGGCGTCGATGTCGATCGGGCCGTTGGCTTGAGAAGTTGAAGTCTTTTGAGCGGGCTTGGCGAGCGCCTGCGCGCCGGCGAGCGCAAGAACAGTGCAGCACAACACGGCTGCGACCGGACGAGTGAAGCGATAGGCGGCGCGCGGCAATGCCATGGCGGTTTTTCCTGGAGTTGGTCCCCAGTGTGGCCAGCGCGGACAAGCTCGTGTGTAGGAAGCCGGCCACTCGCCGCGTCAGGCGATCATTGCAGCGAGCGCACCACCTCCATCGCTTCCTCGATGCGTTCGACCGCGTGGATGGTCAGGCCCTCGATCTCGCGGCTGCCTTTCTTGGGCGCGTTGGCCTTGGGCACCACGGCGACGGAGAAGCCGAGTTTCGCGGCCTCGCGCAATCGCTCCTGGCCGCGCGGTGCGGGCCGCACTTCTCCGGCGAGACCCACCTCCCCGAACGCGATGAAGCCGCGCGGCAACGGCTTGCCCCGCAGGCTCGATGTGATGGCGAGCATCACCGCCAGGTCGGCGGCCGGCTCGTTGATGCGCACGCCGCCGACGGCGTTGACGAACACGTCCTGGTCCATGCATGCGACGCCGGCGTGCCGATGCAGCACCGCAAGCAACATCGCGAGCCGGTCGCGGTCCAGGCCCACGGACAAACGGCGCGGACTCACGCCGCCGCTGTCCACCAGCGCCTGGATTTCCACGAGCATGGGGCGCGTGCCTTCGAGCGTGACGAGCACGCAGCTGCCCGGCACGGGCTCGCTGTGCTGCGACAGGAAGATGGCGCTCGGGTTGGCGACGCCCTTCAGGCCCTTCTCCGTCATCGCGAACACGCCGATCTCGTTGACGGCGCCGAAGCGATTCTTCACGGCACGGACCAGGCGGAAGCTCGAATGCGTGTCGCCTTCGAAATACAGCACCGTGTCGACCATGTGCTCGAGCACGCGCGGTCCTGCCAGCGCGCCTTCCTTCGTCACGTGGCCCACGAGGATGATGCTGGTGCCGCCGGCCTTCGCGGCGCGCGTGAGGTGCGCCGCGCACTCGCGCACCTGCGCGACCGAACCCGGCGCGGACGTAAGTTGGTCCGAGTACACGGTCTGGATGGAGTCGATCACCGCCACAGCCGGTTGCATCGCGGCGATGGTTGCGAGGATCTTCTCGAGCTGGATTTCCGCGAGGACGTTCACGCGCGAGTTGTCCAGGCCGAGGCGACGCGAACGCAGCGCCACTTGCGCGCCGCTTTCCTCGCCGGTCACGTAGAGCGTGGGCACTTCCGCGCGCTGCAGCCCATCCAGAGCCTGCAACAGCAGCGTGGATTTGCCGATGCCGGGGTCGCCGCCGATGAGCACGACACCGCCCTCGACGATGCCGCCGCCCAGCACACGGTCGAGCTCGCCGATGCCGGTGGGCGTGCGTTCGATCTCGCTGGCTTCGATGTCCGCGAGGGCCGTGACCGCACTGCTCTTGGCCAGCGATGCGAAGCGGTTGTTGCGGCTCGGCGCGCCCGACTCGACCACAGTTTCGATGAGCGTGTTCCACGCTTCGCAATGCGGGCACTTGCCGAGCCAGCGCGGACTGGATCCGCCGCATTCGGTGCAGGTGTAGCTGGTTTTTTCCTTGGCCATGTGGGTGGCGACTATAGCTGGACAGGGTATTCCCCGATCCCATCGAATTGCACAAGGGCCCGCGTTAACTTAACATGTTAAATAAATCGCATGGTCACATCCTTCTCCCACCGAAACCTGCCGCGCCTGTTGCTGCAGGCGCGCGAATCCGTCATGGCGCACACCCGGCCGAGCTTGCGCGAGCACGGACTGTCCGACCAGCAGTGGCGCGTGCTGCGCGTGCTGGGCGAGCACGGCACCGTGGAGACCGGGCGCGTCGCGCGTGAAGCGTATATCCTCGGCCCGAGCCTTACGGGCGTGCTCACGCGCATGGAGCGAGACGGCCTGATCAAACGCGAGCGCGATGCCTCCGACCAGCGCCGCACCGCGATCGCGGCCACGCCCAAGGCACTGAAACTGGTGGACAAACTGTCCCGCACCATCGAAGCCCACTACACGTGGATGGAGAAGGCGCTCGGCAAGGACGACCTCATGCAGCTGTACGGGCTGCTCGACAAGGTGATCGAACTGGAGCAGCCATGAGTTTCCTCTCGATGGGTACGGTCTATGGGACCCTGTTGAATTTCCGCGGTGAGCTCGAAGCGCTCGGCGGCAAGGTCAACGAAGCGCCGTACAAGGCGCCGCCGACAGCGCCCGTCCTCTACATCAAGCCCGCGAACACCTGGAGCATGGATGGCGCGGATATCTCCGTGCCCGCCCATGTGCCCGAAGTGGAAGTCGGCGCGACCATCGGCTTCGTCATGAAGGGTCCCGGCGAGCCCGCGGGCTATGTGCTGATGAACGACCTGTCGATCCCGCACGAGAGCCTGTATCGCCCGCCGGTCAAATTCAAATGCCTCGACGGCTTCCTGGGTGTCGGCGGCCAGATGATGCGCGACGAGGATTGCGCGGACCCCGCATGGTTCGTCGTCGAAGTGCGCATCAATGGCGAGTTGCGCCAGACCGTGAAATTCAACGACCTCGTGCGCGCGCCGCGCCAATTGCTCACCGACGTGAGCGAATTCACGACGCTCGCCGCCGGGGACGTGTTGATGCTCGGCTGCGACGTGGGGAGACCCCTCGCGAAGGTCGGCGATCGCATCGAGATCAGCGCCGAGGGTCTCGGCACTTTGACCAACATGCTCGTGGCGGAGGCCGCATGAAGTACGCCCGCGTCCTCCACGAGGGAGTCGAGAAGAATGCGGTGGAGCGCGACGGCAAGCTGATGTTCGAGAACGCGGAGTTCGCGAACTTCGATGACGTGACATGGCTGCCGCCACTCAACCCAACGCGCCAGCCGCGCACGATCTTCGCGCTGGGCCTCAACTACGCGGACCACGCGAAGGAACTCGCCTTCAAGGCGCCGGACGAGCCGCTGGTGTTCCTGAAGAGCCCCAGCGCGTTGACGGGGCACCGGCAGACCACGCGACGCCCCGCGAACGTGGCGTTCATGCATTACGAGTGCGAGCTCACGATCGTCGTCGGACGGGAAGCAAAGCGTGTGAAGCGGGATGACGCCTACGATTTCATCGACGGCTACACGGTGGCGAACGACTACGTGGTGCGCGATCACCTGGAGAACTGGTATCGGCCGAACCTGCGCGCGAAGAACCGCGACGGCGCGACGCCGCTCGGGCCGTGGTTCGTGGACCGCAACGACATCGCCAACCCGATGGCGCTCGCGCTGTCGACCACCGTGAACGGCAAGGTCACGCAATCGGGCAACACGAAGGACATGATCTTCGACGTGCCCTTCCTCATCGAATATTTTTCCAGCTTCATGACGCTGCGTCCCGGCGACCTGATCCTCACCGGCACGCCCGACGGCGTCGCCGATTGCCAGCCGGGTGACGTCATCGTCACCGAGATCGAAGGCGTGGGCGCGCTCATGAACACCATCGCAGCATCATGAAAATCGACCATCTCATCAACGGCAGGGCCGTTCCCGGCCGCGACTATTTCGAAAGCGTGAACCCCGCGACGCAGGAGGTTCTCGCTGAAGTCGCACACGGCGGTGAAGAGGAAGTGAACGCTGCCGTGGCTGCGGCCAAAGATGCCTTCCCGAAGTGGGCGGCGATGCCCGCGCCGCAGCGCGCGAAGCTGATCCGCAAGCTCGGCGACCTGATCGCGTCGCACGTTCCAGAAATCGCGCAGACCGAGACGAACGACACGGGACAGGTAATCGCCCAGACCGGCAAGCAGCTTGTGCCGCGTGCGGCCGACAACTTCTATTACTTCGCGGAGATGTGCACGCGCGTTGACGGCCACACCTATCCGACCGACACGCACCTGAACTACACGCTGTTCCATCCCGTCGGTGTGTGCGCGCTGATTTCGCCCTGGAACGTACCATTCATGACGGCGACGTGGAAGGTCGCGCCCTGCCTCGCATTCGGCAACACCGCGGTGCTGAAGATGAGCGAGCTCTCGCCGATGACGGCTTCGCGGCTTGGACAGCTGGCGACGGAAGCCGGTATTCCCGCAGGCGTTCTGAATCTCGTGCACGGGACCGGCAAGCAGGCGGGCGAGCCGCTGGTCAAGCATCGCGACGTTCGCGCGATCTCGTTCACCGGGTCCACCGCGACGGGCAACCGCATCGTGCAGCAGGCCGGGCTGAAGAAGTTCAGCATGGAGCTCGGCGGCAAGTCGCCGTTCGTGATCTTCGACGACGCGAACCTGGACCGCGCGCTCGACGCTGCCGTGTTCATGATCTTCTCGAACAACGGCGAGCGCTGCACGGCAGGCAGCCGCATCCTGGTGCAGCAATCGATCTACGCATCGTTCGTGGAGAAGTTCGTGGCACGCGCGAAGAAGATTTCCGTCGGCGATCCGCTCGACGAGAAGACGATCGTCGGGCCGATGATCTCGCAGGCGCATCTCGCGAAGGTGCGCAGCTATATCGAACTCGGCCCGAAGGAAGGCGCGACGCTGCTGTGCGGCGGGCTCGATGCGCCGGTGGTGCCGGACCGGGTGAAGAAGGGCAACTTCGTGATGCCCACCGTCTTCGCGGATGTGGACAACCGCATGAAGATCGCGCAGGAAGAAATCTTCGGGCCGGTCGCCTGCCTGATTCCGTTCAGCGATGAAGCCGATGCCATCGCCAAAGCGAACGACATCCAGTATGGTTTGTCGAGTTATGTGTTCACCGAGAACCTGGGGCGCGCGCACCGTGTGGCCGCGGCGATCGAGGCGGGCATGTGTTTCGTGAACAGCCAGAACGTGCGGGACTTGCGCCAGCCGTTCGGCGGCACGAAGGCTTCCGGGACGGGGCGCGAAGGCGGGACGTGGAGCTACGAGGTGTTCCTGGAGCCGAAGAACATCGCGGTGTCTTTGGGCAACCACCATATTCCGCATTGGGGGGTGTGAATGGGCAAGTTGGCACTCGCCGCCAAGATCACCCACGTTCCGTCGATGTACCTGTCGGAATTCCCGGGGCCGAACTTCGGCTGCCGCGACGCGGCGATCAACGGGCACAAGGAGATCGACCGGCGCTGCCGCGAGGCGGGTGTGGACACGATCGTGGTGTTCGACGTGCACTGGCAGGTGAACAGCGAGTACCACATCAATTGCGGGCCGAAGTTCGAGGGCGTGTACACGAGCAACGAGTTGCCGCACTTCATCCGGAACATGCCTTACGCATATCCCGGCAATCCTGAACTGGGCCACATGATCGGCGACATGGCGAATGCGATGGGCGTGAAGACCCGGGCACATTCGGACACGACACTGGAGCTGGAGTACGGCACGCTCGTGCCGATGCGCTACATGAACGCGGACCAGCACTACAAGGTGATCAGCGTGAGCGGATGGTGCGACTGGCACGACTTGCGCGAGTCGGGACGCTTCGGCCTCGCCGTGCGCCGCGCGATCGAGGAGCAGTACGAGGGCACTGTCGCGGTGTTCGCGAGCGGATCGCTCTCGCATCACTTCGCGGACAACGGCCGCGCGCCGGAGTTCATGCACAAGGTGTACGACCCGTTCCTCGAGCAGGTGGACCATCGCGTGGTCGAGCTCTGGAAAAAAGGCGACTGGAAGACATTCATCGGCATGCTGCCCATGTACGCCGAGAAGTGCTGGGGCGAAGGCGACATGCACGACACCGCGATGCTGCTCGGACTCCTCGGCTGGGACGCGTACGAAGCGCCGGTGGAAGTCGTCACGCCGTATTTCGGCAGCTCGGGCACGGGGCAGATCAACGCGATCTTTCCCGTGACGCCGCTGGATAAATTGGAATCTGACCCCGATTTTGGTTTCTGGAGTTGAACCGCCATGCCGCACATCGTCATTCAATACACACCCAACATCGAAGCCGACATGGACGCGCTTTGCCGCGACCTGGCGGATGTGATCGTGAGCCTGAAGGAGGAGAACGGCACGCCGCTGTATCCGCCGGGCGGCACGCGGGTGATGGCTTATCCGGCGACGCACTATGCCGTTGCGGATAGCAAACGGGATTACGCGTTTGTGTACGTGAACGTGCGGATTGCCGCCGGACGCAGCGAGACCGCCAAGATGGTGACGGGCGATGCGCTGATGGCCAAGGTAAAGGAACGGTTCGCGCCGATGGTCGAGAAGGGATTGATCGGCATGACCCTGCAGATCGACGAAAGCCCGGGGCAGGTGTACGACGCGAAGCACGGCAACCTGCATCCCTTGTTCAAGAAATGATCGAGCAGCACCTCATCGACCACCTCGCCGGCGAACTCGATCGCAGCGAACGCGAGCGCGTTCAGGTCGAGCATTTTTCGAAACGCTTTCCCGGCATGACCGTGGAGGACGGCTACGCGATCTCGCGCGCGTGGGTCGCGAAGAAGATCGCGTCGGGGCGCGTGGTGCGCGGTCACAAGATCGGGCTCACTTCCCGAGCCATGCAGCAATCCAGCCAGATCGATGAGCCGGATTTCGGGACGCTGCTGGACGACATGTTCTTCGAGCCAGGAGACATCCCCGTCGATCGCTTCATCGCACCGCGTGTCGAAGTCGAACTCGCGTTCGTCCTGAAGCGCAAACTCGAGGGAAGCAAGATCACCGTGGAAGATGTGCTCGCCGCGACGGACTATGTCACGCCCGCGATCGAGATCATCGACGCGCGCATCGAACAGCTGGACCGCCATACGAAGGTCATGCGCAAGGTGCAGGACACGATCAGCGACAACGCCGCGAACGCCGGCATCGTTCTCGGCGGACGCAAGGTCGGGCCGCGCGAGGTCGACCTGCCCTGGTGCGGCGCGATCCTGCGGCAGAACGGCGCGGTGGAAGAGACTGGGCTCGCCGCGGGCGTGCAAGGGCATCCGGCGATCGGCGTGGCGTGGCTGGCGATGAAGCTTGCGCCCTGGGGCGAATACCTCGAAGCCGGGGAAGTAGTGCTCGCGGGTTCGTTCACGCGGCCCGCGCCCGCGAAACGCGGCGACCGCTTCGATGCCGACTATGGCGCGCTCGGCCGGTTCGAATTCAACTTTGTCTAGGCGAGGTATTCCATGATTCCAATCCACAACCCGGTCAATCCCTTCAAGCAGGCGCTGCGCGAGAAGCGCCCCCAGATCGGCCTGTGGGTGGGCCTCGCCGATCACTACACCACCGAGATTTGCGCGGGCGCGGGTTTCGACTGGCTGTTGATCGACGGCGAGCATTCGCCGAACGACCTGCGCACGATCCTGCAGCAGGCTCAGGTGATCGCTGCCTATCCGCAATCGCATGCCATCGCGCGTGTGCCGGTGGGTCACGGCAATGTCGGTACGGCGTTGATCAAGCAGTACCTGGATCTCGGCATCCAGACTCTGCTCGTGCCGATGGTCGATACGCCGCAGCAAGCCGCGGATCTGGTGCGCGCGACGCGCTACCCGCCGATCGGCATTCGAGGCATGGGCGGCGCGCGCGCTTCGCGGTGGGGCCGCATCCCGACTTACGCCAAAGAGGCGAACGAACAGATCTGCCTGCTCGTGCAAGCCGAAACGCGCGAGGCGTTGAGCAACCTCGACGCGATTGCCGCCACCGAAGGCGTTGACGGTGTCTTCATCGGCCCGGCGGATTTATCCGCGGCGCTGGGGCACGTCGGCAACCAGACGCACCCTGAAGTGCAGGCGGCGATCAAGGACGCGATCGCGCGCATCCACAAAGCGGGCAAGGCCGCCGGCATCCTGTGGCCGGATGAGACGCTGGCCCGCGAGTACCTGGACCTGGGCACGGAATTCGTCGCGGTCGGCCTGGACACCAACCTGTTGATGAAAGCCACTTCGGCGCTCGCGGCGAAGTTCAAGTCGGGCATCGCGCCGATTCCCGCCAGCAAGACCTATTGACCGGAGGTTCATCATGAACGCCATCCTCAAACCGGCAGTGCGCGGCATGCATCCCGATGAATGGAAAGCGCGGGTGCAACTCGCGGCTTGTTATCGCGTATTCGACATGCTCGGCTGGACCGAGATGATCTACAACCACATCACGGTGCGCTTGCCGGATACCGCGACGGGCGGCGAGAAACACTTCCTCATCAATCCCTTCGGCCTGCATTACAGCGAGGTGACGGCGAGCAACCTGCTGAAGATCGACCTGAAGGGCAACAAGCTCGACGACAACCCCTGGCCGGTGAACCCCGCGGGCTTCACCGTGCATTCGGCGATCCACGAGAACATCGCCGATGCGCATTGCGTGATGCACACGCACACCACCTCCGGCCTCGCGGTGGCATGCACGCGAGGTGGTCTCGCGCAAAACAATTTCTATTCCGCGCAGTTGCACGGGCTGGTCGCGTATCACGACTTCGAGGGCATCACGATCCATGCGGACGAGACGCCCCGCCTCCTGAAGAACATCGGCGACAAGCCCGTGGTGATCCTGCGCAACCATGGCTTGCTGTCGTGGGGCCGCACCGTGCCACTGGCATTCGTGCGGCTGTGGACGCTGCAACGCGCCTGCGACGTGCAGGTGGCGCAGGCCGCTCTCGGCCCCGCGATTCCCGTGTCCGAGGCCGTGGCCGCGAAGACCGTCGAGGACTCGTTCCAGTGGGACCAGAAATTCGGCGCGGGCCAGGATGTGTTCGATGCGCTGGTGCGGCGCGTGGACCGCATCGATCCCTCTTACAAGAATTGAACCCATGAAAGTCTGTATCTACGGCGCCGGTGCGATCGGCGGATGGATCGGCCTTCGGCTTGCCAACGCGGGTTGCGACGTGAGCGTGGTCGCGCGCGGCGCGACGCTGGAAGTGATCCGGGACAACGGGTTGGCGCTGACGCATGCGCAGACCGGGCAAGTCGACAGCGCGCGCGTCCGGGTGAGCAACAGTCCGGCGGAACTCGGCGTGCAGGACCTGGTCGTCGTCGCGGTCAAGGCGCCGGCGATGGCCGACGTGGCGAAGGCGATCGCGCCGCTGCTGGGTGCGACCACCATCGTCCTCACCGCCATGAACGGCGTGCCGTGGTGGTTCTTCGAAGGCTTCGGCGGCAAGTACGAAGGCACACGGCTGAAGGCGGTGGATGCGGATGGCAGCATCGCGGCGAACGTCCCGGGCGAGCATATCGTCGGCTGCGTCGTGCATGCGAGCTGCTCGCTCGACGGGGCGGGCCGTGTACGCCAGCACGTGGGCAACAAGCTGATCATCGGCGAGCCTTCGGGGCAGAAGACGGCGCGGGTTCGCGATCTCGCGGCCCTGCTGGAGCGCGCGGGTTTCGAAGCCGTGCTATCGGAGCAGATCCAGCAGGACACCTGGTTCAAGCTGTGGGGCAACATGACGATGAACCCCATCAGCGCCATGACCGGCGCGACGACCGACCTCGTGCTCGACGACGATCTGGTTCGCGGCTTCATCGGGAAGGTGATGCTGGAGGCCAAGGAGATCGGTGCGCGCATCGGCATCCCTATCGCCCAGGAGCCGGAAGACCGGCATGCCGTGACGCGCAAGCTGGGGGCGTTCAAGACTTCCATGCTGCAGGACGTCGAGAAGGGCAAGCCCGTTGAGCTGGACGCTCTTGTGACCGTGGTGAGAGAGCTGGGGCAGATCACGGAAGTACCTACGCCGTATACGGACGTACTGCTGGGACTAAGCCGACTTCATGCAAAGGTACACAAATTGTATTGACATCAACCGGCTTCGGCTCCAGAATGGAACCTTGGATTCATCTCGGAGCCAATCATGCCAAACCTCTCGGTGAAGGACGTCCCGGACAGCTGGGCCGAAGCATTGCGTCAGCGCGCCGCGCGCAACCATCGCTCCCTTCAGGGCGAGTTGATGTCGATCATCGAGCAGGCGGTGCGAGAGGCGCCGGCTCCTTATGTGGTCGCACCTGCGGCCGAATCGCCGCCGGACGGCCCGCGCCCGCCGCGCATCGTGGGGTACGACCCGAATGGCTGGCCCATCGTGCGCCAAGGGTGGATGACGCCGGAGCAGCTCTTCGCAGACATGGAGGCCAGGGGAAGGAACAAAGTCGTGCCGGGGCAGCCGCTGGGCGTCGACATCATTCGCGAAGCACGGGATTCGCGGTGAGTCCGCGGGAACTCTATGTGGCGGAGCCGCCGCCGCGCTACTGGACACGGCCGCCGCTCGTGCTGGACTGCAGCGTCCTTGCGGCCGCGCTTTTCGAGGAAGAGGCGCGCGAGAACTCACAACGCCAAATCGCCGCCAATGAACTGCATGCACCTTATGTGCTGCAGTCCGAGGTCGCTCACGTTGCATTGAAAAAGCTTGCCGGCGGCTTCGAGGAAATCGCGCGCGCGGGCCTGAAGGATTTGCAGAACATCAGCATCGACCTGCACCGCATCCAGGAAGAGCCGGTGTTCGAACTCGCCGCCAAATACAAGCTCAGCGCTTACGATGCCTCCTACCTCTGGCTGGCAGGCTTCCTCAAGGCGCCGCTCGCCACCTACGACCAGCGCCTGGCCAAGGCGGCTCGCTTGCACCTCGCCGGACTGCCCTGAATTTCAACCGCCATCTCGCCGCATGCCCCATCCCGGCCCCGACCGCGACATCGCCGACCTGCACATCGCACGTGAAACGGCACTCCCCACGCCCCGCGAGTTGCTGGCGGAACTGCCTTGCACCGACGCTCAAGCCGCGCACATCGCCGCCTCGCGCGAAACGGTGCGGCGCATCCTCCGCGGCGAGGACCCACGGTCGCTGGTGGTCGTCGGGCCGTGCTCCATCCATGAGCCCGCCTCCGCCATCGAATACGCGCAGAAACTGAGAGCGACCTCGGATCAGATCGGCGACGCGCTGTTCCCCGTCATGCGCGTGTACTTCGAGAAGCCGCGCACGCGAATGGGATGGAAAGGTCTCATCTACGACCCGGGGCTGGACGGCGAAGGCGACATCGGCGAGGGACTTCGCGCCGCGCGCCGCATCCTGCTCGAGTGCGCGAAGCTCGGCGTGCCCGCCGCCTCGGAGATCCTCGACTTGGTCACGCCGCAGTACTACGCGGAGCTGCTCAGCTGGGGCGCGATCGGCGCGCGCACGGTGGAGAGTCCGTTGCACCGGCAGATGGCCTCCGCGCTGTCGGCGCCGCTCGGTTTCAAGAACGCCACCAACGGCAGCGTCTCGGTGGCCATCGATGCCATCCACGTCGCCGCGCAGGCGCACACCTTCCCCAGCATCTCGCTCGAGGGTCGCGCGATCGTGGTCACGACCACGGGCAACCCCGATGCGCACCTCGTGCTGCGCGGCGCGAACAGCGGGCCGAATTACGACGCAGCGAGCGTCGCGTCCGCCGCGAAGGCGTTGGCCGATTCCGGGCTCACCCCGCGTTTGCTGATCGATTGCAGCCACGGCAACAGCGCCAAGGACTATCGCCGCCAGCCGGAAGTCGCCGCGGACATCGCGCGGCAGATCGCGGGAGGGTCGAGAGCCATCGCGGGCGTCCTGCTGGAAAGCCACCTCGTCGAGGGACGGCAAGACATTAGCGATGGCCGCACCGGCCTGCGTTACGGGCAGAGCGTCACGGATGGCTGCATCGGGTGGGACAGCACGGTTGCCGTCCTGGAGGGTCTTGCGGCTGCAGTACGGGAATCACGCACTGCATGAGCGCTCCCGCCAAGGCCATCAGCGGTACGGCCTTCGCCACCCTGCTGCTCATCGCGCTCATGATGGGCGCCAACCACGTGGCGGCGCGCATCGCCTTCAATCATGGCGTCGACGTCGCGACGGCGGTCGTATTCCGCAGCTCCGTCACCACGATGGTGGTCGTCGCGCTGCTCGCCGTGCAAGGCGTGCGCGTGACATTCACGGCGCGGCACAAGCGCATGCTGCCGGTCATCGGCCTCCTGATCGGCGTCCAGAGCCTGTGCCTCTATTCCGCGGTCGCTCGATTGCCGGTCGCGTTGGCACTCCTAGCGTTCAACACGTACCCGATCTGGACTGCGTTCTGGTCGCGCCTCATCTACAAGCAGCGGCCCGAGCGCGCGATGCTGATCGCCATGCCGATCATCCTGTTCGGCCTCGCGCTGGCGCTCGACGTGCTCGGCGCGGCGTCGGGCCTGGGCGCGGCCGGTCAGTGGGCGCGCATCGGCGCGGGTGTGGGCTTCGCTCTCGCGGCTGCGGGCACGTTCGGGCTGGCGCTGGTCGTGATGCAGCACGAGGCCGGTGACGTCGATGGGCGTGTGCGCACCGCCACAACGATGGCGATGGCCGCCGGGGTGGCACTCATCACCGTGACGCTGCAGGGCGGCTTCCACCTGCCCGATGCGCCGGCCGGCCGGGGCGGGTTGGCGGCGCTCACCTTTCTCTACGGCACGGCGTTCACGATCATGTTCACCGTGCTGCCGCGCCTGGGCGTGGTCGGCAATTCCGCGATCATGAATGTGGAGCCGGTGTTCGCGCTGGTGCTGGCGTGGCTGGTGCTGGGGCAGTCGATCGCGCCGGTCCAGATCGCGGGTGCGTTGATCGTGGTGGGCGCGGTGATGACGCTGGGGTTGCGCAAGAGCTAGCCTATTCAGCGACGTGAACAGGCACCCGCTGAGCCAGCCCGCACATCAGCTCGTATCCCACCGTCCCACCCGCACGCGCGGGCTCGTCGATCGCAAGCACCGCGCCATTGGAAGCACGCCCCCACAGCGTCACCTCGCTGCCCATGCCGGCATTCGGCAATTGCGTGATATCCACCGTGATCATGTCCATGCTGACGCGACCCACGATCCGCGTGCGTTCGCCGTTCACCAGCACCGGTGTGCCCGTGTTGCAGTGGCGTGGATAGCCATCGGCATAGCCGCAGGCAATGACACCGATGCGCAGCGGCGCGTCGGCGGTGAAGTTCGACCCGTAGCCCACCGTGTCCCCGGGCGCGAGTTGCTGCACGCCGATGATGCGGCTGGCCAGCGTCATCGCGGGCTGCAGCTCCCAATGCGCGATGTCGTGATCCGGGAAATCCGGCGCGCTGCCGTACACCGCGATCCCGGGGCGGACCCAGTCCCCGCGCACCCGTGCGTCGCCGCCGAAGCGCAAGGACGCCGCGCTGTTGGACAAGGTGCGCTCGCCCGGCAGATCGTGCGTGATCGCGTCGAACACCGCCAATTGGTGCTCGATGCCCCGCGCGCCGTCGGCATCGCTGAAGTGCGTCATCAACGAGATCTCGTCGACCTGCGGCAAGGCATCGAGACGCGTCCACGCGGCACGGAAGCGCTGCGGCGCGAATCCCAGGCGGTTCATGCCCGAATTCATCTTGAGGAACACCCGGTGCGGCTGGTGCGTCTTGTGCATGGCCAGCATGTCGATCTGCTCGTCGCAATGCACCGTGTGCCAGAGGTTCAGGCGCGAGCAAAGCTCGAGGTCGCGCGTCTCGAACACGCCTTCCAGCAGCAGGATGGGACCGCGCCACCCCAGCGCGCGCACGCGGTCGGCTTCGGCCAGGTCCAGCAGCGCGAAACCGTCGACGCCGCGCAAGCCGTCCCACACGCGCTCGATGCCATGGCCGTACGCGTTGGCCTTCACCACGCCCCAGACCTTCGCATCGGGCGCGGCGCGGCGCACCCGATCGAGGTTATGGCGCAATGCCTGGGTGTGGATCGTGGCTTGGATAGGGCGCGGCATGGCTGGATTTTGTCATTAGCGCGCGTGATATAACCCTCTGTCGCTTGGAGACAGTCTTACAAATTGATGCCCATCAGCCCTGCTGATGCGCCACACGAACCAGCCAATGAAGCGCGGTTTTTACACGATCATGTCGGCCCAGTTCTTCTCGTCGCTGGCCGACAACGCATTGTTCGTGGCCGCGGTGGAACTGTTGAAGTCCGGTGGCGCGGCGGAGTGGCAGCGCGCCGCGCTCGTCCCCATGTTCGCCTTGTTCTACGTCGTGCTCGCGCCTTTCGTGGGCGCGCTCGCCGACGCCAAGCCCAAGGGGCAGGTGATGTTCATGAGCAATGCCATCAAGGTGGTGGGTTGCCTCCTGATGCTGTTCGGCACGCACCCGTTGATGGCATACGCCGTCGTCGGCCTCGGCGCGGCGGCCTACTCTCCCGCGAAGTACGGCATCCTCACCGAGCTGCTGCCGGCATCGCAGCTGGTCAAGGCCAACGGCTGGATTGAGGGCCTCACCATCGCGTCGATCATCCTGGGCATCCTGCTGGGCGGGCAGCTCGTCGGCCACGCCGTGGCGAGCCGCCTGCTGGCTTTCGACCTGCCCGTGTTCGACACCGGGATCGACACGGCGCCCGAAGCCGCGATCCTGATCCTGATCTTCATCTACGCGCTGGCGGCGTGGTTCAACACGCGCATCCCGCACACCGGCGTGGAGATGCGCAAGATGCCGTCCAACCCGCTGGAGCTGGTGCCCGATTTCTGGACCTGCAATTCGCGTCTCTGGCGCGACAAGCTCGGCCAGATTTCGCTGGCCACCACGACGCTGATCTGGGGCGTGAGCGGTAACCTGCGCTACATCATCCTGGCGTGGAGCGCCGCGGCCCTGAGCTACAGCACGACGCAGGCGTCGTCGCTCTCCGGCGTCGTCGCGCTGGGCACCGCGGTGGGCGCGGCCGTGGCATCGATGCGCATGCGCCTGGACATGGCGACCAGCGTCATGCCGCTGGGCATCGCGATGGGCCTGCTCATGATCCTGATGAATTTCATCGGCAACGTGTGGGTGGCGGCGCCCTTCCTCATCATGCTGGGCGCGATCGCGGGCTTCATGGTGGTCCCGATGAACGCGCTGCTGCAGCACCGCGGCCACAACCTGATGGGCGCGGGACGTTCGATCGCCGTGCAGAATTTCAACGAGCAGGCGTGCATTCTCGGTCTCGGGGCGTTCTACAGCCTGTCGGCCGGCATGGGCCTGAGCGCATTCAGTGCGATCACCACCTTCGGCCTGATCGTCGCGGGTTTCATGTGGCTGATCAACCGCTGGCATCGGAGCAACTGCGTGAAGTACCGCGAAGAAGTCGAGCACCTGCTGGAGATCGCGCGCCACGACACGGCGCATGGACCGAAGTAGCGAGGCGCAGGCGGCCCCGTCTGCGTTGTTACCGGCGCTCGCGCTGGTCCTCAACGCGTTCGTATGGGGCATTTCCTGGTGGCCGTTCCGGCAGTTGCAGGGCCACGGCCTGCATCCCTTGTGGGCCACGGCGCTCATCTACCTCGTCTCGATCGTCCTGTTGCTGATGGCGCGCCCGAATGCGTGGAGAGGTTTCGCGCGGCAGCCCGTGCTCTGGATCCTGATGGCTGCCGCGGGGCTCACCAATGTCGGCTTCAACTGGGCCGTGACGGTGGGCGACGTGGTTCGCGTGGTGCTTCTGTTCTATCTCATGCCCGCATGGACGGTCGTGCTCGCGTGGCCGATCCTCGGGGAACGGCCCACTCCGGCCGGCTTGCTGCGCCTGGCGATCGCTCTCGCCGGCGTGGTGATCGTGCTCAAGACCGACGGCGCGCAATGGCCGGTGCCGGAAAGCATTTCCGACTGGCTCGCATTGGCGGGCGGCTTCAGCTTCGCGCTCACCAACATCCTGCTGCGCAAGCTGCGCGATGCGGCGCCCGAGGCGCGCATCCTCGCGATGTTCGGCGGCGGTGCCGGGCTCGCCATCGCCGCGGGCGCCGTGGGTTTCGTGGCGGGCATCGTGCCCGCGCCGCCCGCGCCCGATCTCGCGTGGGCGTGGGTAGGGTTGGCGCTGAGCCTGGGATTTCTCGTCAGCAACATCGCATTGCAGTACGGCGCGTCGCGCATCGATGCGCATGCCGCCGCGCTCATCATGCTGTCGGAAGTCGTGTTCGCCAGCCTGTCGTCGGTGGCGTTGGGTGCGGCCGAACTCACGACCCGCACGCTGCTCGGCGGCGCGCTGATTCTCGCGGCGGCGGTGTGGTCTGCGTGGGCGGGCGCAGAATAAGCGCATGAACACCATCTACGACTTCGAAGCGCGGCAGATCGACGGCAAGGCCGTGCCGCTCGATCAATTCAAGGGCAAGGCCATGCTCGTCGTGAACACCGCCAGCGCCTGCGGCTACACGCCGCAGTTCGGCGGGCTCGAGGAGTTGCACAAGACCTACGGTCCCAAGGGATTGGTGGTGCTGGGTTTTCCGTGCAACCAGTTCGGCGCGCAGGACCCCGGGAGCAACGACGAGATCGCGCAGTTCTGCCAGCTCAATTACGGCGTGAGCTTTCCGATGATGGCGAAGATCGACGTCAACGGGCCCGCCGCCGATCCGCTGTACAAGTGGCTGTCGAAGGAAGCGCCGGGCCTGTTGGGGAGCACGTCGATCAAGTGGAACTTCACCAAGTTCCTGGTCGGCAAGGACGGGCAGGTGATCAAACGCTATGCGCCCGCGGATGCACCGGCCGGGCTTGCGAAGGACATCGAGGCGGCGCTGGCCGGGTGACACCTGGATGCCGGATCAAGTCCGGCATGACAAAGATGGGAGGCTAGTTGGCCCAGCCTTGTTCGCGCGCGTTGGCCTCATTCAACCGCGCGAGATCGGCGAGCGTGCGGCCCGGCTCATCGCGGAATTGCTCGTCGAGCCGGCGCACGTAGGTGACGCGGTCCACGCGGAAGCTGCGGAAATCGTTGCGCTGCTCGCACCACGCAGCCAGCGTCCACACTTTGCCCCAGTAGAAACACCCTAGCGGCCGCAACGTGCGCTCGCTGGCCTTGTCCGCGACGTCGCGGTAGTTGATGAAGATCTTGCGCCGCTCGTGCACGGCTTCGCGCAGGGTCTGCAAGGTGCGTTGCGCCGTCGCGGGCAATCCGCCGGGCGGCGCGTAGACGGCCAGCGCCTCGGCCGCGACACGCGCTTGCGCCGGCAGCACGGAAAGAATCTTGCCCAGCGCATCCTGCGCGCCTTGCGACATCGCGGGGTCCAGCCATACCTGCGCCATCCGCACCGAGGCGACCAGCGCCTTGGCTTCGTCCTGCGTGAACATCATCGGCGGCAGGTCGAAGCCCGCGCCCAGCCGATAGCCGACACCCGCCTCGCCCTCGATCGGCACGCCCTGGACTTGCAGGTCCGCGATGTCGCGGTAGATGGTGCGCTCGGACACTTCCAGCCGCTGGGCCAGGTACGCCGCCGTGGTCAGGCGCCGCCCGCGAATGAGCTGGATGATGTGGAAGAGGCGGTCGGCGCGGCGCATGGAGGGACGTTACTGTGCCGCGAGGCTCCTGACAAGGTGTTGTCAGGAGGGTGGCAGGGCCTCGTCGAGAACTTCCACCCAATGCCTCACCGGCGTGGCAGTCCCGCTTTGCAGGTGCGTGATGCAACCGATGTTGGCCGAGACGATGGCCGCGGGCTGCAGCTCGCTCAAATGGCCCAGCTTGCGGTCGCGCAATTGCCCGGCGATCTCCGGATGCAACACGGAGTACGTTCCGGCCGAGCCGCAGCACAGATGCGATTCGCCCATTGCCACGCGCACGGTGAATCCCAGCGCATTGAGATGCTGCTCGACGCCGCCGCGCAGCTTCTGGCCGTGCTGCAGCGTGCACGGCGGATGGAAGGCGAGCACGCCGCCGGAAGGCGTGACCTTGCCTTGCAGCGCCTCCACGATGTCGGGCAACAACTCGCTCAGGTCACGGGTCAACGCGCTGATGCGCTCCGCCTTCTGCGCATAGGCACGATCGTGCTTCAGGTGGTGGCCGTACTCCTTGACCGTGACACCGCAGCCCGAGGCATTCATCACGATGGCCTCCACCTGCCCGCTCGCCACCTGTGGCCACCACGCGTCGATGTTGGCGCGCATCTGCGCCTTGCCACCCTCCTGGTCGTTCAGGTGGAACCTCACCGCGCCGCAGCATCCGGCCTTCGGCGCCGTGACAACCTGGATACCCGCGGCATCGAGCACGCGCGCAGTGGCGTTGTTGATGTTGGGCATCATCGACGGCTGCACACAGCCTTCGAGCATCAGCACCTTGCGGGCATGTTCGCGCGAGGGGCGGCGGCCCGCCTGTTGCTTCGCCGGCACCTTCGCCTGCAACACGCCCGGCAACAGCCCGCGCATGGCTTGCCCCAGCTTCATCGCCGGCGTGAATGCCGCGGAGGTCAGACCTTCCTTCAACGTCCAGCGCAAGGCTTGCGATGCGGAACCGCGCGGCACCTTCTCGTCGACGATGCGACGACCGATGTCCACGAGGTGCCCGTACTCCACGCCGCTCGGGCAAGTGGTTTCGCAATTGCGGCAGGTGAGGCAGCGGTCCAGATGCAACTGCGTGCTGCGCGTCGGCGCCTCGCCTTCCAGTACTTGCTTGATCAGGTAGATGCGGCCGCGCGGACCATCGAGCTCGTCGCCGAGGATCTGGTAGGTCGGGCACGTCGCGGTGCAGAAGCCGCAATGCACGCACTTGCGCAGAATCGCCTCGGCTTCGCGGCCGTCGGGCGTGTCCCTGAATTCGTCGGCGAGATTGGTTTGCATCGCGTTCAGAGACCCGGGATAAGCCGGCCTGGATTGAAGATGCCCGCGGGGTCGAACTGCCGCTTCAGCTCGCGGTGGATGTGTTCCACTGCCGGCGCAAGCGGGGCGAAGCGCGGCGTCTTCGCGGATGCGGCGCCGGGGCTGCGCGCGAACAGCGTGGCGTGTCCACCGGCATCGCTAGCGGCCTTGCGCAGCCGCTGCGCATCGCCGGCTTCCGCGCGAATCCAGCGTTGCCCGCCATGCCACTCGATGAAGGGCGCCTCGGGCAAGTCGAGCACCGGCGCTGTCTGCGGCACCGACAGCCGCCAAAGGTCGCGCTCGCCGCGTTCGTTGAACCAGGGCAGGCGCTGGTCGCGGCAACGCTGCCAGTCGCGTGCGGCGGCGGCATTGTCTTGCATTTCGCCACCCAGCGATTTGCACGCCGATTCGACAGCCGCAGCAGCGCCGCGCAGGCGCAGATAGAGCGTCGGAACGCCGTCATCGTCCACCCAGCAGCTCGCGTTGAGCGGCAACGGCTGGCCGCCCCACGCGTTGAGACGCTGCAGCGCCTGCACGTGCTTCATCTCGAATTTCAAGGTCGCTTCGGCGACGGGCGCCGGCAGGACCTTGAGGCTGACTTCGGTGATGAGCCCCAGCGTGCCCAGCGCGCCGACCATGAGCCGCGACACGTCGTAGCCCGCGACGTTCTTCATCACCTGCCCGCCGAACGTGAGCAACTCGCCCTTGCCGTTGACCATCACGATGCCGAGCACGTAGTCGCGCACCGAGCCCACGCTCGCCCGCGCAGGGCCGTTCAGGCCCGACGCGACCATGCCGCCGACCGTCGCGCCGCCTGCGAAATGCGGTGGCTCGAAGGGGAGGCACTGGCCGCTTTCGCCGAGCAGTGCTTCGAGTTCGGACAACGGGGTGCCGGCCCGGACTGTCACGACCAGCTCGCTCTGCTCGTAGCTCACGATGCCGGAAAACTCCCGCGTGTCGAGCAACTCGCCCACGGGCGTTTCACCGTAGAAATCCTTGCTGCCGCCGCCGCGGATCTGCAGCGGCGTCGCGCTCGCGGCGGCCGCACGGATGCGCTCGATGAGCAGGTCGGGGGACGATTGCATGCGCCGATGGTAAGCGCCCTCCCCGCACCTTGCGACCGCAGAAGGCGTGATCTTTTTGAAATCAAGGCTTGACGAAATTCACCGGCAGGCCCGGCACATCGACACGCGCCGCGATGATGCAGCCCGACTGCGGCATGGCTTCGAGTTCGGCCGATGGGCGGCCATGACTGGCGCTGGTCACGTACAAGGTCCGCAAATCGTCGCCGCCGAAGCAGGGCATCGTGGGACAGCGCACGGGAACGGGATGCTCGGCGAGGATTTCTCCCTCCGGTGACAGCTTCAGCAACCGCGCGCCTTCGAACATCGCGCACCAGTAGTTGCCTTCGGCATCGACGGCCGCGCCATCGGGCCTTCCGCCGTAGCCCGGATCGCCAGGCTTCCATCCTTCGGGTTTGCTTTCGAATTGCCGCAGCACCCGAGACCCGCTCATGACGTTAGAAGCCGCGTCCCATTGCCAGGCTCGGATCACGTGGCGCGGCGTGTCGCTCCAGTACACGGTGCGCGCATCCGGCGACCACGCGAGGCCGTTCGCCGTGACGGCGCCATCGGCCATCTGCCGGATCGCGGGCGGCCCGTCGCCTTGGAGTTGCACGCTGTACAGCTTCGCCAGGCCCTGGTCGCGGGGTTCGTAAATCGTCCCGACCCAGAAGCGCCCTGCCGGGTCGGCCTTGCCGTCGTTGGCTCGCGTGGTCTTCGGGTCGTATTCGAGCCGCGCCACCAGCTTCACCGGCTCGCGCCAGGCGGGCGCGCAATAGAGCCCGTCGCGCAACGCGATCATCAGTCCCCCGCCGTCCACAGGCGCGATGCAGCCCGGGTCCGAAGGCACATCCCAGCTTTCCACTTCACCCGAATCAGGATCGGCACGCCGGATCTGCCGCCCCGGAATATCGATCCAGTACAGCTTGCGCTCCAGCGGATGCCAGAACGGCGACTCTCCGAGCCCCTCGCGCTGCGCGATGGCCGTGCGCCATTCCATCATGCGATGCGCTCCACCGAGATCGACATGCGCGCGCTGATCGATTCGCCCGGCTGCAGGATCGCAAGGCCCAGCATCGCCGGATCGACGCCCGCCTGCACGAGGTTCATCGCGTTGTTGACGTGGCTCACCGGCTCGATGGCGATGAACTCGCGCGTTTCGTTGGTGAAGACGACGAGCCGGGCGAGGGTCGATTCGATCCGCACATCGAGCGCCTCGTCGCGCAATCGCACGGCACCGCTCCAGCCGTCGAAGCAGTGATCGATGTCGAGGAACGCGCAGTCCTCATCCAGCCCTTTGGACGAAAGGCGCTGTGTCGGCAGCTTGTCCTCGCCCATCTCCCATCGGCCGGTTGCCTCGAAGGCGATGTGGCTGCTCGCACGCTTGGTGAAATACGGATGCCACCCGAGGCCGGCGGGCGCCTCGCGGCCCGACTGGTTGGTGAGCGAGAGCGTGAGCTCCAGCACCCCGTCGCCGATTCTGAACGTCTGCGAGCTGTCGAACGCGAACGGCCAGGAAGGGTCGGCGCGGTGCTCGTACGCCAACATCGCGAACGAGCCGTCGCTGTCGAGCACTTCCCAGGGCCGCTGCCAGCCGACGCCGTGGATCGCGTGCGGCTCCTCGCCGTTATTGCGCACGAGCGGGTGCTGCGTGCCCTCCCACTGCAAGGTCGCCTGCGCGATGCGATTGGAGAACGGGACCAGCGGATAGCTGCCCGATTGGCGCGCCGAGCCCAGCTGCGCGGCCGGCGTCGATCGGAGGACCGGCTCATCGCCCAGCCACAAACCGGCGATGCAGCCGCCGAGGCGGGGCTCGATCTCGCAGCGCAGCGCGCCCG
Organism: Pseudomonadota bacterium; assembly: GCA_040385005.1. Classification (GTDB taxonomy): domain Bacteria; phylum Pseudomonadota; class Gammaproteobacteria; order Burkholderiales; family Burkholderiaceae_C; genus Ramlibacter. The sequence continues at coordinate 41,892 of JAZKIF010000136.1, forward strand.
ACTCAAGAGAAATCATGCGGCCATTGTGCCGCGCCCGCCCCAAAAAAAGCGGCCCGCAGAGCCGAAGCTCTGCGGGCCGCACATCCAGGAGGACTGTTGCTTGCGATCCGGTGGGATCAGCGGTTGTAGGCCGTCTCGCCGTGCGCGGAGATGTCGAGGCCTTCGCGCTCTTCCTCTTCCGTCACACGCAGGCCGATCACCAGGTCGACGATCTTGTAGGCGATGAAGGACACCACGCCGGACCAGACGATCGTGAGCATCACGGCCTTGAACTGGATCCAGACTTGGTCCATGACGGGGACGGAGGACACGGCAGCCGTGACCCAATCGCCCACCAGGCCGGGGCCACCCAGCGCCTGGTTGTTGAACACGCCGGTCAGCAACGCGCCGACGATGCCGCCCACACCGTGGACGCCGAAGACGTCCAGCGAGTCGTCCGCACCGAGCATCTTCTTCAGGCCGTTCACACCCCAGAGGCAGGCGAAACCGGCGATGAAGCCGATCACGATCGCACCCATCAGGCCCACGTTGCCGCAAGCCGGGGTAATCGCCACGAGGCCGGCGACGGCACCCGAAGCAGCGCCCAGCATCGAGGCCTTGCCCTTGGACAGCGCTTCACCGGCACACCATGCGAGCACGGCGGCCGCGGTGGCGGAGAACGTGTTCATGAATGCCAGGACAGCGGAGTTGCCGGCTTCCAGCGCGGAGCCCGCGTTGAAGCCGAACCAGCCCACCCACAGGAGCGACGCGCCGACCATCGTGAGCGTCAGGCTGTGGGGAGCCATGGACTCCTTGCCGTAGCCCGTGCGCTTGCCGATGACGTAGGCGCCCACGAGACCGGCGACGGCCGCGTTGATGTGCACCACGGTGCCGCCCGCGAAGTCCAGCGCGCCCCATTGCCAGATCAGGCCGGCCTTGGCGTTGAGGCCATCGACCACTTCCTTGGCGGTGTACGCATCCGGACCCATCCAGAACCAGACCATGTGCGCCATCGGTGCGTAGCTGAAGGTAAACCACAGCACCATGAACAGCAGCATCGCCGAGAACTTGATGCGCTCGGCGAAGGCGCCGATGATCAGGCAGCAGGTGATGGCCGCGAACGTCGCCTGAAACGCCATGAAGAGCAGCTCGGGAATCACGACGCCCTTGCTGAACGTGGCGCCCATCGCGAACTCGCCCTTGACGGGGTCGAACAGTCCCTTCATGAACAGGCGGTCGAAGCCGCCGATGAAGCTGTTGCCCTCCGTGAACGCCAGGCTGTAGCCGTAGATGCACCACAGGACGACGATCAGCGAGAAGGTGACGAACACCTGCATCAGCACCGACAGCATGTTCTTGCTGCGCACGAGGCCCCCGTAGAAAAGGGCCAGGCCGGGGATGGACATCATGATCACCAGCAATGTGGCGACAAGCATCCAGGAAACGTCACCCTTGTTGGGGACGGGAGCGGGCGGCGCGGAAGCCGCCGCGGCCGGGGCAGCAGCGGTAGCGGGAGCCGAAGCAGCGGCAGCGGCGGCGGCAGGCGCGGAGGCCGCGGCCGCCGTTGTCGCGGCCGTCTCGGGCGCGCTTGCGGCCGGCGCCTGCGCGATCGCGGCGCCGCCGACCATCAGGCCCAGGGCCAGGCCCAGGGAAGCGAGAAGCTTTCTCATGTTTGTCTCTTTTCGTGGGTGTGTGGGCCTAGAGGGCTTCCTTGCCGGTTTCGCCGGTGCGGATGCGGACGACCTGCTCGAGGTCGTAGACGAAGATCTTGCCGTCGCCGATCTTGCCGGTGCGCGCAGCGGCCTCGACGGCCTCGATGACGCGCTCGACCAGGTCGTCGGCAACCGCCGCTTCGATCTTGACCTTGGGCAGGAAGTCCACCACGTATTCCGCGCCGCGGTACAGCTCGGTGTGGCCCTTCTGGCGGCCGAAGCCCTTGACCTCGGTGACCGTGATGCCCTGGACGCCGATGCCGGAGAGGGCTTCGCGCACCTCATCCAGCTTGAACGGTTTGATGATTGCCGTGACGAGTTTCATGTCTACTCCTTGGAGGACGGGATCAGAAGGAGTACTTCACGCCCAGCACCAGGCCGGTCCTGCCGGAGAACTTGCCCGACGGAGTGAAGTACATGGTGTCGTCGGCATCCGTGGCGACGATGGCGGCGGTGGCCGAGACGCCATTGCCGAAGTCCTTGCCCAGGGTGACCGAGTAATCGGTGTACGACGCGGCGGAGGTGTTCTTGATCTTCTGGTAGCCGATGTGCGGCACGACCGAGTAGCCGCTGCCGAGGTCGAACGTGGCGCTCGCGTCGAGGTAGTAGCTGCCCTTGCTGTCGAAGAAGCCGAAGGTGTCAGTGAGGGAATGCGAGTACTTCAGCGTGGCGGGGCCGTACGTGCCGGCCACGTACACCTCGGTGGTGTTCGGGCTCACGCCGAGGTTGGCGCTCGGGTACTGGTAGCGCAGGACGCCGACGTCGTAGCCGATGGGGCCCGCGGTGCCCTTGTAGCCGCCGTAGATGTCCCATTCGATCGAAGCGTCGCCGCCCGCGTCCTTGATCCACTTGATGCTGGACAGCCAGGTGCCGAGGTAGAACCCGCTCTTGTGCGCGAAGTCGATGCCGCCCTGGATGGCCGGCTTCAGGCGCGACTGCGAGATGCCCCGATAGCGGTAGTCGGTGACCGCGCCGACGTTATAGGAAAACGTGTAATCCGGCTCCGGGGCGGCGGGCGGGGTTGCCTGCGCGAAGGCGCCGGCGCCTGAGAGGGCCATCGCAGCCAGAACGATTTTTTGTGACGACTTGAGTTCCACTGAGTTCTCCTGATGAAAGAAAGGGGGTGAACTCAGCCTAAGCAGGACGCGTGCCATAAGTCACAAGCCCCTGAAGCGCGTCGTCGTTCCATGCACCGGAATCGTTATGTGACAACGAATCGCATCGCCCGCTTCTTCGCACCGGGCTGGTGCGATCCGTTGGGTTTTCTGCACCAACGGCAACCATGCACCCCGATGGGGAGGAAACCCGAAATGAGCTTGTCTTTGCGAAGTGTGTACGTGACAAACCCAAAACCACAAGCGCGATCAAGATCGAATCGGACTAATCGAAAAAGCCTTGTGACGCCGACAGAAACATTCGGTTAGAATTCGCATCACGCCCTGGCAGGCGTAATGTGAGGTTCCAAATGTCCACCGAAAAGTCGCACGCTCCCGCTTACGTGTCCCACAAGTCGCTCGAAACCTTCTTCGCCCAACGGCGCGAGAATGGCCATCTGACCGATGCCGTAGATAAGGGTCTCATGCCCAACTTCTCCGGCTCAACGCAGAACGAGTTGCTGTCGGCCTTAAAGTTCTTGAAGATGGTCAAGGACAAGGACACGCCGACCGACTACTACCGCAACTACATCACGATCCCCGACGAGGAAGGCCGTAAGGCGCTGATGGGCGACATCCTGAAGGACGCCTACGGTTTCATCTTCAACAATCCCGCCTTCAGCCTTGAGCGTGGAACAACCTTCCAGCTGGCCGAACTCTTCAAGAAGCAAGGTGCCTCCGGCAGCACGATGGTGCGGGGGATTGCCTTTTTTCTTGCGGCGGCCAAGTATGCGGACATTCCCGTCTCGCCGAACATCAAAACGCCCACTTTGCCGCGCGCACCGCGCACCAAGTCGCCGAAGCCGGCGGCGGCCGGCGCCCGGGCTGATGAGGCTCAGGAAGAAGATGAAGAATTGGAAGAGGAAAGCTGGGATAGCCCCCCTCCGGGTCACCAGCTGTTTGAAATCCCGATCCCCATCGACCGGAAAGTGAAGATCATCATCCCAAGCAACTGGGCTCCCAGCGACTGGGACCTGCTGACGAGCATGCTCCACCTGTATATCTCGGGCTGGAAGGACGTTGCGTCCGCCAAGGCCCAGAAAGACAAAGGGCCTACCCCAAAAGAGTAAGCCCTTTGAATGTTCACGGGGCTGAGTTGGTCTAGGAGGTCGGCTACCCACCTGTCATCCTAGGGGTTCGAATCCCCTCAGCTCCACAAACAGCGCGCGTGGCGAAACGGTAAACGCAGCGGTCTTTAAAACCGCCACCTGGCAGGGTATGTGGGTTCGAGTCCCACCGCGCGCACCACCCAATTATCACTGGTAACGGACCAGATTTGCAATTGATTGCACGCAATCTAAAGCTGCTTTAGGGGGTTTTTTGCAGACGTGTGCAAATTGCGGAAACGTATCCACTCGGAGCCTTGTGCAGACGTCTGTACTGCGGATACGTATCCACACTACAAGTTAGTGGACACTACGATTTTTGCTTCAGCGGCGTTTTCTTGACGGGAGGCGTCGAGAGCATCCGCCGTAGAACATCGTCAAACTCAGGTCCGCTTTCGTCGCCGCTTGGCGGCGGCGCGCTCTTCGGCGGCGGCCTTCTTGATGGCCTTCCAGACTTTGTTTCGTTCGAGTTAGCCACGATAGGTCAGTCGCTTGCCTTCGATGCCCTTGAGGGCGATTGCGGCCCGATGGGTGTCATCGTAGCCCATGGAGGAACGGTAGTTCCAGCGGAAATCGAACTCATCGGCGTAGCGTTGCAGATGGCGCTCGGACACGCTGTGGAACGTGCCCACGAGGCCGCGCTTGAGGATCGCGAACGAGGACTCGATGGTGTTGGTCGTGACGCGACCACGGGCGTATTCCTTGCCGGCGTGGTTCACGGTCGAATGCTCTTTGAACATGCGGCCAGTTTTCTTGTAGATCAGGGCCTCGTCGGTCATGAGGTGCGCATCCTTGTGCACTTGCGAGGTCAGCACCGCGCGGGCGGTTTCGGCGGTGACGTTGGCAACGTGGAACGTGCGCTTTTCGCCATGACGCTCCACCAATGAAATCAATTTCATTTTGTCTTCCAAGCCACGGCGGGGCTTGTCCACACCTTCTGTCTTGCCCCAGTAGGTTTCGTCGGCTTCAACAATGCCGCTCGTGCCATTGCCGCCCATCTGCCAAGTGGGTTCCGAGCGCATCGCTTCACGGATGCGATGGGACATGAACCACGCGGTCTTGTAGGAGACGCCCAGCATCCGCTCCAGCTGCTTTGCGCTGATGCCCTTTTTTGATGCACACATCCAGTGCACCGCTTGCAGCCACTTGTGCAAAGGCACTTTGCTGTCTTCGAACACGGTGCCCACGGTCACGCTGAACTGGGCTCGGCAGTCGTTGCACTTCCACAGGCCAGGACGGTGCGCAGCGCCATGCAACTGGGTCGAATTGCCAACCACGCCGCAGTGGGGGCATACAGCACCTTCGGGCCACCGCAGAGCTTCCAGATGAGCGCGTGCTGCGTTCGGGTCTTGGAAGTGGGCTTGGTTGAGGATTGCTTCTGCCATGGTGTTCTCCGATGGCTCAAATATAGGTTCGACTCGATGGTTTGTCAAGTACATACTTCGCTTGTCTTTGGTGCAAAGTCGCGCCCTTGTCGCGCTGGAAGCGGCTGCCGTGACCGTCGAGGTCCATCTCGCGAACGGCCTGCCGAGCTTCACCTTGGTGGGGTTGGCCGACGTCGAGGTGAAGGAAGCCCGGGAGCGCGTGCGATCGGCCCTGCTCAACAGCGGGATGGAGTTTCCGCACAACAAGCGGATCATCGTGAACCTCGCGCCCGCGGATTTGCCCAAGGACTCCGGCAGGTTCGATCTGCCGATCGCGCTGGGAATTCTTGCGTCGAGCGGGCAGGTCGACGCCGCCCGGCTGGCGGGCTGGGAGTTCGCGGGGGAGCTGTCGTTGTCGGGCGAGTTGCGGCCCGTGCGCGGCGCGCTGGCGATGAGCCTTGCGCTGCACATGGCGGGCGCGAACAGCCGGCTGGTGTTGCCGCCGGGCAGCGCGGAGGAAGCGGCGCTGGTGCCCGGGTCGCGGGTCTACCGCGCGAATCATTTGCTGGACGTGGTGCGGCAGTTCGCGCCTGGCGGCGAGGCGGAGCCTTCCGAAGGATGGAGCCATGTCGTCGGCGAAGTCGCGAGCGGTGCCATGTCGTATCCCGACCTGGGCGATGTGAAAGGCCAGGCGGGCGCGAAGCGCGCGTTAGAGATCGCTGCGGCTGGAGCGCACAGCGTCCTGTTGCTCGGTCCACCGGGGTCGGGCAAGTCGATGCTCGCGCAGCGCTTCGCGGGGTTGCTTCCAGCGATGACCGTGGACGAAGCGCTGGAGAGTGCCGCCATCGCCAGCCTGGCGGGACGCTTCTCGCTCGATCGCTGGGCCGTGCGGCCGACGTGCGCGCCGCACCATTCGGCGAGCGCGGTGGCGCTGGTGGGTGGCGGCTCGCCGCCGCGACCCGGCGAGATTTCGCTGGCGCATCACGGCGTGCTGTTCCTCGACGAACTGCCCGAGTTTCCGCGCGCGGCTCTCGAGGCTTTGCGCGAGCCGCTGGAGAGCGGGCGTATCACTATCGCCCGCGCCGCACGGCGCGCGGAATTTCCGGCGAGTTTTCAATTCATCGCGGCGATGAACCCGTGTCCGTGCGGATATCTCGGCGCGGCCCACAAGAACTGCCGCTGCACACCGGACCAGGTGGCGCGTTACCAGGGGAAGCTGAGCGGGCCATTGCTCGATCGCATCGACCTGCATGTGGAGGTGCCGACGTTGCCGCCGGACCAGTTGCTATCGACGCCGCCGGGCGAATCCACCGACTCGATCCGCGGCCGCTGCGAAGTCGCGCGCGGACACGCGATGCGCAGGCAGGACAAATCGAACAGCGCGCTGCAGGGCAAGGAGATCGACCAGCATGCATTGCTGGAAGACGCCGCCGCGAAATTCCTAAACATCGCGTCAGCGCGTTTGGGCTGGAGCGCGCGATCGACGCACCGCGTGTTGAAAGTGGCGCGCACCATCGCCGACCTCGCCGGCAGCGCGCCCACGCAGGTGGCGCATGTGGCGGAGGCGGTGCAGTATCGGCGAGGACTGACTGCGAAGACCTAGGGTCCATCACGGCCTGCGAGGCGGCGACAATGCAGTGATGAGCAACACCGCCCAGCACGACCGCCGCCTCGTCGGCTGGCTTTCGCTGGGCCAGCTGATCACCTGGGGCAGCGTCTTCTACACATTCGCGCTCCTGCTCGAGCCGGTCGAGCGCGAACTCGGATTCACGCGCGCGCAATCGTCGCTGGCTTTCAGCCTCGCATTACTGGCGGAGGGCGTGCTCGCCTATCCCGTGGGCCGATGGATCGATCGCGGGCATGAACGCGCGGTGATGACCGGCGGCTCGCTGCTGGTCGCCGCAGGCTTGGTGCTGCACAGCTTCGTGAACAGCGTCGCCGCCTTCTACGCGGTATGGCTCCTGCTCGGCGCGGGCCTCGCCGCCACGCTCTACAGCCCCGTTTTCGCGGTGGTGACGCGCCGGTTCCCGAACGACTTCCGGCGCGCGATCATCACGCTCACCTTCCTCGGCGGGCTGGCGAGCACGGTGTTCATTCCGCTGTCGGCGTGGCTGATCCAGTCACTGGGATGGCGGCATGCGCTGTGGGTGCTCGCGGCGTTGCACGTGCTGGTGTGCGCGCCGCTGCACGCGAGGTTTTTGCGCGAAGCGCCGGGGCCTGTCGTTCGCCCGGCGACGGGCGCCGCGGCCGACGTGTCGCACGTCGCTTTCCTGCGCACGGCGCCGTTCCTGCTGGTGGGCGTCTTCTCCATCGGCATGATGGCCGTGACTGCTGCGTTGCCTCCACACATGATCTCCCTGCTGCGCGGCAGCGGCCTCGCCGAAGCCTGGGTGATCGCGATTCCGGCGAGCATCGGATTGATCCAGGTCGCGGGCCGGTTGCTGCTGTTTTTCTTCGAACACCACTTCGACCTGCACCTGGCCAACCGGCTGATCCCCACGTTGATTCCGCTGGGCATCGGCGCGCTGATCGCGAGCGTCGGCCACCCATGGGCCGCGCTGCTGTTCGTGGTGCTCTACGGCCTCGGCAACGGGATGATCACGATCGTGAAGGGCACGGCCATCGCGCAGTACGTGAGCCGGGACCACGTGGCTTCGCTCAATGGCGCCCTGGGGTTGCCGACAGCCGTGGCGCGCGCCGCCGCACCTCTGGTGCTGGGCGTGATGTGGAGCGCCGAAGGCGGCTACGTGGCGGGGCTTTGGGTGCTGCTCGCGGCCAGCATCGTCTCGGTGCTGGCGCTGTTCCTGGCTCAGCGCAAGGCGCTCGCCGTGGTGTGAGGCCGCGCCTTGCGTTTTTCCGCTGTTGAGGGCCGCGGCTGTTCCTGGCGCGTCTCCTCCACGGCTTTCGCGCAACCCGCCGCATAGAGCAGGATGGCCGAAGAAAAGAAGATCCACATCAGAAGCACCACCAGCGAGCCCGCCGCGCCATAGGCGGAAACGACCGCCGCACTCGACAGGTACAGCGCGAGCACTTGCCGCCCCGCGGTGAACAGGGTCGCGCCGACGATGGCGCCGAAGACGAGGCTGCGCGAGCGCGGTTTGCGCCCCGAGCTCATGCGCATCAATCCGTAGAACAGGCTCGCACAGACGGCGAAAGCCACCACCTCGTTGAGCACGCGCAACGCCTGCACGAACGGGAAACTCTGGCCGGCCCATCCGCCGAGCACGCCCAGCATCGTGGAGACGGCCAGCGACACGAGAAGCAGGAATCCGAAGGCCAGTACGTACGCGATGCCGCGCAGCCTGAGCGACGCGGTGTGCCACCACTTCGGAGGATCCCTGGGCTCGCTGCCGCCGGCCCAGATGCGCTCGAAGGCCGACTGCAGCTCGCCGAAGACGCCGGTCGCGCCGACGAGCAGGACGACGAACCCCACGACTGACGCGAAGATGCCCTCGCCCGGCTTCTTGGCGCTGGCGAGCGCCTGGCCGACGAGCGCGCCGCCCCGGTCCCCGATGATCGTGCTGACCTGGGTGACCAGGCCGTTCGACAAGGTATCGCGGTCGATCCACCAGCCCAGCAGGCCGACCACGAAGATCAGCAGCGGCGCGAGGCTCAGGATGCCGTAGAACGAGACCGATGCGCTCATGCGCGCACCGTTGGCGTCGTTCCACAGCATGGCCGCGCGCAGCAAAGGCTTCGCCGGACGCAAGGCATCGCGGAGGGGAGCGGGGATGCGATCCGACAGTGAGGGCATCGCGCCAGCGTAGGGCTGGCGGACGCCGCTGCGTATCAGGGAAGCGCGCCGGGCTCCGTAGGAAGGAGCCGATGGCTGGGAGGACGACCGAGGGGGCGGGGTCCGAGCGGTGCGCGGTGGTCCGGCGCCGGGGAAATCAATAGCGGGCGAGCGTGTTCTCGTGAACCTTCACCCGGTTGCCGGCGGCCCAGCCAGGCTGCGCCTGCTGCTCGAAGTTGCGGATGCTGCCGTCCTTCATCTTCACCTTGGTGACCCACACGTTCTTGCTGGTCGCGTGCTTCTGCACCTCGTTGCCCGCGTAGCCACCGGCCACCGCGCCGCCGACGGTGGCAAGCGTCTTGCCGGTGCCGCCGCCGATCTGGTTGCCGAGCAGGCCACCCACCACCGCGCCGCCGACGATGCCCACGGCGCCGCCTTCGCCCTTGCGCTTTTCCAGCTTGACATGCTGCACGGTGCCGCAGTTGTCGCACAGCGCGATCTGCCTGGCGGGCGGATGCGCGGGCGTGTTGTTCTGCGCGAAAGCGGTGTTGCCGGCGACAAGCAGCGCGGCGATCAGGACCAAGCGTGACATGAAGTTTTCTCCTCGTTGAACGATATCTCCTAACGGGCAGGATGCCCGCTGCGCCTACAACTCAGCCGTAAGGCTTTGTGTCGCAGCCGGATTCCAGTTCTAAGTCACAGGTTAGGGGCGAGCAGGCGCTGCATGGACCCCAATTCCGTGCCACGGCGTGTGGCCTGGTCGCGCAGCTGGTCCTCGCCGATCTTGCCCACGCTGAAGTACGTGCTGTCCGGATGGCTCAGGTAGAAGCCGCTGACGCTCGCGGCCGGCATCATCGCGAGGCTCTCTGTCAGCGACATGCCGATCTCGCCCGCCTGCAGCACATTGAACATGTCACCCTTGACGCTGTGGTCGGGGCACGCGGGATAGCCCGGCGCGGGACGGATGCCGCGGTATTTCTCCGCGACGAGGTCCTGCACCGACAACGCTTCCTTCGGCTCGTAGCCCCACAGGTCGCGGCGCACGCGCTCATGCAGGCATTCCGCGAACGCTTCGGCGAGGCGGTCCGCGATGGCCTTGAGCATGATTGCCGAATAGTCGTCGTGGTCCTCGAGGAAATACTTCTCTTTCTTCTCGCTGCCGATGCCGGTCGTGACGGCAAACATGCCGATGTAGTCGTTCGCCACGCCGCGCGGCGCGATGAAATCGGCGAGGCAGCGGCTCGGCCGCATCACGCCTTCCACCGCATGCTTCTCCGTCTGCTGGCGCAGGCCGTACCAGGTCATCGCGACGTCCTTGCGCGACTCGTCGGTGTAGAGCGCGATGTCGTCGTCGTTCACCGAGTTGGCGGGCCAGAAGCCGATCACGCCGTTGGCCGTGAGCCAGCGGCCGTCGATGAGGCGCTGCAACATGCGCTTGCCGTCGGAGAACACGCGCTGCGCCTCCGCGCCAACGACTTCGTCCTTGAGGATCGCGGGAAAGGGACCGGCAAGATCCCAGGTCTGGAAGAACGGCCCCCAGTCGATGTACTTTGCGAGTTCGGCGAGGTCGAAATTCTTGAAGATGCGGCGCCCGATGAACTTCGGCTGCGGCGGAACGTAGTTCGTCCAGTCGATCGGCGTCTTGTTGGCGCGCGCCTTCGCGAGCGGCCACAGCGGCACCTGCTTCTTGTTGGCGTGCTGGAAGCGCACCCGGTCGTAGTCGGCGTTGACTTCGGCGATGTACTTCGTTGCCTGGTCCGACAGCAGGCCCTGCGCCACGCTCACGCTGCGCGAGGCATCGGGCACGTAGACCACCGGGCCTTCATAGTGCGGCGCGATCTTCACGGCCGTGTGCACGCGGCTGGTCGTCGCGCCGCCGATCAGGAGCGGGATCTTGCGGATGCGGAAATGATCGTCCTTCTGCATCTCGCTCGCGACGTACTGCATCTCCTCGAGCGAAGGCGTGATGAGCCCGGACAGGCCCACGATGTCAGCGCCCTCGACCTTGGCCCTCGCGAGGATTTCGTGGCAGGGGACCATCACGCCCATGTTCACGACCTCGAAGTTGTTGCATTGCAGAACGACGGTGACGATGTTCTTGCCGATGTCGTGCACGTCGCCCTTGACGGTGGCG
>JAZKIF010000137.1:0-6007 GCA_040385005.1 Pseudomonadota bacterium
CGCGCAAGGCAGCGGAGTTCTACGCTTCGATATTTCCCGATACCCAAGTCGGCCCCGCCATGGACGCAGCCACCGACTATCCCGACGGCAAGCAGGGCGATGAACTGACCGTCGAGTTCACGCTGCTCGGCCAGTCGTTCGTCGGGTTGAACGGCGGCCCCCACTTCAAGCCAACCGAGGCAGTCAGCTTTCAAGTCTTCACCGACGATCAGGCCGAAACCGACCGCTATTGGAATGCGATTGTCGACAATGACGGGCAGGAAAGCGAGTGCAGCTGGTGCAAGGACAAATGGGGCTTCTCCTGGCAGATCGTGCCGCGCGCGCTCATGAAAGCCATGACGAATCCCGACAAGGCCGCAGCGAAGCTCCGAGCCTCCTCGGACAAGTCGCGACTCGCGTTTTTCAACGTGCTCGATTCCGTGATCAACGGAGCGGGTATCGGTGAGGGTCAGCGGCGGCGCTACCGCACGTTGCTGCAGCAGGATTCCATCGCGCGGCAGGATGTCGACACGCAGGCCGCGCTGGTGAAGCAGCTGGAAGCCACCATCGTCATCGACAAGGCCAACGAAGGCACGGCGCGACTGAACCTCAGCTATACGCGCATCGTCGCGCCGATCGCCGGCCGTGTCGGCCTGCGCGCGGTGGACGTGGGCAACGTGGTGAGCACGAGCGACGCGAACGGCGTCGGACTCATCACCGCCATCTCGCCGATCGACGTGGAATTCGCGATCCCGCAAGACCAGGCGCCCATGCTCCAGCAACTCGCCGGCTCGGTGATGGAGGCCAAGGCTTTCGACCGGACGCGGCAGACCGTCCTGGACACAGGCGTCTTCGCCTCGCTGGACAACCAGGTGGACACGCAGACCGGCACCGTGCGCGCGAAGGCGCGCTTCAACAACGCGAAGTTCGCGCTGTTCCCCAGCCAGTTCGTGAACCTGCAGCTCAATGTGCGGGTCATCAAGGATGCCGTCGTCGTTCCCGTGTCCGCCCTGAGGCATGGCAATACCGGCGACTATGTCTTCGTGCTGAAGGAAGACCGCACCGTATCGCTGCGGCCCGTGACCAAGGGCCAGGCCACCGTCGACAAGGTGCAGGTCGCGACCGGCCTGCAAGTCGGCGAGCGCGTCATCACCGAGGGCGCGGACCGGTTGCGCGATGGGTCACGTGTCGTGCTGCCGGGCGATGCGCCGGGCGCGGGCGGGCGAGGGCAGGGCGGCGGGGGAGCGGGTGGCGGAGGACGCCGCCGCAACGCCGAGGGCGCGGCGTCTTCGCCGCAAATGCCCGCGTCGGAGAACGCCGCGGCCACCACGGGCGGCGATCCCGAGCGCAGGCAGCGCACCCGCGCACCGGCCGCGAGCGGAACCGCGGATGTGACACCGCAGAATGGACCGGCCCAGGCCCCGGCACGCAGCGCCGCCCCGGCGCCCGCACCCGCGACGGCCGCCGCGCCGAGCGACAAGCCGACGCCCGAGCAGCGCAAGCGCCTGCTCGACTCCGCCAAGGACGACCCGGAGCAACTCGCGCGCCGCCAGAAATTCCTGGACGCGATCGACAAGGGCGATCCGCAGGCGGTGGAGCGCTGGCGCGCGATGCAGCAACGCCGGCGTGAGGGTGGCAGCGGCTCATGAGTCCATCGCGTCCTTTCATATTGCGGCCGGTCGCCACCGCGCTGCTGATGGTGGCCATCGTGCTCGCGGGCATCGTCGGCTTCAAGTTCCTGCCGTTGTCCGCGTTGCCGCAGGTCGACTACCCGACCATCCAGGTGCAGACGCTCTACCCGGGTGCGAGCCCGGACGTGATGGCGCAGACCGTTTCCGCGCCGCTGGAGCGCCAGTTCGGGCAGATGCCCGGGCTCTCGCGCATGAGCTCGACGAGCGCGGCGGGTGTCTCCATCGTCACGCTGCAGTTCGGCCTGGGCCTGGCGCTCGACGTCGCGGAGCAGCAGGTGCAGGCCGCCATCAACGCGGGCGCGTCGCTGCTGCCCGCGGACCTGCCCGCGCCGCCGGTCTACGCGAAGGTCAACCCCGCCGACGCGCCGGTGCTCACGCTCGCGATCACGTCCGAGACGCTGCCGCTCACCGATGTGCAGAACATCGCGAACACGCGGCTCGCGCTCAAGATCAGCCAGGTGAACGGCGTGGGCCTCGTCACGCTCTCCGGCGGGCAGCGGCCGGCGGTTCGCATCCAGGTCGATACGCGCGCCCTCGCTTCCTACGGCCTCACGCTCGACAACGTCCGCACCGCGATCACGTCGGCCAACGCGAACGGCGCGAAGGGCAGCATCGACGGGCCGACGCGCGCGTACACGATCAACTCGAACGACCAGCTGGTCGCGGCGGCGGACTACCAGAACCTCATCGTGTCGTTCAAGAACGGCGCGCCGGTGCGCCTTTCCAACATCGCGACCGCGGTGCAGAGCTCGGAGAACGTGAAGCTCGGCGCCTGGGCTGTGATCGGGGGGCAACTCAAGCCCGCCATCATCCTGAACGTGCAGCGCCAGCCCGGCGCAAACGTCATCGCCACGGTGGATGCGATCAAGGCGCGGCTGCCCGAACTCACGGCGGGGCTGCCGAGCGCGCTGAAGGTCGACGTCCTGAGCGACCGCACGACCGGCATTCGCGCTTCGGTGAATCACGTGCAGATCGAACTGATCCTGGCCGTGGTGCTGGTGGTGCTCGTCATCTTCGCTTTCCTGCACAGCCCGCGCGCGACGCTGATCGCGAGCCTGTCCGTGCCGATCTCTCTGATCGGCACTTGCGGCGTGATGTACCTGCTCGGCTACAGCCTGAACAACCTGAGCCTGATGTCGCTCACCATCGCGACCGGGTTCGTCGTGGACGATGCGATCGTGATGATCGAGAACATCTCGCGCCACATCGAGGAGGGCGAGCCGCCGATGCAGGCCGCGCTCAAGGGCGCGACGGAGATCGGATTCACCATCATTTCGCTGACGGTGTCTCTCATCGCGGTGCTGATCCCGCTGCTCTTCATGGGTGACGTGGTCGGGCGCCTGTTCCGCGAATTCGCCGTGACGCTCGCGATCACGATCCTGATCTCCGCGGTGGTTTCGCTGACGCTGGTGCCGATGATGTCCGCTCGCTGGCTCAAGGCGCACCCCGAGGGCGAGAAGGGCCTGGGCGGAAAGATCCAGCGCATGTTCGACCGCGTGGTCGCGCGCTACGACGTGTGGCTGCAGTGGGTGCTGGATCGCCAGAAGCTGACGCTTCTCGTCGCGCTGGGGACCCTGGTGCTCACGGTGCTGCTGTACATCCTGATCCCCAAGGGGCTGTTCCCCACGCAGGACACGGGGCAGCTGCAGGCGCGCGTGGAAGCGTCGCAATCGGTCTCGTACACCGCGATGGCGCAGATGCAGCAGGAGGTCGCGCGCTTCATCATGCAGGACCACGACGTGGAGACGCTTTCGAGTTTCGTCGGGGTGGACGCGGCCAACAACACCATGCTGCACACCGGCCGCATGCTGATCAACCTGAAGAAGAGCCATGACGACCAGCAAGACGTGATGGACCGGTTGCGCCGCGCGGCGCAGCGTGTTCCCGGCATCACGCTTTATCTTCAGCCGACGCAAGACCTGACCATCGACGCCGAGAGCGGGCCGACGCAGTACCGTCTCTCGCTCGAAGGCGCGGACAACGCCGTCGTGTCGCAGTGGGCCGCGAAGCTGGTGCAAAAGCTGCAGGGCGAGGCGAAGGTGCGCAACCCGGTGACGGACGCGGAAGCGTCGAGCGCCGCGGTCTACGTGGACATCGACCGCGACACAGCCGCGCGGCTGAACATTTCGGCCGCCGACATCGACGCCGCGCTGTACAGCGCGTTCGGGCAGCGCATCGTCTCCACCATCTTCACGGAAACCAACCAGTACCGCGTGATCCTCGAGGCGCGGCCGGATGGCGCGGCATCGCCGGCAACGCTCGGGCAGGTGCAGCTGAAGACATCTTCGGGCGATCCGACGCCGCTCTCGGCCGTGGCGAACATCGTCGAGCGGCGCGCGCCGCTGCAGATCACGCACGTGTCGCAGTACCCGGCGACCACCATCGGTTTCGACACCGCGCCGGGCGTTTCGCTCGGCACGGCGGTGGACGCGATCCGCGCGGCGGCGAAGGAGATCGAGCTGCCCACGAGCGTGACGATGAGCTTTCTCGGTGCTTCCGGCGCTTACGAAGCGTCGCTGTCGAACCAGCTCTGGCTGATTCTTGCCGCGGTGGTGTGCGTGTACATCGTGCTGGGGGTGCTGTACGAAAGCTACATCCACCCGCTGACGATCCTGTCGACGCTGCCATCCGCCGGCGTGGGCGCGCTGCTGGCGTTGTTCGTCAGCGGCAACGGGCTGGGCGTGATCGGGATCATCGGCATCATCCTCCTGATCGGCATCGTGAAGAAGAACGCGATCATGATGATCGACTTCGCGATCGATGCGGAGCGCAATGAGGGCAAGAGCCCACGCGACGCGATCCACCAGGCGGCGCTGCTGCGGTTCCGGCCGATTTTGATGACGACGTTGGCGGCGCTGTTTGCTGCCGTGCCGTTGATGCTGGGGTTTGGTGAGGGTGCGGAATTGAGAAGGCCGCTGGGTCTGGCGATTTTCGGCGGGCTGATCGTGAGCCAGTTGTTGACGCTGTTCACGACGCCGGTGATTTATCTGGGGTTCGATTCGCTGGCGCGACGGTGGGGGAGAAAAACGCGCCCCGATCCCGAAGTTCCCGCATGAACCTCTCCGCCCCCTTCGTCCGCCGCCCCGTCGCGACGGTCCTCCTCACCATCGGCATTGCCCTCGCGGGCATCGCGGCGTTCTTCATGCTCGCCGTCGCGCCGCTGCCGCAGGTGGACTTCCCGGTCATCTCCGTCAGCGCGAGCCTGCCCGGCGCGAGCCCGGACACGATGGCCACCAGCGTCGCGACACCGCTCGAGCGAAGGCTGGGCGTGATCGCCGGCGTCAACGAGATGACGTCCAGCAGCGGCACCGGGTCCACCCGCATCAGCCTGCAGTTCGACCTCAACCGCAAGATCGATTCCGCCGCGCGCGAAGTGCAGGCCGCGATCAACGCCGCGCGCGCCGACCTGCCGTCCAACTTGCGCAGCAACCCGACCTACCGAAAGGCGAACCCGTCCGCCGCGCCGGTCGTGATCCTCGCGCTGACATCCCCAACCCTCTCTCCGGGTCAGATCTACGACTCGGTCTCCAACGTCGTCACGCAGAAAATCTCCCAGGTGCAGGGCGTGGGCGACGTGGAGATCGGTGGCGGGTCGCTCCCCGCCGTGCGTGTCGATCTGCTGCCTTTCGCGTTAAGCCGCTATGGCGTGAGCAGCGAAGACGTGCGCGCGGCATTGCAGGCGAGCAGCGCCAACCGGCCCAAGGGCACGATCGAAGGCGCCGGCCGGCAACTCCAGATTTACACCGGCTCGGGCCCGACCGACCGCAAGCGCCCGATGGCGTCCGACTACCGCAGCCTCGTCGTCGCCTGGCGCAACAACGCGGCGATCCGCCTCAGCGACGTCGCGCAGGTCAGCGACAGCGTGGAGAACATCAACACGCTGGGCCTCTTCAACGGCGAACCCGCCGTCATCGTGCTGGTGACGCTGGCGCCCGGCGCGAACGCCATCGAGACGGTCGACGCCGTGCGCGGCCTGCTGCCCGAATTGCAGGACCAGTTGCCGCACGCGATCAAGCTGCAGGTCGCGAGCGACCGCACCACCTCCATCCGCTCGTCGCTGCATGAAGTCGAGCTGACGCTCATGATCGCCATCGCGCTCGTCGTGCTGGTGGTGAGCGCGTTCCTGCGCAGCGCGCGCGCGACGATCATCCCGGCGGTCGCGACCATCGTCTCGCTGCTCGGCACCTTCGGCGTCATGTACCTGCTGGGCTTCTCTCTGAACAACCTCAGCCTGATGGCGCTCACGGTGGCGACGGGCTTCGTGGTCGACGATGCGATCGTCGTGCTGGAGAACACCAGCCGCCACATCGAGGCCGGCATGGACCGCTTCAAGGCCG
>JAZKIF010000138.1:0-22798 GCA_040385005.1 Pseudomonadota bacterium
GGAGATCTTGTCGATGGTCTGCGCGCTCATCACGTTGAAGCCGAACCAGCCGACGGTGAGGATCCACGCGCCCAAGGCGAGGAACGGGATGTTGGAAGGCGGATGCGCGGAGATCGCTCCGTCCTTGCGGTAGCGATTGCTGCGCGCGCCCAGCAGGATGACCGCGGGCAACGCCAACCAGCCGCCCATCGCGTGCACGACGACGGAGCCGGCGAAATCGTGGAATTCCTCGCCCGTCGCCCCCTTGATCCAGTCCTGCACCCCGAACGCGTGGTTCCACGCAACACCTTCAAAGAGCGGATACACGATGCCCACGAAGACGGCCGTCGCCGCCAGCTGGGGCCAGAAGCGCGCGCGTTCCGCGATGCCTCCGGAAATGATCGCGGGGATCGCGGCGGCGAAAGTGAGGAGGAAGAAGAACTTCACCAGCTCGTAGCCGTTCTTCGCCGCGAGCTGCTCCGCGCCCACGAAGAAATTCGTGCCGTACGCCACGCTGTATCCGAGGACGAAGTACACGACGGTGGAGACCGAGAAGTCCGCGAGGATTTTCACCAAGGCGTTGACCTGGTTCTTCTTTCGCACGGTGCCGAGTTCGAGAAAGGCGAAGCCGGCGTGCATGGCGAGCACCATGATGCCGCCGAGCAGGATGAACAGGGCGTCCGAGCCCTGTTTTAGTGCTTCCATGAAAGTCTCCTGGATGAATTTGCTTTGAATTGGTGCAGATATGCGCAAGGCGCCACCACCGCACCAACATGAAGCAAAAACTGCGCCAGAAACGTGCAATCGCGCGCTCGACCTGCCTTTTCGGCGGCGCGCGACGCCGTTGCTATACTCATCTTCCATAGCGCCGATTTGCTCCAGCTTGCGGGCGCTCAATAAATTCAGCTAAAGATCGACAGGCGCACCCGGCCTCGCTTCTTTGGCGACGCCGGGTTTCTTTTTGCCATGATCGTCACGCCGCAGTCCATGTCTTTCGCGCAGGCGCTGCCGCTGAAAAGCGGTGCGACCCTCCGCGATTACTCGCTCGCCTACGAAACCTACGGCACGCTGAATGCCGACAAGAGCAACGCCGTCTTGATCTGCCACGCGCTCAATGCGTCGCATCACGTCGCGGGGACGTACGCGGGCCAGCCCAGCTCCGAAGGCTGGTGGGACACGATGATCGGCCCGGGCAAGCCGGTGGACACGGATCGCTTCTTCGTCATCGGCGTGAACAACCTCGGCTCCTGCTTCGGATCAACCGGGCCGATGCACGCCAATCCAGACACGGGCAAAGTCTACGGCGCCGACTTTCCGGTGGTGACGGTGGAAGATTGGGTCGATGCGCAAGCTCGTCTGCTCGATGGCCTGGGGATCCAGACCCTCGCCGCGGTGATGGGCGGCAGCCTCGGCGGCATGCAGGCGCTGTCATGGACGCTGCAATACCCGGATCGCGTGCGCAATGCGGTGGTGGTCGCGAGCGCGCCCAACCTCACCGCGGAGAACATCGCCTTCAACGAGGTCGCGCGCCGGGCCATCGTGACCGACCCGGATTTCAATGGCGGCCATTTCTACGAACACGGCGTCGTGCCCAAACGCGGCCTGCGCATCGCGCGGATGATCGGCCACATCACCTACCTCTCCGACGACGTGATGAACGAGAAGTTCGGCCGCCAGTTGAGGGAGAGTGTCGTGCGCTACACGACGCAGGACATCGAGTTCCAGATCGAGAGCTACCTGCGCTACCAGGGCGACAAGTTCAGCGACTACTTCGATGCGAACACCTATCTGCTGATCACGCGAGCGTTGGACTACTTCGATCCCGCGCTGCCGTTCGAGGGCAACCTCGCGAAGGCGCTTGCTATCGCGCAGGCGAAATTCCTGCTCGTGAGCTTTTCCACCGACTGGCGCTTCGCACCCCGGCGCAGCCGCGAGATCGTGAAGGCCCTGCTCGACAACGGCCGCGACGTGAGCTACGCCGAAATCGACGCGCCGCATGGCCACGACGCATTCCTGCTGGAGGACGCGCGCTACCTCGGCGTCGTGCGCTCGTACTTCGAACGGATCGCGAAGGAGATGACTCAGTGAGCGACCACGCCACGATGCAATCGATCGCGCGGCTCGTGCCGCCGGGTTCTCGCGTCCTCGACCTTGGCTGCGGCGACGGAGCCCTGCTCGACCTGCTGCAGCGCGAGCGCGGCTGCAGCGGCTACGGCATCGAGATCGCCGACGACAACGTGCTCGCCTGCGTGAAGCGCGGCGTGAACGTGATCCAGCTGAACCTGGACGAGGGCCTGTCGATGTTCGACGACAGCTCGTTCGACGTCGTGCTGCAGATCGACACGCTGCAGCACCTGCGCAATGCGGAGACCATGCTGGTCGAGACCGCGCGCGTCGGCCGTTGCGGCGTCGTGGCGTTCCCGAACTTCGCGCATTGGCCCAACCGGCTCTCGATCGTGCGCGGCCGCATGCCCGTGACGAAGCGCCTGCCCTACCAGTGGTACGACACGCCGAACATTCGCGTCGGGACGTACAAGGACTTTGAAGTACTCGCCACGAAGAATCGCCTGACGATCCTGGAGACCTACGGCCTTCAGGAAGGGCGCGAGGTGCGGTTCATGCCGAACGCCCGCGCAGGCACCGCGGTCTTCAAGTTCGAGCGGGGCTGAGTGAATACGGGTGTTCGCGAACAGGAACACCGCGCCGCGCCCGCCTCGGTGAGTTTCGGCGAGGCGCTGAAGTTCTGGCTGAAACTCGGCTTCATCAGTTTCGGCGGCCCCGCCGGGCAGATCGCGATCATGCACCGCGAGCTGGTCGAGCAGAAGCGCTGGATCTCGGAGCGGCGGTTCCTTCACGCACTCAACTACTGCATGCTGCTGCCCGGACCGGAGGCGCAGCAGCTCGCGACCTACATCGGCTGGCTGATGCACCGGACCTGGGGCGGCATCGTCGCCGGCGCTCTGTTCGTGCTGCCCTCCCTCTTCATCCTCATCGCGCTCAGCTGGGTGTACGCGGCGCATGGCGAGGTGCAATGGGTGGCGGCGCTCTTCTACGGCATCAAGCCAGCCGTCGCCGCGATCGTGTTGCAGGCCGTGTGGCGCATCGGCAGCCGCACGTTGAAGCACCCGCGCAAGGTGCCTTTGCTGTGGGCGATTTCCATACTGAGCTTCGTGGCGATCGCGGTGCTTCGCGTGCCGTTTCCATGGGTCGTGCTGGCCGCTGCGTTGGCCGGGGCCTGGGGCGGCAAGTACGTGCCCGCGCAATTCGCGGGCGGAGCCGGGCACGCGGCGAAGGATGCGGGCGTTGCAGGCGCGGCGTACATCATCGACGACTCCACGCCGACACCATCACATGCGGTGTTTCGGAAGTCGCGGCTCGCCGCCGTCATCGTCGTGGGTGCGGCGTTGTGGCTCGTGCCGATGGGCCTGCTGGTCGCGACGCACGGCGTCCGCGGCACACTCACGCAGATGGGATGGTTCTTCACGAAGGCGGCGCTGCTCACGTTCGGCGGCGCCTACGCCGTGCTGCCTTATGTGTACCAGGGCGCGGTGGTGCACTTCCAGTGGCTCACGGGGCCGCAGATGATCGACGGGCTCGCGCTCGGCGAGACGACACCCGGGCCGCTCATCATGGTCGTGGCCTTCGTCGGCTTCGTCGGCGGCTGGGCGAAACAGGTGCTGGGGCCGGACATGCTCTTCCTCGGTGCGGCGCTCGCGGCCACGGTCGTCACGTGGTTCACCTTCCTGCCATCGTTCCTCTTCATTCTCGCGGGCGGGCCGCTGGTGGAGGCCACGCACGGCAACACGAAATTCACCGCGCCGCTCACGGCGGTCACGTCCGCGGTGGTCGGCGTGATCGCAAGCCTCGCGCTGTTCTTCCTTGCGCACATCGCCATCGTGCCGGCCAGGGATGCTGCAGCGCCGCATATCGATTTCATCGCGCTCGCCATCGCGGCTGTTGCGGCTATCGCGCTGCTGCGTTTCAAGGTGGGCGTGATCCCCGTCATCGCCGGATGCGCCCTCGCCGGGCTGGCGCTGCACCTCTCGGGACTCGCATGAGCGCGGTATGCTTGCCGCATGAACATCCTCATCACTGGCGGCAGCGGCTTTCTCGGCGCTCGCCTGGCCCGAACGTTGTTGTCCCAGGGCAGCCTTTCCGTCGCGGGTGCGCCTGCCCGCAAGATCGAATCCATCGTTCTCGCGGATCGCGCATCGCCGCCCGATGACTTGAAATCGGACGCGCGCGTTCGATTCGCCGGTGGCGACCTGAACGAGCAGATCGCGCAAGGCGTCATCCCTGCGGCCGGCACCGATGTGGTGTTCCATCTGGCTGCCGCCGTCAGCGGCGAGTGCGAGGCGGATTTCGATCTCGGCATGCGCAGCAATTTCGAGGCGACGCATGCCTTGCTGCAAGCCTGCCGCCGACTCGCCACGAGACCGACGTTCGTCTTCGCGAGTTCGCTCGCCGTCTTCGGCAAGCTGCCGAACGAGCCGATGCCGGAAGTCATCGAAGACCGCACGCTCCCCACGCCGCAGTCGAGCTACGGCATCCAGAAATACATCGGCGAGCAGATGGTCTCCGACTTCACGCGCAAGGGATTCATACGTGGCCGCAGCGTGCGCCTCATGACTGTGAGCGTGCGTCCCGGACGCCCGAATGGAGCCGCATCAGGTTTTCTTTCAGGAATGATCCGCGAGCCGCTGGCGGGAATAAAGGCCGCAGCGCCGGTGCCGCCCGAGACGCTGGTCGCGCTGTCGTCGCCGGCACGTACGGTGGAAGGCATCATCCGCGCCGCCGAAGTGACGGATGAGCAATGGGGTCCGTTGCTGGGCCTGAACTTGCCATCGTTTCGCATCACGGTGGGTGAGATGGCGAAGTCACTGGAGCGTGTCGCCGGCAAGGCCGGAGCAGACCTGCTCGACTGGACGCCGGATGAGGCGATCCTCAAGCTCGTGCGCACCTGGCCGGGAAACGTGGCCTGTGTCCGCGCCAACTCGCTGGGGCTCGAGCCCGACCCCAGCTTCGACGACGTCGTGCGCGACTACATCCGCGAGAACCCGCAGGCGGTGAAACTGCCGGTGAAGGTCTGAGCGATGCCGCGATTTGCCGCCAATCTCTCGATGCTCTATCCGGAGCTGCCCTTTTTCGACCGGTTCGAAGCAGCCGCGCGCGATGGCTTCGAGGGCGTCGAATTCCTGTTCCCGTACGAGTGGGAAGCAAGCGAAATCGCCGCGCGATTGAAGAGCAACGGCCTGTCGCAAGTGCTCTTCAACGGCCCTCCCGGCGACTGGAACGGCGGCGAGAGAGGCGTCGCTTGCCTGCCCGGCCGCGAGGAGGAATTCCGCGCCGGCATTGCAAAGGCGCTGCACTACGCGCAGGCGCTCGACTGCCCGCGGCTCCACGTGATGGCGGGCCTGGTGCCTGCGGGATGCGAGCGCGACACCGTCCGTCCCACCTACGTCGCGAACCTCCGCTGGGCGGCGCGTGAAGCGGCAAAGCAAGGCGTGAACGTGCTGATCGAGCCGATCAACACGCGCGACATTCCGGGGTTCTTCGTGAATCGCCAGGATCATGCCCATGAACTCGTCGCCGAGATCGGCGAGGACAACGTCCAGGTGCAGATGGACCTGTACCACTGCCAGGTCGTCGAAGGCGACGTCGCGATGAAGATCCGCAAATACCTCCCGACCGGCCGCGTGGGCCACTTCCAGATCGCGGGCGTGCCCGAGCGCCATGAGCCGGACATCGGCGAGATGAACTACCCCTACCTTTTCGATGTGATCGACGAGGTGGCCGCGCAATGCGGCTGGAGCGGCTGGGTGGGCTGCGAGTACCGGCCCGCGCGTGGCGCCCAGTCGGGTGGCACCAGCGAAGGGTTGGGCTGGCTGCGCGACCGGCGCTGAGGCCATTCCGGCGTGCCGTTCACGCTGGCGCAACCCGCCCATTCCGACATCGTCGTCAAGAAGAGCCGGTTCATCGGTTGCGTCCAGGCCGTGCCCGATCGTGCCGCCGCGCTCGACGTCGTGGCGACGCTCAGAGGCGAACATCCAGCCGCTGCGCACGTGTGCTGGGCGTTGCTGGCCGGCGGACAATAGATCGCGCTGCAGCGCATGCGCACGCTACTTTGCGCGGTTCCTTATTCGATGGAGGGGCTGGTACGCCGAGAGCTTCAGGCCGTGGGAGCCCGGATACTGGACGTGGCGCACGGCGATGCGGTGACGTTTGCTTTTGCAGTGACCGAGCTCGACGCCGCCACGCTCGTGACGCGATTGAACGAGGCGGGCCAAGGTCTGTTGCGCTGGGGCGATGCCAGCGCAGGAGCCGAGCCGCCCGCGCTCAAAGAATGAATAGCTCCTTGCCGTCCAGCAACTGCTCGACGGTGGCGGCCGAGGTCCCGACCCGCGCCACGGCCTGGCGCAACTGCTGCTCGTTCACGCCGAACTGCTTGCTCCACCAATGCACTTCGCGCGCGTCGTCGATGTCGATGCAACTGCGGTCGGCCGGCAGGGTTTCGAATACGTATGCCATCGCCAATGTCTCCCGTGTCTGTTCTTGATAGCCCGGAAGCAATTGGACACGCGGTGTGTGTGCCGCCTTGAGCGAAGAATTCAGGAAGCGATGTCAGCCAATTAGCCGAGCCGTCGTATGAGTTCTTGCGCCGCGGCGGGCGCCCGCTCCTTGGCCCCGTTGATCAGGAAGATGAACACTTCGCGGACGGGACCCTTCGATGTCCACGCCCGCGCGCCTTGCGCCCACTGTTCGAGCGTCTCGGGTGGGTACCCGGTCGGGCGTAGCGGTTCACTGCGCATCAGGCGGATATAGGCCAGCTCGCTTTGCTCGTCGGCAATGGCGGGGAATTTCTCCGAGTCGGTGTGAACCGCCGTGCAGCCATACCGTCGCGCAAGCGGGAGGAACTCGGGCGACACGAAACTTTCGTGCCGCACGTCGAGCACGTGGCGCAACTGCCGGCCATCGACGGCCTTCGGCAACAGTGCGAGAAAGCCTTCGAAGTCCTCGGCATCGAATTGTTTGGTCGGCATGAACTGCCACACGATCGGGCCGAGTTTGTCGCCCAACTCGGAGATGCCGCTGGCGACGAAACGCTCGATCGATTCGCCCGCGGTCGCAAGCACCTTGCGATTCGTCGCGAAGCGGTTCGCCTTCAGAGAGAACACGAACCCGTCGGGCGTTTCGTCACGCCACTTCGCGAAGGTCGGCGGCTTGAAGGTGCTGTAGTAAGTGCCGTTGACTTCGATCGCGGTGAGCTGCCGGCTCGCATACGCAAGCTCGCGGCTGTGCGCGAGACCCTGGGGAAAGAAGTTGCCCCGCCAGGGCTCGAAGGTCCATCCGCCGATGCCCACGCGGATGCGCTGCGGCTGCGATTGCGTGGTCAGGTCATCCATACGTTCAGCTCCGGGGTGCTCAGGGACTCGCATTGTGCCCAAGCGATGGCCAGGCCGTGGCAGGAGGCGTACAGTCATGGGCCGACCGCAGTACCTGAGGAAAAATCATGAACGCACCCCTGCATCGCGAAATGCCCGCCGGCGTCCTCGACGCCCCCCGCGCCCTGGCTCAAACCACCGAGCAATGGGACCGCGACATCGTCCGGCAACTCACCGACTACATCGCGATTCCCGCCAAGTCGCCGGGGTTCGATCCCGAGTGGATGCAGCACGGCTACATCGACACGGTGATGCGCAACGCGGCCGCCTGGGTCGAGGCGCAGAAGGTCGCGGGCCTGAAGCTGGAAGTCGTGCGACTGCCCGGCCGCACGCCGGTGCTGTTCTTCGAGATCGAAGCCACCAAGCCGGCGTCGAGCCAGACCGTGCTGATGTACGGCCACCTGGACAAGCAGCCGGAGTTCACCGGATGGCGCGGCGACCTCGGCCCGTGGACGCCGAAATACGAGGACGGCAAGCTGTACGGACGCGGCGGCGCCGACGACGGTTACGCGGTCTACGCGAGCATTGCCGCTGTGCAGGCGCTGAAGTCGCAGAATGTTGCACATCCGCGCATCGTTGGTCTGATCGAAACCTGCGAAGAGTCGGGCTCGTTCGACCTGATGCCTTACGTCGATGCGCTGCGCGGGCGGCTCGGTGACGTGTCGCTGGTCATCTGCCTGGATTCCGGCGCGGGCAACTACGACCAGCTCTGGCTCACGACTTCGCTGCGCGGCATGGCGAGCGGAACGCTGAAGGTCGAGATCCTGACCGAAGGCGTCCACTCGGGCGATGCGTCCGGTTTGGTGCCGTCGAGCTTCCGCATCATGCGGCAGGTGCTCGACCGTCTCGAAGACAGCAAGACCGGCCGGCTGCTGCCCGCGGACTTCCACTGCGAAGTGCCGGCGGACCGGCTCGCGCAGGCAAAGGCGACTGCCGCCATCCTGGGCGAGGAGGTCTACAAGCGCTTCCCCTGGGCTCACTACGATTGCGGCGGCTCCACGGCGTTCGCGTTGCCCACCACCACCGAGCCGACGCAGGCGCTCATCAATCGCACGTGGACGCCGACGTTGTCGGTGACAGGCGCGGAAGGTTTCCCGTCACTCCAGGACGCGGGCAATGTGCTGCGCCCGTACACCGCGTTCAAGCTGTCGTTGCGCCTGCCCCCGCTGGTCGACGCGGCGCACGCGGTGAGCGAACTCAAGACGCTGCTGGAAGACAACGCGCCCTACCAGGCCAAGGTCACCTTCCATGCCGGCAGCGCGGCCACGGGGTGGAATGCGCCGTCCACGGCACCCTGGTTCGAGCAGGCTCTCAATCAGGCGTCGCAGGCGCACTTCGGCGCGCCTTGCGGCTACATCGGCCAGGGCGGAACGATCCCGTTGATGAACATGCTGAGCGAAGGTTTCCCGAAGGCGCAGATGATGGTCTGCGGCGTGCTCGGGCCGAAGAGCAACGCGCACGGCCCGAACGAATTCCTGCATGTTCCCTACGCCAAGAAGCTCACGGCGGCAGTCGCGCACGTGATCGCGCAACTGCCGTGACGCTGTTGCCGTAACTACTGCTTGTGACTGCGCGCACATCGTTTTTGCGAAGCAGTTCACAGCTTTCGGCCTGCTGAAGCGCTCGTCCGGGGCAAGCCCACCGCCGGTCCGCCGCGCGTTGCGCGGCGCCTGCCGCCGCGCGATCATCCCGCGCATGAGCCAGGCGATCAGCGACACCACGCTATCGACATTCACCGCGAGTGACGGGGACAACCTCGCGCTCCAGGACTGGCCGCTTCCCGAAGGCCTGCAACTGCGAGGGGTCGTTCTGCTGGTCCACGGCTTGGGCGAACATGCGGGCCGCTACGACCATCTCGCGAGGCGCTTGAACAGCTGGGGTTTCGCGGTGCGCGGCTACGACCAGTACGGCCACGGCGAATCCGACGGCGTTCGAGGCGCCCTGCCCGTCCCCACACGTTTCACCGACGACCTCGCGGACGTGATGCAAAGCACGAAGGCCCGGATGGAAAACGGCCTGCCCCTCATCGTGCTCGGGCACAGCATGGGTGGGCTGGTGGCGGCATTGCTGCTAGCGCTGCACAAGGTGCCGGTCGACGGCCTGGTGCTGTCTTCGCCCGCGCTGGATGCGGGACTCAGCGCGTTCCAGAAACTCATGCTCGCCACGTTGCCGCGTATCGCGCCGAACCTGTCCGTCGGCAATGGGCTGGATCCCGATTTCATTTCCCATGATCCCGATGTCGTGGCTGCGTACCGCGCCGATCCGCGGGTGCACGACCGCATCTCCGGACGTCTTGCGCGCTTCATCGCCGACAGCGGCCCACGCGTGATCGAGCGCGCGTCGAAATGGCGGGTGCCGACGCTGCTCATGTACGCGGGCGCCGACAAGCTCGTGAACCCTGCGGGCAGTCGCGCCTTTGCGGCGGCGGCGCCGCGCGGCATCGTGCAATCGCATTGCTTCGAGTCGCTCTTCCACGAGATCTTCAACGAGCTCGACGCCGAGCCCGTGTTCGAGATGCTCAAACGGTGGCTGGACGAGCGCTACTGAATTTCAACCAGAGGATCGCCGCGCCCGTCAGCGCGAGCGGTGCCAGCGAGCCGTAGTTCAACCAGGTCCAGCCCTGCGTCGTCACGAGTACGCCCGAGGAGAACGAGCTGATCGCCAGGGTCGCGAAGACGAAGAAGTTCAATGCTCCCTGCGCGCGGTCCTTCTCGTCGGGTCCGTAGGCTGAAAGCGATAGCGTCGTGCTTGCGGTGAAGAGGAAATTCCAACCCACGCCGAGAAGGAATAGCGCCACCGTGAACTGCGCGACCTCCACGCCTGACAGCGCAACGACGATGCATCCGAGGTTGAGCAGCACCCCAACGCCCATCACTGGCAACGTTCCGAACCGCTTGATCAGGTTGCCGGTGAAGAAGCCGGGCGCGAACATGCCGATCACGTGCCACTGCAAGACGAAGGCCGTGTCCGAAAAAGGCAGCGAGCATTGCTGCATCGCGATCGGCGTGGAGGCCATCAGGAGGTTCATCACGCCGTAGCCGAGAGAGCCCGACGCGGCGGCCACGATGAAGATCGGCTGGCGCATGATTTCCCGAAGCGGCCGTCCGCCTCCCGCATCCGCGCGCCTGACCGGCGCGGCGAATTTCACGAACGCCAGGACCAGCGACGAGATGAGCGCCACGACCGCCAGCGCAAGGTACGCGCCGACGAAAGGCTGCGCGAAGAAATCGCGCGTCAGTGCGGCCAGGTTGGGCCCGACGACCGCACCGAGCAATCCGCCCGCCATGACCAGCGAGACGGCTTTTTCGCGCGCCGCGGGCTCGGCGAGTTCGGCGGCCGCGAACCGGTACAACCCCGCGTTCGCGTTGTAGTAACCCGCCACGACGGTGCCGAAGCACAGGAGCCAGAAGTTGCGCGTGGTCGCGGCGTAGGCGCACAGCAGCGCCGAGAAAAACGCGACAGCCAACCCGGCCTGGAACGACGCCTTGCGACCGAAGCGCTGCTGCGTCCTGGCGACCACGCCGGTGGACATTGCCCCGCCCACCACGTAGCCCATGACCGGCAGCGTGGCCATCCAGCCGAGCGGCGCCAGCGACAGGCCGACCAGCCCGTTGATAGCGACGAAGGCGACGTTGTTGGTGAGGAAGAGCCCCTGGCAAATCGCCAGAAGCCACAAGTTGCGGTTCATGCAGGCCCGATTCTGCGCTGCTCGGCGCGGCCGCGCGTTCAGGTGAGTGCCGCGAGAGCCGCAAGGGCTGCCGTCTCGGCGCGCAGCACGCGCGCGCCCAGCGAAACCGGCGCGAAACCCGCTGCGCGGGCGGCTTCCTCTTCCTGCGGGGAAAGGCCGCCTTCCGGGCCGCTGAGGAAGACGACCGCGCCTTCGCCCTGCACCGCATCGCGCAGGTGCGCGGCGCCAATCGCCAGCGAGAGCAGCATTCCGGATTGCATGGCGGGACGTTTCTGCAGCCACGCATCGACCATGGCGACGGGCTGGATCGCCGGAATCCGATTGCGCCCGCACTGCTCGCACGCCGCAATTGCAATCGCCTCCCAGTGCGCGCGCTTTTTCTCGGCGCGCTCGCCTTCCAGGCGCACCACGCTGCGTTGCGTCGTGAGCGGCTGGATGCCGGCGACGCCCAGCTCCGTTGCCTTCTCCACCAGCCAGTCCATGCGCTCGTTCGCGGGAACGCCGACGGCGAGATGAACTTCGCGCGCCGCCTCGCGCTCGACCACGCGATGCGCCGTCACGATGACGCTCACCTCGCTGCGGCCGATGCGCTCGACCACGGCGTCGAACTCACCACCCTCGCCGTTGAAGAGGACGATGCCCGCGCCGGGCTGCAGGCGCAGCACCTGCACGTGGCGCGTCGCGCCCGGCGGAAGTTGCACGGAGTGGCCGGGGGCCAGCGGGAGAGGGCAATGAAAACGCGGCATGCGCGGTCTCGTTCAGAGTCGGCCGAACGAATATGCGGCGGCAGCCTGCGTGCCTTCGACCTGGTCGATGAGGCGCACCAGCGGCGTCAACTCGCGATAGCGGCTCGCGGTGGCCCGGATGTAGCCGATGAACCGCGGCGTGTCCGCCAGGTACTTCGGCTTGCCGTCGCGCAGCGTCAACCGCGCGAAGATGCCCGCGACCTTCAGGTGGCGCTGCAAGCCCATCCATTCGACGCCGCGGTAGAACTCTCCAAAATCGGGGTTGACCGGCAACCCCGCCTTCTGGGCTTTCTGCCAGTAGCGCACGGTGATGTCCAGCACGAACTCCTCGTCCCAGGTGAGGAACGCGTCGCGCATCAGGCTGGCGATGTCGTAGGTGACAGGGCCGTACACGGCATCCTGGAAATCGAGGACCCCCAGACGGCTCTCATGTGCTTCACGAGGGACCATCAGGTTGCGCGGCATGAAGTCGCGGTGCACATACACGTTCGGCGAAGCCAGGTTCCGCTCGATGATGAGCTCGAACGTTTTTTCGAGTGTCTCGCGCATCGCACCTTCGACCTTCACGCCGCGGTGTCGCTCCAGGTACCAGTCGGGGAAGAGCGCCAGTTCGCGAGCCAGCAGCGCGCGGTCGTAGGGCGGCAGCACGTCCGGACGCGAGGCCAATTGCCAGGCGACCAGCGCGTCGACTGCGCGCATGTAAAGCGCCTGCGTGGCCGGTGTTTCGGATGTCGCGACCTCCTCGATCATCGTGCGGTCGCCAAGATCTCCAAGCAACATGAAGCCCTGCGCTTCCTCCCAGGCGAAGACGCTGGGCACGTTCAGGCCGGCGTCCGCCATCAATCGATCGATCTTCACGAACGGCCGGCAGTCTTCATGCGACGGCGGCGCATCCATGATGATGCGGCTCGAACCCCCCGCGGTATCGATGCGCAAGTAGCGCCGGAAGCTCGCGTCGGCGGACGCGATGCGCAGCGTGGCAGGCAACAACTCGTGCTCAGCCGCGATGGACGACAGCCATGCATTGAACGCGGCTTCGCGCGCGGCATCGGCCCATGTAACAGGGGCGGGCGAGGTAGAAGGCGCCGGGGAAGGCTCGAATGGCTGGCTAAGGGGTTCGCTCATGGATAATCCATTCTACAAATCCAGTCCTGCCGGCAGGCACCTTCATCCCGGCAGTCCACATGCTTTCGAGACACGACTTGAAACCCAGGGCGTCGCGCCCCCGCTTTGTCCCGACGCCCATCGCGTGCGTGGCTTTCGCGTTGCTGCAAGGAAGCGCCATGCGCGCCATGGCGCAGGACGGGCCGCCGCTCGCGCTCAAACCCAGCCCGCAGCTGAGCGAAACGCTGCCGGCCGCGGCGCGGGATCAGCAGCCCACTTACCTGTCGGGTGATCGCGCTTCCGGCCGTACCGACCTGGAAACGGTGATCGAAGGCAACGCCCAGATGCGCCGTGGGGACACCAGCATCCGCGCGGACCGCCTGGAGTACTACCAGCCCGATGACCTCGCCAAGGCGCGCGGCAATGTGCACATCAACCGCGCCGGCAACACCTTCGACGGTCCGCTGCTGGAGCTGAAGGTCGATGCCTTCGAAGGCTTCTTCAACGAGCCGCGCTACCGGTTCCTGCGCAACAACGCCTACGGCGAGGCCGAGCGTGTCGACTTCATCGACGACAAGCGCGCGATCATCCGCAACGCAACCTACACCACTTGCCAGCGGCACCCCGGCCCGAGCTGGATGCCCGACTGGATCCTGCGCGCGGCCAGCATCAAGATCGACAACGAGGAAGAAACCGGCCAGGCGAGCGGTGCCGTGCTCAGCTTCTTCGGCGTGCCCATCCTGCCGGTGCCCGAGCTCAGTTTCCCGCTGTCGGACAAGCGAAAATCGGGCCTGCTGCCACCCACCATCGGCCTGGACAACTTGAACGGCGCCGAGCTCACCCTGCCCTATTACTGGAACATCGCGCCGAACCGCGACGCGACGATTTACCCGTCGCTCATGACCAAGCGCGGCGTCGACCTCGGCGGCGAATTCCGCTACCTCGAGCGCGACTATGCGGGTCAGCTGCGCGCGGACTTCATGCCGAACGACCGCCTGCGCGACCGCAACCGCTGGGGCTATGCGATCAAGCACGACGGCATCGTCGGCGGGGCCATGCCGTTCGGGCCGCTCAGCCTGAACCTCAACCTGAACCGCGTCAGCGACGACAACTACTGGCGCGATTTCTCGCGCGCGACGTCCTCCCTCACGCAACGCCTGCTGGCCAACGACGGGACGCTCGCCTGGTCGCGCGGCGACTTCTCGCTGACAGCGCGTGCCCTTAAGTGGCAGACGCTGCAAGACGTCACCGCGCCCATCATCCCGCCGTACGACCGCTTGCCGCAGATCGTGGGCAAGTACACGAGCAGCACCTTCCCCGCGGGGCTGGATGCCTACGTCGAGACCGACTACACGCGATTCGAAGCCGACCCGTTACTGACCGGCCAGCCCAATGGGCACCGCGCATTCACGGTGGCACGCATCAGCCGGCCGTGGCAGGCGCCGGGCTGGTTCGTGATCCCGAAGGCGCAGCTTCACGTCACGCAATACAAGTTCGACGGACCTCTGGCCAATGGCGCGACCACTGCCAGCCGCACCGTGCCTACACTCAGCCTGGACAGCGGCCTGGTGTTCGAGCGTGACGCCACGTACTTCGGCCGCAACTTCCGCCAGACACTGGAGCCGCGCGCTTTCTACGTGTACACGCCGTTCCGCGACCAGAGCCTGCTGCCAAACTACGACTCGGCCGCGAACGATTTCAACTTCGCCACCATCTACACCGAGAACGCGTTCGGCGGCAACGACCGCATCTCCGACAACAACCTCCTGACGCTGGGCGCGACCACGCGGCTGCTGGACCCGGACACCGGCGCCGAGGCCGCACGCTTCGGCATCGCGCAGCGCCTGCGCTTCAAGGACCAGCTGGTGACGCTGCCCGGCGAGGCGCCGGTGAGCGAGCGCCTCTCGGACGTGCTGTTCGGGGCGACGATCAACTGGACGCCCAAGTGGAGCCTGGACGCGACCGTCCAATACAACCCGAAGACGCGCCAGTCCATCCGCGAGACCATCGGCGGACGCTACAGCCCCAGCAACTACCACGTGATCAGCGCCGCCTACCGCCTGCAGCGCGGCCAGAGCGAGCAGATCGATGTCGGTTGGCAATGGCCCCTCAACGACCTGTGGGGCGACCGCGGCCAGGACATGGGTGCGGGCATGGGCCAGGGCGAGGGCCGCTGGTACAGCGTGGGCCGCCTGAATTACTCCCTGCAGGACCGCAAGCTGGTCGACGCGGTGGTGGGGCTCGAGTACGACGCCGGCTGCTGGCTCGGGCGCATCGTGGTGGAACGTCTGCAAAGCAGCGTCTCGTCGGCGAACAAGCGCATCCTCTTCCAGCTGGAGTTCGTGGGCTTCACGCGCCTCGGTTCGAACGCGCTGCAGACGCTCAAGGAAAATATCCCGCGCTACCAGTACCTGCGCGAGCAGGTCACGGCTCCCAGCCGTTTCAGCAATTACGAATAGCGAGCATCATGAATTCACGCCCCCAAGTTCTCTGGCTGGCTTGCGCCGCGCAAGCCCTCGTGCTGGCGTTTCCCGTGGCCGCCCAGGGCCTGCGCCCGAGCCAGCCGAACGCGCCGCGCGCGGCCGTGCGCGATACCGGTCCCCGCCAGGCCGATTACATCGTGGCGGTGGTGAACTCCGAGCCCATCACCAACAACGAGGTGAGAAGCCGCATGGCGCGCTTCGAGCAGCAGCTCGCGCAGCAAGGCCAGCCGGTGCCGCCGCGCGCCGAGTTCGCGCGGCAGGTGCTGGAGCGGCTCATCAGCGAGAAGGCGCAATTGCAGCTCGCGCGCGAGAACGGCATCAAGGCCGAGGAAGCCGCGGTCAACCTGGCCGAGCAGAACGTGGCGCGCCAGAACCGCATCGACGTTCCCGAACTGCGCAAGCGGCTTGCGGCCGATGGCATTCCCCTCTCGCAGTTCCGCGATGACCTGCGCGACCAGCTGCTGCTCACGCGGCTTCGCGAGCGCGAACTGGAGAGCCGGGTTCGCGTGAACGAGCGCGAGATCGACGAGTTCATCCGCAACCAGAAGAACAGCAACGATCCGGCGTCGATGGAAATCAACCTCGCGCACATCCTGGTGGCGGTGCCCGAGAACGCGAACGACCAGCAGGTCGCGCAGCTGCGCGACCGTGCGCAGCGCGTGCTGCAGCGCGCGCGCGCCGGCGAGGACTTCGCCAAGCTCGCGGTGGAATTTTCCGACGCGCCGGGCGCGTCGACCAACGGCGGCGTGGTGGGCATGCGCACCGGAGACCGCTATCCGCCGATCTTTTTCGACGCGGTGAAGTCCCTGCCCGAAGGCGGCATCTCTGACCTGGTGCGCTCCGGCGCGGGCTTTCATGTGATCAAGATGGTCGAGAAGCAGCAGGGAGGCGTCGCGGGCATGCAGGTGGTGCAAAGCCATGCGCGGCACATCCTGCTGCGGCCCACCGCGCAGCTGAGCGAAACCGCGGCGCTCGCGCGGCTTGCGGAGTACAAGAAGCGTGTGGAGTCCGGGAATGCCGACTTCGCCGCGCTCGCGCGCGAGTTCTCGCAGGACGCCAGTGCGCCCAATGGCGGCGACCTCGGCTGGGCGAGCCCCGGGCTGTTCGTGCCGGAATTCGAAGAGGTCGTGAACAGTCTGCAGCCCGGCAAGATCGCGGACCCCATGGTGTCCCGCTTCGGCGTCCACCTCATCCAGTTGATGGAGCGCCGCAAGTCGACCTTGAGCCAGCGAGAGCAACGCGACATCGCGCGAAACATGCTGCGCGAGAAGAAGCTTGATGAAAGCTACGTGCAGTGGGCGCAGGAAGTCCGCGGCCGCGCGTATGTGGACTTCCGCGAGCCACCTCAATAGCGCATGAAACACATCGCCCGCAAGCGGTTCGGGCAGCACTTCCTGTCGGACGACGGGATCATCGATTCGATCGTTCGCGAGATCGCACCGAAACCCGGCCAGGCGATGGTCGAAATCGGTCCGGGGCTCGCGGCGTTGACGCAACCGCTGGTGGAGCGTCTGGGCAAGCTCGCCGTGATCGAGCTCGATCGCGACCTCGCGGCGCGCCTGCGCGAACATGCGCAGCTCACGGTCATCGAGTCGGACGTGCTGAAGGTCGATTTCGCGCAGCTCGCGCAGTCGTTAAGCGCCCAGCGCCTGCGCGTGGTGGGCAACCTGCCATACAACATCTCGACGCCCATCCTCTTTCATCTGCTGGAGTTCGTGGACAGCGTGGAGGACCAGCACTTCATGCTGCAAAAGGAAGTGATCGACCGCATGGTCGCCAGCCCCGCGACCAGCGACTACGGGCGGCTGTCCGTGATGCTGCAGTGGCGCTACGAGATGGAGAACGTGCTCTTCGTTCCCCCGGAGTCGTTCGACCCGCCGCCGCGCGTCGACAGCGCCGTCGTGCGCATGGTGCCGCTCGCCGAGCCGCCGCAAGTGGATGCGAAATTGTTATCGGAGATCGTGCAGGTGGCCTTCAGCCAACGGCGAAAGCTGCTTCGGCATTCATTGGGGAAATGGCTGGAGCAGAAGAAGTTCGAAGGGCAGTTCGATCTGCAGAGAAGGGCGGAAGAAGTACCCGTACACGAGTATCTGGCGCTTGCGCTCACCCCAGCCCTCTCCCGGAGGGAGAGGGAGTAACTCCCCCCGCACCGAGGGGAAGTCCGGACCCACGAAGCAACGCGCAGTGGGCCTCAACAAAAAAGCCGGGGTTCCCCCGGCTTTTTTACCTAGCTAATCAACTTCACAAAACGCAAAGCGTTTTTGAAGTTACGCGGCAGCGAGCCAATACCCCGCATTGAAGGGGCTGCTCATGCGCAGCGCCAACGGCGAAACATCGACCAGTTTGTCGGTGGGCATCTTCTCGCCCGTTTCGGTGATGGGCGCCGTGGCGGGAACTGCCTCGGTGCCTTGAGCCTCATTCGCCCGTTCTGCTTGGCTGGTGTGTGCAGAACGGGCTACGGAAAAGAATAGAAGCAGCGGAACGGTATCTTCCGGTCGGCCCAGTAATCCGCCGTGTCGCGGAAGATGTCGAGCAGTTGCTCGCGCGCCTCCTTGTCGAACTTGGCGTTGGCCGGGATCTGCTCCAGCACCACGATGAAGCCGGGCTGGGGGCCCGACTTGTGGACCGGATCGGTCATGCAGTCGTACAGGGCATCGAAGTTCTTGCCGAAGTGAGCGGGCAGCATGAATTGCTGCGCGATCAGGTCGAGCACGTCCTGCTTGCTCTGGGCGGTGTGGAGGTTGGCGTAAAGGAAGTGCTGGCCCAGTGAACGGGCGGCATCCTGCAGGTCCTGCACGCGGAAGGCGCGAATGGACTGCACGATGTTGGTCCGCACGCCCTTGAGCGTCACCTCGGGGGTTTCCTTACGAAGTGGTGTATCCATCTCCGTGTCTCTTTCCATAGTCACAAATTCATCCCGCTTCATATTCGGGTCACTCCACGATCTTTTGAAAGCTGGCGTAGTGGTCAGCGGTGTAAAAACAGGCATGTGGAACCCTGGCTGGGCCTCCGCACACGATGCGCCGGGCGCCCCGGTCGCGCGATCCGGGTGTGGTGACCGTGTATTCCCGCCAGTAGCCGCGCCTCTGCTGTGGCAGCAGGCGCTCGCGGTTTCCAAACACCACACCATCCTTGTCGTACGGGTACGGTCCGCCCTGGCGGATCCGTTCGTAGGTCTCCCGGCCCTGCCTGGGCAGATCAACCACGCGAATGGTGGTCGAGATGCTTTGGGCGGGGCGATCCGTTTGCGACCGGGCTTGCGCCGTGGGCCCGGCAATCGCGGCTGCCAACAAGAAGCTAGTTAGCGCAAACTTGAAAGCGGCGATGCGCGCCATGAGAACGGACCTTCTTCGGGTGACCTTGAAGCTCCGGGTAAACCCGGAAAATTTCCAGCCGGTAGTGTGACTTATCCCGCCCCAAAACGCAAGCGGCTGCCCAATTTTTGAGCAGCCGCAATGGCCTTTCCAGCCGGTCAATTGACAAAAGTAGTTAGTGCCAGCTCTCTAAGTAAGGCTTATCTCGCCGCGTTTGCGTCGGCCACTGTGAGGGCGGCCATGTTCACGATCCGCCGCACCGTCGTGCTCGCGGTGAGGATGTGAACCGGTTTCGCCGCGCCCAGCAGCACCGGGCCGATCGCGATGTTGCCGCCGGCCGCCGTCTTCAGCAGGTTGTAAGAAATATTGGCTGCATCGATGTTCGGCATGACCAGCAGGTTGGCGTCGCCCGCGAGCGAGCTGTGCGGCATGATCAGGTCGCGGGCGTGGCCATCCAGCGCGACGTCGCCGTGCATTTCGCCGTCCACCTCCAGCCAGGGCGCTTTCTCGCGCAGCAGTTCCAGCGTCTCGCGCATCTTCACCGCGCTCGGCAGGTTGCTCGAGCCGAAATTGGAATGCGAGAGCAGCGCGGCCTTGGGCTTCAGCCCGAACCGCATCATCTCCTCGGCGGCCATGATGGTGATTTCCGCAAGCTGGATTGCCGTGGGGTCGTAGTTGACGTGCGTGTCGACCAGGAAAATCTGCCGGTTCGGCAGCATCAGCCCGTTCATGCACGCGTAAGTGCAAACGCCCGCCCGGCGGCCGATCACCTGGTCGAGGTAGTGCAGGTGGATGGCCGTGGTGCCCCAGGTCCCGCAGATCATTCCGTCGACCTGGTCCTTGTGCAGCAGCATCGCGCCGATCAGCGTGAGGCGGCGGCGCATCTCGATCTTGGCCATCTGCGCCGTGACGCCCTTGCGCTCGGTCATTCGGTGGTAGGTCTGCCAGAAGTCGCGGTAGCGGTGGTCCTGCTCGACATTGACAATGTCGTAATCGAGCTCTTCCTTCAGGCGCAGCCCGAACTTCTCGATGCGTTGCGCGATGACGGACGGGCGGCCGATCAGCGTGGGCCGCGAGATGCCTTCATCGACCACGATCTGGCAGGCGCGCAGCACGCGCTCTTCTTCGCCCTCGCAGAACACCACGCGCTTCTTCGCAGCCATCTTGGCCGCAGCGAAGATCGGCTTCATCGCAGTACCCGACGCGTACACGAAGCTCTGCAGCTTCTCGCGGTAAGCGTCCATGTCCGCGATCGGCCGCAGCGCGACCCCACTGTCGGCGGCCGCCTTCGCCACGGCAGGCGCGATCTTCATCATGAGGCGCGGATCGAACGGCTTGGGGATCAGGTACTCGGGCCCGAACGCCAGTTGCTGGCCCGCGTAGGCGGCGGCCACGACTTCACTCTGCTCGGCCTGCGCCAGCTCCGCGATCGCATACACCGCCGCGATTTCCATCTCGACCGTGATGGTCGTGGCGCCCGAATCCAGTGCGCCCCGGAAGATATAGGGGAAGCACAGGACGTTGTTGACCTGGTTCGGATAGTCGGTACGGCCGGTGGCCATGATGGCGTCGGCGCGCACCGCCTTCACGTCCTCGGGGGAGATCTCCGGATTGGGGTTGGCCAGCGCCAGGATGATCGGCTTGGCCGCCATCTTGCGCACCATCTCCTGCTTCAGCACGCCCGCCGCGGACAGGCCAAGGAAAATGTCGGCGCCGTTGATGATCTCGCCCAGCGTGCGCGCCGAAGTCTCCTGCGCGAACGGGATCTTGTCCTCGTCCATCAGCTCCTTGCGGCCCTTGTAGACCACGCCGGCGAGGTCGGTCGCGAAGATGTTCTGGCGCGGCAAGCCCAGCTTGACCAGCAGGTTCAGGCACGCCAGTGCCGCCGCGCCGGCGCCGGACGTGACCAGCTTCACGTCCTTGATGTCCTTGCCGACGACCTTCAGCCCGTTGATGATCGCCGCGCCGACGCAGATGGCCGTGCCGTGCTGGTCGTCGTGGAACACCGGAATCTTCATCCGGTCGCGCAACTTGCGCTCCACATAGAAGCAGTCCGGGGCCTTGATGTCCTCGAGATTGATGCCCCCGAAGGTGGGCTCGAGCGACGCGATGATGTCGACCAGCTTGTCCAGGTCGTGCTTCTCGTTGATCTCGATGTCGAACACGTCGATGCCGGCGAACTTCTTGAACAGGACGCCCTTGCCTTCCATCACCGGCTTCGACGCCAGCGGCCCGATGTCGCCCAGGCCCAGAACGGCGGTGCCGTTGGTGATCACCGCCACCAGGTTGCCGCGCGCGGTGTACTTGAACGCGTTGTTCGGATCCTTGACGATCTCTTCGCAAGGCGCCGCGACGCCCGGCGAATAGGCCAGCGCGAGGTCGTGCTGGTTGATCAGCTGCTTGGTGGCGTGGATCGCGATCTTTCCGGGCGTCGGAAATTCGTGGTATTCGAGCGCCGCCTGGCGCAGTTCCGAGCGTTTGTCGTCGGCGTTCGCCGGGGTATTGGGGGCCATGTTCTTGAAGTCTCCTGAGGCACAGCTTAAAGCCTGGGGCCCTCGCCGCGTCGGTTCTTGGGGGCCTGCATTGTAGGCTTGCGCCCGGGGAAAACCCTAGTGCGGATTTATGCGTACAGCTTTTACCAAGGCCACACGACTGCTGTGCCAGGCGGTAAGCAAAGGTTGCCCGCCGTATCAGTGACTCTGCGATTGGCGTCGCTTGCATTTTCTTTCGCGCGGGCACCCGTGCTTACGAGTTCGGAGCGAATAGCGGAAAGTTTTCGCGAACAGGCACCAAGTGATACGGATGAGGCAAGTCAGGTTGGGCGATGTGAACTTCCCGGGTGGCTCAGCACTGGTCACATAGGTCTGGTCCTACGACATGAAGTGTTACGCGGCTACGCAATGCCGTGTGGCGACGACTAAAGTCACCGCCATGCCAGCCCAACGCGCCAGCGCTCCCATGCGCCTCACCGCCCCCGCCACGCTGCTCGCACAGAGCGCATTCCTGGCCGCCCTCCCCGCCGACGTTCACGAACGGCTTTTGCCTCACTTCAGCCTTGTCGAATTGGGCGCGGGCCAGGAACTGGGCACCCCCTACAGCGGCCCGGCACGCGCACTCTTTCCTCTTTCAGGCGTCGTGTCGTTGGTGCAGCAGCTTCCCGATGGCGACAGCGGGCAAGTCGCGATGCTCGGACGCGAAGGCCTTTTGGGCCTGCCGCTCGTCATGGGCGGCGATGCCATGCCCACGCGCGGTGTCGTGCAGTGCGCCGGCTACGGATTGGCCTTGAGCCGGGAGCGCCTGGTCGAGGAGTTCGAGCGCGGCGGGCCATTCATGCGCCACCTTCTTCGCTACACGCAGGCGATGATCACGCAGATCTCGCTGCTGGTGGTGTGCAACCGGCACCACTCGATCGAGCAGCAACTCTCGCGCCTCATTCTCATGAGCCTGGACCGCATCCATGGTCAGGAAGTCCCCCTCACCCAGGAATTCGCCGCGCGCCTGCTCGGCGTTCGCCGCGAGGGCGTCACCGAAGCCTCGGGGCGCCTGCGCGAAGCCGGCGCCGTGGCCTGCCGCCGCGGCGTGTTCGCGGTGCAGGACCGCTCCGCGCTGGAAGCGCGATCGTGCAGCTGCTACCACGCGGTGAAAAGCGAGTACGCGCGGCTGCTGCCGGTGCATTGCACCGAGGGACATGGCGCCGCCGCGCCGCGTCCGGCGCTGCCGGTGCTGCCACAGCCCGCTCCGGCCTCGAGCTGGGGACCGCTCGCGCCCGTCGCCGCCTGAGTTCGGCATCCCGCGATTTGCGTTGGACACGCAAGTCGCGGCGTTATCATGCGCCGATACAACTCCCAGGAGCGGACCATGGCGCTGATGGACTTCATCAAGAAGCAGTTCATTGACATCATCCAGTGGACCGAGCAGGACGACGGCACGCTCGCCTGGCGCTTTCCGATGCGCGACATGGAAATCCAGTACGGCGCCTCGCTCACCGTGCGCGAATCGCAGATGGCGGTGTTCGTCAACGAGGGCAAGGTCGCGGACGTGT
>JAZKIF010000139.1:0-98376 GCA_040385005.1 Pseudomonadota bacterium
TCGGTCTGGGCCGTGGTGGTGATGCTGATGTTCAAGCCGCGCAGCGCGTCGACCTTGTCATACTCGATCTCGGGAAAGATGATCTGCTCTTTCACGCCGATGTTGTAGTTGCCGCGGCCGTCGAAGGCACGGCCGGAGATGCCGCGGAAGTCACGCACGCGCGGCAGGGCCACGGTGACGAAACGGTCCAGGAATTCCCACATGCGCTCACCGCGCAGCGTGACCATCGTGCCGATCGGCTGGCCTTCGCGGATCTTGTAGCCGGCGATGGCCTTCTTGGACTTGGTGACCACGGGCTTCTGGCCGGCGATCTTGGTCAGGTCGCCGACGGCGTTGTCCATGACCTTCTTGTCCGCCACTGCTTCACCCACGCCCATGTTGAGCGTGATCTTGGTCAGGCGCGGCACCTGCATCGGCGACTTGTAGCCGAACTTGGCGGTCAACTCGGGGACCACCTTCTCGCGATAGTGTTGTTGCAGTCGTGCCATCTCATGCCACCTTGATTTCTTCGCCGCTGGACTTGAAGACGCGAACGCGCTTGTCGCCGTCCGTCTTGATGCCCACGCGATCGGCCTTGCCCGTGGCGGCGTTGAAAATCGCCACGTTGGACTGGTGAATCGGCATCGATTTCTCGACGATGCCACCGGTCGCACCCTTGAGGGGGTTCGGCTTGGTGTGCTTCTTCACGAGGTTGATGCCTTCGACGATGACATGGTCCTCGTCCTTGCGCAGCACGACCTTGCCGCGCTTGCCCTTGTCACGGCCCGCGAGCACGATGACTTCGTCGCCTTTGCGAATCTTGTTCATGAACGCGTCCTCTTCAAAGAACTTCGGGGGCCAGGGACACGATCTTCATGAACTTCTCGGTGCGCAATTCGCGCGTGACCGGTCCGAAGATGCGGGTGCCGATAGGCTCCAGCTTGTTGTTGAGCAGCACGGCGGCATTGCCGTCGAACTTGACCAGGGAACCATCAGAGCGGCGGATGCCCTTGGCGGTGCGAACGACGACGGCACTGTAGACCTCGCCCTTCTTCACGCGACCGCGCGGAGCGGCTTCCTTGATGCTGACCTTGATGATGTCGCCAACGCTTGCGTAGCGACGCTTGGATCCGCCGAGCACCTTGATGCAAAGAACGGACTTCGCACCGGTGTTGTCGGCGACTTCGAGCCGGGATTCTGTCTGGATCATTTCAAAATATTCCCAACTTGTACCCCGAAGCCGGCCATTGCATTGAGCAGCACCCGGGCCTCTGGATCAGTCTTGGGCCTGTCGGCAGCGACGCGAACCACTCGCGAGGCCTTCGATTAGGCGGTAATGCGCTTTCGTTTTTGCTCACCACAGTATGGCGAGCCTTTTAAAGCGCAGCCCGCGATTATGGCAAGCCTCGAGACCCCTGTCAACTGGGGGTCATCGCGGCAAGGTGAGATACAGGCGCGCCAGCTTCTCGAACGATTCAGCCTTTGGGTCGACGCCAGTCTCCTCCTGAAGAATCGCTGCGACCTTGCTGGCCAATGTGCCTGCCAGCCTTGCATCCAGGAACAGGAGGCGCCACCGGCGCGCCAATACATCCTCCACGGTCCTCGCATATTCATGGCGCGCCGCGAATCGCACCATCGCTTCGGTCAGTCCGCCGCCGAGCTCATGCTTCGCGCCTGGCAGCGCTGCTACTGCGCCTGCTTCGCTGCCATAGGAATGGAGGCCCTGGGCATCGCTGATCCGGGGGCGCTTGGCGGGCAGGCCTTCCCCGCCTACGAGCGTCAATTGAGTCGTTACTCCGGCTCTGGTTCTCTCCAGCAAATGCCGGTCCCCGCATTTTTCGAGAACATCCTCAGCCATTGCGCGATAAGTAGTCCACTTTCCCCCGGTCACGGTGACCAGCCCGCTACGGCTCACCAGCACGGTGTGCTCTCGGCTCAATCCCTTGGTGTCTTCGCCATCGTCGCCCTGCGGTTTGACCAGGGGCCGCAAGCCCACCCAGATACTCCGGATGTCCTGTGCAGTTGGCGCTCTATTCAAATAGCGGCCCGATTCGGTGAGGATGAAATCCAGCTCCTCCTTGAAAGGCCGGGGTTCGCGCGGCAGGTCCTGCCGGGGCGTATCGGTGGTGCCGAGGATGATCTTGCCAAGCCACGGCACGCCGAACAGCACCCGGCCGTCCGCGGTTTTCGGCACCATCAGCGCGTGATCGCCAGGCAGGAATTCCCGGTCGACCACGATATGCACGCCCTGGCTGGGAGCGACCATGGCCTTCACAGGTCGACTGATCGCTTCGCCATCTTTCTGTCGCAGCTCATCCACCCACACGCCCGCCGCGTTGATCACGCAACGCGCATCGATCTCGAAACAGGCCCCTGTTTCGCGGTCCTCGCAGGTCAGCCCGATCACCTTCCCGCCCTCGTGACGCAGCCCGGTCGCGCAACAATAATTCACCACGAGAGCGCCCTTCGACGCCGCGGTGCGGGCCAGCGCCAGCGCCAGACGCGCATCGTCGAACTGCCCATCCCAATACTTGACCCCGCCTTTCAGGCCCTCGGCCCTCGCGGTAGGCAGGCATGCCAGCGTCTGCAGCTTGCCGAGGAACTGCGTCGGCCCGAGACCGGCCTTGCCGGCCAGCGCGTCGTACATTTTGAGACCGGCGCCGTAGAACGGCGTTTCCCAAACCTTGTAGGAGGGCATCACGAAAGGCAGCGGCTGGGCCAGGTGCGGGGCGTTGTTCAGCAAGGTCGTGCGCTCGTGCAGCGCCTCGCGAACGAGCGCGATGTTGCCTTGCGCCAGATATCGCACACCACCGTGGACCAGCTTGGTCGCGCGCGACGATGTTCCCTTCGCGAAGTCGTCGGACTCCACCAGCACCACTGAAAACCCCCGCGCCGCCGCGTCCAGCGCCACGCCAAGTCCCGTCGCCCCGCCACCCACGATGGCGACGTCGTACTTCATGGGGCGAGCCAGTTGCGCGAGCAGATGCTGTCGATTCATGCGCGTGATTGTCCCCGACGACGCGCATCTCTTTCATGGTGCATCAGCCGATTGCGAAGCTAGACTTGGCGCCATGAGTGCAGACAACCCTTCGGCGAGCGAACCCATCGCCTTCATCGGCGGCGGCAACATGGCCAGCGCCATCATCGGCGGCCTGATCCGCCAGGGCATGGATCCCGGCCAGATCGAAGTGGTCGAACCGTTCGAGCAGGCGCGCGACAAATTGATGGCGCAGTTCGGGCTGCGCGCACAACCGGAACCCGGCGCCGGGCTTGCACGCGCCGGGCTGGTGGTGTGGGCGGTCAAGCCGCAGACCTTCAAGGACGCCGCCGCGCAAGTTCGCGCTCACGCTGCGTCTGCCTTGCACTTGAGTGTCGCCGCGGGCATTCGTTCGGACAGCATCGCCACGTGGCTCGGCACGCAGCGGATCGTCCGCTCCATGCCCAACACGCCCGCGCTGGTCGGCAAGGGCATGACCGCGCTGTTCGCGAGGCCCGGGG
Source organism: Pseudomonadota bacterium (assembly GCA_040385005.1). Lineage (GTDB taxonomy): Bacteria > Pseudomonadota > Gammaproteobacteria > Burkholderiales > Burkholderiaceae_C > Ramlibacter. The sequence goes on from JAZKIF010000139.1 coordinate 3,478, forward strand.
TGTCGGTCGAGGACAGGGTGTGGGTCGAGCGTGTGATCGCGACAACCGGCGAATCGCTCTGGGTTGGGCGTGAGGAAGACCTCGACGCCGTGACCGCGATCTCGGGCTCCGGCCCGGCCTACGTTTTCTTCTTCCTCGAAGCGATGACCGAAACCGGCGTCGAGATGGGGTTGACGCGCGAGCAAGCGCATCGCCTGGCAGTTGGCACCTTCGTCGGCGCTTCGGAACTCGCGCGCGCTTCGGAAGATCCGCCTGCCGTATTGCGGGAGCGCGTCACCTCTAAAGGCGGCACGACCTACGCGGCGATCACGTCGATGGAGCGAGACAACATCAAGGCGCTTTTCGCGAAGGCATTGCATGCGGCCCGCGAACGCGCAAAGGAAATGGGCGACGAATTCGGGGCCTAGCCTTTGAGCGCGTAGCCGGCCACCACGCCGGCGAACACGGCAAAGCCCACCCAGTGGTTCAGGCGGAATGCCTTGAAGCACCCTTCGCGGCTGCGATCGCGAATCAGCGTGTAGTGCCAGGCGGCTTGCGATCCGGCAGCCGCGACACCCAGGGCGATGGCCCAAGCGTCGATCTGCCCCGCCAATACGCCAACCCAGATCGCCAGGTAGATCGCATAGCAGGCCATCACCACCGGCACATCGGCTCGCCCGAGCGTGATGGCTGAGGTTTTCATCCCGATCCTCAAATCGTCGTCGCGGTCCACCATCGCATACTCCGTGTCGTAGGCGAGCACCCAGAACAGGTTGCCCAGAAGCAGCACCCACGCCGTCAACGGCACCTGCGACTGCACGGCAGCAAAAGCCATCGGGATTCCGAAGCTGAACGCGATGCCAAGCACTGCCTGAGGCATCGAGACGAACCGCTTCGCGTACGGGTAGACGATGGCGATTGCCAGCGCGGCGAACGACCATGCGATCGTCGCCGCGTTCGTGGTGAGAACGAGCCCGAACGCCGCCAACGCCAGCACGGCGCCCAGGAGCAGCGCCTCCTTCGTCGAAATCGCACCGCTCGTCACCGGCCGTTGAGCCGTCCGCTTGACGTGCTTGTCGAAATCGCGATCCGCCACGTCATTGACGCAGCATCCCGCGCTTCGCATGAGGATCGTCCCCAGCACGAACACCGCCAGCAGATGCCAGCCCGGAAAACCGTTCGCCGCGATCCACAAAGCGGAAAGGGAGGGCCACAACAACAGGAGCCAGCCGGCCGGCCGGTTCCAGCGGATGAGGTCCAGGTACAGCGCGACTTTTCCGCGGGCCATCACAGGCCGAGGCGGCGCAGGTCCAGCTGGCCGTTTCGCATCGGCGGACACCAGAAGTACGCGCCGTTGACGGGTTTGGAGATGGAGAACATGGCATCGACGACACCGTCATCCATTCCCGCCATGCGCTTCATCTGGGCCTCGAAGGCGTAGAGCGACCGCCCGAACGCCACGAACATGAGCCCTGCCTGCATGCTCATCATCCAGGGCATGGAGCGTCGCAGCATGAAGGCAGGTGGATCGAAATCTTCCTGCGCCGTGCGCTTCACGTGCGCGGACGTGGGCGAATCCTCCAGCTCCTCGTTGTCGCTGCGGCGGCGCCCGAAGTGGTTGTCCTGGTCGGGTCCCGCCAATGCCTCGAACGCGTCGAGGTCATGCACCCACTGCTGCACGGCGACGAAGCTCGCGCCGTCGAGGCCTTCGCCCTGGCCGCTGACGAATCCGGCTTCCTTGGCGGCGTCGCCACCCGGATTTTCCGTGCCATCTTCATAGCCGGTCAGGTCGCGGCCATGGCCGCTCTCGCCGAGGGAGTGCCGAAATGCGTCCACGACATGACGAACAGCGAACGCCGGTGCCAGCGCTTTCTGCACCTTGCGCGTGAGGTGCAGCAAATCACCCAGGTCATAGCCGCGGACCCAGCACCACAAAGTCCCGGGCGTGGACGGCACCTTCACCCCGTGCCCCGAAAAGTCCGGGAACTCGTGAAGGCCGGGGACTTCGGCCCCCAGCGCCGAGACGAGCGCGGGACCCATTCCCAACACCACGTCGCTGCCGTTGGCCAGCGGCGAGAGACGTGTGAGCGCATCTTTCACGCCTTGTGCGCCGCCACTGTCCTGGGTGAGCTGGAACGTGACGTACCGCGCCACGGCGGGCACGGAATCGAGAATGCCGGGTTGATACAGCTGGTTCATCGTCATTGCATTGAATGGGGGGGTGGGTCTATGAAAGGCGCGTCACGCCCGGCAGCTCGCAGGCATAGATCGCGTTTCGCAAAGCGGCAATCGCTTCGTAGCGCGTGAAGCTGCGGCGCCACGCGAGCACCACGCGCCGCACGGGCGGATCGCCGTCGAAGGGTATGTATTTCACGAAGGCCATGTCGTCCTTGCGCCGCCTGGGCCGGGTCTCCAGGGCCTCCTTCGGCACGGACAGGCGCGGCACGAGGGTCACGCCCATGCCCGCGGCAACCATGTGCTTGATCGTCTCCAGCGACGAGCCCTCGAAACTCTTGCGGATGCCTTCGGCATCGCTGGAAAAGCGGGCGAACTCCGGGCACACCTCCAGCACGTGATCGCGAAAGCAGTGGCCCGTGCCCAACAGCAGCATCGTCTCGCTCTTGAGCTCTTCGGAGGTGATCGTCTTCTTCGCCGCGAATGCGTGGCTTCTCGGGACGGCGGCGAGGAACGGCTCGTCGTACAGCTGCGCGACGGCGAGCCCGGTGTCCGGGAAAGGCTCCGCCATGATCGCGCAGTCGATGTCGCCGGTGCGCAGCATCTCCAGCAGCTTGACGGTGAAGTTCTCCTGCAGCATCAGCGGCATCTGCGGGTTGCGCGAGATGACTTGGCGAACGAGGTCGGGCAACAGGTAGGGGCCGATGGTGTAGATCACGCCCAGCGTGAGCGGGCCGGCCAGCGGATCCTTTCCGCGCTTGGCGATCTCCTTGATGTTCGCGGCCTGCTCCAGGACGCTCTGCGCCTGCCGCACGATGTCCTCGCCCAAAGGCGTCACGGTGACTTCGTTCGCGCTGCGCTCGAAGAGCTTGACCTCCAGCTCATCCTCGAGTTTCTTGATCGCCACGGACAGCGTCGGCTGCGAGACGAAGCACGCCTCGGCCGCCTTGCCGAAATGCTTCTCGCGCGCGACTGCGACGATGTACTTGAGCTCGGTGAGCGTCATATGTCCCTGGTCAGTTCTGATCAAGCTTTGAGGTAGTCCGATTTTCCCCCGAACCAGCGCGCCGCGTGCCGGTGGGCCAATTCGGGATAGCGGTCCAGCATCATGGGGGCCATCTCGCGCGCCCACGACAGGAGATCGCCATCGGTTGCCAAATCGGCAAAACGCAGCAGCGGCGCACCGGATTGCCTCGCCCCGAGAAACTCGCCCGGCCCCCGGATGTCGAGATCGCGCCTGGCGATCTCGAAGCCGTCCGACGTTTCGGCCATCGCCTTGAGACGAGCCCGGGCGGTCTCGCCCAGGCGCCCACTGTCGCCCGCCGAGAACAGCAGGATGCAGGCCGAAGCCGCCGCCCCACGCCCGACCCGACCCCGCAACTGATGCAGTTGCGACAACCCGAATCGCTCCGCATGTTCGATCACCATGAGCGACGCATTGGGCACATCCACGCCGACCTCGATCACGGTGGTGGAGACCAGCACACCGATCTGTCCGCTGGTGAAAAGCGACATCACGGCTTTCTTCTCCGGCGCCGGCATGCGCGAGTGAAGCAGTCCGACCATGACGCCAGGCAGGACCGCGCTCAGCGACTCGTGCGTTTCGGTCGCATTGGTGAGATCGAATGCCTCGCTCTCCTCGATCAGCGGGCAGACCCAATACACCTGCCGGCCTTGCGCGATCTGTGAACGGATGCGTTCGGTGACCTCGTCGCGCCGCGTGTCGGCGATCAGCTTGGTCACCACGGGCGTGCGTCCCGGCGGCAGTTCGTCGATCGTGGAGACATCGAGGTCGGCGTAGTAGCTCATCGCCAGCGTGCGCGGAATCGGGGTGGCCGACATCATCAGGAGATGCGGCTCCTGGCCGCCTTCGTCCGTCATCTTCGCGCGCAGCGCGAGCCGCTGCGCGACGCCGAACCGGTGCTGCTCGTCGATGATCGCCAGCGCAAGGCGCTTGAAATGCACTTGCTCCTGGATCACCGCGTGCGTGCCGACCACCAGCGCCGCTTCGCCGCTCGCGATGAGCGCCAGCATCTCGGTGCGCTCTTTCTTCTTCTGGCTGCCGGTGAGCCAGGCCACGCGCAAACCGCGCGGCGCAAAGAGCGGTTCCAGCCAGCCGATCAATTTGCGGAAGTGCTGCTCGGCCAGGATTTCGGTGGGCGCCATCAAGGCGCACTGCCTGCCCGCATCGATCGCGATGCCGGCGGCAAGCGCCGCCACCACCGTTTTTCCTGAACCCACGTCGCCCTGGAGGAGCCTGTGCATCGGGACAGGCCGACCCAGGTCGCGGGCAATCTCTTCACCCACGCGCCGCTGCGCCGTCGTGAGCTGGAAGGGCAAGGCCGCCAGCAATTGTTCATGCAAACCGGCAGGGTGCGCGGAAAGGGCGGGCGCGCGCAACGCCGCGCGCTCGCGCTTGCTCTCCAGTTGCGAGAGCTGCTGCGCGAGGAGCTCCTCGGCCTTCAGGCGTTGCCAGGCGGGATGCGAGCGATCTTCCAGGGTCGCCAACGACACGTCCGGTGCGGGCTGGTGCAGGAAGTTCAAGGCATCGCGCAAGTCCCACATATGCGGGCGCAGCGTTTGCGTGACGCCGGGCGGAAACGTGTCGGACAAATCGGCGCGGGACAGGCCGCCGAGAACTGCCTTGCGCAGATACGTCTGGGGCAACACTGAGACCGTGGAATACACGGGCGTCAACGCCGCCGCCAACTCGCCGCCCGCCACCTTGAACGCTGGATGCACCATCTGCCAGCCGAGGAAGCCGCCCTTCAGCTCCCCGCGAAACCGCAGGCGGTTGCCGACCGCGAGTGCCTTTTGCAGCGAGGGGTAAAAAGTGAAGAAGCGCAGCACGCAGGTGTCGCTGTCGTCGTCCACCGTCACCATCAGCTGCCGGCGTGGGCGATAGACGATCTCGCACGACGTGACCGTCGCCTCGATCTGCACGGTGTCGCCCTCGCGCGAATCGCGCAGCCTGACGATGCGCGTTTCGTCCTCGTAGCGCAGGGGCAGGTGCAGCGCGAGGTCGATGTCGCGCGCGAGGCCCAGCTTGAGCAAGGCTTTTTGTGGCGCGGACAGGGCCGGGGCGTCGGGCATGGGACAATTCTGCCTCCTCTCCCCCTTCCACTTGGCACGGGTTCGTCCAGCCCTCAAGCATGCGCACTTTCACCACCGGCGATTTCGATTTCGCCCTGCCTCCCGACCTGATCGCCCAGCACCCGGCCGCGGAGCGCAGTGCCTCGCGCCTGCTCGATGGCACCGGCGCCTTGCCGGTGGATCGCATCTTTCGCGAACTGCCCGCGCTGTTCAACGCCGGCGACCTGCTGGTTTTCAACGACACCAAAGTCGTGAAAGCGCGCCTGTATGGCGAGAAGGCCACGGGCGGCAAAGCCGAATTGCTGATCGAGCGCGTTCTGCAGAACTGCGAAGTCGTGGCGCACGTCAAGGTGAGCAAGAAGCCCCTCCCCGGCGCGACGCTTTCGATGCACGGAGGCTTCACGGCCACGCTGCTGGGGCGCTGGCCTCAAGACGACGGCCCGCTGTTCCGCTTTCGCCTGAGCGACGATCCCTATTCATTGATGGAGCGGCACGGCCACGTTCCGCTACCGCCCTACATCGAACATGGCGACACCGCCGACGACGCGCGGCGCTACCAGACGGTCTTCGCGCGCAACCCCGGCGCAGTCGCCGCGCCGACAGCGGCTTTGCATTTCGATGAGCCCCTGTTGAACGAACTCGAAGCGCGCGGTGTCGAGCGCGCCAGCGTCACCCTGCATGTTGGCGCCGGCACGTTCCAGCCGATGAAGACCGAGAACATCGCCGAGCATCACATGCACAGCGAGTGGTACGACGTGCCCGCTGCGACGCAAGACGCAATCGCGCGAACGCGAGCTCGCGGTGGCCGCATCGTCGCGGTCGGCACCACCACCGTCCGCACGCTCGAATCCTGGGCCGCCACCGGCCTCGCGCGCGGCGACACCAGCATCTTCATCACGCCCGGGTACGAGTTCAAGGTCATCGACCGGCTCGTCACGAATTTCCACCTCCCGCGCTCGACGCTGTTGATGCTCGTGAGCGCCTTCGCGGGCTACGATCGCATCATCGCCCTGTACCGCCACGCGATCTCGAGCCGGTACCGTTTCTTCAGTTATGGCGACGCCATGTTGCTGGATCGCACGGCCTGAAATTCATGCTCAACTTCGAACTCCTCAAGACCGACGGCCACGCGCGCCGCGGCCGCCTCACGCTCAATCACGGCGTGGTCGAGACGCCGATCTTCATGCCGGTAGGCACGTACGGCACGGTGAAGGGTGTCACACCTCGATCGCTCGACGAGATGGGCGCGCAGATCATCCTGGGCAACACGTTCCATCTGTGGATGCGACCCGGCCTCGATGTGCTCAAGCAGTTCGGCGGCTTGCATCGCTTCGAATCCTGGAGCAAACCGATCCTCACCGACTCGGGCGGATTCCAGGTCTGGAGCCTGGGCGAGATGCGCAAGATCAGCGAGGAAGGGGTGAAGTTCGCTTCACCCGTCAACGGCGACAAGCTGTTCCTCACGCCCGAGATCTCGATGCAGATCCAGACGCTGCTGAACAGCGACATCGTCATGCAATTCGACGAGTGCACGCCTTACGACACCAAGGGCCACGTCACGACCGAAGACGAAGCCCGCGTCTCCATGGAGCTGAGCCGGCGATGGGCGCTTCGCTGCAAGGATGAATTCGCCCGCCTTGAAAACCCCAACGCGCTCTTCGGCATCGTGCAGGGCGGCATGTTCGAGGGCTTGCGCCAGGAGTCGCTCGACGCGCTCGTCGAGATGGATTTTCCCGGCTACGCGGTCGGCGGCGTGAGCGTTGGCGAACCGAAGGAAGAGATGCTGCGCATCATGGCGCACACGCCGCATCGCCTGCCCGCGAACAAGCCGCGCTACCTGATGGGCGTAGGCACCCCGGAGGATTTGGTGGAAGGCGTCGCGCAGGGCGTGGACATGTTCGATTGCGTCATGCCGACGCGCAACGCTCGCAACGGTCACCTGTTCACGCGCTTCGGCGACCTGAAGATCCGCAACGCGAAGCACCGCACCGATGAGCGACCGCTGGACGAATCCTGCAACTGCTACACCTGCGCGAATTTTTCGCGCGCCTACCTCCATCACCTGGAGAAGTGCGCGGAGATGCTGGGTCCGATGCTGGCGACGATCCACAACCTGCACTACTACCTGAACCTGATGCGCGAGGTTCGTGATGCGCTGGATGCAGGAGTCTTCGGCGCGTTCGTGAGGAGCTTCAAACTGGATCGCGGCCGCGGCGTATAAGATTTGGCGGGCTGCCTATTGCGAAGGGATGTTGTGGGATTCGTCCCAGGACCGCCTGAGCGTCGCCTTGATCTCCAGCAGGCACAGCAAAGCCCAACCGGCACTGATCAGTGGAAAGATCACGGCGACGGGATGCATTCCCCAGATGAAAACCAACGCCCCCACCGTGATCACTCCAAGACCTGACGCCGCCAGTGCGAGCAACACCATCCAGATGGCGCGCCAAAGCGTCACGCCGGCTCCAGGAGCAGAGCCTGGACGCGGCCCCGCAATGTTTCGGGGTTCACCATCGTCGGCACTATCGCAGCCCCGACATTGAGTCCCACGCGGTTGAGGAGGCCGCGCCGGAACGGCCGCACCATCGCACCACTTTCTTCGACGCGGCTGAAGAACGAGCCCCACAGGTTGGTGAGCGCCATCGGGATCACCGGGACGGGCTGGCGCTCCAGGATTTTCATGATGCCGCCCTTGAATTCCTGCAGCGTCCCGTCGCGCGTGATGCCGCCTTCGGGAAAGATCGCCAGCAGGTCACCCTCGCGCAGCACCTTCGCCGCGGCTTCGAAAGCCGCCTCGTAGGCCGTGGGATCTTCATTGCGCGGCGCGATCGGGATGGCCTTGGCGAGCTTGAACAATGCGCCAAGCACCGGCACCTTGAAGATGCGGTGGTCCATGACGAAGCGGATCGGCCTCGGGCTGGCAGCCATGAGCAGCACCGCATCGACGAAGCTCACGTGGTTGCACACCAGAACAGCAGCGCCTTCGGTGGGGATGTTCTCGTCGCCCGTGACCTTGAAGCGATACACAAGCCGCGAGGCGACCCACGCGATGAATCGCAGCAGGTATTCGGGCACGAGCATGAAGATGTAGAAGGCGACCACTGCATTCGCGAGGCCGACCAGCAGGAATATCTGCGGGATCGTGAGGCCCGCGCCGAGCAGCGCGCCCGCGATCACCGAACTCGCGATCATGAACAGCGCGTTCAGGATGTTGTTGGCCGCGATGATGCGCGCGCGATGCGTCGGCTGGCTGCGCATCTGGATCAGTGCGTACATCGGCACGCTGTACAGGCCCGCGAAGAGGCTGAGCAACGCGAGATCGGCCATCACGCGCCAATGCGCGGCGACGCCGATGAACTGCGAGAGCGTGAGGCCGGCCGCAGGCGGCAGCGAGCGCGCAGCAAAGTACAGGTCGATCGCGAAAACGCTCATGCCGATCGCGCCCAGCGGCACCAGGCCGATCTCGACGTGGCGGCGCGAGAGCACTTCGCACAGCAGCGATCCGATGCCGATACCGATGGAGAACACGACGAGCAGCAGCGACGCCACCTGCTCGTTGCCATGCAGCACTTCCTTCGCGAAGCTCGGGAACTGGCTGAGGAACACCGCGCCGAAGAACCACATCCAGCTGATGCCCAGGAGGGAGCGGAAAACGACGATGTTTCCGTGCGCGAGCTTCAGGTTACGGATCGTCTCGCTCACCGGGTTGAAGTTCACTTTCAAACCGGGATCGGTCGCGGGCGCGGACGGAATGAATTGCGCCACAGCCCGTCCCACGATGGCGAGCAGCACGCACGCGATCGCCACGTCCTGCCGCCCCACCTCAGGGATCGCGACGATCAGGCCGCCGACCACGTTCCCCATCAGGATGGCGACGAACGTGCCCATCTCCACCATGCCGTTGCCACCCGTGAGTTCGCGCTCGTTCAGCACTTGCGGCAGGTACGCGAATTTCACCGGCCCGAAGAGCGTGGAATGCAGGCCCATGAGGAACGTGCACAGCAGGAGGATCGCGACGTTGTCGTTGAAGAAGCCCACTGCCGCGATGAGCATGATCGCGATCTCGAGGCTCTTCACGAACCGGATCATGGTGGTCTTGTCGTACTTGTCCGTCAATTGCCCGCTGGTCGCGGAGAACAGCAGGAAAGGCAGGATGAAGAGCGCGCCGATCACGAGGCCCGCCATCTTCGGCTCCAGCCAGCTGATCTGCAGCTGGTAGGTGACCATGACGGTGAAGGCGAACTTGAACAGGTTGTCGTTCGCCGCCCCCGCGAATTGCGTCCAGAAGAATGGCGCGAAGCGTCGTTGCTTCAGCAACGCGAACTGGTTGGGGTGTTCATGCGCGGCTGCGCTGCCCGGCACGGCGTTATCGATGGTGTCCATGGAAGTCTCCTCTGGGCTTTAGGCATTGCGGGCGCGCCGCCCTGTCATGCTCTTGTTTCTTGAATTTGCGGATGCATTCTGCACGGATTCTCCGTGTGCCTTGAGCGCCGTCACCACGGGCCACGCCGCACCGGCCGCCATCACATGCTTCAGGGTGTGGCCGGACATTGCGTGCCCCGTCAACTCGAACAGTTCATGGTCGTTGATCTCGAACACTTTCGCGAGCACGTAGGCCGCGATCACCCATGCCCAGCGGACATCCAGCGAAGCTCTGGTGGAAGGCAGGACGCAATACAGCGCGATGATGAGGAGGCCACCGAACTGCACGAGGACCCACGGAGATACGTTGCCGCTGGACGCCCAGTGCGCGACAGCGAGCGGCGCGAGCAGCAGGGTCCCCAGGCCGAGCGTCGCCCCGGCTCTCTCGCTGACGCGGGCTGCAGCACCCAACCCGAGCAAGCCCGCGAAAGCGATGGACATCCCCATGCGATCGACGACGAGGCTCGCGTCATCGGGGTGCAAGTGATACCAGCTCGATGCGCCGGCCGTCAACACGAGACCCGCGAAAAACAGGGCGGCCATTGCCCGCTCCATGTTGCGAAGGCGCGGTGCGGCGTTCATGAGAACGCACAGGCCGATCAGCCCGACGACCGCGAACGGAATGTTGGAGAGCACGTCCATCGCAAATGGGATGCCCCACTGCGAGGTCGTGTCGGCGAAGTAGTGATACCCGACCGGCTGCGCGATCGAAGGTCCCATCAGCGCCACCGCGGAGAGCGCCATCACGAACGCGAACAGCGCCATCTCCGGTCTGGACAATTGAAGTCTCATTGCATCCTCTTTGGGTTGAACGCCGCGACTGTGAACGCGCGAGGGGAGCCAACGATGAGATTTGCGCTAGATTCCAATCTTGTTCCACCCGAAGTATCGAATCCCGATACCGCCGCCCATGAGCACCACCGCCGACCTCGTCGCCGTCCTCAAGAAGGAGTTGAAGTCCGCGCAGATGACTTATGCCGATCTCGCGGTTGCGTTGGGCATGGCGGAGTCCAGCGTCAAGCGCATGCTGGCCAAGGGCGATATGCCGCTCTCGCGCATCGACGCGATCTGCCGCGCGCTCAAGCTCGACTTCGCGGAGCTCGCACGGCGCGTCGCCGATGCGCAGCCGCTGCTGAAGGAGTTGACGCAGGAACAGGAACGCGCCGTGGTGGCGGACAAGAAGCTGCTGCTGTGCGCGATCTGCGTGCTCAGCCAGTGGACGCTCGACCAGATCGCCGGCGCCTACCGGCTGACGCAGGCGGAGTGCGTGAAGTACTTCGTGCAGCTCGACCGCATCGGCATCATCGAGCTCAAGCCGCTCAACCGCTACCGGCTCAAGCTCGCGAAGACTTTTCGATGGAGGCCGCACGGGCCAGTGATGAACTACTTCCGGGAGAACGCGCTGCTCGATTATTTCTCGGGTGGTTTCGACGGCGCAGGTGAAGGCGTGCTTCTGGTACACGGCTCGATCAGCCGCAGCCTTGCATCGTCATTCCTCGATCGCATGCAGCGCGTCGCGCAGGATTTCGCGCAGCAGCACCAGGCGGACCAGCGCCTGGCGGAGAAAGACAAGGAAGGCTACACGCTGCTGCTCGCGATGCGCAGCTGGGAATTCGAAGCGTTTACCGCCTTGCGGCGCTGAGCAGCGTCAGATCAGGCTGCCCGGACCCGTTTCGAGCACACGCGATGGCACCACGTCGTCTGCGCTGTCGCTCTGGAAGCCGTCGTCATCGTCATAGGCATCGGGGTAGTCGAGACGCGCCTTCATGCTCTCGCGATCCATCGTCTCGGTCAGGTGCGAAAAACGCGCCTCGCGTTCCGGCTTTTGCAGCAGGCGCTTGAATTCCACGCGCATCACATTGCGCGTGCGAATCCAGTAGTCGGCGCGGCGCGTTTGTCGCGCGCGCTTTTCCGGGGAGAGAGCGGTCGCGGCCAGCTTCTCGTCCGAGTTGAGGGGAACCACCACCCAACCCCTGGGCCCAGGCTTGCAATCGAAGTGGTCCCACAACGCGTCGTAACTCGCGAACACGCGCTGCCCCGATTCGCGGTAACGCTTGTTCCACCGGTACGACCAGTGATGCAGGCGGTGCGCGGCGGGATCGAGTCCGACGAGATGCAGGTTCCAGAAGCGTGCCAGTTCCTGCGCGACTCGCACCAGTAGTACCGCGGGCTTCCAGCCTTGCAGCGCCTGGCTCAGCTCCATCGGGCTCAGGCGCTGCACGGGGTGGCGCTGTCCGCGCACGCCGCCGATGACCAGGCAAGGCTTGTCGCTGATGCGAAAGCGGCTGAACGCGAGCACCGCGACTTCCATCGGCTGCGGCTTGTGATGCATGTCCGCGGAGCGCTGGAGATTGAGTGTCAGCAGCATCTCGCCTTCCGGGCTTTGCAGCGGTGCGACCTGCAGCTGCAGCTTCATGTAGTCGTAGCCGCGCGGCGCCGTGAGGTCCACCAGCACCAGCGGCTTGCCCGATGCGAGTTGCCCGAAAGCCGCGGGATGGAACGCCGTCTCCATCCAGTCCATGTGGTCGATGAGCTGGACCACGCGCTCGTTGAAGCTCACGCTGCGATGCACATAAGGCCGGATTGCGCGCAGGTACTGCGTCTTCAAATCCGCAACGACCTCGCGCGAGTGCTGCTCATACGCCACGGACATCCATCGGCGCATGGCGAGTGCGTGGCCGAACGTCGCGCGGACCGAGCGCCACGCCATGCGGGCGCGCGTAGTTCCCCCGCCGGCGGCTGCGCGTTCCCAGGCCCATTTCATGCCCTGCCAGATGCTGGGGATTCGGTTGGAGGTACGCGGCATGCCTAGCGAAACACCGTGAGCACGCCGGTATAGCCGTAGAGGTGGTCGCGCGCGATCTCGCCGCCCGCAAAGAAGCCCACGAGCGGCACGTCGCCGAGCGCGCGCCGGACGATCTGCAGTTCGGCGCTCGGCGCGCCGAAGTGCGGACCGCCGCGTCCCGCGCAGCTCACGTAGATGGCGCCCGCGATGCGCCGCTCGGCATGCGGTGCGGCTTGCGCCTCGGGCGCGGCCAGCGCCGCGGCAACCGGCAGGCTCATCTCTTCGGGTTCGAGCTCCTCGCGGATCTCGGCGCAGATTCGCATGAGGTCGGCCCGCGCGGCCTGCGGGTCGCGGCGGCAGAACGCCATGCGCATGCCGGCCTCGACGCGGTCTCCGACCGCGACGCCGCTGCGCGCCGGGTCGAGCCCGATGATGTGGCGCACCAGGACATCCGGTCCGAAGTTGCCGGTGCGCGCCACGGCGTCGCTGCCGGGTTGGGTGAGACCCACCAGCGTCGCGCGCAGCGATGCCATCGCCGCTTGCGGCTGGTCGAGCGAAATGCCGGTATCCCGCAGCAGGACGTCCAGCGCGGGCTCCCCGTCGATAGCGGTGATGACGTTGCCGTCCGCGGCGGTGATGACGCGCTGCGGCGCCACGGGCTGGCAGCCCTGCGTCACGCGGGACACGAGCGAGATGCCTTCGCCGAAAGCGACGCCCGACAAACCACCGCGGAATACGCCGCCCGCGGCGCCGTGCCCCTTGATGTTGCCGTTGCCGCCCACCGCGAACTGCACGGCCTGGGTGCGGCTCGAGGCAAGCCCCCCGAAGAGGTAGCCGGTGGCGGTGCGCTGCGCCATCTCCGCGATCAGCTCCGCGACGTCCGGCGTACTCGCATCCGCGTGGACAAGCGCCGTGTACGGCTCGAAGCCCATGCCGTCACCGACGCCCAGCGGGGCAACGCCGGAGAACACGCGGTACTGGTCGGTCGGAATCTCGCACAGCATCACGGCCATGGCCGGCTCGTCGAAGTACTCGACGTTGGACCGTGCGATGCCGACACCCACCGTGCCCGCCCAGTCGGGAACCTCCGGCAACTCCGCGCCCAGGTGATCCAGGATTTCCTGCGCCGCGCCGGCATAGTGGTCCGTGATGTACAGCAGGCCCAGCGTCGGCGACCGCGCGTAGTCGTGCAGCGCCATCTGCGCGCGCACCTGGGCAAGCACCAGCCCGGCGGCCATCTGCCACTGCGGGTGCGTCGCGTGCCCGAACGGAAACAGTCTCATCGCTTCAACTCGCCGAAGGTTTCCTGGTCGCGCGCTTTGCCGTGCGTTTGGGTGCGGGCTTGCGCGAGGCGCCGGTGACCCGGCCGACGCCGGCCTTGGCCATGCCCGTGGCGGTTTTCATTGCTTCTTTCGCGACGCCGCCCGCCATGTTCCTGGCCGTATCCATCGCCGTCTGCATGGAGGCGTCCTTCATCGCGGAGGCCGCGATCTCCTGGAACTGCTGGGTGAGCGAGCCCCACCATTGCATCGGGTCCGCCACCCCGGCCGCCGCGCCGGATGACTTGGCGGACTTGCGGGTGGACCTGGTCTTCTCCGCGGCACTGGACGCGGCATCGGAAATCGCTTGCGCGGTGTCGGCCGCTTTTTCGCCGACCTTCTGGACGCCGGTGAAGACGGTGTCCGCGGTTTTCAGCTTCAGCGCGTTGGCGACGTCGCCCATGTTGAAGTTCATGCCCTTGAGCGTGGCCAGAGTCATCTTCTGCACTTCCAGCGCCTGGATCGTCGCGCCCAGCGCCTTGGAGTTCTGGTCCAGCCAGAAGTGCACCGCCTTCAATTCCTGCAGGCGCTTGTCCAGCTCCTCCACATTGAGCGTCGGTGCGATCCAGTTGGAAAGGTTGGGCATCTGGGGGAGCGTTTGCGACGCTCCCTTGGCGATGTTCTGCAGGAAGTCGAAGCCCGGGACGAATTTGCCGAATCCGAAATTCTGGTTGTCGCTCATGCCACGCTCCGGAAGAATAGGTTATAGCTACAGCTTACCCCAAGCGCAGTGCGCGCGGAGGCACGGTCTGGGTCAGTGTTTGTGTCCTTCGGTCGCAGCAGCTCCGGTCGTCCCTGGCGCTTGCGCCGCGACAGGCAGTTTCAATTCGAGCCTGCTCTCCACGCCCTGCGAGTTGCGAAACCGCAGCGTCATGGGCACCGTCGCGCCAGCAGCGAGCGGCTGCTTCAGCTCCTGAAGCATCACGTGGTAGCCGCCGGGACCAAGATCGAGCGCCTGCCCTGCTTTCAGGTCAAGCCGGGGAACGGCGCGCATGCGCATCACGTCGCCGTCCATCTTCATTTCATGCACTTCGGCCGTTCCGGCGACGGGCGTCTCGACGCCGACGAGCTGCACTGCTTCGCGCGCCTTGAGGCGCATGAATGCGCCGGTCGATTGCTGGCCCGGCACGGCGGCACGCACCCAGGCACCCTCGACCTGCGGCTGCGCCTGCGCGGCGGCGAACTCCCGCTCGCCCAGTACGTCCAGCAAAGCCGCGGGGGTCTTCATCCCGGCGGTGGACGTGCCCTTGGCCGGCAGCTCGGCCCACTCCAGGCTTCCCTGCTCGCAGGTCTGGATGACCTTGAACCAGAGAGCACCGGGCTTGGCCGGCGTCGTGCCCGCAAGGACAAACTCACCACGCTGGCCATTCGGCAGCGCAGCCTCCTTGCCAGATGCCGCCCAGGTCGCGGTCGCGCCCTTCAGTTCAGATGTCCAGCCGTTTCGCGGAAGAACCTTTTCCGCCTTGAACCCCGCAGGTACTTGTACGGCGATCCGTGTGGTGGCTGCCGCGTCGCAGCCGTGCCCCACCACGAACACCGCTTCGTACGGACGCCCCGCCTGGGCCTGCGGAGATTGGAGCGAGACATGCGCGAAGGCGCTGGCGCAGCCCGCGGCGAGCAGGGCGGCGGCGATTGAAGGAAGTGCATTGCTTTTCATAGGTCGTACCGAAGTTCAGCGCTGTAGGTTCGCTGGGGATAGGGATGGAAATTCCAGTATTTGTAGTTGTTCAGGTTGTCGATGCCGAATGCCGCCGAGACGGTTTTGGTGGCCTGCCACCGCACGCGCGCATCGGCGGTGAAGTACTTGCTCGCGCCCTGGTAGGCAAAGCCGTTCGCGTCCGAGTTGTCCAGCGTGCTGAACTGCCGTCCGCTGTAGCGCGCCGCGAGAGTCCACGACCATTGCGGCGAAGACCGCCATGTCGCGACCGCTGATGCGCGCCAACGCGGGATGCGTGGCTGCCAGTGCCCAGCGCTCGCGGGGAAATTCGCGTTCTTCGTGATGATCGAATCGGTCCACGTGAGGCTGCTCGCGAAGTCCAAGCCTTTGAAAGCTACGTCGGTGCCCTGGTGTGCGATCTCCACTCCTCGCGTGCGAATCTCGTCGACGTTCTGGATGTTGGTGATGTTGGGCGACACCGTCACATTCGTCTGCGAATACAGGGCGTCCTTCGTCCGTTCAAAGAACGCGGTGAGGCGCAGCAGGCCCGATTGCAGATCGCGTTCGGCGGTCAACTCGCCGGTCCACGAACGCTCCGGCCGCAGGTTCGGATCGTTGTTCACCAGCACGCCGCTCGCATTGATGCCGCCCTGGTACAGCTCGGAGACGGTCGGCATGCGCACCGCGCGGCCCGCGGAAGCCTTCAGCACCCAGCGCTCCGATGCCTGATAAGCAAGCGCGAGCTTTGGCGACACATGGGACTCGCGCCGGCTCGCTTGTGTGATCGAGGTTGCGGCGTTCGAAGTCAGCCCGCCGAAGGCATCCCATTGTTCGGCACGCAGACCCAGCACCGCCTTCCACGCGGGTGCGAAGCGCCACGTGTCCTGCGCATAGACGCTCGTCAAGCGTGTCTCGCCGGCGAACGCCTGGTTGCGCGCGCCGGGCGATCCGGCCAGCCAATCCGTCGTTGCGTTCTCGATGCTGCGAAGCGCATAGCTGTCTCGCTGCGCGCCGAGGTCGATCACGTGCGCGCCTTGCGAGCCGTCCGGTCGCCACGTTCCTTTCAACGCCATCGTGGTCCAGCCCGTGCCGTGCATGTTCACGATGCGCCCCGCTCCGCCGGTCGAGGCGGCCGGGAAGGCCCCGGTCGGCGCGCGCAGGATGTCGCGGACATAGTCGTACCGGCTGAACGCCGCCTCCCAATCCCACACGCCGTGCGTGTGGCTCTTGACCGAAAAACCCTGCATGAGGTGCGCGAGGTCTTCGTTCGACGCGGCGAAATCGGCGGGCGTCAAGCTGTACGAACGGCCGGCGATGTTCACCGCGCCCGAATAGACCGGCGCGCCCGCCGCATCGCGCAGGTATGTCGCGGGACGCCCCTCGCTCACATTGCGCCACCATCCGATCGTGTAGATCGCGCGCACCGTGGGCGAGAAGTCGTAGGCCACCCGCGCCTTGAGGTGGTCCTGCACTGAGTGGTAGCGCGTTCCTTCGCCGAGGATCAGCCAGTCCTGGTCGCTGCGGTTGCGGCCGGGCACCGCGCCGGTCACGGCCACGCCGACGCTTCCCGCCGCGCCTTGCGCGGGCAGGCGCGTGGCGAACGTCAGCGGCTGTCCTTCGGAGTCGCCCCGGATCACCGCAAGGCGCCACGACCAGTCGCCGTTGCGATTTCCCAGCGCGGCGCTCGCCTGCTGGCCGTTGAACCGCTGCGCTCCCGAATACAGGTTGAAGGGCTGGTACGTGATCCCGACTCGCGCGTGCGCCTCGAATTCGCGCGGCATGCGCGTCACGAAGTCCACGACCGCGCCGGCCGAGTTGCCGGGATAAGCCGCGGAGAACGGGCCGTACAGCACATCGACACGCTCGATCTCTTCGGGCGTCACCAGCATCCAGCGCGGCGCGAACGCCGCGCCGTTGCCCAGGTAGTTGGACAGCAGGATGCCATCCGCATACACCATGGACCGGGCGCTGTTGCCCGTGCCCGAAGCGCGCGTGGACAACACCGCGTGGTTGTAGTCGCCGGCATAGCGCTTGCGCACGAGCAGGCTCGGCAGGTACTTGATCGCGTCCTCGGCATCGGTGGCGTTGATCGACTGCTCGATCTGCTCGCGCGTGATGCCTTCGACCGTCGTGGGGATCTGGGTGGGCAGCGAGGTCGCCTGCCCGCCGGTCACGGTCACCGTGCCGAGCGAGCGCACGGGCGCAGGCGTGGGGTCATGCGCCCAGGCGGCGAAAGGGAACGCCATGGCGGTGGCCACGGCCCATCGGGAATGAAACACGAAAGCTCCAGCAAAACCATGAATCCGTCCGCGCCGCGAATGGCGGCACGGACACGCTTCAAATGGCGAGCTGGGACGGCGGCCCGCGTGCCGGCGGAATCGGCCGCGTCAGCGCCGCGATGCGCGCGGCGGCAATCGCTTCGACGAAATGGCGCAGCGGCTGCGCCCGTGTGAGTCCGGCGCTCGCGACGGGCGGCGCACCCGAGGGCGCGCACAGCGGGCAATCCAGCGTGTGGAGGCCTGCGGGCTTGTCCACATCGCCCTTGACCATGATCTTCACCGCGCCGCCCGCGGAGCAGATCAGCTCGACGCCTTGCGGATGGACGACGGGAGCGGCAATAGCCACCCCGATCGACAACGCGAACCACGCCAGCACGAGGCGGGCAAGGAAGGCGGCGTTACGCAGGGACTGCATCCTGCGATTATCGCAGCGGCTCAGAATTTCGGCGGGCGGCGCTCGCGCAGGGACGCGATACCTTCCTTCACGTCCGGTCCCGCGAACCCCATGAACTCGAGCGCGAGCGACGTGTCGAACGACGGGCCCGCCTGCCGCAGCCAGTTGTTGAGAGAGTACTTGGTCCAGCGGATCGCGCTTTGCGAACCGTTCGCGAGCCGATCGGCGACTTCGTACGCTTTGTCCAGCAGTCGGTCCTCATCCACCGCGAGGGACACGAGGCCGATGCGTTCCGCTTCTTCTCCGGTGACGGCCTCGCAAAGCATGAGGTAGTACTTGGCCTTCGCCATGCCGCACAGCAGCGGCCACACGATTGCCGCATGGTCGCCGGCGGCCACGCCCAGGCGCGTGTGGCCGTCGACGATCTTCGCTGTCTTCGCCGCGATGGAGATGTCGGCGAGCAGCCCCGCGACCAAACCGGCGCCCACGGCCGGGCCGTGCAGCGCGCTCACGATCGGCTTGTCGCAATTGATGACGTTGTAGACGAGGTCGCGCGCCTCTTTCCATACCCGCGCACGCACTTCGAAGTCCCGCGCCATGTCTTCGACCAGCGACAGGTCGCCCCCACCGGAAAATCCCAGCCCTTCGCCGCGCAGCACGATGCAGCGCACCTGCTCATCCTCGTTGGCGTCGCGCCAGATCTGCGCGAGTTCGGCATGGCCGGCGTGCCCGGCCGTCGGCAGCTTGCCGTTCTGTGCGCGCATCTGCACGTCGAGCACCGAGTCCGCGGGTCCCCGCCGCGTGATGGCAAGGGTGGCATAGCGGTCGTAATCCATGACATTCGCTCCGAGTCCGATGGCGGGAGCGCAAGCTTACTTGAGGCAACTTTCCCGCGCGGGCGTAGGCGCGGTCCTACGTTGTCAGGCGTACGCCCCGCCTACTGTGGCGATGGCCAACCTGCTAGGGTGAACCCTCATGAATCTGGCCGACATCCTGCGCCCATCCAGCGCGCTCTTTCTCGATTTCGACGGCAGCCTCGTGGACCTCGCGCCGCAGCCGGAGGACGTAGTGGTGCCGTCTAGCCTCGTCGCCACCCTGGCCGAGCTGAACACTTTTCTTGGCGGCGCCGTCGCAGTGATTTCTGGCCGGCCGATAGAACAGATCGACGCATTCCTGCATCCGCTGCGCCTGCCGGTCGCGGGCGTTCATGGCGCGGAACACCGCGGGCTCGACGGAGTGATTACTCGGCTGATGACGCAACCGCTGGAAGAGGTGGAGGATGCCGCGTCGCAACTTGCCGCCCAACATCCGCGATTGCGGATCGAAAGAAAGCGCGGCTCGCTGGCGCTGCATTTCCGCCAGGCCCCCGAGCTCGAAGCGCTGTGCGTGGACACCTTGCAGGGCGCGGTCTCGCGATCTCCCGGCCTCGAGCTGTTGCGCGGCAAGATGGTGGTCGAGGCGAAGCCCGGCGGCGCGACCAAGGGCCGCGCGATCGAGGCTTTCATGCAGGAGCCGCCCTTCCAGGGACGCGTACCGGTCTTCATCGGCGACGACACAACGGACGAGCCCGGTTTTTCCGCCGTGCAACGCATGGGCGGCCAGGGCGTGAAAGTCGGCGAAGGCCCGACCGTCGCCTCGCAGCGCCTCGAATCCCCCGCCATGCTGCGCGACCAGCTGCAGCAGGCCATGGCCGCCCAGGCCGCGAAGGTGAACGCATGAACGCCGCCCTCCCCCGCCTCGCCACAGCCGCGCCCTCCGTGGCCCAGCCTTCGCTGAACCTCGGCGTCATCGGCAACTGCGCCTACAGCGCCCTGATCGACGCCCGCGGCCGGATCGTGTGGTGCTGCCTGCCCCGCTTCGATGGTGACCCGGTATTCAACACCTTGCTGGATCCCGGCGAGAACGGGGCCGTGTGGTCCATCGACATCGAGGACTTCGAACGCAGCGAGCAGGAATACAAGCCCAACACGGCGATCCTGCGCACCCGCCTGTACGACCGGCAGGGCCAATCCATCGAGATCGTCGATTTCGCGCCGCGCTTCACCAGCCACGACCGCATGTTCCGGCCCTTGACGCTGATCCGTCGCGTGAAGGTGCTCTCCGGCAGCCCGCGCATCCGCGTTGTCATGCGGCCGCGCTTCGATTGGGGCCGACAGGTACCCACGCTCACGCAGGGCAGCCACCACGTGCGCTATGTCGGCGGCGCGCAAACGCTGCGCCTCACCAGCGACGTGCCGCTGAACTACCTGCTTTCCGAAACCTTTTTCGTCGCGGACCGGCAGATCAATTTCATCCTCGGTCCCGACGAAACGCTCGCAGGCGGCATCGAGGAGACCGCGCGGCTCTTCGAGCAGGAGACTTCGGCGTACTGGGCCACGTGGGTGCGCCGACTGGCTATTCCGCTCGAATGGCAGGAGGCCGTCATCCGCGCGGCCATCACGCTGAAGTTGTCGCTCTGCGAGGACACCGGCGCCATCGTCGCGGCAATGACGACAAGCATTCCCGAGGCGTCGGGCAGCGGCCGCAACTGGGACTACCGCTATTGCTGGCTGCGCGATGCGTTCTTCGTGGTGCGCGCGCTCAACAGCCTGTCGGAAGTCGGCACGATGGAGGACTACCTGCGCTGGCTTAACAACATCGTTGTGCGCTCGCGCGGCGGGCATATCCAGCCGCTCTACGGCATCGGCCAGGAGGTGCAGTTGCCCGAGGCGATCCTCGATCACCTTCCCGGCTATCGCGGGCAGGGACCGGTGCGCGTCGGCAACCAGGCGCAGGAGCATTTCCAGCACGACGTCTACGGCAACATCGTGCTGGGGGCCGCTCAGTCGTTCCATGACCAACGCCTCTTTCGCCGGGCGGGCAAGACGGAGTTCGGCTATCTGGAGGCTGTCGGCGAGCAGGCATTTCGCGTCTACGACCAGCCCGACGCGGGCATGTGGGAGCTGCGCACGCGAGCGCGCATCCACACCTCTTCGGCGCTCATGAGCTGGGCGGCGTGCGACCGCCTCTCGAAGATCGCCGCGACGCTCGGCCTGCCTGAACGCATCCGCTATTGGCGCGAGCGCGCAGACGTGATCCGCGAACGCATCCTGCGCGAATCGTGGAGCGAAGAGCGCCAGTCCTTCGCGGAGAGTTTCGGCGGACGCGATCTTGACGCGAGCGCGCTCCTCATGGCGGAGGTGGGCTTCATCGATCCGCACGACGCGCGCTTCATCGCGACGGTGGACGCACTGGAGCAATCGCTTTGCGACGGTCCCTACATGCGCCGCTACGAGGCGCCCGATGATTTCGGCAAGCCCGAGACGGCGTTCAACATCTGCACGTTCTGGCGCATCGATGCGCTCGCGCGAATCGGTCGCAAGGGCCAGGCGCGCGAGATCTTCGAGGTGATGCTGGCCAGCCGTAACCCGCTGGGGCTGCTGTCCGAGGACACGCATCCGCTCACCGGCGAGATGTGGGGCAATTTCCCGCAGACCTATTCCATGGTGGGATTGATCAATGCCGCGGTGCGACTTTCCGCACCGTGGGATTCGGTGATCTAGCGCCATGGGAAGGCTTGTCGTCGTCTCCAACCGTGTCGCCGATCCCCGCAAGACGGCTGCGGGCGGCCTTGCCGTGGCGCTCGCGGAAGTCCTCAACAACACCGGCGGGATGTGGTTCGGCTGGAGCGGCAAGATCGTCGAGCCCGCCACAAGCGAGCCCGAGCTGAAGACGCACCAGGCCGGCCCGGTCAAGCTGGTCACGATGGACCTCACGCGCGAAGACCACGACGCGTACTACCTCGGCTACTCCAACGGCGTGCTCTGGCCGGTGTTTCACTATCGGCTGGACCTGGCAGATTTCGATGCCGGCTACATCGCCGGCTACCGGCGCGTGAACCAGCAGTTCGCGCGCAAGCTCGCCCCCTTGCTGCATGACGACGACATCATCTGGGTGCACGACTACCACCTGATCCCGCTCGCGGCCGAGTTGCGCGCCCTTGGCTGCAATCAGCGCATCGGATTTTTCCTGCACATCCCGCTACCGCCCCCGCTGATCCTGGCGGCTATTCCCGGTCACGACTGGCTGATCCGCGCACTCTTCGCCTACGACCTCGTGGGCTTCCAGAGCAAGGCGGACCATCTGCACTTTTGCGAATACGTCCGATCCGAAGCGCACGCGCAGGAACTCGAAGACGGCCGCTGGCGCGCGTTCAACCGGACGCTGCAAGCCGGTGCGTTCCCCATCGGCATCGACGTGGAAGAATTCGTGGGGCTCACCGAGGCGCCGGAGGGCCGGGAGATGTACGAGCGCATGAAGCGCGAATATTCGCGCCGCAAGCTGCTCGTCGGCGTGGACCGCCTCGACTATTCGAAGGGCCTGCCGCATCGCATGCGTGCGTTTCGCGAATTGCTCACCCGCAACCCAGAGACGCACAACAGCGCGACATTGATCCAGATCGCCTCGCCCAGCCGCGAGGACGTGAGCGCGTACAGCGACATCCTGCATGAGCTCGAGAGCTTGTGCGGCTCGATCAATGGCAACTTCGGCGAGCTCGACTGGATGCCGGTGCGTTACATGCACCGGACGGTGTCGCGCGCCCGGCTGCCCGGCCTGTACCGCGCAAGCCGCGTGGCGCTCGTGACTCCGCTGCGCGACGGCATGAATCTGGTCGCGAAGGAATTCATCGCCTCGCAGGATCCGGAGAACCCCGGAGTGCTCGTGCTCTCGCGATTTGCCGGCGCCGCGGAGCAACTGCGCGAGGCATTGCTGGTGAACCCCTACGACACCGAAGGCACGGCGAGCGCGATCCACCTCGCGCTCCAGATGCCCCTGGAGGAGCGACAGGCGAGGCACCAGGCCTTGCTGAAAACGATCCGGAAATACGACGTTCACTGGTGGTGCGAGAGCTTCCTGGACACACTCGCCCGCGCAAAGGCGGAGGAAACCGGGACGCCCTGGCTGCGGCTTTGAGTTGTCGCAGCCCCCCGTGCAAGGGCGCCACTCTCGGCGGGGTCTTCGACTTGCGGCCACCGCACGTATTGGCGATACTGACCGCAAGGCTTCAGCAGTCACGCGAAGAAGTTCCAGCGGACCGGGGCCGGTTCAGGGAAAAGTCAGGGCAAGCGCCGCGCACGCGGCAGGAGCGGTTGTGCACTTCGAAGACGATGTAAGCGCGGGATTGAAATTCCTGGTGGCGGATGATCATCATCTGGTGCGCGAGGGATTGAAACTCGCGTTGAAACAACTCCAGGGACCGGTGGAAGTGTTCGAAGCCGACACTTTGGGCCGCGCCATCGAGGTCTATCAGGCCAATTCGGATTTCGATCTCGTGCTGCTCGACCTCACCATGCCCGGCAACACTGGATTGACGGTGCTGGACGGATTCGAGCAGGCCTGCCCCGATGCGCGCGTGGTGGTGATTTCCGCGTCGTATGACCTCCAGACCGTACAGGCCGCAGTCCGCAGAGGTGTGCTCGGATTCATCCCCAAACTGTCGGGAAAGGAATCGCTGCTCAGTGCGCTGCGCTTCATCCTCGCCGGCGGCATCTATGTCCCGCCGGAAGCGATGATGACGCTGCCGCAGGAACAGTTTGGCATATCGCCCCCCGAGGCTCGTCGGAACACCGCGGCGTCGCCGACCGCGAAAGGACCGACACCGCAGGATGCCGGTTTGACTGCTCGCCAGATCGAAGTGCTGCGCGAACTCCTGGATGGGAAATCGAACAAGCAGATTTGCCGCGACATGAATCTCGCCATGGGCACCGTGAAAGGCCACGTCGCGGCCATCCTGGACGCACTGGACGTGTCCACGCGGACGGAGGCCATCTCGGTCGCGGTCAAGCGCGGCTGGCCCGCGTTGCTGGCTGATGGGGAAGCTTCGACGTCCCGCTAAAGGCGCTTGAGACGGGGATACCGCCTCAAGCCGCGCGCACCGCCGGCAGGGCGTTGGTCGTGGACCGAAGGGACATTGCCGTGCCATGCGACGCAGCGTGCACACCTCCCAGCCCCAGCATGACGGCCAGCCGACGTGTTTCCGGTGAAGGCTCGCAATTGAGGATGATCGACAGGGTGTCCCGGCAGAAGCGGTAGAAGCTGAATGCCGCGCCGAAGTCGCCCTGCGCATGTGCACAACGCATGAGGCCCCGATAGGCGGTTTCGCACAGCGGCTGCGCTTCGAGTACGCGGCGGTACAGGACACCGGCGGCTTCCCAGCGATCATGAGCCTCCAATGTCGCCCCGAGGGTCGTCGCGCAGGTAACGAAACTCGCGCAGAGCCGGCTGCGCACCGCAACCAGCCATGGATCGGCATCCCCTTCGTAGAAAGTGCCGCGATACACGCCCGCGAGTTGCGCCGCAAGCCGCTCTGCCTGCCCGGTGCCCGCCCTTGCGGACAGCTGCTCGGTCGCGGTGCATAGATCCTTGAACGCTTCGATATCCGTCCACACTACCTCCGGATTCAGCACGACGTTGCCGGCATGGACGAGCACTGCGTCGTCCCGCCCGAGCATCTTGCGCAAGCGATGGATTGCCACCGCCATGGCTGATTTGGGCGATTCGGCGTCTGGCCACATTGCCACCTCCAAGGCTTGCTGGCTGCGGCCTGCGCAGCCGGCGCCCGCAAGTATCCGCAGCAGGTCCAGCAGGCGCTGCTGGGCTTTCCCCGTCGAAGGCTGGAGTTGCCCCTTGATTTCGATCGACAGGACGCCGAGAGCGCGGACCCGGATGGGCCAGGGCCATTGCGCGCATGAGCGGTCGGGAACGACGAGGCCCTGACGGCGGATGATCGCTTCGATGCTCTGCGGCTGCGCGCCTTCATTGAGAGCAAAGGCAGCGATGCGCGCCGCCAATGTCGGAGCCACCACGAAGAACGCACGGAGCCCGCGGTCGTGATGGCGCTTGAGAATCGTCGCGACCGAATCGGCCTGTTCGCGCCGCGCCGAGCCATGATTCCACACGGCGATCAGCATTTGGCGATCCTGCGCGACGCTCGCGTCGATTCCGCAAGCCGATGCGACGGCGCGCCGAGCCCAGTCTTCGCTTTGAGGCAGGGCGCCCGAAGCTGCGCAAAGCGTCGCAACCTGGGCTTCGAACCTGCTGCGTCCCGCGCCACGGACGAGGCCGGCTCGGGAGCGGCAAGCCGATTCGGCGAGTTCCAGGCCCGCGGCCAGGTCGCCCGCGGCAAGAGCGGCAAGCGCCTTGGACGATGCGCCCGCACCCGCAGTGCGAGACGCGAGCAAGGCTTGCGCCGTGGCGCCGCGTCCAAGCTGCAGTACCGTGGAAATCGCGCCAAGCCATCTCTCCGCCACCACGGCATTGAGGTCTTTGGCCAAAGTACCGGCAGCTTCCACCAGCAATTCGGCGGCATGGAGATCGCCGCTGTATTCGGCATGCCAGCGCGCCGAGGCGCAGCACCATGCAAGCCCCCTATCGACAGGCACATTGCCGGCATGCACCATCGCATCCCCCTCCATGACCAACGCCTGCGCGGCGCCCTCCGGCATCCACGGAGTGCAGGGAAGCAGCTTGGCGGCGGCAGCCAGGCGTTCGGCAGGGGCCTGCGCTCCATCGAGCAGCGCGATGGTTGCGGCGACAACTTGCGCGATGGTCTTCCCCCGGGGCCGGGAGGCAGAAAGCGCCAGTGCCGCACACGCGTTGGCGTGGAGGCGCAAAGTTGCCGGAGCATCGGCAAGGGCAGGAACGTTCAATTGGCAAAGCAGGGCGTCTGCGAGCGCTTCCAGCTCGGGTTCCGGCGCGCCATCGATGTATCGAGCCTCGACCAATGCGCACAGCGCCTGTGTCGCAGCGACGTGGTCTCCACGCACCGTGAATACATTGACAGCATCGGCGAGAGCTGCGGCCGCCTCGACCGGGCCGCTCCACATGCAATGACGCCCTTGCCAATACGCAATCCACGGGCGCGCCGATGCCACAGCCGGGGAAAGGTCTCGCGCGAATGAGATCCAGCGCTGCGCGTCTTGTCCGGGCGTTGCACCCGGCAGTCTGCGTTCAAGGAGGTCGGCGAGAGCTTGCTCGTCGGCCAGGTTCGCCAGGATGGAAGCGGCTTCCAATTCGCAGCCGGCGTGCTCGAGCATCGGCGCGGCAGTCTCTTGCAGATGGGCCAGCTCGCCGGCGTCCACCAACGTGTGAAGCTCCGCCTGAAGCATGGCCCGGAATGCGGGATGGAACCGAAAGCGAAGAGGATGAGCCTGGACCTCTTCCACAAACAGGCAACGGGCGGCGATCAAGTCCAGATTCAGCCAGGCGTAGGGCTCGCCGGCGGCAAGGACCGCGACTTCGCGCTCGCCCACTTCCGCCAGCATCGAGAGTTTGCCGAGCAGCCTGCCAGTCGCGCGGTCCATGCGCTCCAGCGTCTGGCCGCGCAGATAGCGCGAGATCATGCGCATACCGCGTTCGGGCTGACCGAAATTGTCCGGGCTGCCCGAAAGCACCGCCAGGCCGCCAGTCCAGCCGTCGAGCATGGGCGTCCAATGATCGAAGCAATCCCGGTTGCATCCATGCGCGCTGGCGGCATCGGCCAGTTCGCCCGGAGTCAGCCGCAGTTGCTGCCACGTCAGCACGCCAAGTATTCCTTCGAGCTGCATCCGCGCCAGACGCGCGGGCGGCCTGCTGCGCGACAACACGAGAAGCTGACGCTTTTCGCCCAGGCAGCCAACGATCACGTCCACGATTTCGCCCAGGCCGCCGGCTGCGGCATCATCCGCATCGTCGAGCACCAACAGGCAGTCCCCGGGGAGTTCGTTCAACGCCGAGCGCAGCATCTGTCTTTGCGCCTGACCCGCACCGCCCGCGTCATCCTGCGAAGCGTCCGCTGCGTGCAAGCTGTCGACCAATTGGGCGAGGCATGCATCGCCGCCTCGGATCGAAACCCATCGAGAGTCGCGACGCGAAATGCAAAACTCACGCGCCTGGATCGTCTTGCCTCCCCCTGCCGGACCTTCGAGCCATAGTGCGCGCGAGTTTGCGAGGGCCCCGGTCATCAGCTGCTGGATGCGTTCGACGCGGACGGGCCGGATGGGCGTGGCTTGCGGGATGGACAAGGACTTCATGATGCATACCTTCACGGCGAAAAGCTGTGCGGGTCAGTGTGGTTCGCGGGTCCTGCAGCCGCTACGAGCCATGCGCCTTAGTCTGTTGGGCGGCAGTTCCAATGGCCGTGCGTTGCGAGTCGTGCCCAAGAGGCATGGAATCGGCGCACCAGCCAAACGGCCGGCGCGTCAGGCCAATTGGCCGGGGTCATGCGGGCCATTCGATGGTGTCTCGAGCATTGTGTCGTCGCGGCATATCTCACATACTTTGCCCACCATGTGCGGCACAGGCGATGAACTTCAAACAGCTCGCGGAAATCTCGTCTGAGGCCCTGCTGATCGCCAGGCAGGGCCGCATTGCCTTTGCCAACCTGGCGGCTTGCGACCAGCTGAGCGCCGCCGGGCCGCTCGAAGGTCGCCCATTGACCGACCTCGGTTTGCCACAGCCCCCGGACCATGGCCACTCCCGTGCACGCACCGTGACGCCATGCGAAGGTGGTGTTTCCATAGAGGGCGAGGTTTGGTTTTCCGCCGACTCGCAGTCGGGTGAATGCTGTATCCGATGGCGCGCAACCGACAGCGGATCCTCGAATCTCTCGCGCTTCAGAAATGCCGTCGACGTGTATGGGGAAGGCATGCTGCTTCTCGACCCCGAAAGCGGCTGTGTGGTGGATGTCAACGCGGTGGCGGCGAGCTTCGTGGGCACGACGCGGGAAGCCCTGATGGGCCGGGTGCCGCAGGAGGTATTCGACATCTTCCCCGGCGTGGAGTCCGGGCTTCACCGCGCCCTGGAACGATTTCCCGAAATCGATTCGCGCCAGGCGAAGGCTGTTCGCGCGGACGGCGTCGCGGTATTCGTCGAGCGTCGACGGCGTGCATTTCGCGATGGCGGCAAGTGGCTCGTCATCGACGTCTACCGGGACATCACGCGCCGCAAGCAGCAGCAACTGCGCATCGAACGCATCGCGCTCGCGTTGGACTTGAGTTCGGACGGCATGGTGCTCGTGTCGCGCGACTCGCTCACCATCCTGGATCTGAATCAGGCGGCCTGCCTCATGCTCAACGAAACGCGCAAGGACCTGCTGGGCGCGACACCGGTCGGCTCACCATGGGAGTGGGCAGACGAGAAATCGCTCGAAGCGGAATTCCTGGCGCTTACAGCCCAGCATCCCCAGCCCAGGCTCTCCGAACTCGAAGGCAGTCACCACAACGGATCGACCTACCCGATCGAGCAGGTGAAGCACGTGTTCCAGATCGACGGTTCGTGGGTGATGGCGGTGACGTTGCGAGACATCACGGAGCGCCACAAGCAGGAAGCGCGCGTCATGCAGCTGGGCGCGGCGATGGATCTCAGTGTCGACGCCTTCTATCTGATAGATCCCGAATCTCTCGCATTCCTCGACGTGAACGAGATGGCATGCCGCATTCACGGCTTTACCCGCGAAGAACTGATGAGCCGCCGGGTCCATGAACTGCGGCTCAACTTCCGGGACGAAGAGCACACAAGATCGGCCTATCGCCTTGCCATCGAGGCTGCTCCGGGCGTCGTGCGCGAGGAATTCAGTCTCGAGTCTCCATCCGGGCAACGGGTCCCCTATGAAATCTATCGGCGAGCATTCCGCTCGGCGGGCCGCTGGGTCATCGCCGCAACCTGGCGCGACATCAGCGAGCGCAAGGCGACGCAGGCGAACCTCGAACGCATGCGAGCAGCCGTGAACGAGGCGGCCGATGGCATCTACGTCATCGACCCGGAGCGGTTTTGCTATGTCGACGTGAACGAGGCCGCCGCGCGCCTATATGGCATCTCGCGCGAAACGCTGCTCGATCGCGGGTTGCCGTGGATGGTGCAACGCGGAAATCTGGGTGAAGCGGCTACGCGCGCGACCTACCGCGACCTGATAGCGGGTTATCCCTCCGCATTCACCGAAGAAGGCGCACTGCTTCAGGAGGACGGGCACACGCTCTTCGTCGAAGCGACGCGCCGGGCGGTGCGGGAAGGCGATCACTGGCTCGTCATCAGCGTGGTGCGCGACGTGTCCGCGCGCAAGCTGGCGGAAGAGGAAATCAAACTGCGAATGATCGAACTTGCCCGCTCGAACCGCGAACTCGAGCAGTTCGCATACATCACTTCGCACGACCTGTCCGAACCGCTCCGCATGGTCTCCAGCTACACGCAGTTACTGGCGCGGCGCTACCACGACACATTCGATGAGGATGCGCGGGAGTTCATGGGCTTTGTCACCGGCGGCGCCGAACGCATGAAGCGGCTGATCGACGACCTCCTCCTCTATTCCCGCGCGGGACGGACCAGCGCACCAATGAAACCGCTCCCGCTAGAAGACGCCCTCGATGACGCACTCGCCAATCTCGCCGCGACGATACGGGACTGCGGTGCCATCGTCGAGCACGATCCGATGCCGGTGATCGATGGCGACCGCATCGGCATGATGCAACTGTTCCAGAACCTGCTGGCCAATGCACTCAAATTCCGCTCCGGTGAGCCTCCGGAAATTCGCATCGAGGTGGTTGACGCGGACGTTGATTGGTCGGTTTCGGTTTCAGACAACGGCATCGGAATTCCCGAGGAGCATTTCGAGCGAATCTTCATCATCTTCCAGCGGGTGCCGACGAGG
This sequence comes from Pseudomonadota bacterium, assembly GCA_040385005.1. GTDB lineage: Bacteria > Pseudomonadota > Gammaproteobacteria > Burkholderiales > Burkholderiaceae_C > Ramlibacter. Next base: position 33,240 of record JAZKIF010000139.1, read on the forward strand.
ACCAAGCATGAAGGAACGGGAATCGGCTTGTCCATCTGCCGGAAGATCGTCGAACGCCATGGCGGGCGCATCTGGGTCGAATCGACCCCTGGCGAGGGGACCTGCTTCAAGTTCACGCTGCCGAAAGCGCGTGGTCGCTTGTCCGGGACATCTTGACCGGGGACACGCGAGCGTTCACATTCGGCTTGGACAGGCATTTATGAAGGACTGAACCATGGAAACGACCCGCGCTCGAATGGACGAAGGAGTAGGCAAGCCGCTGGACATCCTCCTGGTGGAGGACAACCCTGCGGACATGCGACTGACGCTGGAAGCCCTGAAAGAGGGTAAGGTTTACTGCAAATTGCACTGGGTCAAGGACGGTGTGGAGGCGATGGACTTCCTGCATCGCAGGAACGAACATGCGCAGGCCGTGCGCCCGGATCTCATCTTGCTGGACCTGAACCTGCCGCGCATGGACGGGCGAGAGGTGCTCGGCAATATCAAGGCGGACAGCAAACTGCGCCGCATCCCGGTGGTCATCCTCACGACGTCGAAAGCGGAAGAGGACATCATTCGCAGCTACGACCTCTACGCGAATTGCTACATGACCAAGTACCCGGTCGACCTGGACAGCTTCATCGAAGTGATCCGCTCGATCGATCGCTTCTGGCTGGCGCTGGTGAGCCTGCCGCCCAAGGGCGACGACTAGCCGCAGCGGAACGCAGTACCCATGGACTCCACGCGCCACGAAATACTGCTCGTCGAGGACAACCCCGGCGACGCGCGCCTGATCAAGGAGATGTTGATCGACGAGCTGGACCGCAGCGGCTTTCACATGCGCGTGGGCGAATCGCTGGCCGCGGCGCTCGAATTGCTGGAGGCCGGCGACTCGGACGTGGTGTTCCTGGACCTTTCCCTGCCTGACAGCTTTGGGCTGGAGACGCTCTACCGGATCCAGAACAAGGCGCCCGCGCTGCCCATCATCGTGCTGACCGGCAACGAAGACCAGCAGCTCGCCCTTTCAGCCGTGAAGGCCGGCGCGCAGGACTACCTCGTGAAGAACGACCTGAGCGGTGGACTGCTGGTCAAGACACTGAAATATGCCCGCGAACGCAAACACATCGAAGCGTCGTTGCGTGTCAGCGAGGCGCGTTTCCGCAGCCTCGCGGAACTCTCGTCGGACTGGTATTGGGAGCAGGACGAGGCGCACCGGTTGACGTTTCTCTCCGAGGGCTTCCAGGATCAGTCCGGCTTCGATCCGGCCCGTCTGATCGGTCGGACGTGGTGGGAGCATCCGGGAGTCGAAGGACCCTGGGCGGCCCTGCGAGACGTGTTCGACCGCAAGGAGGCCTTCCACGATACGGTGCTGCGCTATGCGTCCGACGGCGCGGAAACACTGCACATGAGTATCAGCGGCGTGCCAATCACCGGGGACCACGGATTCTCCGGCTATCGCGGCGTCGGCAAGGACGTGAGCGCCCGCGAGCGAACCGCTGCCGCGCTGCGCGGCAGCGAAGAGCGTTATCGCGGCATCATGGATGCGGCGCGCGACGGCATCCTCATGCTGGACGCGGAGGATTCGATTTCCTTCGCCAACCGGCGCATGTCCGCCATGCTCGGCTACGCGGAAGGCGGACTCAATGGCCTCAAGCTGTCCGCACTGCTCGCCGACGTCCTGGCGCCGGGCGAGGCGGCCGGCGCCGAGGACGCCGAAGAAGGTCTGGGCGGCATCGGCATGTCGTTTCGCCGCATGGATGGCTCGGTGTTCTACGCGATGCAGGCCTCCTACCCGGTCCAGGGAAAGGACGGAAACCACGCCGGCACGCTTGCCATCGTGACGGACATCACCGAGTTCAAGAACCGGGAGGAGCGTGTACGCCAGCTCGCCGGCCTTGCCGCGCAAAAGAGCGAAGCCGAACGTGCGAACGCCGCGAAGTCGAGGTTCCTGGCCGCCATCAGCCACGACTTGCGCCAGCCCATGCACGCGCTAGGCCTGTTCATCGACGATCTCAAGAGCGAGTCGTTGCCCGAGCGCGTGGGATCTCTCGTCGGACAGATGCAATCGGCCCTGGACACGACGTATTCATTGCTGGACGCCATCCTGGTCATGTCCCGCCTCGAGACCGGAATGATCGCGCCTAACCTCATGGCGTTCCCGCTCGAGCCGATCCTGAACCGGCTGCGCCAGGCGTTTGCAGGGGTCGTGCAGAAAAAGGGCTTGCGCTTCGTCTCGCCCCCTTGCACAGCGGTTATCTACAGTGATCCGGCGTTGCTCGAGCGGGTATTGGCCAACCTGATCTCCAACGCCCTGCGTTATACGGACCGCGGCGGGGTGGCGGTGGCTTGCCGCAAGCGCGGCGAGTTCATCCGGCTGGAAGTCTGGGACACCGGCCTCGGCATCGAGGAAGAACACCGTGAAGCCATCTTTCAGGAATTTTTCCGCATCGACAGGGGCGACAAAACCCGCGAGGGCCTCGGCCTGGGACTCGCGATCGTGCGCAGCTGCACCCAGCTCCTGGGATATTCGATCCAACTCACTTCCATTCCGGGCAAGGGCTCCCGCTTTTCGCTGCAGGTGCCGCTCGGGCAATTGCGAGACCCAGCCTGGGTGGAGCCGGTGGTCGAAGAGCCCGCAAGCGATGCGTTCGCCGGGTTACGCGTGCTGCTGGTGGATGACGACGTGGTGATCCTCGAGCGCACCTGCGGCCTGCTCGAGCGCTGGGGCTGCGTCGTGACGGCTGCATCCTCGGGCCCACAAGCGGAAGCCCTGCTCGATCGCCAGCACCAGCCACCCGACCTGGTTCTCACCGACCTGCGCCTGGACGAAGGGGAACTGGGCACGGACTTGATCCGGCGGCTGCGCGCTCGCGTGCGTCCCAACCTGCCGGCGATCGTCCTGACAGGCGACACCTCGCTGGCGACCTCGCGCGAAGTCCGGCGGGCTGGCTTCACGCTGCTCTACAAGCCGGTGCCCCCTGGCAAATTGCGCCTCGTCATGAACCAGGTCTTGAACGGCTGACCGGACGGGTTCGATCCACCTGGCCCCCGCCATGAGGGGGCGGACACACCGGAACCGCGCATCCTCGCGGGCGCACCTACCTCTCCACAGAGGTACCTGATGCAGATCAATGCGATTCAACTCCCGCCCGTCCTGTCGGAATGCTGCGCCGCGGCCGGTTGCGCGCCGAACCTCGTGGGCCATGAAGTACATCTGGACCTTCAGGGCACGCCGGCGGGCATGGTTTACCGTTGCGAGGGTATGGGCGACATGCTCTACGTGTATTTCGACCTCGGCTATCCCGAAGACCGGAAGTTGAGCCGCAAGCTTCTCGAGTTGAACGCATCCATAACCCCGCCCGCCAACGGCTACTACGCGATCGACCCCGTGCTCGAAAGCGTCATCTACCGGGTCAATGTGCCACTCGCTTCGGTGAGCGACGGCGCGACGCTTCACAGGGCTCTCTGCACCCTCGCCAAGAATGCGGCGCGAGCCATGAACGATTAGGCGCTGGAACTGGCCATCGGGCTGGTTACTCACCACCACTGCGAAGTTCGCGGTCAAGGAGCATCGGAGCGTGGTTCAAGTCATCAACAGCAGAGTTGTCGGCGCAGCGGAAGCGTCGCGCAACCTCTCGAAACAAGCGCAGGCACAGCCGAAAACGGGGCGCCTGCAGAACGGCTTCTCCGTATCGGTGGCGCCTCCGGCCCCCACTGCGGCATTCGACTACGCGGCTGCGGATACGGTCGACGATCGTTATTCGATTCCGTCCGACCAACGCCGCGTTTCGACCGATGTCGCGTTCCGACCGATGAATCTTCGTGCGATCGCGGACGCAGCCCGCAAACTTCAGGTCAGCAGCCAGGCAATACGCCGGGAGGCACGTCCGAATGCCGGACCGGGGTCGCCGACCGTCCGGCGCCAGTCCACGTCCAAATCCGAAGGGCGCCAGGCCGACACCGCGGGCGCCGGCGATGAAATCTCCGAAGACGATGAAGCGCTGCTCGCACCGCTTCCAGCCAATGCCGGAAAAGGGCAGGGACTGGGCAAGAAGGCGGCGGACCAACAGCATGATTCACAGGCGCGCGACGCGTGGCTGGCCGAACTCGAGAGCCGAAGCGGGCTGCCCGAGGATGCCGCGCAGCGCCTGAAGATGCTGCGATCGGCTGGGAACTGGCGCGAGTCCACGACCCGGTACCTCGGATGGCAATGGGAAGCCGCCGCCCTCGAAAAGGGGAACTCCGACGACGACGTGATCGCGCTGCTCACACCGGTGGATGGCGCGGAGCCTCAGAGCGCGAAGGAATTCACCGAGATGCTGGTAAGGCAGCAACACCATCCCGAGGCGTTCCAGAAGATGCTGGCGGACGTCCTCGAGGATCAGGACACCCTGCCCCGGAACGACGCCAACGCGTTGGTGGCCACGTTCCAGTCCACCGGTTGGGACCCGGCGAAAGTGATGGAACTCATCCGGCTTGCGCAAGGCATCAGGCCCGTCGCCGAATGGCGGGACCAGCGGCGCGAAGAACTCAAGGAAATCATTCCCGAGAGAATTCGGTCCCTTGATGGTTCGCGCGCGCTCGCCAGCGTCAGCGGCCTGGCCGCCGCGACGCGGTCGAGCAACCTGGACACGTTCCTGGGCATGTACACGAAGCTGCTCGAGGATTCCCAGAACTTCCTGCAGTCCGCCCAATTGCTGCTCGCGAGTTTTTCGCTCCCTGAGCTCCTGCAGACCGTCGACCTGATCAAGAAGGCGCTGGCCGACAACCTCGCGGCGGAAATCCCTTCGCACGAACCCGCGAGGCTGAACCACCTGATGAAGCACATGCAGGAGATGCATGCGCTCTCCAGCGTGATCGGGATCGTCGAGCGGGAGATCGTGCAGCGCCTGGAAAAGAGCGCGAGGGAAGAACCCGTCCCCAGCCTGGACACCCTCCAACTCGTCAAGGGCCTGATCGACATGATCGCCAGCGGCTACGTGTTGGCGAACCATTTCGCGAATCTCGCGAAATCCTTGAACGTGCCGGAAGGCGTGACGAGGATAGTGTTCTTGACGGGCGTCACCGAAACACTCAGGAAGGTTCCGCTGCGGGTCTACGAGGACGACGCCGGCAACATCGGCAGCGGCAACGCACGCCGCAACGAGATGACGGAAGCCGCCGGCGAGGCGTTGGACGTTTGCATCGACGAAACGGACGAAGGCGACTTCGGGGATCCCGTGGATCCCAGGTCTGCCGCCGCCGCGCCCATCGACGCGGCGCCGCTGAAGCAAAGCGAAAAAACTGCGCGGGCGGCAACAAAATGAACTGGGTCAACGAAACCATCGGCAGCTTCGGCCGGACCATCGGGATTCCCGGCCTGGCGTTCGATCAGGCCGGCGCGCTGCGTCTCAACCTGGAAGACGCCGGCGGCGCGATCGAACTGCAGCAATTGAAGCAGCACGAACCCGCCGCCGTTGTCGTCAGGATCGCGGTGCCGCTCAACGGGCCGACACGCTCGTCGATCCGCAATGCGCTCGAACTGGCGGATTTCCGCCGGACGCCGGGGTTGCAACTGCGCGTCGCGATGCGCGGCCGCGAGATGATCCTCGCCACGCAGATTCCGGAACGCTCGTTCGTCCTGAGCGCGCTGGAGGAAACCATTGCGACCCTGTTCCGTCTGCGCGAAGCCATCTTGCGCGGCGCCTGAAGAAGCATGAAGCGCGTCGGCCCCTCCCCCCTCGTCTTCACCACCGGGATCGACAAGATCATCCGGTCTTCCCAGGCGCCAGCGCAAGCCCCGCCCTCCATCAACGACATCGCGCCGTCGATGACGCCGACAACGCCGCGCCTGGAGCAGCTCTATCCGCTCTTCAACCTGGAGGACTACGTCGCCCGCCAGGTCGCGCCGGCCCTGAACGAAGCTGCGTTGATGCTCCCGCGGCGCTTCGACCCCGCGCTCGCCGCGGCAATGGCGCTGCTGGACGAGGGGGCCGACGACACGACACTGGAAGGCCGGGTGCTGCGCCGCGCGCGCCGCCTGCTCAAAGACCAGGTCGGCCTGCGCGACCTTCTGCGGATGTACCGCAGCGCCCTGCTTCAGGGCTGACCCCGTGGCTACACGCGCTTCGACCGACTCGCTCGACGTCATGCGTCTGCTGAGTCATCTCTATCTGCTGCACGGCCGCCCCGAGCATGCCGTCACGCTGCTGCGCGCGGTATGCGTGCTCGAGCCGGACGACCGGCGCACGCAAAAGGCATTGGCCCGCGCCTGCCTGAGGGCGGGCAACGCCGCCTATGCGCTGCAGGTGGTCGAGAAATTGCAGGACGGCGGCGACATGTCAGCGCTGCTGCACCTGCTTCGCGGCCAGGCGCTGGCCGCGCTCGGGCGACCTACGGAAGCGCAGGAATCGCTGGAGCGCTTTTCGCGGGCCCGCGTCGCCGAGCGGCTGGCCGAACGGGAAAGCGCATGAACCAGAGCACCCTCCAGCGCGCCCTTCAGGTCCTCATGAGCCGCAACGACCTGGTGCTAGCCACCTTGATCGTCTGCATCATCTTCATGATGATCCTGCCGCTGCCCACGTGGCTGGTGGACGTGCTGATCGCGCTGAACATGTGCATCTCCGCCATCCTGCTCATGGTGGCGATGTACTTGGCGAGCCCGTTGGCCTTCTCGTCGTTTCCCTCCGTCCTGCTGGTCACGACGCTGTTCCGCCTGGGCATTGGCATCGCGACCACGCGCCTTATCCTGCTGAACGGAGATGCCGGCCACATCGTCTACACGTTCGGCAACTTCGTCGTCGGCGGCAATCTTGTCGTCGGTTTGGTCGTGTTCCTGATCCTCACGATCGTGCAGTTCGTGGTGATCACCAAGGGCGCGGAACGCGTCGCCGAGGTGGGCGCGCGCTTCTCGCTGGACGCCATGCCCGGCAAGCAGATGTCGATCGACGGCGACATGCGCGCCGGCGTCATCGACATGGACGAGGCGCGGCGCCGGCGCAGCCTGGTGGAAAAGGAAAGCCAGCTGTACGGCTCGATGGACGGCGCGATGAAGTTCGTCAAGGGCGACGCCATCGCCGGCCTGATCATCGTGTGCGTCAACCTGCTCGGCGGCATCCTGATCGGAACCATGCAGCGGGGCATGACCACCGGCGAAGCGGTCAAGGTCTACTCGATTCTGACGATCGGCGACGGACTGATCGCCCAGATCCCCGCGCTGTTCATCTCGATCGCCGCCGGCATGATCGTCACGCGGGTCACCACCGACGAGGGTGGGCCGTCCAACGTCGGCCGCGACATCGGCGCGCAACTGCTCGCGCAGCCCAAGGCGCTCCTGATCGGCTCGGTGGTGATGCTCGGCTTCGGCCTGGTGCCGGGCATGCCGACCGCCACGTTCATCGGGCTGGCGGCCGCAGTGGGAGGCATCGGCTACACGCTTATCAAAGGCGAGCGCAAGGTCATCGATGCGAAGACCGGCAAGGTGACGACGGTGTCGGCCGTAAGTGGCCCGCCGCCCGCCGCGAAGAACGTGGACAACGAAGGATTCCAGCCGACGGTGCCGCTGATGGTGGACGTGAATGCGGCGCTCGAGCAGGTCTTCTCCGCCGACCTTCTCAACGACGAACTCGTGAAGGTGCGTCGCGCGCTGTACTTCGACCTGGGCATCGCGTTTCCGGGACTGCAGCTGCGCTTCAACGACCAACTACCGCCCGAGACCTACTCGATCCTCGTGGGCGAGATCCCCGTGTCCCAGGGCCGGCTGCGGGCCGGGCAGCTGCTGGTGCGCGAGAGCACCGACAACCTCTCGGCGCTGTCGATCCCCTTCGAGACGGACAGGAAGTTCCTGCCCAACATGCCAACCATCTGGGCGTCCGACTCCTTGCGCGATTCGCTCACCCGCGCCGGCATCCCGTTCCTCGAACCGACGCAGCTCCTCAGCTACCACATCGCCTTCGTGCTTCGCAAACACGCCGCGGAATTCATCGGCATCCAGGAGACGCGCGTCATTCTCGCGGAGGTGGAATCGCGCTTTCCGGAACTCTCGAAGGAAGTGCAGCGCGTCATGCCGATCCACAAGATCGCCGAAATCCTGCAGCGCCTGGTGTCGGAGGAAATCTCCATCCGCAACGTCCGCACGGTGATGGAGGCGTTGATCGAATGGGGCCAGAAGGAAAAGGACCCCGTACTGCTGACGGACTATGTGCGCATGGCGCTGAAGCGCTACATCAGCCACAAATATTCCGCCGGCCAGAACATGTTGCCGGCCTACCTGCTCGCGCCGGCGGTGGAAGACGAAGTGCGTGCCGCGGTCCGCCAGACTTCGGGCGGCTCCTATCTCGCGCTGGACCCGGCCGCCACGAAGCGCCTGCTTGCGGCCATCAAAGCGGCTGTTGGTGATCTGTCCGCCTCCGCGCACAAACCCGTGCTTCTCACCTCGATGGACATCCGCCGCTACATGCGAAAGATGATCGAGCAGGACCTCGGCGATCTGCCGGTACTTTCCTACCAGGAGCTCACGCAGGACATCAACATTCAGCCGCTCGCGCGAATCGACGCCTGATCGCACCCACGCACGATCCCACTCGACCCATTCGGGGACACCACCATGGACGAACCCACCTCCCAACTGCCCGAGCCGCCGCAGATCGAGCTGCGCGTGCTGCATGGCCCCCAGGCCGGCAGCCGCCTCCCCCTGGAAAGCCTGATTCCGTACACGGTGGGAAGCAGCGACGAATGCGCCGTGATGCTTGCGGGCGCACAGATCGAGCCGGAGCACGCGATCCTGGAGGCCGGCCCCGAGGGCATCCGCATATCCCCGTCGCAAGGCAAAGTCGTCGACAACACCCGCACCGAGATCGCGGGGGGCAGCACGGTTCCCTTGGGCACCGTGTTGCAGCTCGGGCGCGTCAAGCTGACGATCGACAGCGTGGAAGCACCGTGGCCAGTCGAGGAAACCGTGGCACCTCCGCCTCCCCCACCACCTCCTCCAGAGAAGGAGCCCGAAGCCGAGGCGCCGGCGCAGATCGAAGTCAAGCCAACCGCGCGCCCCGCCGCTGCAGCGCCCCGAAAGAACATGCTCGCCAAGGCAAGCCTGGCAGCCGCGACCGGTGTCCTGGCACTGAGCGCGGCGGCGGCTGCCTGGCTGCAGGCGGACCCCGCCCCCCTCCCGGAATCACGGCCGCCGCCAGGCCCGGTGGCAAGGCCGGCCGCGCAAGGCGCGGCGCTGGCGGCGTCCGCTTCGCGTGTGGACTCCGGCTCCCTGGTATCGGATCTCGTTCGCAACCAGGGCGCCGGCAACGCCTTGTTCGCCTACCAGACGGCGCAGGGCGGGTGGGTGATTGCGGGCCACGTCGCCCGCGCGAGCGACCGGGAAGCCCTACAGGTCGCCGCCACGGTGATTTCGCCCCCGCCGCAACTCAAGGTGTGGCTGGACAAGGAGCGGGTGGAGCAGGCGGAAGCCTTTCTCGCGGCGCGAAATGAACCCGGCGTGCTGGAGTTGCACGCGGAGTCCGGCGAAGGCGGCGCCCTGCGACTGACGGGACAGGCGATCGATCCCGAGCGCGCGGCCGCCGTTGCCAAGGACTTGCAGAACCAGCGTCCGGACCTGGCTCCCATGGAAACCCGCATCACCGGCCTCGACCAACTGCGAACCAGGTTCCTCGATCAGTTGAAAGCGTCGGGATTGGCTACCAAACTCAAGGTGGTTCGCAGCGAGCCCAGCATGTACCTGGAAGGCGTTCTGACCGCCCCGGAGCTGACGCGCTGGGAAACCGTGTTCGCCGAATTCACGAAGGCCAACGGCAGCATGTTGCGGATCGACGCGCAAGTTCGCACCGAGCGCGAGAGTGTCGAGTTGAACATTGAAGCCGTCGTGGGTGGCGCCTTCCCGTATGTGATCACGAGTTCCGGCCGCCGGGTCTCACCGGGCGGCACGCTGGAGGGCCGGACCCTGGCCTCCGTACGCGAAGGCGAACTGGTATTTACCGACGGGCTGCGTGTGCGGTTCGCGCAATAGGAAACACAGGAGCAGGAATCATGATCACTGAAGGACGCCTTGACATCGCATCGGGCCTGGCCAACGACCCCGAGGGGAAGTTGCGCACCGCATTGCTGAAGCGCCTTGCTGGAATGGAACAGGCGTGCGCCGTTGCCCGGCGCTCGCTGCAGGATCGCGGCACGTACAGCCAACTGCGGGTGGCTGGCGCCGCCGTGAGCGCGGCCGTCATGGTGCTCCAGCGGCAACAAGTCGTTTCCGGTTCGGAACGGTCCAACGGCTGACGGCACGAAGTTGCGAGGACGTTCCATCTTTCTGCCGGCCCGCGATGTGCCCCGGCATATTTTTTTTCAGGAGTAAGCCATGGCCGGAGGCGTCAATTTTCAACTGCTCAGCACCACGTTGCTCAAGACGGTCTTGGACTCCGAGGGAAGCCTCGTGGCGTCGCTCCAGAACGGCAACGCGAACATGACGAGCCAGGAGTTCCTGAAGATGCAATTGGACTTCGCGCAGAACTCGCTTTGCACGAACACCGCCAGCTCCATCATCAAGGAGCGTACCGACCTGTGGAAAGGCGTTGTACAAAAGTTCTAGGTAGATGCCCCAGGATCCGGGGGCCTGAGTTTCCTGATCCGTAATTGGTTTGTTATGCCTCCATTTCTACAGTGGATTCATGATGCAAACCGCCACCCCCACCCTCGAGGCTTGCGACGCCACAGCGTCGCAGGCGTTCCTCCTCCAAACCGGTGAACGTCCTGTCCGAAGGACGAACACCGAAGATAACGAAACGTTGTTTCGCCGCCTGTTCAAGGACTACGGGACCTCGCTTCACTACTTCATCTTCAAGCGGGTGGGCCACCACGACGAAGCGGCCGAGCTGACGCAACAGGCGTTCGTCGAAGCCGCTTGCTCCCTCTCCAACTGGCGCGGCGAATCCGAAATCTCGACCTGGCTGTTCGGCATCGCCACCAATCTCGCGCGCAACCACATGAGCCGCGCTCCTCGCAGGCGCTATCAATTCGTCTCGGATACGGTGCTGGACGAACAGGAAAGCCCGTTTGCCGATCCCCGCTTGCAGGCGAGCCAGAACCAGACGCTGTCCGTCGCCGACGAGGCGCTGGCCAAGCTCCCGCCGGACATGTCGAAGGCCTTGTGCCTGGTCGCGATCGACGGCCTTTCCTACGAGGAAACGGCCGCCCAGCTGGGCATCCCCGTGGGGACCGTGCGTAGCCGCGTCTCCCGGGCTCGCGCGGCGGTGCGCGAGCACTTCGAGTCGCGCGGAATCACCAGCTGCGGTTGAGCCCATGGATGTCATCGATGGATTGCTGCGGCTCAAGAAGATCCGCCAGGACAGCCGCGAGCGCGAGATGCGGCAGGCCCGGGGGCGCCTGGACGATGCGGCGCGAGCGCTGCGCGAGGCACGCGAGCTGCAGCAGAAGCGAGACCGCGAACGCAAGGAACAGGAGCGCGCGATGTACGACGATGTCTGCAACCGCGTGGTGGTCCTGCGCAACCTGGACGCGCTGCGCCTTGACGTCGAGATCCTGCAGCAGGAAGCGCAAGTCGACGCGACCCAGGTGACCGAAGCCGGCACCGCGCGCGATTCCCGCGAGAAGGACCTCACCACGGCGGTGCAGTCCTGGCAGGACGCAGCGCGCCTGACACGCAAGTTCACCGACCTCGCCGAGCAGGCGGCGCTGGAGCGATCGCTGGAGGCCGAGCGCCTCGCGGACCTCGAGCTCGAAGAACACCCGTATCGGCCGGCCCCCGGTTTCGAGGACGAAGAGCAAGCCGAAATACACGGAGGCGACGCATGAGCCGCAGGCCGCGGCAAGTCGACCTCGGGCCCATGTCGATGCCGGTAGGCGAAGACAGCATGGTGTGGCGCGCGCCGAAGGGCCGCGACAGCGACGTGGTGCAATTCAAGGCGCTGATGCAGTCTCCCGGCCACTCGCATCGCGAGCACACGGACAATGCGCTCGGGCAGGCCGCGCGCGATGTTGCACGGGATGCCGCATTGCCCGACGAGCGAAGCATCGGCGGCGAGATCGGCCGGCTCCTGGTCGGCTGGGGCGGATCGACCGCCCGGGAAGTGCGCATCGGGCTGCGGCCCGAAGTGCTGCCCAACACCCTCTTGAGAATCTTCGAAGCCCAGGGCCAGTTGCGCATCGAGCTCACCGTGGGATCGCCGGACGTCGCCGCGTGGCTGGCGAGCCGGCTGGACGCGGTGGCGCGCGACATCGGCCGCGACCTCGACCGGGATATCGGCATCTGGGTCCTTGCTGGCGGCGCCGGTGAAGTGCTGGGGTCGGCCTTCTGGCCCGACGGGAGCCGCGGATGAACGCGCAACTGGCGGTTCCCTTTCGATGCCCGCGGGTGACCCGCGACGCATTGACGGACCGCAACATCCTGTGCAGGCGCCACGTCCCGGCGCGGGCACGCTGGCTCGGGGCCACGTGGGCGTTTCGAGTCACGCCGCCGGACGCGATTTCCACCGCGAGTCGCTGGCTCGAAATGGACTGGGGCGGCGCCCGGGTCTTCGTCGGCGTGTCGCCGTCCGTGCTGGACGACCTTGCGCGGCGCTTCGCCGGCGCCGAGTCGATCGCGCAATTGCCGCAAGACATCGCACTGGCGGTGCTGGAAGCCGCCGGCGCCGAACTCGCGACCACGCTGGAGCGCGCGAGCCGCAAGCACGTGCGCGTCACCGGCATGTCCGCTTCCCGCCCTTCCGCCGCGCCGCTCGAGGCCTTCGGTTGGCGGGCCGCGAGCGACGCCGGGCCGGAACTGACGGGCGAGCTGCTGCTGGACGACACGGCGCGCAGGTACCTGGCGTCACAGATGCGAGAGGTGGCCATCGCGCCGGACCGGGACCCCGGATGGCATTCGCTGGTAATGCCGGTGCGCCTCGTGGCCGGCTGGACCGACCTGCCGGCTCGCTCGGTCTCCGCGCTCGCATTGCGCGACGTGATCCTCCTTGACGAATGCTTCATCGGCAGCGGCGACACGCTCCTGGCCCAGCTCGGGCCTTCGCTTGGTTTCAGGTGTGAACTCAAAGGAAACAGTATGGAAGTCATGGAAAACGTCCAGGAAGTGATGTCCGACATCGAGGGGCAGGAAACCGAGGACGGCCAGACGCTGGTCGACGATGTCCCGGTGCGCCTGACATTCGACATGGGTGAGCGCGCGATTTCGTTTCGCGAATTGCGCGCGCTGGAGCCCGGCTTCATCTTCAACCTCGGGCGCGACCCGCGAAGCACGGTGTCGGTGCGCGCGAACGGACACCTGGTCGGCGAGGGCGAACTGGTGGACATCGAAGGGCGCATCGGCGTGTCGATCGTGCGCCTGCGCGCCGCGTCATGAGCGGCCTGCCCAACGTCGATCCGGTCTCGCTGGCGCTCGCGCTGGCGATGTTCTCGCTGCTGCCGCTGATCATGGTGACGACGACGTCCTTCCTGAAGATCTCGATCGTGCTGTCCCTGGTCCGCAACGCGCTGGGCGTGCAGCAGACGCCGCCCAACATCGTGCTCTACGCGCTCGCGCTCATGCTCACCTGCTACATCATGGCGCCCGTCGGGGCGGAGATCGCCGACGCTGTCGGGACCGAGACGGAGCTGGCGATGAACGTGTCGTCGATGACGGCCGCGTTCGGCAAGGGGGCGGAGCCGATGCGCAAGTTCCTCTTCGCCAATAGCAAGGTGGAGCAACGGGACTTCTTCGTGGCGCAGGCCCGCAAGACCTGGCCGAAGAAGGCGGCGGAAAACGTCAAGCAGAACGACCTGATGATCCTGGTGCCCGCATTCGTCGTCACCGAGATCACGGCGGCCTTCGAGATCGGCTTCCTGCTGTTCCTGCCCTTCATCGTGATCGACCTGGTCATCTCCAACATCCTGATGGCCATGGGCATGATGATGGTGTCTCCCGTCACGATCTCGCTGCCGCTGAAGCTCTTCCTCTTCGTGACCGTCGACGGCTGGTCGCGCCTCATCCACGGTCTGGTGCAGACCTACCGCTTCTAGCGGGGGAGAAATCAATGCAAGACGTCGACGTCATCTCCCACGTCATCAAGGCCCTGCTGCTGGTGCTGTGGCTCTCCCTGCCGCCGATCGTGGTCGCCTCCGTGGTCGGCACGCTGTTCAGCCTGCTGCAGGCGCTCACGCAGATCCAGGAGCAGACGCTGTCCTTCGCGATCAAGCTGATCGCCGTCGGCCTCACGCTGTTTCTCACGGCACGCTGGGTCGGTGGCGAAATCATGAACTACACCCTCGCCCTGTTCGAGGCCATCCCGATGATGGCGAGGTAAGGCACATGAGCAGCGAAGAAATCCACTGGATCTTCGAGCATTTCAAGATGTTCGGCTTCGCGGTGCCGCGCTTTCTCGCGCTGTTCGCGATCCTGCCGCTGCTCAGCAAGGAAGCCATGCCGATGACGCTTCGGATGGGCATGGTGAGCAGCTTCGCCGCGATCCTCGTGCCCGGATTGATGGAGCAGCATCGGCCGGAGGTTGGTCCGCTTGCCATCCTGGGACTCATCCTGAAGGAGGTGTTCATCGGCGCCACGCTTGGCTTCATCCTCGCGGTGCCGCTGTGGGCGGTCGAGGCGATGGGCGACATGGCCGATACGCAGCGCGGCGCCAGCATCGCGCAAACTCTCAATCCGCTGACGGGCCACGAGACCTCGCCGCTCGGCCAGCTCTTCAACCAGGCCATCGTCACGTTCCTGTTCGTGGTCGGTGGGTTCCTCGCCGTCCTCGGCGTGGTGTACGACAGCTTCGCGCTCTGGCCGATCTTCAGCTTCTGGCCCGGCTTCACGCCCGGCGCGGCGGAAGTGATGCTGTCCTTCGTCGACCGGCTGATGTACCTGGCCGTGCTCATGGGCGTGCCCGTCATCTTCACGATGTTCATCGCCGAGGCGGGCCTGGCGATCGTCAGCCGCTTCGCCCCGCAGCTGCAGGTGTTCTTCCTCGCGATGCCGGTCAAGAGCGGCATCGCGATGCTGGTCTTCGCCGTCTATGCCGTCGTGCTGTTCGACTACGCGCACGACATCATCGACGAGAACATCCGGGACGCGAAGCGCACGTTGGGCTCCATGCTCCGGAAGGCAGGCTGAACCATGTCCGAAAAAACCGAGCAGCCCACACCGCAGCGCCTGCGCAAGGCGCGCGAGGACGGCAACGTCCCCAAAAGCAAGGACTTCACGCAGATCCTCGTCATGGGCGCGCTCTTCGGGTATGCGCTGGCAACGAGCGGCGAGACCTTCTCGGCGTTCACCGAGATGCTGCACATTCCGGCCCGGATGTACGGCGTACCGTTCCAGGAAGCCAGCACCCTCATGCTCGTCACCCTGCTGCACGGTGGGATCAGCCTGCTTATGCCCTACCTCCTCATCGTCGTCGTCGTTGGCGTCCTGGCCGAGACCCTTCAGACCGGCTTGCTGTTCTCCATCAAGGCGCTGATGCCCAAGGGCGACAAGCTCAATCCGATCTCGAATCTCAAGCAGATGTTTTCGGTCAAGAGCTTCGTCGAGTTCATCAAGAACATCCTGAAGGTGATCTTCCTCACCGTGCTCGTCTACATGGTGGTTCGCGACTCGCTCAGCCCGCTGACCAAGGTGCCGCTCTCCGGCATGGGCGCCGCGGGCCTCGCGCTCGGCGAAATGATGAAGACGCTGGTGATCTACGTGTGCGTCGGCTTCGGCGCGATCGCGCTGCTCGATCTCGTGTGGCAGCGGCGCAAGCACATCAAGGACCTGATGATGTCCATGGACGAGATCAAGCAGGAATACAAGCAGATGGAGGGCGACCCCCACGTGAAGGGGCATCGCAAGGAACTGGCCAAGGAGATCGCCATGGGCGAGATGGTCCAGAAGACCCGCAAGGCGTCCGTGGTGGTGACCAATCCCACGCACATCGCCGTCGCCCTGTATTACGAAGAAGGCAAGACGCCGCTGCCGGTCGTGCTGAGCAAGGGCGAAGGGGCCATCGCCGAAGCCATCAAGCGCATCGCCGAGGAAGAAGGCATTCCGATCCTGCAGGACGTCCCGCTCGCCCGCGCCCTGAACAGCACGGCGCAGCTGGACCAGTACATCCCTTCCGAACTGATCGAACCGGTGGCGCGCGTCCTGTTGACGTTGCGCCGCCTTGCCCAGGAACGTGAACTCGACAACAACCATGACTAAAGTCCGACACGCCGGTCTCTCCGACTACCTGCTTCGCTCCCGCATCGATCCCGGCGAGCCCCGCCCCGACGGCTCCATCGTGCTGGTGTTCGACGCCAACATGCGGGTGCTGTTGAACCCGGCGCCGCGCGGCGACCTCGTACTGGAGGCCCAGGTCGCCGAGTTGCCGGCTTCGCGCAACACCAGCGACCAGATGCTGGACGCCGCGCTTGCCGCGGCGGGACGCAGGCCCGCCTACGAGGCGGACTGCCTCGCGCTGGCTTCCGGCGGAAAGCGGCTGGTGCTGCAGCAGCGCGTCGCCGCCGAGGCGTCTTCCGAGGAGTTCGAGCGCGGCCTAGGCCGTTTCCTGGACGCTCTGGGCGCGTGGCGTGCGCAGCTCGGAACACTCTGACCCCTCGACCAGAAATGAGCCAGGCCATGTCCATCTTCGTCACCATCCCGCGTCGCACAATCGCCGCCCTGGCCCTCGGACTCATGGCGATGGGCGCCACCCGCGCCGAGGCGCCGCCCTGGCCGGACGCGCCCTTCACCTATTTGGCGCGTGACCAATCGCTGAACAAGCTACTGGCGAGCTTCGCGCGCATCCACGCCGTCGAGTTGCGTGCCACCCCCGGCATCGCCGAGGGCGAGCCGCCCAGTTCCGGCCGGCTCATGGCGGCGTCGCCTACGGATTTTCTCAACCAGCTGGCTGCGATCCATGGACTCATCTGGTTCTACGAAAGCGGCGTGCTCCACGTGAGCAAAAGCAGCGAACGCGTCACGCGGCTGATCCGCACCAAGGGCTTCCAGACAGCCGGGCTGAAGCGGACTTTTTCGGAGATGGGCGTGCTCGAACCCAAGTTCGGCTGGGCCGAGATCGAGGACGGGGCCGGCGTCATGGTGTCGGGACCGCCCGATTACGTCGAGCGTATCGAGCAGGCCGTGGCGGCTCTGCCCGACTCGCCGCCCGAGCAGCAGGTGCATGTCTTCAGGCTCAAGTACGCGCCGGTGGACGACCGCACGATCCTCTATCGGGACAAGCAGATCACGACGGCGGGGGTGGCCACGATCCTGCGTAACCTGATCAGCGGCGGCAGCGGCAATGGCGGGACCAGCATGGAACTCGCCGAAATCGCCGCTCCGTTGCGCGCGGGGATGGCGCCTGCTCCCGCGCTGGCCGAAGGCTCCGCGCCCGCGAACGCGGCCGCCGATCCGAAGAACGACAAGCGACCGCCTGCCGGGACGGCCCGCGCGGGTGGCGCTGCGCCCGGCGCGAGGACGACGCAGCAACCCGTGATCCAGGCCGACTCGCGGCTCAACGCGATCATCATCCGAGACAAGCCGCAGAACGCCACGATCTACAAGCAGCTCATCGCGCTGCTGGACGTACCTAGCGAGCTGATCGAGATCGAGGCCGTGATCGTCGACGTCAACACCTCCAACATGTCGGAGCTGGGCATCGACTGGGGCGCGCGCGCGGGGAATGTGTCCGGCGGGTTCGGCACACCGTCCAAGACAGCGGACGGCACGACCATCACACTGATCGGCGGCAAAGGCGTGAACCCGACCACCGTGATTCCCGACATCGGCAATTTCCTCATGACGCGGATCAAGCTGATGGAGGGCAAGGGCTCGGCGCGCGTGGTGTCGCGCCCCTCCATCCTCACGCAGGACAACCTCGGCGCGCTGATCGACCTGTCCGACACTTTCTACATCCAGACTTCCGGCGAACGGGTCGCGACCGTCACGCCCATCTCGGTGGGCGTCACGCTGCGCGTCACGCCGCGCATCGTGACCGACAACGACAGGCGATCGATCCAGCTGGTGGTCGACATCGAGGACGGCTCCATTCAGGACGTGAAGATCGGAACCCTTCCCACCGTGCGGCGCAGCACCATCGGAACGCAGGCGCTGGTGGGCGAATTCCAAAGCCTGGTGATCGGCGGCTTCAACTCCGAGCAAAGCGCCCGCCAGAAAGACCAGGTCCCGGTCCTCGGGGACCTGCCGGCGCTGGGCGTCCTTTTCAGCAAGAAGCTGGAGACGACCGAGCGCAGGGAACGGCTTTTCCTCATCACGCCACGCATCGTGACCCAGGCTTCGCCCCGCGAAGCGAGCGCATCGAACCAGGAGCGTTGATGGCAAGCACCGTGTCGGAAGGATCGTGCTGGGCGCAGGCCGTGTCCGACCTCGCCGTGCGGTACGCGCTCGGCGCAGCCGGTCGCGGCGCCAAGGTCACCGTGGTCGATCTCGAGCCGCCGGGCCGGCGCGATGCGGGCAGCCTGCTGCGCTGTCGGCTTCAGGGCGTCGCGGAACTGATGGAGAGCAGCGGCATCCGCCTCCAGTACCTGGCCTGCCCTCAACCGGGCACCGCATCGCCGCCCGAAGGCGCGCAGCCGCACCTGCAGTGGGATGCGAACCACCCGGAGGTTCCGCCTGTCGCGTGGCCCTCGGGCGAGCCGTGGCGCCCACCCGGCCCGGTGGTGGTGTTGATGCGCGACGGCTGGACACGGCTGGAGCAGCGCCTGATGTCCGCGCATTACGGGCGCCTGTTCCACTGGGAACGCGAGAGGCCGCAGCAGCCCGGCAGCTGGCTGCAGCTCGATGCGGATACGTATCCACCGGAAGCGCCCGGCAGCCTGCGGCATTACCTGGAAGGTTTCAACAGCTTCCAGTTCACCTTGCCGGTGGGCGCGCTTCAGGCGCTGCGCGGCATCGCGCAATGGGCGGCCAGGGGCTGGCTGGTTCTGGCCCACGCGGATGGCTGGGCGGACAGGCAGGATTTCCGCTTGCCCGCGGGTGAGCTCCTCGCGCCGCAGCGCATCCGTGACTGGCAATTGCCGGTGAATTTCGACTGGCTCGCTGTCCAGTGCCCGGGCGCGCTGTCCTGGCAGTCGCGAGTCGGCACGGACGAAGTTCTGCAATTGATGATGGGTGGCGACGGCGCCGATGCGCGCAGCCTCGCGGAACTCGCGCGCCCGCTGCAGACGGCGCCGTTCTCGGTGGCGCGACATCTGGCCCGCTCGATCCGCGTCTGCCTGGAACACGGAGACACCGAGGCGGCGTTGGCCCTGCTCAGGCTGTCGGGGTGGGACGCCCACGCATTCGAGCAAGCGCTGCCTCGCGCCATCGGTGCGCTGGAAGCGACTCACGGTTTCCACAAGGCGGATTGGGCGGAGGCGCTCGCGCGCGTCTGGGAGAACCGCCCGACCGACCGCGACGACATCGAATTCCTGCGAGGGTTCGCTCACGCGGCGCTGGCCTGCCGCCAGGTAGCAGCCGCGCGCCGCGCCGTCGATCTGCTGTCGATGCGCGGTGCACCCCAGCCGCAAGACCTCCTCTTGCAAGCGCAGTGCCTGGACGAAATTGGCCAATTGCAACAGGCGCTCATTCACTGCGATCGCGCCCTGGCGCTCGACGCCCGGATCGCGGGGGGGGCCGCGCTGCGGGCGGGGCTCGCGGCAGCCATCGCACGACATCGCGAGCCGTGGCGCACGCCGTACCGGCTTCCCGGCTGCGCCTTGCAGCTCGAACCGCTGCATACGAACCATGCCCATGCCCTGCTGCACCAGTACCGGGACGCACAGATCGCGGTGATGACGGGCTTGCCGCGGCTCACAACCCTCGCCGAAGCGAGCGACTGGATCACGCGAAAACTCGGCGAAGGCGATGCCAGCTACGCCATCGTCCACGCGGAGCTGGGCCTGGTCGGCTACCTCGACCTCGAACTCCTGGGCGAGAGGGCTTACCTGTGCATCTGGATCGGCACGGACTTCCAGGGCCGCGGCTTCGCGAGCCCGGCGATCGAGCTCGCCTGCCGGCGCGCATTCGACAACGGCATCGCGATCGTCATGTCCTCGGTCTACGACGACAACCTGCGCTCGTTCCGCGCGCTGGAGCGGTGCGGGTTCACGAAATCCGCCCTTCGGGCCTGCGCGCCCCACGACGAGCGGACCTTCGTCTATCGCGCGCGCGACGCGGCGCCAGGATGCGACATGCAATCCGAGATCGTTTTGTTCGTTTGTGCCACTAACCCCGATATCCGGTTTCCCGAACCGGCCTGCACTTGAAAAGAGAGTCCCGATGAAAGTCCAGACACCCCGCATCCCCCAGCAGCAGGAAGCCGCGCCCCCGGCGCCACGGCAGAACGCGCAGACGGAAACCGACGCTTCGGAATTCGAGCGGCACATGCGCGCGCAGGAAGAGTCCAGCCAGGCAGGCAAGGCGCCGTCGCCGCTCACGGCCGGATTTGGCCGGGAAGCGGGACTGCGCCGGGCTCGCGACATGACCACCGGGCTGGGCGAGCACCTGCCCGGCAATGCCGGACGAATGGCGCAAGACCCACTCGCTGACGCTTCTGCCGCCCTCTTTTCGCGTCTCTCCCCTGAAGGGATGCTCGAACACGCGCGCAGGCCAAGGGCCGCCGGGCTGGATTCGGCCACGCACGATCCTTCCAGCGCCCGCGTGCAGTCCGATTCCCGTGTCGAAAGCGAAACCCCGGTCTCCGGCGAGGCGTCAGGGCTGCGTCCGCAGGACGCGCCGGTGGCGGACCTGAAGCCCGCGGGCGCGCCGGTCGGCGGCGAGCCGGCTTCGAGGAAAACGGAAACCGTCCCGCTTCACGCCGACGATGCGCAGCCGCTGGAGCGCGAGCGCTTCGCGCCCATCCCCGTGAAAACCGACGCAGCCGAAAGCCGGAAACCCGAGGGTTTCCATCGCACCGACGAAAGCATTGTTGCGCGGGCCGCCGAGGAGGCGCCACTGCTCCCCAGGAAGGAGCCCGGCCTCGCGCCGGATGAAGTCGAGGACGACCCGCAGGCGATGGGCCAGGGCAGCCTCGACATGGAGATCGATGCCGGCACCGAAATCCGCCCATTCGCGAGGCGGCAGCCCGGCTCGGTCTCGGAAGTCGAATCGCAGTTGGCCGCGGCCCAGCAGGTGCAGGCGGCGGTGATCGCCCAGGTGGTGCGGATCGACATGGTCAACCGACCGGAAAGCCTTCCGCTCGAAGTGCTGAAAGCACTGTGAAGCGGCGCAGGAGCGCAGCGATCCATCCCGTTACTCACTTCATCGCACCATGAACCGGACCGAAGAAATCATCGCCAGCGGGACTCGCCTGATCGAACAGGCGCAACTGACCTTGAAGCGGGCGGACCAATTCTTCAAGGCGCAGGGGATCGACCCCAGGGAATCCGCCGAACTGATGCGCCGGGAGCAGAACAACCCGCAGGTGCAAGCGCTTCAGGCCGAATTCCGGGCCGCGATGAAGCGGATCGAGGCGGATGCCGCGCAAAGCGTCGCCAAGCCCGCCTCCCCGTCACGGCGCCCGCGCCGTTTCAGCAAGATCTGAACCCCCGAGAAAAGAGCCTTCGATGTCGATCAGTTCCTTGAACTCCACCCGACCCGCGTACTCCGTCGCGGACAGCGGCGATCCGCTCGCGGTGCTGCGTGAAGCCTTCATGAATCTGAACAATGAATTGCGCCAGGGACTGACCGCCGTCAGCGCCGAGGCCCAGAAAGCGATGGCCGACTACGCCGCGCTGCAAAAGGCCGGGCTCGGCAAGCGGGTGCATGGGCTGACGCTCACGGACGATGGAACCCGCTACATCCTGGGGGCACCCGCTGCCGCGCAGGCGCTGCTGGACGACCTGAGCGCGAGCGGCATCTCCCTGGCCACGCAGACCGCGTACGGCGTGACGGTCGAGAGCCGCGACGCGCAGGGCAAATTGCTCTCGACGTCGCACCTTCTGGGGACGCCCGAGGTACTCGACGAGATCTTCAAGGCCACCATCGCCAACGGGCGCGACGGCGGCGGGGATGGGTACAACGTGCGGTACCTGTTCGTCAACAACGCCGACGGTGGGACGGATCGGTACGCCATCGACTACGGGGACGCCACGATCCTGGCGAACAAGGCGGACGTCGACGCGATCGGCACTGGCATCGACGCGAAGGAAACCGAGCTGCTGTCGGTGATCGACCGGGAGATGCGGCGCCTCACCGACATGTCGGCGGAGCTGATCGAGCGCATGCGCGCTTCCGAAAGGCAGCACGTCCAGGGGCGCAAGGACGAGGACGATGGCACGGTGCAGCGGATGCAGGACATGCTGCGCGACATCCAGAAAGCCATCGAGGAGAGGTTCAAGGAAATTTCCCCCACGGGAGTGATGCCATGAGCAACACAGCCATGAATGTGGTGATCCCGGCCACCTCGTTCAACTCGCAGGAGTGGACGATCGAGCAAGCCCAGCTCGACCCGAACGAAAGCCACACCTACCAGGAGATCCAGGACGCCGTGCTCGCCGCCTCGCAAGACGGTCTCGCCGCGGCCGCGGCCGACGCCGGCGTGTCGGTGGCGACGCTGCAGAAGTGGATCGACAACCCGGTGGACGTCTACAACATGGCGATCGCGTTCGGCATGACGTACAACTCCGACTATGCGCAGCGGCTGAATGCGCAACTGGAGCAGGCCAAGGCGAATACCGAGGACCTGGCGGAGGTGAACAAGCTGCTCAACACGGCACTAACGCCAGAAGCATGGGACGCGGACCCAGCCGGGTCTACAACCAAGACAAGGGCAATGGGGATCGAGGTGCCCGGGAATACCATTTCACTGACCGCCGCGGACTTCAATCCGGGAGCGAATCCTGCGTTATTCCACAACTACAAGTGGCCTCCGATACCCTATCCCCCGATAGGCTCCTCAGGCAACCTCCAGACTGACGTCGTGTATCGGCTTCCCAATGGGACGCTCACTGTCTCCTACAACATCCCCGGGGTGGGGGCTGGAGGTGGCCTCATCAGGACCGAGCCCACGCCATTTCTCGCGCATCCAACCCCGGAAGACCTCGCCGCGGTTCGCTCCAGTGCCGAAGACCTTGCCGACACGCTGACGCAGACCTCTCAGGTCAAGCAGGCCTTCATCCAGGAACTCATGGCGAAGATCGACCAGTTCCTGAAGTTCGCGAGCAACATTCTCGAGAAGGCCTCGCGCGTCAAAGAAGGCATCCTCTCGAAGATCAGCTAGGAGAGACACATGACCTGGGAAATACATGACACCGGGGGAGCCGACGTCGCGAAGCAACTCGCGTTCGCAAAAGCGGACTTCGCCAAGTTCAGCACCACCGACAACGGGACCGTCGACCCTTCCGATGACGTGAGGGACCCCATCCTGCTCGTGGGTCACGTGATGGCCGCGTTCAGCCAGGCGGAGGCGGACCTGTTGAAGACCCGCCTGGCGATCGTGACGCTCGGCACCGATCACGTCTCGCGCGTCAACAACCTGATGCAACTGCTCAACAAGGGCGTCGGCGCGATGCAGAAGAAAGGGGACGACGAC
The DNA here is from genome assembly GCA_040385005.1 of Pseudomonadota bacterium. GTDB lineage: Bacteria > Pseudomonadota > Gammaproteobacteria > Burkholderiales > Burkholderiaceae_C > Ramlibacter. The sequence continues at coordinate 56,678 of JAZKIF010000139.1, forward strand.
AGGTACCAGCTCGGCGTCGGATCGGAGGCCGACATGAAGGCGCTGCAGGACAGGTTCACGGTCGAGGGATGCGACAAGACTCTCTTCAGCGTGGATTTACTCGCGTCGCCGGACCCCAACGCCGGCCAGTGGGCCCTCACGATCGCCAAGCGAAGCCTGACGCCCGTCAACACGACGCTGTCGAACCTCACCGACGACCTGTCCTCCACGCAGTCCAAGGACCAGACCGCGTTGCAGACCCTCATGGGCCGGTACAACAACGCGATCGAGCTGGTGACGGCCAGCATCAAGAAAAACGAGGGCGAGAGCGAGGCGATCAACGCCAACCTCAAGTGATGACCACCACCGTGCAAACGCAAGCCCTCCCCACCATCGAACAGGGCGCCGCCCTCGTCGAGCTGCTGAGTTCGGGGAATACCTTGAGCGGCCTGCTCGGCCGCTCGGAAAAGTCGCAGGAAGCGCTGTATCACGTCGCCTACGTTTTCTACGGTCAGGCGAAGTACACCGAGGCGATGCGCATGTTCGCTTTCCTGCTGGCCAACAACCACCTGGACCGCCGCTTCTACATGGGGTTCGCGGGATGCATGCAGATGCTGGATCGCCACGAGGAGGCGCTCAAGTACTACGGCATCGCCTCGCTGCTCGACCTCACTGACCCCCTTCCGCCGATGCACATGGCGGAATGCCACATCGCCATGGGGCAGCGCGACAAGGCGCGCGAAAGCCTGGAATACGGCCTGTGCCAGGGCCGCGCCGCGGATACCCATGTCGAGTCGGTCAGGCGCATGGAAGGACTCCTCGCGCTGCTCGACGGTTCGTCGAATCCGGCGGACAGCCCCGCTCACTGAGGAAGAAACATATGGAATCAGTCTCGATACGCGAAATCCGTACCCTGGACGATCCCGGCGCCAAGGGGCCCCTGGGCGGGGGTCAGGACCCCGACGTCAAGCCGCCGCCCGGCGGGGGGCAGAGCCCCGGCGGCACGCATCGGAAGAACAAGCAGCAGGGCACCCCGCAGGTCAACGAACCTGAAGTCCCGACGGGCGAGGCGGGGCCCGTAGCCGGTCAGCTCAACCTGCCTTCCCAGCCGGAGCTCGTGCAGGTGATCCTGAACGAGGGGGCGCTGCCCCGATTTTCGGTGAGGGCCGTGCCCCGGCTGGCCGAGCCCGAGAAATACGACTCCGACACGCTGTCCGAACTGCTGGCGGAGCTGACCAACGCGACAACCACCTTGGGCCTTTACACCGCGCGTGCAAAGACGGACCTCGACGCAGCGGCACGCAAGGATCTCCAGCAAAAAGCCAAGGAGCAGATGGAAATCGCGATGCAAAAGGCCAAGGAGGCGGCCGATAACGCGGAGAAGAATCGGATCGCGGGCTGGTGCTCGGCGATCTTCGGCCTGATCGGCGCGGCGTTCGGATGCCTCGCGGCGGTATGCGGAGTCATGGCCGCAACGGCAGCCACGGTGGCCACGGGAGGCGCGGCCGCCCCTCTCGCGGTCGGGTCCGTCCTGCTCGTCATCGCGGCCGTGACTGGCGCGCTGATGGCGATCCAGGAAGTCGTCAACATGGGCCTGCAGGAAGGCAAGGTGGAAGTCCCCGACCCCGTCAACGGAGGCATGAAGCCCGCGGACTGCAGCTTCGGGGGTCTGGTCGATGCCATCGTCACCGCCCAGATTCTCGACGGCTCCATCGCCATCGTGAAGAAGGACGAGAACGGCAATGTCATCAGCGACACGCGCGACAAGGCCAAGGGCAACTTCGGCGCCGGCTGCATCGTGATGGACGAAAAGCAGCTGGAAGAGTGGAAGACCGGCTGGACCGTGACGACGAGTCTGCTGGTGGCCATCGGGAGCATCGCATGCGGCATCGGTGGAGCGGTCGGCATTGAAAAAGCCCTCAAGGGCACCATCCAGGCGGGAAAGGCGCTTCAGCAGCTGGAGCGGGTTGGAGCGATCGTCGACCTCTTCACGGACGTCGGACAGGCCGCCGCCGCCATCTCCGAGGGAGTCGTGGGCATCTTCACCGCGCACCTCCACGCCGATACCGATCGCGCCCGCGCGGCGAAAAACAGATACGACCAAATGCTCAAGCTGCTCGGCGAGCAAATGAGGGCGACCGAAGACCTGGTGCAGGCAATCACGACGCAGATGGACGCCATCATTACCGCGATGTCCGAGAACATCGCCGGCGTCGTCAGGAACCGTCAAACCATCGCCGTCAATATTGGCGGGCCGAACGCGTGACACGCGGCGCGATACCGGATTCACGAACTTCGAAAGGAAATCGATATGTCAGAAGTCGGCGAGTCGAAGGGGCACAAGGGGGGCTGGGTCAACCCGGCAATTCCAAAGTTCGAATACAAGAACATCAAAGAGGGGGAGGACCGCGGTCCGGGTCCGCTCGAGCAAGAAAATCCCCCTCGGCGCGACAATGGAAACAATACCTCCGCTCCTACCGCCTCTCCCCCTCCTGCGCCCACTTCACCTCCCGGCAGGAAGCACGTCACGTTGCCTCGGCCGAGGTCGCTTGAGTCGGGCGCGGCGGACATCGACATCACCTCGCTGCGCCGCGACCTCGAGCAGACATTCCGTCAATCGCAGCAGGACATCCGGAAGATGAACCTGGAGCAAAAGGCCGTGTACCTGGCCCAGGCCAAGGAACAGATAGACAAGGAATACAACCTCGCGATCGAAGCCGCCGGCAAGGCGCTCTCGGCGGAATTGGCGGCGGCCGGCGGAAAGATCGCCGGCGGCATCGCCAGCCTGGGCGGCCAGGCGATGGGCGGCTTCAAACTTGGAAAGTCGGGCATGCACGCGAAGCGGGCGGAGGCGGCAACTGAAAAGGCCGGCGAAATCAAGGGCGCGATGAAGCAAGACCTGATAACTGTCGATGCCCACATCAAGGATTTGAAGGGGAAGATCAAGATCGAGGAGGCCAACTTCAAAACAGGTAAAGGCAGACCGAACCACCTCAAAAACCTCAAAAGGGAACTGGATACAACCGTCAAGTTGAAGAACAACAAGACCGCGAACACAGACGTGCGCGTCGCCGCACAGGAAAAGATCGCCACGTCTTCAACCCACAAGACATCGCACCACGAGGCGATGAGCAAGATCTACAGCGGACTCGGCACCGCGGCCAGCAGCATCATTCAGGGCATCGGCGAGTCGATCTCCGCGCGATTCAACTACGACGCGGCGCTCAAGCGAGCCGAGGGCCAGCGCACGCATGAAACCAAGGAATTGCTCGATGGGCTCATGCAGCAGAACGACTCGTTCGGCGAGCAAGCCAAAAGAGCCCTCGACAGCATCGACAGCTCCCAGCAGCAGCAAGCGGCTTCGACGGCGCAGGTGCTGAGCTCCATCGCGCACAACATCTGAGAGCAGGGGAGCACCTACCATGAGCATCATCCTCGCGGCTTTGGCCGACACCGTCACCGAGACGGCTTCCAAGGTGCCGGAATCCGAGCTCGATGCCATGTACGGCGTCGGCTATCACCTGTTTTCCGAGGGGCATCACCTGGACGCGGGCCGCATCTTCGCGTTGCTCGCCTACTACCGCCCGAAAGAGCCGAGGTACCTCGAAGCGACCGCGCTGGCGTGCATGAAACTGAATGACCACTGCCAGGCCATCCACCTGTTCGCGCGCGCCCTCGAAGTCGTCCCGGAGCGCCTGGACCTCGCGCTGCTGCTGGCCGACTGCATGCTCAGGAACGGCAACCGGGAAACCGCGCTCGTGGTGCTGGCGGGGATCGCCGGCCACGCGCGGGAACTGGGCGACGCGCAAGCCGAGGAGCGCGCCACCGGCATGCTGGAACTCCTCACACCGCCGGTGCCCGCATGAACGCGCCCGTCCGGAACCTCCCGCTGACCGACGACGACCTGCGCCTCGTGGCGCAGATCGGTTTCATCGCGCTCGAATCGGCGCAAGTCCTGCACGCGCAGGTGATCTTCGATGCGCTGCGGGTCATCAAACCCGAAAAGTCACTGCCGTGGATCGGCCTCAGCCAAGTCCAGCTCGGATTGGGGCGGGCGCAGGAGGCGGTGCGCATGCTGCGCAAGGCGCTGGTGGAACACCCCGCCGATGGCGACCTGCTCGCCTACCTCGGGCTGGCCCTGCGCGAGGCAGGCCACGAACGCGAAAGCAACGCCGTCCTGCAGTCCGCATGCGACGCCGGCCAGCCCACGGACCCGCATGTCGCCATGGCCCGCGCACTGCTGACACGTCCCCCGGCAGGCGGTGTTTCGACCGCGCCGCGTCGAAAAGCGCAACCCGCGCTGGCCGCAACCTATCCGAAGATCCCGCCACCAAGGCTGCGGAGGGAAAGTCGCCATGCTCGTTGAAATCTCAGCCCAGGTCGCCCAGGCAACCTCGTCGTCCACCTGGGTCGACGCCCCGCTCTCGCGCGTGGTGCCCGATACCGACGCCGCGCGGTTTTCTAGCCTGCTAGCGGATCCTCCGTCGCTCGCACCCGCCGGGCCGGCGCCGGTGGCGCAGCTCCAGGCAGCAGCTCCGGTCGGGGGCGTGGAAAGAATCGGCGACTCCATCCTCCAGGGCCTGCGGGTCGCCGGGCAAAATTACGTGAACGGCTCCAGGCAGGTTCAGGCCGCGCTGCATGCCGATGTGACGCAGCTGACTTCCGTGGACATCATCCGCATGCAGATGGACTTCGCCACCGTTTCACTGCACGTGGATGTGCTCACGAAAGGCATCTCCAAAGCGGTGCAGGACGTGGACCAGCTCACGAAGCTGCAATAGCCATGAAGACGCCGTACCTCACCGCGATGCGCGCGGCCGCCGCCGCGCTCGCCATCTGCATCGCAGGCTGCGGCGCCGAAGTGGAACTGATCTCCAACCTGGCCGAACGCGAAGCCAACGAGGTGGTGGCGGCGCTGGGCGAAGGCGGAATCCAGTCGCACAAGGTGGCGGGCAAGGACGGTGTGGTCAACCTCACGGTGAGTCAGTCGGACGTCGCCAAGGCGATCGGCCTGATGCAATCAGAAGGCCTGCCGCGCGAGCGGCGCGCGACCATGGGCGATGTATTCCGCAAGGAGGGGCTCATCTCCTCTCCGCTCGAAGAACGCGCCCGCTACCTGTGGGCCTTGTCCCAGGAGTTGTCGGAGACGATTTCGCAAGTGGACGGCGTCATCAAAGCGCGGGTGCACGTCGTGTTGCCCGAGCGCAGCACGGGCGGCGAGCCGGCACTGCCGTCATCCGCATCCGTTTTCATCAAGCACCGGCGCGGCTACGAACTGGAAGACTCGCTCCCCCAGATCCGCCGCCTCGTCGCGGGCAGCATCCCCGGCCTCTCGCCGGACAAGGTGAACATCGTGCTCGTCGCGGCGGCGCCACCCAAGACCGCCGCCGCGCTGTCCGTGCCCGCATCCGCACCCGCTGTCAGGGCCTCGGGCGAAACCAAAGGCGCCGCGGCGCTCGCGAAGTCCTTGAATCCGCAATGGATCTATGGGCTCGCGGGCCTCGCCGCGCTGGCCATGATCGGTGTCGCTGGCTTCCTGCTCTGGCGCGGCCGCCAGTCGCGCGGGAGCGACGTCGACAATCTCTCGGCCCAGGCGCAGTGATGGACGGCGCGACAAGCTCCCTCCTGCCGCGCGAGGGCGTCCCGTCCAGCGTGTTCGCGCGCATCTGCCTGTTCAACCACGGCCCCGCCGACTACCTGCATCCGTCTCACCGCGCCGAATTCGCCATCGCGGCGCTCGCCGAGGATGTCTGGGCGGCGCCTCGCGCGCGCAGTCACTTGTCCCGGTCGATACTCGCCCGGCTCGGCGTGGACGCCTGCACGGATGTCTCGCGCGCCGAATGGCCACTGGCATTGCTCGATCCCCCGCGCCTGGCGCGCCTGGCGCGCCACGTCGCGGCCGGCCTGCTCGGCTCCCGGGCGCGCGCATGCATCTCGCGCGCCGACGTCATCGAGTGGCGCGATTGGCTCTCGCCGCAGGCTCACGAATTCGCGCTGACCAGCGCGAACCTCCTGCCGCTCGCGCACGCGCCAGAGATCGCGCGCGAAGGCACAGCCGAAGACCTGGGGTTCCGCTGGATTCGCGCGGCCATCCAATCCTGGCCCGACCCGATCCGCCTGCGCATGCAGCTGAAGCTGCCGGCGCAAACTCCGGCCCCGCCGGGCCAGGTGCCGCGCGAGCAGGCGCAGCGCCTGGTCCGATCCATCTTGTCCATCGTGGAGCAGAGCTGGTGTTCATCGTTCGTGAAGACTCGCGCCTGAGCCGGCCCGCGGCTGCGGGCAAGGTCATCAAGGCGCAGGATTTCTGGGCCTTCAAGGAAGCCGAGCGCGCGCTGAAGGATGCGTTCGAGGCGAAGCAGGAAATCATCGAGGCCGCGAAGGGCGCGTACCAGGCCGAGAAGGAGCGCGGCTACGCGGAAGGCAGCGAGAGCGCCAGACGCGACCAGAGCGGGAACATGCTCGAGATCATGAGCCAGACGGTCGAATACTTCGGCCGCATCGAGGGCGAGATGGTCGACCTGGTGCTGGAAGCGGTGCAGAAGGTGGTCAACGATTTCGACGATCGGCAACGCATCTCCACCGTCGTCAAGAATTGCCTGGATCTCGTGCGCAGCCAGAAGCACCTATCCATTCACGTGCATCCTTCGCAGGTCGAGTTCCTGCGCGGCCAGATCGGCCCGCTGCAGGCGATCTACCCGAGCATCGCGCAGATCGAAGTCCACCCGGATGCGAGGCTCGCCGCCGATGCGTGCGTCGTGGAAACCGAGATCGGCATCGTCGAGGCCAGCCTCGCGGGCCAGGTCGAGGTGCTGCGCGAGACGCTGGCCAGCGTCTTCGACGTCCATCTGCCCGAATCGGAACGATCGCTGCCCGCCGCGTCCAGCACGCACGCCGATGCCGATGACAGCGCCGTGTCGGACGATCCGCGGGACGAGGAGGGCGGCGCGGACCACGAGGATGCCGAAGACTTCGAGGACAGCGACACGGCCGACGAGGACGAGGACGACGAGGAGGATGACGAAGACCACGAGGACGCGGACGGGGACGGGGACGACGAAGTAGAGAAAAGTGGCGCCCGATGACGGACACCGACTTCGCGCCGCGCGCCGCGGACCGAACCCGGCAGCTCGATCGCATCGCCGAGATGCTGCGGGCCGCGGTGAGCCGCACGACCACGGTGAAGATCCGCGGCCGGGTGACGCAGGTCGTCGGGACGATCATCAAGGCCGTGGTGCCATCGGTGAGGATCGGCGAGATCTGCATCCTTCGCAATCCCTCGGACGGCCATGAAACCCAAGCCGAGGTGGTGGGCTTCTCCAAGGGCACCGCGTTGCTGATCCCGATCACCGGCACGCACGGCGTCTCGGGCGAGACGGAAGTGCTTCCCACCGGACGCGAGCAACAGGTGCCCGTGGGGCCGGAACTGCTCGGCCGGGTCCTCGACGGTCTCGGCCGGCCGATCGACACCGCAACGCGCGGACCGCTCAAGACTTCCCAGTTCTACCCCGTGTTCGCAAGCGCGCCGGACCCGCTCGTGCGCCGGCTCATCACCGAGCCCGTCTCGCTCGGCGTGCGGGCGATCGACGGCCTGCTCACCTGCGGCGAAGGCCAGCGCATGGGCATCTTCGCGGCGGCCGGCGGCGGCAAGTCGACGCTGATGGGCATGCTGGTCAAGGGCGCGGACGTCGACGTCACGGTGGTCGCGCTGATCGGCGAACGCGGCCGCGAGGTGCGCGAGTTCCTGGAACGCGAACTCGGCGAGGAAGGACGCAAGCGCGCGGTGATCGTCTGCGCCACTTCGGACAAATCATCGATGGAGCGCGCGAAGGCCGCCTACGTCGCGACGGCGATCGCCGAGTATTTTCGCGACCAGGGGCAGCGCGTGCTGTTCCTCATGGACTCCGTCACCCGCTTCGCGCGCGCGCAGCGCGAGATCGGCCTGGCCGCCGGCGAGCCGCCGACACGCCGCGGTTTTCCGCCGAGCGTGTTCGCGATGCTGCCCCGATTGATGGAACGCGTCGGCACCAACGACAAGGGCTCGATCACCGCGCTGTACACCGTCCTGGTCGAAGGCGACGACATGACCGAGCCGGTCGCCGATGAGACGAGGTCCATCCTGGATGGCCACATCATCCTGTCGCGCAAGCTCGGCGCCGCGAACCACTTCCCCGCGATCGACGTGCTGGCCTCGGCCTCTCGCGTGATGAACGCGCTGATCACGCCCGCCCACAAGGCGGCGGCGGGCCGGGTGCGCGAGTTGATGGCCAAGTACCAGGACATCGAGCTCCTTCTGAAAGTCGGTGAATACAAGCGCGGGACCGATCCCGTGGCGGACATGGCGATCGATCGGCACGATGCCATCCGCGACTTCCTGCGACAAGGCACCGAGGACCACGTGGAGTTCGATGAATCCGTCGCGCAGCTGCGGTCCCTGGCGAAGTAGCCCATGGTCCATTCTCTTGCCGCACCGGTTGGGCCGCCTCGAACTGTGCCGGCAATGGATCGAATGCACGCGAACGATGACATCGGCATGGCGCGGGCGGAGCACTTGCTGGACACCAGCGAGGATGCCGCCATGCTGGTGGACTGCGAGACCCGCAAATACGCGCGTATCAACCGGCAAGCCGCGCAACTCCTCGGATGCCGGACGGGCGACCCGATCGCCTGCGGCCCTTCAAGCGGCGACCCAGCGGTGCTCGCGGACCACCACACGCTGATCGATCGATTTCCGCAGGCCATCTCTTCCGATATCGTGCTCGCCCGCCCTGACGGCACCACGGTTGCGATCGCGGCCACGCGTCAGGCACTGCGAATCGCCGGACGGTGGCACATTCTGTTCACCGCGCGCGCCACGTCCGACCGCGCGCGCGACATCACCGAGCGCTTGGCCGACCAGCGCCGGTTGAAGCACCTCGAAGCGGCGATCGACCAGGCCGCCGACCAGATCCTGGTGATCGATCCGGAGGCCATGAGTTACCTGCACATCAACAAGGCGGCCGAGCAGTTGCTTGGAATGAACCGGGAAGAGATGATGGACGCAGGCGTGGGCCGGGTCGTCGGAGCGCGCGCGGGCACATCGGAGGAACATACCCGGCAGGTCTATCGCGACCTGATCGCTTCGTATCCGGCGACCGGGACCGTGTATCGACAGGTGTCGCGCCCCGACGGGACCGCCATCAGCATGGAGACCACGCGGCGCGCCGTACAGGTCGACGGCAAGTGGCTGATCGTCAGCGTCAGCCGCGATATCACCGAGCGGAAGGCCGTCGAGCAGCGGCTGGAGCAGCTGCGGCTGGCCGTGAACGAAGCGGCCGACGGCATCCAGGTAATCGATCCGCAGGCCATGACCTTCGAGGATGTGAACGAGGCGGCGGCCCGCATTTTCGGGATGTCGCGCGCGCGAATGCTGGAGATGGGCCCCGCGGCGGTGAGCGAGGCCATGGGGCTGGCAACCGCGCAGTCCCTCGCGGCGCGCTTCGACGAGATCATCGCGAGTCATCCCGACGCGGTCAGCGGAACGCGGGAGTTCTTGCTGCACGGGAAGGACTCGCGAATGCTCGAATTCTCGCAACGCGCCGTGCGCGCCGACGAGCGCTGGCTGATCGTGAGCGTGGAACGCGACGTGACCCAGCGCGTCCTGGAACAGCGTCACTTGAAGCGCCTGCTGGCCGCCATCAACGATGCGCCCGACGCGGTCATGATCGCCGACCCGCTGTTGCTGCACAACCTGGAGGTCAACGAGGCGACCCAGCAAATGTACGGCCTCACGCGGGAGGAACTGGTCGGCGTTCCCCTGCATGAAATCCCGTATGGCTTCGGCATCAATTCGGCCGACGAGCTCGCCGCCACTTTCCGGCAGATCATCGCGCAACAGCCCGAGCCGGTGAGACGGATCCGGGAATTCCGCGGAAAGGGGCGACCCGTCGCGATGGTCGAATCGACACGGCGCGCGGTCCAGGTCGACGGGCAGTGGCTCATCGTCGGCGTGACGCGCGATGTGACCGATCGCGTGCGCGCCGAGCGCGAACTGGAGCAGCGCATGGAAGAACTCGCGCGCTCCAACCGCGACCTCGAACAGTTCGCGTACGTCACCTCCCACGACCTCTCCGAGCCGCTGCGCATGGTGGCGAGTTACACGCAGCTGCTGGCGCGCCGCTATGGGACGCACTTCGACGACGACGGGCGGGAGTTCATGGGCTACATCGTCAACGGCGCGCAGCGCATGAAGCAGTTGATCAACGACTTGTTGGCCTATTCGCGCGCGGGCCGCGCCGACGCGCAGCTCCAGCAACTCTGCCTGGACAAGCCGCTCGACGAAGCCATCGCGAATCTGGAGCACGCAATCCGGGATTCGACCGCGCGTATCGAGCGTCCTTCGGCCATGCCCATTCTGGCGGCCGACAAGACCGGCATGACCCAGCTCTTCCAGAACCTGCTGGTCAACGCCATCAAGTTCAGGGGCGAAGCGGTGCCGTCGATACGCGTCACGGCGGCCCGGGAAGGCGCCGACTGGATCATTTCAGTCACGGACAACGGGATCGGCATCGAGCCGAAGTACTTCGAGCGGATATTCGTGATCTTCCAGCGCCTGCATGCGCGCAGCGCCTACGAGGGCACCGGCATCGGCCTCGCGATCTGCAAGAAGATCGTCGAGCGCCACGGCGGATCGATCTCGGTCGCACCGGCTGAAGGCGGAGGCACGTCGTTCAAGGTCCGCCTGCCCGCGACGCCCGCGGCCTGAACGGACCTTACTTCTTCAGCGCCGCCATCTTCTGGTCGATGGCGCCGAACACGCTCTGGCCGTCGCGGCCTTTCATCTCGATGCGAATCGTGTCGCCGAACTTCATGAAGGCCGTCGACGGCTTGCCGTCCAGAATCGTTTCGATGGCGCGTTTCTCGGCGATGCAGCTGTAGCCCTTGGTCCATTCCTTCTTGCCGTTGACCTCCGCGGCGCGATTGCTCACGGTGCCCGAGCCGACGATGCTGCCGGCGCGCACGTTGCGCGTCTTGCAGATGTGCGCGATCAACTGGCCAAAGTGGAACGTCATCTCCTTGCCGGCGTCGCACATGCCGACGGTGCGGCCGTTCCATGTGCTCTGCAACGTGAGGTTGAGGCGCCCGGCATCCCATGCATCGCCGAGTTCGTCGAGCGTGACGGCGACGGGGCCGAACGCCGTGGCGGGCTTGCTCTGGAAGAAGCCGAAGCTCTTGGCCAGCTCGTCGGGGATGAGGTTGCGCAGCGACACGTCGTTGGCGATCATGACGAGGCGGATGCCGTCCAGCGCCTGGTCCGGCGTGGAGGCCATCGGCACGTCGCCGGTGATCACCGCGACCTCGGCTTCGAAGTCGATTCCGTACTCCTCGCTCGGCACGATGACGTCATCGGTAGGCCCGAGGAAATCATCGCTGCCGCCCTGGTACATCAAAGGCTCGGTGTAGTAGTTCGCCGGCACTTCGGCATTGCGCGCGAGGCGCACCAGCTCCACGTGGTTGATGTAGGCCGAGCCGTCGGCCCACTGGTAGGCACGAGGCAGCGGCGCCATGCATTGCGCGGGATCGAACGGGAAGGCGTGGCGCGCCTTGCCCTGGTTCAGCGACTCGTACAAGTCCTGCAATTGCGGGGACAGGAAGCTCCAGTCGTCCAGCACCTGCTGCAGGCGATCGGCGATGCCGGTCGCATAATGAGCCGTGCCCAGATCGCGCGAGACGACGACCAGCTGGCCGTCTCGCGAACCATCTTTGTACGTGGCGAGCTTCATGCGGTTTGCCTCCGGGTGGTGAATGCGTTAGAGTCCAAAAGACGTTACGCATTATGAAATGAATTTACCTAATCGTAATTCTACAGGAACGACTCTCCAATGAAGGAGCGCGCCGGGATCCAGTCCGTGGAGGTCGGCTTCGCGCTGCTCGAAGTCCTGTCGAAGGCGCCCGGCCCCTTGATGCTGCGCGACCTGGCAGCGGCGGCGGGCATGAGCGCCGCCAAGGCGCATCGCTACCTCGTGAGTTTCCAGCGGCTGGAACTCGTCGCGCAGGACATCGCCAGCACCCGTTACGACCTCGGTCCCGCAGCCCTCAAGCTCGGCCTCGCGTCGCTGTCGCGGCTCGATGCGGTGAAGCTCGCGCGCGAGCGAGTCACGATCCTGATGGAGGAGATCGGCCACACCCTCGCGCTTGCCGTGTGGGGCAATCATGGACCGACCATCGTGCATTGGGAGGAGTCCCCGCAGTCCGTGACGGTGAACCTGCGGCTGGGGGACGTCATGCCGCTGTTGACCTCCGCGACAGGCCGCTGTTTCGCGGCCTATGTCTCGAAGGAGGCCGTCACGCCGTTGCTCAAGGATGAGATCGCGCGGGCGCAAAAGCAGGGCCGCAACGATGTCCCGACAACGCTGGCGCAGGCGCGCACGTTGCTCGACGAGGTGCGGCAACGCGGGGTGTCGCGAGTGGTCGACACCCTGTTGCCCGGCATCGTGGGCTTTTGCGCACCCGTGTTCGATTCCGACGGACACATCGTGCTGGGGTTGGTTGCGCTGGGCGCAACCGGCGCGTTCGACGCCGCGTGGAACGGCTCGATCGACAAACCGCTGCGCGCCACCGCGGCGCGGCTTTCCAGCGACCTGGGGTTTCGTGCATGAGCCACCGCATCGGCACGCGTCCGCTGCTCGCACTGACGGCACTCGTCCTCGGCGCACATGCCGTCTTGTTGCGGGCGGACCCCGCGGTGGTTCAACCGGCGGATAAATTGTCGATGCGGCCCTTCGTCATTCGCACGGTCGCTGTCGCGGTTGCGGAGCCGCAAGTGGCGGTCCAGCCGCCCGTCGAGGCTGCGGCGCACGTGTCGCCCAAGACCCAGCGCATCCCCGCGCGTGCCCGAGGCTCGCAAGCGGAGGTCATGGGTGTCGGCAGCGAAGCCGAACCATCGCCCGCCCCGGTCGAGGTACTGGCCGCAGCCACACCGCGCGCGTCGGCCGCCGCCGCTTCAGCGCAACGGGCTGTCGCCTTCCTCGTCCCCGACTCCATGCGCCTTCGCTACAAGGTGGACGTGCGCGTTCGCGGCATTCCCCTGCAAGGCGATGGCCTCCTCGTGTGGCGTCACGATGCGGACAGCTACGAGGCGACGCTCGAAGTGAGTTCGCCGATCTATCCAACGCGCATTCAGCGCAGCACCGGCCGCATCACGGCCGAGGGGCTCGCCCCCGCGCGGTTTTCGGACAAGGGGCGCAACGAGGAAGCCGCGCATTTCGAACGGGACAAGGGCAAGGTGAGCTTCAGCAGCAACAGGCCCGACGCTGCGCTCATGGCCGGCGCCCAGGACCGCTTGAGTGTGATGCTGCAGCTCGCGGCCATGATCGGCGGCGATCCGGCCCGCTTTCCCCCCTCGACCAGCATCAGTATCCAGACGGCCGGAACGCGTGACGCCGAGCCCTGGATATTCACCGTGGAGGCTGCCGAACAACTGGAACTGCCGGGGGGGAAAATGAACGCATTGAAGCTCATTCGAAATCCCCGCAAGGAGTTCGACCAGAAGGTCGAGCTGTGGCTGGCTCCCGGCATGGCTTACGCCCCGGTGCGCCTGCGTCTTACACAGCCGAACGGGGATTGGGTCGATCAGCAGTGGTCGTCCACCGACAAGGGGTAGTCGCCCAACTGCCTAGTCTTGAGCCGTGGGAGAGGTTCCCTCGCGTTTGCCCGGTGCACCTTGAATCCGGCTCGAACGTTGCTAGATAACAGGCAAAGGACAGCACCATGCAAATGCTTTATGACTCGGATTCGTTCGTCGTCGTGCACATGCAAGCCAACGAGCCCATCGACGGCGAGCCGGCGCCCCGCATCGCGCGCCACGGTTTCGAAATCGTGGACAAGCGCTCGAACAAAGAGGTTTACCTCGACGGTACCTGGGCCGAGGCATTCCAGCGCCAGATCAACGCATGGCAGCTCAACACGCCAACCCAGGAAGAAGTCGAAGAAACCCTGGACGGTTACGCCGAGCTGGCTCAGAACCCGCTCGTCATGCACTGAAGAATGCCTAGCGCTGAACGGCACCGCTGCTCAGCGCAGGAAACCCTTCCGGTAGAGGGGTTCGACCAGGATCAGCACCGCCACGAGGCGGCACACCTGGAAGGCGGTCACTACCGGCACCCCCAGCTGTAGAACTTTCGCGGTGATCGCCATCTCGGTGATGCCGCCGGGCGATGTCCCCAGCACCAGCGTCGCCCAGTGCAGGCCCGTGGCCCACGCAAGAACGACCGCGAATCCGGCGCAGATCACGATCATCCCGGTCGTACCGAGCGCGATGGCCAGCAGCCAGCGTGGCGCGGTCTTCACGAACCCGGCTGAAAAACGCACCCCCAGGCTGACCCCGATCAACAGCTGAGCCGCATTCGACAACCATTGCGGCATGGCAGAGGGCTCGAAGCCCGACATCGTCAAGCCCATGGAGAACGCAAGCGCGCCGATGAACCATGGGTTTGCACGGCCCGTTCGCTCCATGAGCCACGCCGTGCCGAACGCGCCGGCAAAAAGAATCCCCAACCCGATCCACCGCACCTCGCGCGCGCCCGGCAGCGACGTGTCCAGCCCATGCAGCCCGGCAGCGGTGGCCGCGAACGGCACGATCAACGTCACGACGAGCATGCGCAGGCTGTGCGAGGCGGCGACGAGTTCGCTGCGCCCTCCTTCGCGCTCGGCGAGCAGCGTCATCTCCGACGCGCCGCCGATCGCGCCGGCGAAGAATGTGGTCGCGCGCCGCTCTTTCTCGGTACCGCCGAGCCGGGCGCCTTCGGTGCGGTACAGCCACCGGCCGAACCCCCATCCCACCGCGAGCGTCCACACGATGGCGATGACGATCGCCCACCAGATGCCCGCAATCAGCGACGCGACCTGAGGCGTGAAGTACAGGCCCAGCGCGACCCCGATGATGGCCTGCCCCGCATTGCGAAAGAGCGTGAAGCTGCGCGTGGGAAAGCCGGCGATGGACGCGGCGGCCGTCGCGACGAGCGGACCGAGCATCCAGGGCAGAGGCACCCGCAGCCAGCGGCACAGCAGCGCCGCCGATGCCGCGAGGAGGAGGGTCAGCGCGACGCGCGCTGGAAGCGTCACCGTCATGCGCCGCGCACGGTCCGGCGCGGCGCGCAACCGCGATCAGGCATGCGCGCGAATGGAATCCGCCAGCGTGTTCACCAGCGTGTCGATGTGCGATTTCTCGACGATGTACGGCGGTGCGATCACCAGCACGTCCCCGGCCGGCCGGACCAAGGCGCCCTTGTGGAAGCAATCGATGTAGATGTCGAATGCCCGCTTGCCCGGCGTCCCCGCGATGGGCGCGAGTTCCACGGCGGCGGCCAGTCCGAGACTGCGGATGCCGATCACGTTCGGCAAACCCTTGAACGTCGAATGGAACGCATCGCCCAGCACCTTGCCCATTTCGCCGGCGCGCTGGAACAGGTTTTCCTGCTTGTACAAATCCAGCGTCGCGATGGCCGCGGCGCATGCGACCGGGTGCCCCGAGTACGTGTAGCCGTGGAAGAACTCGATCACGTGCTCGGCCGCGTCGGTCTTCATCATCGCGTCGTAGATCTTGTCGCGGCACACGACGCCGCCGAGCGGAATGACGCCGTTCGTCACGGCCTTCGCGAAGTTCAGCATGTCGGGCACCACGCCGTAGAAGTCCGCGCCGAAGTTCGTCCCCATGCGGCCGAACCCGGTGATCACCTCGTCGAAGATCAGCAGGATGCCGTGCTTGTCGCAAATCTCGCGCAGGCGCTTCAGGTAGCCCTTGGGCGGCAGGTACCAGCCCGCGCTGCCCGCCACCGGCTCGACGATGATCGCGGCGACGTTGGACGGATCGTGCAGCGGCAGGATGCGCGTCTCGAGTTCGAGCAGGAAATCCTCTTTCGACTCCGGCTCGGCGTTGTGGATGTACGCATTGGCCGGATCATGGATGAAGCGCAGGTGGTCCACGCGCGGCAAGAGAGCGGAGCCGAACACCTTGCGGTTGGCCGGGATGCCGCCCACGCTCATGCCGCCGAAGCCGACGCCGTGGTAGCCCTTCTCGCGGCCGATGAAGATGTTGCGGTGGCCTTCGCCGCGCGCGCGGTGATAGGCCAGTGCGACCTTCATCGACGTGTCGGCCGCTTCGGATCCGGAATTGCAGAACAGCACCTTGTTCAAGTCACCCGGCGCCATCGCCGCGATCATCTCGGCGGCCTTGAAGGCCTTGTCGTTGGAGGCCTGGAACGCGGTTGCGTAGTCCAGCGTGTCCAGCTGCTTCTTGATCGCCTCGTTGATCGGCTTCCTGTTGTGGCCCGCGCCGACGCACCAGAGGCTGGAGATGCCATCGACGACCTTCTTGCCGTCGTGCGTCGTGAATGTCATGCCATCGGCGGCGACGAACACGCGCGGGTCCTTCCTGAACTGGCGGTTGGGGGTGAAGGGCAACCAATGGTTGTCCATGTTGAAGTCGTTGTAGGCCATGTGTGCTCCTGTCTCGCTTCGTTACTGCAAAGAGCTATTTTGGCACCTGCGCCATCGCCCTGCACCCTGCTGCGGCTCCTGCGACAATTCCCATCCTATGAATCGCGCCTACGTCCTCACCCTTTCGTGCCCGGACCGACCGGGCATCGTGCATGCCGTCTCGGGCTTCCTGCTGGAACGCGGGGGCAACATCGAGGAGGCCGCGCAGTACAACGACCACGACACCGGCCTTTTCTTCATGCGCGTGCAGTTCGCGTGCGACCAGCTCACGCACGAGGACCTGAAAGCGCAGCTGAAATTCTTCGCGGAGCCGTTCAAGATGGACTGGAAGCTGCACGCGACCAGCGCGCCGATGCGCACCGTCATCCTGGTCAGCAAGGAAGGGCATTGCCTGAACGACCTGCTGTTTCGCTGGAAGAGCGGCCTCGTTCCATTGGACATCGCGGCGATCATTTCGAACCACCGCGAGTTCTATCAACTCGCGGCCAGCTACAACGTGCCTTTCCACCACATCCCGGTGACGGCCGCGACCAAGGCGCAAGGCGAGGCGAGGCAGTACGAGATCATCCAGGCCGAGGGCGCCGAACTCGTCGTGCTCGCGCGCTACATGCAGATCCTGTCGGACGACCTGTGCCGCAAGCTCGCGGGCCGCGCAATCAATATCCATCACTCCTTCCTGCCCAGCTTCAAGGGCGCGAAGCCCTACTACCAGGCGCACGACCGCGGCGTGAAGCTGATCGGCGCGACCGCGCATTACGTGACGGCCGACCTCGACGAGGGACCCATCATCGAGCAGGACGTCGCGCGCGCGGACCACAGCAAGACGGTGGAAGACCTCACGGCCATGGGCCGCGACACGGAGAGCCAGGTGCTCGCGCGCGCCGTGAAGTGGCACAGCGAGCATCGCGTGCTGATCAACGGGCACAAGACCGTCATCTTCAAGTGAGGCCCTGCCGCCCGTGACCGCAAGAATTCCACCGGTCCAATGCCTTCTCACCTTCGAGGCGCTGGCCCGGTTGCGCTCGGTCACGCTCGCGGCAGAGGAACTGTGCGTCACCCCCAGCGCCGTGAGCCATCGCGTGCGGCAGCTCGAACAGATCATCGGCACCAAACTTTTCGGCCGCGCGGACTTCTCGCTCACCACCGACGGCAGCGAATACCTCGCGCATGTGCGTGAAGGCCTCGCGAGCCTCGAGCGTTTTCCCGGCCGCGAAAACGCGCAGGGCAAGCGCAAGCTGCGGGTCGCGGTAACGCCGACTTTTTCGCGATCGATCCTGATGCCGCGCCTGCGCGGCTTCATCGAGGCGTACCCGGAGATCGACCTCACGCTGCAGGTCTCCATCCCCTTGCTCGACGTGGTTGCGGAGGACGCGGACCTGATCATCCGCTTCGGCACCGGCCGTTACGCGGACGTCGAGCACACCTGCCTCATGACCGACGAGGTCACGCCGCTCGCCGCGCCCAGCTACATCCGCGCGAATGGGCCGTTCGACACTGTCGAAGAACTGCTCGCCGCGAAACTCATCAAGAGCCCGCTGGAGCCATGGCGCACCTGGTTCCTGGCGCATGGCCTGGATGCCGGCGAGCCGGGCGAAGGTTCGTCGTTCAACGACATCGGCCTGATGTGCGATGCCGCGGCGCAGGGCCTGGGCATTGCGCTGGTGCGCCTCAAGCTCGGACAGCCGTGGCTGGAGAACGGCTCGCTCGAAAGAATCTCGGCGCGCAACGTGCCCAGTCCCCACGCGCATTACCTGTGCTGGCGCACCGGGGCGATGGACCGCTGGGAATGCAGCGCTTTCGCGGAGTGGCTGAAGAAAAGCGTGGCCTGACGGCCGGGCAGAAATGTTACAAAGGCGGTCCCGGGCATGGCGATCGCCGCGACCCCGGATGCCCTGGGAGGAGTGGACCTTGACGATTCGGCGCCTGATGACGCCCAGCGTGCTGTTGCCTGCGGTTTTGGCCCTTGTGCTGGTGCTGTGGACTTCACATTCCTATTCACTCCAGTCCGTGGGGCTCGTGGTGGCGTCGCTCGCGCTGGCCGCCTCCAGCCTCTGGTCCTGCCAGGCGCTGTTCGGGATGCGCACGGCCTGGATCTTCCTCGCACTCGCGGCGCCCCTCGGATGGTTCGCCGAACAGATGGGCTCCTCCCAAGGCTGGTTCTTCGGCAGCTACACGTACACCGACGTCCTCGGCCCGCGCCTCGCCGACGTGCCGCTGGTGATCCCGCTCATGTGGTTTGGCCTGTGCCACGTCGGCTTCGTGATGGCGTCGCTCGTCCTGTGGCGGCAGCCGGCGCCGGCGCACGCAGGATGGCGAACGGGCGCGCTCACCGCGCTGATGGCCGCGATGATCGTCACCGCGTTCGACCTCGGCGCCGACCCGTATTTCGTCTACGTGCTCAAGGCCTGGATCATGGCGGAGAAGGACGGCGGCTGGTTCGGCGAAACCATCCGCGGCTTCGAAGGCTGGATGCTCGTGAGCTTTGCGATCGTGGCGCTGTTCCAGGCGCTCGCCCGTCCGAAACTCGTGGCCTCCACCGCGCACCCCGCTCGATTTGCCGCGCTGGCGCCCATCCTCGTGTACGCGGGATTCATCGTCTTCCAGGTTACGCAGACGCAGCCGGCCGCGCTGCGCGTGATCGCGTTCTTCGCGATGGGCATTCCTACTCTCATCGCCCTCGTGGCGTGGTCCCGGTGGCCTTCGGGGCAGGAGGCTGTCGCATGATTTCCGTCGAAGACTGGCAGGAGATGACGCGCCATGCCGACCCCCTGGCAGACCGCACGGTCGCCGCGATCGTCGGCCCGTGGTGCGACGACAAGGGCGCCATGGGGCCGGGCATCGCGCGCCTGGGGCAAGCGACGCGCCTCATGGCCGGCTGGACCACGAACGCAAGCCTGTCCACGTGGATGCCGGACAAAACCGCCGATCCCGACATCGTCGCCACGCTCCGCGCGTATCTCGACGAAGGCAGCCGCCTGCCGTCCTGGGCCGACGCCGCGGAGATCGGACGCGCCGAAGACGTGTTCATGGAGTACGGGCCGCTATCGTGCGTGCTGCTCTTTTGCGCGAGCCTTCCGCAGTGCTACGTGCTGCCGCACCTCTCGGAAGTACTGCACGTCGCCGGTCAACTGGAAGCGCGCACCGAGCACCGCATCCGCCAGACCGCCGCGATGGTCTTTCCCGTGATGATGAAAGGCGGTCTCGCCACGGCGCGGGGCGGCGGCGTCGCGCAGGTGCTCAAGGTGCGCCTGATCCACGCGACCATCCGTCACCTGATCCTGCGCGGGCCGCCCGAAGAAGCCGCGGCCCGGGTCCAGCCGCTGGCGGCCGTGGCAATGCAGGCGAGCTTCACCGAGGCGCTGACGGCGCACGGCTGGGACGTGCCGCGCAAGGGTTTGCCCTGCAACCAGCTGGAGCTGGCCTATACCTTGCTCACCTTCGGTTATGTATTTCTCAAAGGCATGCGGACGCTGGGGATGGGGCTCTCGCCCGCCGAAGAGCGCGCCTACCTGCACGCGTGGAATGTGCAAGGCCATGTGCTCGGCATCCGGGACGAGTTGATGGCCCACACGATGGAGGACGCCCAGGCCATGTTCGAGGCGCTGCAGGCGATGGCGCGGACGGCGCCCGCGCAGCCCGACGTGCGCCCGCCGCTGGGCCGCGCGCTGATCGACGCGATGGCGCGCTCGATCCGCATCCCCGTCATCCGCAGCCTGCCCGTGCCGATGACGCGCTGGCTGATCGGCGCGGAGTCGGCCACTGCCATTGGTGTCGACAAAGAGGTCGGGCTGCTGACACGTCTTGTCTTCGCCACCGCGCTCCTCGCGATCCGGGCTTTCGACAGCGTCGTCCGGATCGCGCTCCCGCGCTTCTCGCTCACCCGGATGCTCACGCGCGTGGTGGGCTACCAGCTGCTCACGCGCTTCCTGCTCGACCAGACGCGCCCGCTGGGCCTGCCGGAGGAATTGCTGGCCCCGATGAACCGCACGGTGGCGGGGTGGAACCATGACGCGCAGGCGCCGGCCTGGGTCAACCGGCTGGAGGACCGCATGACGACGCACGGCGCATGGAAACACGTTCCATGAAGGCCCTGTGCCGCCTGATCGCGCTGGCCGTGTTGCTGGTGCTGGCGGCATCGCGCCCGTCGTGGGCCGCCGTTGAAGGGGACATCACGCTGCAGGGCGAGTACTGGATCGACACATCGGGCGCGAAGTCCATCCAGGACATCGCCGGCGGCGCCGCGAACTTGCAGCGGATGGACCGTCACCGCGCGTTCGCGCTGGACGACGGCGCGCTCTGGATGCGCTTCGAACTGCCGGCGCTCGACCCCGTGCGGCGCTGGCACCTGCTGCTGTCGGGGGCGCCCTTCATCAACGACGCAAGGCTGTTCGCCCAAGGGGCCGACGGCGCCTGGCTGGAACAGCGCGCCGGCGACGTGCTGCCGGTCGCGCGATGGCACGAGCCGAACATCTCGCCGCTCTTCACGGCGCCGGTGCAAGGCGGACCCGTCTGGCTGCGCATCGCGAACCGGCCCGCGCCCACCAGCCCGTACGTGCAACTGCTGACCGAAGACACGATGCAGTTCCATCGGCAGTGGACCTACTTGCTGATGGGCGGCTACCTCGGCTTCGGCATCCTGGTGTTCCTGGTGGGCCTCATGCATGCGCGGCTCTACGGGGACCGCGTGTTCCACGTCTATTGCATGTATGTGGCGTGCATGCTGCTCTTCCAGCTCGCGTTCACCGGCATGGGCGGCCTCTTCCTGTGGCCCGGCTCGGCGCGCTTCAACGATGCGGCGCCGGCCTTCTTCATGCTCCTCATGACGGCCTCGGGGATCTGGTTCATCCGGGAGGCCACCGCCTTGCAGCGGCACAGCAGGCAGCTCGACCGCGCCGTGCGCGGCTTCACGCTTTTCGGGGTGTTGTTCGCCGGCGTCTATGCGGCGGCGAACAGCGGCTGGGCTTATGCGGTGCTGAACGTCTACGGCCTCGCCTCGGTCGTGCTCAGCATCGGCCTGTGCCTGTGGACGTGGCGCAAGGGAGAAAGGTATTCCGGCTGGCTCTTCCTCGGCTTCCTGCCGGTCCACCTGGGCTATCCCTTCCCCGCATTGCGCGCCGCGGGCGTCCTGCCCGACAGCTGGCTCACGCAGTACGCCGTGCTGATCGGCTCGGCGATAGAGATCCCGATGCTGCTGTACATCCTGCATTGGCGCGCCAAGGACTTCAGCGAAAACCGCGAGCGCCTGCGCGCGCTCGACAGCACCGATCCGCTCACCGGGCTCACCGGCACGCCCGTGTTCCGGCTGCGCCTGCGCGATGCATTGCGCCGTGCCCAGCGTACGGGGCAGCGCTGCTCCGTGCTGCTGGTCGATTTGTCGAACCACGCCGAGATCGTGTCACGAGAAGGACGTGAAGCCGGCGACCGGGCGCTCGTCGTCACCGGCTCACGCCTGTCGCAGATCGTGCGCGACGTGGACACCGTGTGCCGCGTCGCCAACACGCGCTTCGCGATCCTCGCGGAAGGCTCCCAGCCTGCGGATGCGCGGCGCACCCTCGCGCAACACGCGGTCGCGCGTGGACTCGAGCGTGTGGGACAACTGCCGCCCGACATCACGCTGCGCTTTCGCGTGGTAACGGCCTCCGCGCCGGACGGCGCGATCGAACTCACGCCCGAAGGCGCCCTCGACGAGCAGCGCCTCATGCAACGGATGAACTGGGCGCTCGACCGGCTGGTGGCGGACCCGAAGCGCGTGGTGAACCACCTGGAGCCGCGCACCGGAGACTCCAGCCAGCCGCCACCGCTCGTGGCCTGAGCCGCCGCCGGTTTTTTTTCAGCACACGGTGCAAAAATCTTCATGACGGCGCGGCGCGGCGCGCCTACAGTGTCGCCATGAAGATCGCCTCGCTGCACGTGCGCGCCGTCAAGGTGCCGATGCCCGAACCCCACCGCACCGCGTCCGGCGTGATCGACGCATCGCCGCTCGTGCTGCTCTCGCTGCGCACCGACTCCGGCCTGGAAGGCCACAGCATCACGTTCACCTACACACCGGCAGCGCTCGGGCCCGTGGCCAGCCTGATGAAGAACATGGAGCCGCTGGTCGCCGGACAGGTGCTCGCGCCTATCGCGGTGTCCGATCAACTGCATGCCCGCTTCAGGCTGCTCGGCACGCAGGGCCTCGTGGGGATGGCGCTGGCGGGCATCGACATGGCGATGTGGGACGCGTTGGCGCGCTCGCAAGGCCAGTCGCTCTACACGGCGCTCGGCGGCGCGGCCCGCCCCATTCGCGCGTATGCCGGCATCGGCTACGACGGCGAGAAGGAATCCGCGCGCGCCGCCGAGCGCTGGGCGCAACAGGGCTTTCGCGGCGTGAAGGCGAAGATCGGCTATCCCACGCTCGCCGAAGACATCGCCGTCATCCGCGCCATGCGACAGGCCGCGGGGCCTGACGTGGAACTCATGGTCGACTACAACCAGAGTCTCACCGCCGCCGAAGCGCAGTTGCGCCTTCGCGCGCTGGACGCGGAGGGCCTGGCCTGGGTTGAAGAGCCGGTGCTGGCCCACGACTACGCCGCGTTCGTGCAACTCGCGGCCGGCGCGGCCACGCCGTTGCAAGCCGGCGAGAACTGGTGGGGGCCGCTCGATTTCCGCCACGCGCTCAACGCGGGCGTGCGAGACCACCTGATGCCCGACGCGATGAAGTGCGGCGGCGTCACGGGGTGGATCCGCGTTGCCGCGATGGCGCAGGTCTACGGCGTGCCGGTCTCCAGCCATCTCTGGCCGGAGGTCAGCGCGCAACTCCTCGCGGTGACGCCGACCGCGCACCGGCTCGAGTACGCCGACTGGTGGAACCCCATCCTGAAATCGCCGCTGCAAGTGCGTGAAGGCATGGCGATCGTCGAAGGCGTGATCGGCACGGGCGTCGAGTTCGACGACGCCGCGATCGCGAGGTTCGAAGCATGAACGCGCCTGCCGCCAGCGAAGTGCTGGAGCGCGCCGAGCGCCAGTCCGAGGTCGTGCGCGCCTTGCAGCAAGTGCTGCCGGCGGCGTCGCTGCTCTGGAACGCCGAAGAGACGACGCCCTATGAATGCGATGGCCTCACCGCTTACCGCCAGCGCCCGCTCGTCGTGGCTTTGCCCGAAACCGAAGCGCAGGTGCAGGCCGTGCTGCGCGCGTGCTATGCGCTGGACGTCCCCGTCGTCGCGCGCGGCGCGGGCACGGGCCTGTCCGGCGGGGCAATGCCGCATGCGCTGGGCGTGACGTTGTCGCTGGCCAAATTCAACCGCATCGTGAAGGTCGATCCGGTGTCGCGCACCGCCGTCGTGCAATGCGGCGTGCGCAACCTCGCGATCAGCGAAGCCGCCGCGCCCTACGGCCTGTACTACGCGCCCGACCCTTCCAGCCAGATCGCCTGCACCATCGGCGGCAACGTCGCCGAGAACTCCGGCGGCGTGCACTGCCTGAAGTACGGCATGACACTGCACAACGTTCTGAAGGTGCGCGGCTACAACGTCGCGGGCGAGCCGGTGGAGTTCGGCGGCGACGCGCTCGATGCGCCCGGCCTCGACCTCCTGGCCGTCGTGATCGGCAGCGAAGGCATGCTCGCCGTCACGACCGAAGTCACGGTGAAGCTCGTGCCCAAGCCGCAGCTCGCGCGCTGCATCATGGCGAGCTTCGCGGATGTGCGGCACGCCGGCGCAGCGGTCGCATCCGTCATCGCCGCCGGCATCATCCCCGCGGGCCTGGAGATGATGGACAAGCCGATGACGGCGGCGGTGGAGGACTTCGTGCACGCGGGTTACGACCTTGCGGCCGCGGCGATCTTGCTGTGCGAGAGCGACGGCACGCCCGAGGAAGTCGAAGAGGAAATCGGCCGCATGAGCGCGGTGCTGCGCGATGCGGGCGCGACGGCCATCGCGGTGAGCCGCAACGAACCCGAGCGCCTGCGATTCTGGAGCGGCCGCAAGAACGCGTTCCCCGCGTCGGGCCGCATCAGCCCCGACTACATGTGCATGGACTCCACCATCCCGCGAAAGCGACTCGCGGACATCCTGCTCGCGATCCAGGAGATGGAGAAGAAATACGGCCTGCGCTGCGCCAACGTGTTCCACGCGGGCGACGGCAACCTGCATCCCCTGATCCTGTTCGACGCGAACGACGCCGACCAGCTGCATCGAGCGGAACTGTTCGGCGCCGAGATCCTCGAAACCAGCGTCGCGATGGGCGGCACGGTGACGGGCGAGCACGGTGTCGGCGTGGAGAAGCTCAACTCGATGTGCGTGCAGTTCAGCGCCGAAGAGAACGCGCAGATGTTCGGCCTGAAGCGCGCGTTCGACGCGAAGGGCCTGCTCAATCCCGGCAAGGTGATCCCGACGCTGAACCGCTGCGCCGAATACGGAAAGATGCTGGTGCGCGGCGGGCGCATCTCGCACCCCGACCTGCCGCGGTTCTGACAGCCGCGCCGTCTAGCGCTTGCACTGGTTGTCGTAGACGACGTTGTCCTGGCCCCGGTTCTCCGGGGCCTGCTTTTTTTCTTCCTTGAGCAGCAAGGTGACGAGAGTCGTCACCGGCGTCGTGGACATCTCCGAGATCATCTGCTCGGCCAGCGCGTGGTCGCCCTGCAGCAGCGCGACGATCTGGTTCATCATCGGGCCGCTCGAAGGCGCGGGCGCTGGTGGCGGCGGTGCGGGGGGTGGCGGCTCCGGTGCGGGTGTCGGCGCCGGGGTGGGCGCGGGAGTGGGCGCTGGTGTCGGGGCCGGAGTTGGTGCCGGCGTGGGCGCCGGAGTCGGTGCGGGTGTGGGCGCCGGGGTGGGAGCCGGTGTCGGCGCGGGCGTGGGTGCAGGTGTGGGAGCGGGCGTTGGAGCCGGCGTAGGCGCCGGAGTCGGCGCGGGCGTCGGAGACGGTGTCGGCGCGGGCGGCGGTGCGACCGTCGCGCGGATCGACGGCACGGGCGACGTTTCGAACGAGACGTCGAATCCGTCCATCCTCGGCGTGGACCCGCTCACCGGCCCCACGGGGCTTTGCACGATATCGAACGAGTCTCCGATGGCGACCGCGGTGCGCACCGGCTTCGACGGCGCCACGTTGGGGACCACATCGACGCCGCTCGCCACCTGCACGCCGCCGGTCACATAGAGCACGTCATGGCTGATCGCATCGTCGATGTCGATCTCGAGACTGGTGCCGCGGTTGAGGTTGACGCTCGCGGCGTCGATGGTGAGGGTGCCGGTCGTCCCCGGGCCGCCGGGCTGCAGCGTGCCGCTGTTTTGCAGCTGGCCTGTGCCGAGCCTGAGCGTGCCGTTGCCGGCGATGACACCGTTCCCGCCGTTCACGAGCGTGGTGTTGCTGTTGTCGAGCGTGGCTCCGGCGAACAGCGAGATCGTGCCCGCGTTGTTCGTGAACTTGCCGGGGCCGAACCTCATGGTGCCGGTCTGCACTTCCACTGTGCCGGTATTCGTGAACGAGCCGGTTTCGATCAGGGTGGACGCGGGTGTCACTACGGCCACGCTGGCGCCGACCTTGCGCAGCATGCCGTCGTTGAGGAACCCGCCGAACCCGCCGGTGAATCCGCCTTCGTTCTGAATCTCGATCACGCCGGCCGAACCATTGACGATGCTCGCGCCCGATGCGGTCGTCACCGTCCCGGAACCCGAAAGGATCGTCGTGCCGTTGTTCGCGAAGGGGCCGGCCAGCGTGACCGGTCCCGTGATGTCGGCTTGCCCGCCCGGCGCGATGATCATCGAGCCGCCGCCTGACGTGAGCGTGCCGCCCTGCCAGTCGAAGAGTTTCGTCAGCGTGATGTTGCCCGCGCCGCCCAGCGAGCCGCTCGTCAGCCGCAACTTCGGGATCGTCACGGCGCTGGTCGTCGTCACGTTGCCGCCTTCGACGGACAAGACGGAAAGCGCGGGCGCCGGAGAAGGAGCGGGTGTGCCCGCCGGTGGCGGCGCCACGCCGATGCTCGCGCCCCAGTTCACGTTGCCCGAGGTGACGCGCGCAAAGCCCGAACCGGAGTCGATGCGCGTGAGCCCGCCGGTGATGCTCAGGTTACCCGCGATCACGATGTCCGTGCCGCCGAACAGGAAGTTGTTCGACCCGCTCGCGCCTTGCAGGTTGTCGTTGATGTTGAGCGTGCCGCTGGAAAACAGCGTGATCCCTTTTCCCGACACGGGCTCGCTCACCTTCAGGTCGCCGCCGCTGCTGATCACGATGTCGGCGCTCGACGTCACGCCGGAGCCGCCCGCGCCGATCTCCAGCGCGCCCGAGTTGTAGAACGAAGTCGGCCCCGTGGTGCCGGACGTTCCGAACGACTGGACGCTGTTGGTCGCGTCGTAAAGCAGAACGGTGTTCGTGCTGCCTTTCGTCGCGACCCTCAGCCCGCCGAACGCGATGACCGGCGCGCCGCTCGCCTGCGCGACGCCCGCGCCTTTCAGTTCGACCGCGGCGCCGGCCGAAGCGGAGGCCATTGACCGGATGCCCGCGTAGTCGCCAAGCGGCGTCCCGTACAGGCTGCCGCGCGCGACCTTGCTCACCATGATGCCGTTGTCGCTCGAGTACCGGAAAACGTCGCTCGCGGTCGTGCCCGTCGACTGGCCGGCGAGCACGCCTGTGGGATTGGGCGCCGTGAGGTTGACCGACGACCCTTGCACGTACACCGCGCTGCCGCCCAATGTGCCGGATGAGGATTGCGTGAGCGCGCCGGTCGTGATCAGCGAGATGATGCCGCCCGCCGTCGGATCGTCGAACGCCACCGAGATGCCGCCGATCGGGCCATCGAGACCCGACGTGATGTTCAGCGGCACGGTGCCGACGAAGCGGAAGTTGTGATTCAGATTCAGGTTGTCGCCGACTTTGCCCGCGAGGTTCGTCACCTCGTTGGGCGCCATCGTGAGGTCGACGCCTTCCGCCGCCTCGACCACGAGGCTTGCGACCTTGATCGTGCCGGGACTGAACTGCGTGATGTCGCCGCCGGACTTGAGCGAGAGCACGTTCGTGATCGGCGCGACCGGCTCGTTGATGTAGAGATCGCCCGCGTCCATCGAACCGATGCGTACGGTGCCGCCCTTCAGCGCCGCGACCTCGGCTTCGAACAGCTCCAGCTTGCTGCCGCTCTTGGAAGGGTACGAGCCCAGCTCGATCGCGCGGCCGGAACTGTTCGGCTGCAGCCACAGCAGGTTGTTCGCCGCAACCTGGCCGGCATCGGCCGTGGTCGGGAGCGACATGTTGTCCGCCGTGAGCGTCACGTTGCCGCCCTTCACGCTCGCCGATGCATTCACCGTGAGGGTGCCGCCGGGCTTCGTGGAAGTCAGCACCGTGTCCTTGCCGCCGCTGTCGATGTCCGAACCGACCCCGATATCGCCGGCCACCTCGATCTTGATGTCCTTGTTCGGCGTCGAAACGCCGGCAAAGGTTGCCAGCGTCCCGATGAGGAGCGACTGGGAGTTGGTGAAACTGAATCCGGTCCCGGCCGTTCCGGCGTGACCCGCGAGCTTGTTGACTTTGTTCCCGGCGTTGGTGAGCGTGACGGTGCCCTGCCCGGCTTGCGCGATCAGCTCGTTCACCTGGATCGGTGCGGTCTGCGTGATGCTGCCCGTTGCGGCGAGGAGCTCCAGCCTCCCGCCGGTGCCGATCACCGCCCCGTTGATTTGGATGTCGTGATCCGCCTGCAAAGTCAGCGAGTTCCCGCTCGCGCCCCAGTCCACCTTGTTGACCACCGTGATGTCGCCCGCGCCGGTTGCACCAGGCGATGGGTTCGACGTTGACACGGTAACGCTGGTGCTTCCCAACAAACCGACCAGCGTGCCGACGGCGATGAACGAATCCGGCCCGCTCACCGTGGGGATCAGCGATGGACCCGGGATCTCGGTACCGACAGCGGGCATTCCGGCGCCTTGGGCCGCCGCCGCGTCGTTGGCGATGTAGATGTTGGTCGGGTCCAGCAGCAGCGAGCCCGTGTTGCCGCGCGCCGCGGTCGTATCGACGGAGCCTTGCATGTCCAGGAAGCGTCCGGAGGTCTCTACCCTGCCGCCATCGCCGCTGTTCGCGCCACCACGGGCTTCGATATGGCCCGCAACCCGCGTCGCCTGGTCCGACCACGCCACCACCGTGCCGCCATTGCCGCTGTCGATCGCGTTGGCCTTGATGGTCGCGCCCGCTTCGACGGTCGTCTCCTGCGCATTCGAAATCCGGCTGTCGCTGCCTTGCCAGCCGCCGCCGATCAACGCCTCGCCGCCGCCCTCGCGACCGCTCACGTCGATCACCGCGCCGCTTCGCAGCATCACCTTGTTCGCGCTGACCTGCACCTGCCCGCCGAGCGCACCGCGCGATGCCTGCACCTGCCCTGCGATCTCGACGCTTTGCGCGGCCCGCAGCACCACCTTGCCGCCTTCGGCGCTGATGCCCGTCGCCTGGATGAGGCCGCTGTGCTTCAACTGCCCCGCGAAGATGCCTACCGCGTCGCCTTGCAGCGTGCCCAGATTCACGGCCTGGTCTGCCGGCGCCTGCAACTCGAGGCGGATTCCTTCGAGCCCGCGCCCGGTCAATTCGACTTTCTGGCCCGCGGCCAGCAGCGTCGCGCCGTTAGGCGCCTGGATAAGCGCCTGCGCGCCGGTGTTCACCTGGGGCGCGATCAATACGACGTCGCCGCTGCGCGCGAGGATGCGACCTTCGACATTCAAGACGCCGCCAGGCAACCCGTCGCCGCCGAAGACGAGGCGCCCCGCGAGCGCGTCGGCCTCGCTCATGCGCAAGGTCGAGGCCGTGAAGCCTGCCGTGTCGACCACCGCGCCGGCCCCCACCGCGATGCCAGAGGGATTGACCAGCACGAGCCGGCCGTTTGAACTCAGCGTGCCGAAGATCGCGGACGGGTTGTTGCCCACGACGCGGTTGATGGAGAGGCTTTGCGCGCTCGGCTGGTCGAAACGGGTCGCGCTGCCGGCGGGGATCGAGAAGCTTTGCCAGTTGATCGCCGAGCGGTTGGTGCCCGGCGCGTTCTGCGTGGTGACGACCAGGCTGCTGCCTTGACGCACCAGCGACGCGGAACCCTGGACGACCTGGGCGCCCGTTGGCTGGCCAACGGCTTGGCCCGGTCCGAGAAATACGGCGGCGACCGCGAGCGCAGTCCCCGCAGGACGGAAACCCGCGACTGCGGGGCTGGATGCAACGCGCAATGGCGTGCGTCGCAAAAGTGCAGGAGATGAAGCTGGCTTGGTCACGAACCCTCCGTTTTCACGGTAGCACAGCGTTACATCGGAAGCAATACGACACCCGGCGGAAAACGCCCCGGCCGCGACTTCTGGCGCAGGAGCCCGAAGCGCACGCGATACCATCGTTTCGAAATACCTTCATCTTCCGTGCGCGTCTTCGTCAGCATCGCCTCCTACTGCGACCCGATCTTGGGATTCACGCTCGCGCGCGCGCTGGAAACCGCGCGCTGGCCGGAACGCCTCCACTTCGGCATCGTGGACCAGAGCCCGGAATACGAACACGGGCCCCAGGCGGCGGACTTCGAACCCGCCCGGCTCAGCTACGTGCGCATCGATCCGGTGTACGCACGCGGCCCCTGCTGGGCGCGCGCCATCGGCATGTCGCTCTACGACGGCGAAGAGTGGTTTTTGCAAATCGACTCGCACATGGATTTCGACGCGCATTGGGACGAACGGCTGATCCTGCAGGCCCAAGCCCTGCTGCCGGGCCGCAAGGGCATCGTGCTCTCCTCCTACCCCAATGCTTTCGCCTTCGAGGAGGGGCGCGCCGTGCGCCGGCCCACGACACAAAAGATCCTCGCGCACGTCCTCAAACCGGGAACGGGCTTCGAGCCGGACCATCCGGTGCTCTCCTTCGAGGCGCAGCCGCTGGAGCTCGATCATCCGGTCGCGGGCTTTCACCTGGGCGCGGGTTGCCTGTTCGCGCCGGGCACTTTCGTGCAGGCCTTTCCCTACGACCCCTGGTTCTACTTCCACGGTGAAGAGCAGGCTCTGGCGGCGCGCCTTTTCACGCACGGCTGGGACATCTTCCACGTGCCGCGCCTGCCGCTCTACCACCTGTACAACATACCGGGAGCCGGCGCACCGGCGCGGCCGATGCATTGGGACGAAGCACACGAAGCCGGGCGCGCACAGACCTGGTGGTCGCTCGAACAGCGCTCGCGCATGCGCCTGGACGCCCTGGTGTCGGGCGCGCCCATGGGCGTCTTCGGCCTGGGCGGCGCGCGCACGATGGCCGACTACGCCGCGTTCAGCGGGATCGATTACGCGTCTCGCACTTTGGAAGACCGCGCGTATCGGCCACGGCGGTTGGGGATCTAGCCGGGTCCGCCCATCACTTCCAGGGCCAGGCACAAGTCGGCCCAGGCCTTGGCCTTGTCGGGGAGGTTGCGCAGCAGGTACGCCGGGTGATAGGTGACGACCAGCGGCACGCCCATGTATTCATGGCGGCGACCGCGCAGCTTGCCGATCGCCTCGTCGGTGCCCAGCAGCGATTGCACCGCGAAGCGGCCCATCGCGAGGATGATCTTCGGCTGCAGCAATTGCACTTGCCGGCGCAGGAAGGGCTCGCACTGCGCGACCTCCGCCGGCTCGGGATTACGGTTGGCGGGTGGACGGCACTTGAGCACATTCGCGATGTAGACCTTGCGCTTGCGGTCCAGCCCGAGGGACTTCAGCATGTTGTCCAGCAGCTTGCCGGCCTGGCCGACGAAGGGCTCGCCCTGCAAGTCCTCGTTTTCGCCCGGCGCTTCGCCCACGATCAGCCAGTCGGCTTGCTGGTCACCGACACCGAACACGGTATTGCGGCGGCTCGCGCAGAGGCCGCATGCATCGCACGACGCGACAGCTTGCTCGAGGGCGTCCCACTGCATCAATTCGATGGCCGACGTGCGCGCGGAGTCTTCTGGTTGCAGCGCGCGGGTGACGGAGGGCTGCACCTTCACCGCTTGCGGCACCTCCGCACGCAGTGCGACGGGCGCGGAGACGGCAGGCCGCGGCGGCGTGGCGATCGCCGCAGCGCGCGCCGATGCAAATTCAGGTGTGGGAGCCGGAACAGAGGCCGGCGCATCGAACATGCGCACGCCCATCTCCGCGAGCATCGCGCGACGGCGCTCGTCGAGTTGCAGCGTCATAGCTTGAGGCTCATGACCACGGCGTCCTCGCGCGGGGGCTGCGACGAAGGGTAGTAACCCTTGCGCTCGCCGACGCGCCGAAAGCCGTGACGCTCGTAGATCCGCTGCGCGCGCGTGTTGCCCGCGCGCACTTCGAGCCACAGCCACTGCGCGCCCTGCCCGCGCGACCACAGGGCCAGCGCATCCAGCATCGCGCGGCCCCAGCCCTGGCCCTGGTGCTCTGGCGCGACCGTGATGTTGAGAAGGTGTACCTCGTCCACGCCTTTCATGGCCACGAAGTACCCGAGGATGACGCCCTCCGCGCCGAGCAGTTGCGCCTGGTAGCCGGAGCGTAGCGAGTCGCTGAAATTGCCGGGCGTCCAGGGATGTTCGTAGGCCGTGCGTTCGATCGCGACGACTTCATCCACGCGCGCCTCGGTGAGCGGCTCGAACTTCGCTTCGGCGGACTTGAAAACTGCGCTCATGGAATCGGGTTCGGTGCGGATGCGGCACGCGCGGCTGCGCGTTCCTCGGTCGTCTGGGCTACTTTATCGCGAATGTAGAGGGGCATGGCCTGGTCGGCGGCAACGGCCTGTCCGGAAGCCAGCGCGGCAGGCGCAAGACGTAACAACGCGCGTGCGGTGGGAAGTGCGTCGATGCGTTCGTCCGCGGCGGGCAGCCGATCTCCGTACGCCGTGAAAGCGTTCCCCGCCAGCACCCAGCCAGCAGCGACAGTGATGGCATGCGGCGAGCTGAGCAGGAAGCCGCCTTCCTGGCGCCAGGCGCCTCGCTCATGAACATAGGCCGCCGAGTAAACCTCGTCCATGCGCGCATCGAGAACGGCGACGACGCGCGTCGCACCCGCCGCGTGCCGCGCCTCTTCCGCGACGGCCATCAAAGTGTCCAGCGCCAGCACGGGGATGCCGGCCCCGAACGCGAGGCCTTGCGCCACCGCGCAAGCCGTTCGCAATCCGGTGAAGGAGCCGGGGCCGCGCCCGAAGGCGATCGCATCGAGCTGCGCGAGGGATAGCCCCGCCTGCGCGAGCAAGCCCATGATCGCGGGGATCAGCGCGGCGGAGGATTGCGCGCCGCCGGGTGCAACGTGTTCCAGCATTCCGCCGCCGTCGCGCACTCCCGACGCGTCATGCCGCAAGGCGATGGACATCGTCTCGGTGCTGGTGTCGAAGGCAAGCAGGTTCAAAAAAAGGACTCTCTGGCGCGCAACCCGCCATTATCGGCGGCTGGATAATGCCCCCCATGTCGTTGCCCCGTCTCCTCGCTTGTGTCTGGCTTCTCGCAGCAGCCGTTCACGCACAGGCGCAACGCCTGCCGCCGGAGGTTGATGCAGCCCTGGCACGCGCCAAACTTCCGCGCGATGCGATCACCTTGCTGGTGGTGGACGCCGACGGCCGGTCGCAACCGCGCGTGGACCATCGCTCCACCGTGCCGGTGAATCCCGCGTCGATCGCGAAACTCTCCACCAGCATCGCGGCGCTCGAACTGCTGGGCCCGGCGTTCACCTGGTCGACGCCGGTCTACGTCGATGGACCGATCGTCAACGGCACGCTGCAGGGCAACCTCTACATCAAGGGCCAGGGCGACCCGAAGCTGGTGCTCGAACGCCTGTGGCTGTTGATGCGCCGCGTGCAGGGGCTCGGCATTCGCGCCATCTCGGGCGACATCGTGCTGGACCGAGGCGCGTTCGAAGTGCCCGCGCAAGACCCCGGCGCGTTCGATGGCGAGCCGCTGCGGCCCTACAACGCGGCGCCCGATGCGCTGCTGCTCAACTACAAGTCCATCGTGATGACATTCACGCCGCAAGGCTCGCAGGCGGCGGTGCAGATCGACCCACCGCTCGCAGGGGTTCAATATCCCTTGACCGTGCCGCTTGCGACCGGTGAATGCGGCGATTGGCGAGGCGGCCTCAAGGCCGATTTCGCCGATGCATCGCGCGTCAGATTCGCGGGGGCGTATCCGGCGTCATGCGGCGAGCGGGTCTGGCCCATCGCGTATGCCGACGGGCGCTCCTATGCAACGCGCGCGGTGGCGGGCATGTGGCAGCAGATCGGCGGCACGCTCGCGGGGCAGGCGCGCGAAGGCCGCGTGCCGGCGCAACTCGTCCCCGCCTTCGAGGTGCAGTCGCCCACGCTCGCGGAAGTGATCCGCGACATGAACAAGTACAGCAACAACGTGATAGCGCAGCAGCTCTTCCTCACGCTCAGCCTGCAGCAGCGGGGCGTGGGCACCTTCGAAGGCTCGCGCGAGGTGATGCGCAAATGGTGGCGCGAGCGACTGGCCGGCGAGCCGCCGGTGATGGTGAACGGATCGGGCCTCGCGCGCGATGAGCGCATCACCGCGCAGGAGCTCGCTCGGCTGCTTCAACTCGCGTGGGCGTCGCCCTCGATGCCGGAACTCATGTCTTCCCTGCCGGTGTCCGGCGTGGACGGCACGATGCGCCGCGTGCGCGGCAAGGGCGCGGGCCTCGCGCATCTGAAGACCGGGAGCCTGCGCGACGTCAGCGGCGTCGCGGGGTACGTGCATGGCGCGAGCGGCAGGCGCTACGTGATGGTGGCCATTGCCAACCACCCGCAGGCCTATCTCGCCAGGCCCGCGATCGAAGCACTCATCGAATGGACGGCGAAGGACCAGTGACAGCGATGCACGACCACGAACTCATCGGTTACCTCGCGGCCTTCTTCACCACCTGCAGCTTCGTGCCGCAGGCATGGCACACCTTCAGGACGCGTGACGTCGCCGGCATTTCGCTGGGCATGTACAGCGTATTCGCGCTCGGCGTCGCGCTGTGGCTGGGCTACGGGCTGCTGCTGTCGGCGTGGCCGATCGTCATCGCGAACGCGATCACGCTGTGCCTGGCCCTGGCGATCCTCGCCATGAAGATCCGGTTCGGCTGACGCCACGGTGAAAACCCGCTGCGCGCCGGGCACGCCCGCGTCTACCATCGTTCCACCAAAAACGAACGACCGTTCTTTTCCCCAAGGAGCCCCGATGAAATTCATGAAGACCAGAATCGCCCTGCTCGCCGCCGCCTTCGTGCTGGCGTCCTGCGGCGGCAGCGGCGGAGGCATCGACGTCTCCTCGACCGTGTCGTTCGGCGACAGCCTGAGCGACGTGGGGACGTACAAGGTCGGCACCATTGCCGCGCTGGGCGGGGGCAAGTGGACCGTCAACAGTCCCACGGCGCAGAACTGGACCGAGATCGTCGCCGCCAGCGTCGGCACGACGTCATGCGCGGCGCAGACGGGTTTGCTCGTCAATATCCCCGGCCTGACCGGCGCGGCAGTGACGGACGTCCCGGCCTGCACGAACTACGCCCAAGGCAGCTCGCGCGTCAGCAACGTGTTCGGCCCGAATTCGGCCACGCTGCAGGCCGCGCCGTTTAACCAGGTCAACCTGGGCTTGCTGGCCGTGCCCGTGGCGACGCAGATGAGCAGGCACCTGGCCAAGATCGGCGGGAGCTACTCGGGTCGTGAACTGGTCACGGTGATGGCCGGTGGTAATGATGTCTTCATGAACGTCAACGGGGTCGAGGCGGCCTTCGCGGGCGGCGCGGGCGCCGTCGGCGCCGCCATCGCCGCGGGCTGGTCGTCGTCGGTCCAGACCGCGGTCGCCGCCGGTGGCTCCGCGGCCGTTTCCGCTGCGGCGAACGCCGCTGTTGCCGGCATGGGCGCCGCAGGCGCGGAACTGGCGGGCCTGGTCAAGAGCCAGGTCCTCGCGAAGGGAGCGCGGTACGTGATCGTCGTGAACCTGCCGGACGTCGCGCAAACGCCGGACGCCGCCTCCGAGAGCGCGGACACCAAGGCACTCCTGACCGCCATGGTGACGACGTTCAACAGCCAGCTGCAGTCCGGTCTTTCCGGCACCGGCGTTCTTTACGTCGACGCGTACACACAGGGACACGACCAGTACGCCAACCCGTCGAAGTACGGCATCACGAACGTCACGACGCCGGCTTGCAGCAAGACATCCCCCGCCAATCCGCTGCAGGGCTCGTCCATCACCTGCACGGCCGCCAGCACCATTGCCGGCGACACCAGCGGCTACTACTTCGCGGACACGGTGCATCCGACGCCGCTGGGGTACTCGCTGCTCGCGGCATACGTGACGGCGCAGATGCGGGCCGCGGGCTGGCTCTGAATCCGGGCTTCGCGCCGCAACGAAAAAGCGCCCCTCGGGGCGCTTTTTTCATCGCAGCAGGCGATCACCAGCGGGCTCGAATCCGCTGGTAGGCATAGTCCCCGAAAGCGCGCTGCGCCGTCGGAGTCGGGTACACCTGGTCGGCCCAAAGGTACACGTTGTAGTCGACTCCGCTCGCGATGGTGCTCGGCGTGCACAGCGCGGAATTGATCTTTCCCGCGCCGATGCCGATGCCCGGCCCCGGGTCGACCGACGTGCAGGCCACATCCCCGGAATTGGTGAGGCTGTACGACACCGGGCTGTTCGTCATGAGGTTGAACAGGAGCGCCGAGTCCACGTAGAGCACGTTCGCGCCCAGGTCGACGATGGACACCAGCAGCTCGGTGTTGAACTTGGTGCTCAGGTCCGTGAGCAGGTTGACTTGCCCGGAGCTCACGGCCCATGGCGTGCGCGCCAGGTCGAAGGTGCCAACGACGACGACGTGCGTCGCGCCGGCCTGCACCAGGCGGCGCGTCTGCGCGGCCAGGTCGCGGCCGGCCTGCTTCACGTTGGCAAGCGTCGCTTCGCTGGTCTGGGTGCCGGCATTGAGCTTGCCTACTTCGGCAATGATGTCCGAGACGCCGCCTTCGACGAAGACGAGATCCGTGTTCGTGAAGGTGCCCGTTGCCAGGAAGGTGTCGATCTGCTTCGTGACCGTCGGCGCCACGCCGCCGGCCGCGTCGGGCGTGGCGGCGATGCGCGCATTGCGGGTCGCGTAGTTCGTGCCGCCGGAGACGGCCGGCGACATCAGGTAGGCGAACGACGCGGCGGTCTGCTGGCTCCAGATGTTGATGGTGCTGTCGTTGACCGTGTAGCGGTTGCCGAGCTGGCCGATATCGCTGAAGCCGCTGCCGAACGCGACGACGCGCGTGGGCTCGAGCTGGGACTCGATGGTCCCGGATCCGCAGCCGGCCAGGAACAACGCGGCGGCCGGCGCCAGCGCCAGCAAGGCGCGGCGCATCCATTGACGTGACATGAAATTCTCCAAAAAGGGTTGGGGGTAGTTTAGCGAGGCCCCGGATCAGCCGGCGGCGGCCCGGGTGAGCCGGTCCAGCACGCCGTCCCACTCGGCATCCGGCGGCGGGGTCTCCACCCAGATCAGCCGCACGCCTTGCGCATCGAACTCCCGCAGCACCGCGAAGAGCTGGCGCGCGGTTTCGGCGGCATCGTCGGGCATCCGCCGGCGGATCACCTTCGTCGAACGGGTCTGAATGATGGCGCGCGAGTAGACGGCGATTCCCGAAGCGTCGGCGCCCAGGAGGTCCAGTGCGGTCTGCAGGGCCTGCGCGTCCATGATGCGCACGCGCGCATTGGGCGCGTAGTGCGATTCGAGCGTTCCCGATGCGCGCGGCGTGCCCTGGATCATCTCGCCGGCGGTTCGCAGCTGCTGCCCACAAGCGGCCTCGACCTGCTCTCGCGTGAGCACGCCCGGACGCAGGAGCACCGGGACGCCGCGCGTGCAGTCGACGATGGTCGATTCGATGCCCACGTCGCATGGGCCCCCATCCACGATGAGGAGGCCATCGCCGAATTCGCCGCGCACGTGCGCGGCCGTGGTCGGGCTGACGCGGCCGAAGCGGTTCGCGCTCGGGCCTGCGAGTCCCGCGACGGAAGGGGTCGTGCGCATGCACGCGAGCAGCAGCGCATGGGCGACTGGATGCGCGGGACAGCGAAGGCCGATCGAGGCCTGCCCACCGGCGGCGGCAGCGGCAACGCCGCCCCGGCGCGGCAGGATCACCGTGAGCGGGCCGGGCCAGAAAGCATCCATGAGCTTTTGCGCGAAGTCCGGCACGCTGGCCGCGAAGTGCGGCACGACGGAAGCATCGTGCACGTGGACGATCAACGGGTGGTCCGCGGGGCGGCCCTTCGCACGGAAAATCTCGCCGACCGCATCGTCGCTGTCCGCATCGGCGCCCAGGCCGTAGACGGTCTCGGTGGGAAACGCCACGAGCCCGCCGGACGCCAGCGTGCGCGCGCCCTGCTCGATCGCGGCGGGGTCGTCGCCTGGAAGAATCATCGCGCGGCGACTCTCACGGCGTCAGAACGCCTCGATGCCCAGCAGCGCGGCGGCCTTCAGCGCCGTGCCGCGCGCGGCCTGCGCCGTCGCGCCGGTGATGTTGAGGTGGCCCATCTTGCGGCCGGGCCGCGCGCTGTGTTTTCCGTAGAGGTGCAGGTGCGCGCCGGGAAGCGCCAGCACTTCCTCCCAGGGCGGCGGTGTTTCGGCGGCGCCTTTCGCGAACCACAAATCGCCGAGCAGGTTCAACATCACCACCGGGCTGTGCTGTCGCGGCTGGACCAGCGGCAAGCCGGCCAGCGTGCGCACCTGCAATTCGAACTGCGATACGTCGCACGCATCCATGCTGTAGTGACCGCTGTTGTGCGGGCGCGGTGCCATCTCGTTCACGACGAGCGAACCGTCGGCCAGCACGAAGAACTCCACGCACAGCACGCCGACGTAGTCGAGGCCCCGCGCGATCGCACGCGTGGCTTCCACGGCTTCGCGCGCACGGTCGGCAGGGAGGTTGCCTTCATGGACTTCGGTCACGGCGAGGATGCCCCCGCGATGCAAATTGAGCTGCGGCGGCAGGTTCACGATCGCACCATCGCGCCCGCGCGCGACGATGACGGAACACTCGGCGGCCAGCGGCAACAGCTTCTCCAACACGCAAGCGACGCGCTCGAGGTCGTCCCAAGCCGCCGCGAGTTCTTCGCGCGTGTTGACCCGCACCTGGCCCTTGCCGTCGTAACCCAGCCTTGCAGTCTTGAGCACGCCGGGCAGCAGGCCCGCATCCACGGCCGAGAGCTGGTCGGGCGTTTCGATGCCCGCATGCGGCGCGCAAGGCACGCCGCACTTCACGAAATGCGCCTTTTCGCGCAGGCGGTCCTGTGCGATCTCGACGGCGCTCGCGCCGGGCGCCACCGGGCAATGCGCACCGAGCCTGGCCAGCGCCGTGGCCGGCACGTTCTCGAATTCGGTCGTGATCGCCGCGCTCAGCTCGGCGAGCCGGACCAGCCCCTTGTCGTCCAGGTAGTCGGCATGCACGTGGTGATGGCTCACGAGCCCGGCGGGACTGTTGGCATCCGGGTCCAGCACGGCCGTGAAGTAGCCCATGCGCTGGGCGGCGTGCACGAACATCCGCCCCAGCTGGCCGCCGCCCATGACGCCCAGCGTGGCGCCGGGCAGGATTGCTTTGTCGGTCATGGCGGGGGGGGAAGTTGCATGTTGCGCGCGGTGTCGGTCTGGCGCGCGCGATACGCTTCGAGCCGGGCGCGCAGCGCCGCGTCGGAATTGGCCAGCATCGCGACCGCGAACAGCGCGGCATTGGCGGCGCCCGCGCGGCCGATGGCGAAGGTAGCGACGGGAATGCCCTTGGGCATCTGCACGATGCTGTGCAGCGAATCGACGCCCTGCAGGTGCTTGCCGGCAACCGGCACGCCCAGCACCGGCACCGTGGTCTTGGCCGCCAGCATGCCCGGCAGGTGAGCCGCGCCGCCGGCACCTGCGATGATCGCGGTCAAGCCCCTGCTCGCCGCTTGCTCCGCATAGGCGAACATCTCGTCCGGCATGCGGTGGGCCGAAACCACCCGCGCCTCATGCGCGATGCCGAATTCCTGGAGAATCGCCACTGCGTGCTGCATCGTGTCCCAATCACTGCTGGAACCCATCACCACGCCAACCTGTATCGAGCTCAATTGCGTGCTCCCAAAGATTGAATTTTACGGTTCCAACCCGACCTGACCCGCCATGATCGACGTCACCACCGAAAACTTTGAATCCGAGGTCATCGAAGCCTCCATGACCTTGCCCGTACTGGTCGACTTCTGGGCCACCTGGTGCGGCCCCTGCAAGGTCATCGGTCCGCTCCTGGAAAAGCTCGAGAACGACTACGCCGGCCGCTTCAAGCTGGTGAAGATCGACTCCGACCAGGAGCAGCAACTCGCCGGCGCCTTCGGCATCCGCAGCATCCCCACCTGCATCCTGATGAAGAACGGCCAGCCGGTCGACGGCTTCATGGGCGCATTGCCCGAGGGCAAGATCAAAGAATTCCTCGACAAGCACGTGCCCGAGGGTGCGCCGCTGGAAGAGGAAGATGAGATCGAAGACGCTCCGGTCGATGACAGCCCGGCCGCGCAGCTTGAGCGTCTCCAGCATGCGGTGGCCACCGATCCCGCCAACGACGATGCGCGGTTCGACTATGTGCGGACGCTGCTGCTCGCGGGACGGACCGACGACGCGAAGGTCGCGTTCGCGCCGGTCATCGCCAAGACTTCGATCGTGCGGCGCTTCGATTCGCTGCAGCG
The DNA here is from genome assembly GCA_040385005.1 of Pseudomonadota bacterium. Lineage (GTDB taxonomy): Bacteria > Pseudomonadota > Gammaproteobacteria > Burkholderiales > Burkholderiaceae_C > Ramlibacter. The sequence goes on from JAZKIF010000139.1 coordinate 96,717, forward strand.
GGCGATGGACGCGTTCGACTTTGCGGATTCGACGCCCGATGAGGCGAAGGCGCTGGCCGACGCCGATGCGCGTATCGCCGCGGGCAAGCGCGACTTCGATGCGCGATTCGCCCGCGCGCGCCTGCTGATGGCGGAGCATCGCTGGACCGACGCGATGGACGAGCTGCTGGAAATCCTGATGCGCGATAAGACCTGGAGCGAGGATCTCGCGCGCAAGACCTACATCGCGATCCTCGATTTGATCGAGCCGCCGAAGATGAAGGTCGCGGACGGGCAGATCCCGCCGGATGACCCGACGGTGGCGACTTACCGCCGCCGCCTCTCCAGCGTCGTGCTCAGCTGACAGGCGTCAGGCCAGCAGCCGCTGCAACGCCTCGCGATACTTCGCGGCCGTCTTCTCGATCACGTCCTGCGGCAGCCGCGGCGCGGGCGGTGTCTTGTCCCAGGGCTTGCCGTTGATGCGCACCTGCTCCAGCCAGTCGCGCACGAACTGCTTGTCGTAGCTCGGCGGGTTGGCGCCGGCGGTGAAGGCGGCGTCGTAGCCTTCGACCGGCCAGTAACGCGACGAATCGGGCGTGAGCACTTCGTCCATCAGGATGAGGTTGCCGGCTTCATCCAGGCCGAACTCGAACTTCGTGTCCGCGATGATCATTCCCTTCGTGAGTGCAATGGCCGCTGCTTCACGGTAGATCGCGATGCTGATGTCGCGGATCTTCGCGGCAAGCTCCGGGCCGACGATCTTCACGACCTGGTCGAACGAGATGTTCTCGTCGTGGTGGCCCGCTTCGGCCTTGGCGGCGGGAGTGAAGATCGGCTCGGGCAGCTTGCTCGCGTTTTGCAGGCCGGCCGGCAATGGCACGCCGCACACCGACTGCGTCTGCTGGTACTCCTGCCAGCCGCTGCCAGCCAGATAACCGCGCACCACGGCTTCGACCGGGATCGGCTTCAGGCGTTTCACGAGCATCGAGCGGCCCGTGACCTGGAGCGCTTCCGCCGGCGTGACCACGCTCTCGGGCGCATCGCCGGTGAGGTGGTTCGGCGTGATGTGCCCGAGCTTGGCGAACCAGAAGAGCGCCATTTGCGTGAGCAACTCGCCCTTGCCGGGAATCGGCTCGCCCATGATCACGTCGAACGCCGAGAGCCGGTCGCTGGCGACCATGAGGATGCGGTCGGTTCCGACGGCGTAGTTGTCACGCACCTTGCCGCGCGCGAGGAGCGGCAGCGACGTCAGGGCGGAGGTGTGCAGGGCGGTGGTCATGCGAGGGAATCCAGGGGAAAGGGGCCGCAAAGAAAAAAGGCCCGCGCAGTGCACGGGCCCCGATTATCGCCAGTAGGGCTCAGGCCACGACCTGCGCCAGCTCGCCCTTCTCGTATTGGGCCGCCACGACCTGCAGGCTGTGCGCCTTGATGGTGGACGCCTGTCCCTGGCAGCCGAACTCGATGTAGCGCTGCTTGCAGATCTGCTTGGCCGCTTCGCGCGCGGGCTTGAGCCATTCGCGCGCATCGAACTTCTCGGGGTTCTCGGCAAGGAACTTGCGCACCGCTGCCGTCATCGCGAGGCGGATGTCCGTGTCGATGTTGATCTTGCGCACGCCGTGCTTGATCGCTTCCTGGATTTCCTCGACCGGCACGCCGTAGGTTTCCTTGATCTTGCCGCCGT
>JAZKIF010000140.1:0-6624 GCA_040385005.1 Pseudomonadota bacterium
AAACGCAATGGCGTCGCCGAGGCCATGTGGTTCAACGTCCCGATCAATTTCGTCCTGGAGTGAAAAAAAAATGGATTCGCAATTCGGCCTTCTGAGCCTCTGGAACCAGGGCGACATCGTCACGCGCGGCGTCGCGTTGCTGCTGCTGGCGATGTCGCTGTCGTCCTGGATGGTGATCATCATCAAGTCGCTGGACCTGACGAAATTCAGCCGGCAGTCGCGCTCCACCGAGAGCTTCTGGCACTCCGGTGACTTCGCGGACGGCCTCTCCAAGTTCGGCACCGATCCCGCCAACCCTTTCCGCAATCTCGCGCTGGAAGGCCGTGAAGCCTCGGCCCACCACAACGCGCAGCCCCAGTTGCACGACTCGCTGGACAAGAGCGAATGGGTGACGCGCGCGCTGCGCAATTCGGTCGACGACGCGACGGCGCGCCTGCAGTCGGGTCTGGGCGTTCTGGCCTCGGTGGGATCGACCGCGCCTTTCGTGGGCCTGTTCGGCACCGTCTGGGGCATCTACCACGCCCTCCTGTCGATCAGCGTGGCCGGCCAGGCCACCATCGACAAGGTGGCCGGCCCGATCGGCGAGTCGCTGGTCATGACCGCGCTGGGCCTGGCCGTGGCGATTCCCGCGGTGCTCGGCTACAACGCCCTGGTGCGCGGCAACAAGTCGACGCTGCGCAAACTCAATCGCTTCGGCCACGACCTGCACGCTTACTTCATCACGGGCGCGCGCGTGGCAACCGCCGGCGCCCCCGGCACCGTCGTGGCCATGAAGAAAGGCGCTTGAGCCATGTCTTTCGGAACCCAGGACGACACCGACGACGTCATGAACGAGATCAACATGACGCCGCTGGTCGACGTCATGCTGGTGCTGCTCATCATCTTCATCATCACCGTGCCCGTGATGAAGCACGCGGTCAACATCGACCTGCCGCGCGCCACGAACCAGCCGCAGGATGTCAAGCCGGAAACCGTGCGCCTGTCGGTCGACGCGAAGGGCGACTATTTCTGGAATGAGGGCCGCATCGACGAGAAGGAATTGCCGCGCATGCTGCAGGCGGCCGCGGCGAAGACACCGCAGCCGGAGCTTCATATCCGCGGCGACAAGGATGTGCGCTATGAGCGCGTGGCACAGGCCATGGCGGCCGCCCAGCACTCCGGGTTGCGCAAGATCGGCTTCATCACCGAACCCAAGGCGAACTGACGTCGCCATGCAGGAAGTACCCGGCCCGGCTCCGTCCCTCCAGCAGTTGAGCGAGGCCGCGACGCGCCAACCGGAAGCCAAGGTGCGCACGGTGTCGAGCGAGACATTGCTCCAGGGCGCACGCACCGTCGACATCGACCACAACGGATCGATCTACCGCTTGCAGGCCACGCGCCTGGGCAAGCTGATCCTCACCAAGTAGTTCAGAGCCCGATGGCGGCGATGCCGGCGCGCGCAATCTGCGCGTCCTCGGTGGACTTGACCCCGCTCACGCCCACGGCGCCCATGCACTGGCCGTCCTTCACGATGGGCACGCCGCCTTCCAGCAGTCCCTTGAGGTCGGGCGCGCTCAGGAAGGAGACGCGGCCGCCATTGATCATGTCTTCGTAGACCTTGCTCTCGCGGCGGCCCAGCGCGGCGGTATTGGCCTTGGCGGGCGCAATGTGCGCCGAGATCGGCGGAGCGCCGTCGAGGCGCTGCAGCCAGAGCAGGTGGCCGCCGTCGTCGACGATCGCGATGCTCACCGCCCAGTTGTTCCTGAGCGCTTCGGCTTCGGCGGCGCCAGCAATGGCCTTGAGGTCGGACAGTTCGAGAAAGGAGCGGGTTTTCATGGACTTCGCAGGTGCTTTGGGGAAAAAGCGAAGCATAACGGTTCAGCTGGTACTCACCACGCTTGAACCAACCTAGAATGCGCCCATCTAACGCCTTACAGGCAAAGGAGAAATGACCATGAACGAGCAAGTCCAGACCATCGACTCCGGGTACGCACTACCCTCGGCAAGCGACCGCAACCGCGTCCTGCGCAACACCTACGCGCTGCTCGCCCTCAGCCTCATCCCGAGCGTGCTGGGCGCATGGCTCGGCGTGGCCACCGGCATCGTTTCCGGCCTGACGGGCGGCCTCGGCCTGATCGTTTTCCTCGTGGGAGCCTTCGGCTTCATGTTCGCGATCGAGAAGACCAAGAATTCCGCTGCCGGCGTTCCGGTGTTGCTCGCATTCACATTCTTCATGGGACTGATGCTCTCGCGCCTCCTGATCGCGGTGCTGCAGTTCAAGAACGGCCCCGGGCTGATCATGACGGCGTTCGGCGGCACGGCCGGCGTCTTTTTCGTGATGGCCACGCTCTCCAGCGTCATCAAGCGCGACCTCTCGGGCATGGGCAAGTGGCTCTTCGTCGGCGCGCTGGCGATCCTGATCGGCGGCATCATCAACGTGTTCGTCGGCTCCTCCATCGGCATGATGGTGATCAGCGTGATGGCCATCGGCATCTTCAGCGCCTACATGCTGTACGACTTGAAGCAGATCGTCGACGGCGGCGAAACCAACTACATCAGCGCGACGCTCGCGCTGTACCTGGACATCTTCAACGTGTTCCAGAGCCTGCTGGCGCTGCTGGGGATCGTCGGCGGGGACGATTGAACGTGTAGTCGCTTCGATCCAGACATCAACAGGGGGCCGTCGGCCCCTTGTTCATTTGGTGCTTCAGATTTCCCGCTCGAACACCGCCATGCTCTCCACGTGCGCCGTGTGCGGAAACATGTTCACGATGCCCGCGTGCGTGCACCGATAGCCGCCCTGATGAACCAGCAGTCCCGCGTCGCGCGCCAGCGTCGCCGGGTTGCAGCTCACGTAGACGATTCGTTTCGGAAAATCCCACTCGCCGCGCAGCTCCGGCTGCTGATGCAGGTCGGCCACGGCCTTGGCGAGCGCGAACGCTCCTTCACGAGGTGGATCGACCAGCCAGCGTTGCGCGCGGCCATCGCGCACGAGTTGCCCGGGCGTGATCTCGAACAGGTTGCGCGCGGCGAATGTCGTGGGCGCGAGTGGACGGCCATGACGTGACGATGCGTTCTTCTCGTAGTTCTCGCGTGAGCGGGCGACGAGCGACTCGCTTCCTTCGATACCGAATACCTCGCGGGCCCTCGTGGCCAGCGGCAACGTGAAATTGCCCAGTCCGCAGAACCAGTCGATCACGCGCTCATCGCCCTGCACATCGAGCAGGCGCAGCGCCCGCGAGACCAGCACGCGGTTAATGTGCGGATTCACCTGCGTGAAATCGGTCGGCTTGAATGGCATCGTGATGCCGAACTCGGGCAACGCATAGGAGAGCTGCGGGCTGTCCTCGTCGAGCAGCTTCACCGTGTCCGGCCCCTTGGATTGCAACCACCACTGAACGCCAGGATGTGCCACGGCAAATTCGCGCAGCTTCGCGACATCGCCTTCACTCAACGGTTCCAGGTGACGAAGCACCAGCGCCGTGACATCGTCGCCGCAAGCGAGTTCGATCTGCGGGCAGGTCTCGATCGCATCCATGGAGCCGATCAGCGCGCGCAACGGCAGCAGCAGATCGCTGACGTGCTGCGGCACGACGTGGCACTCCTTCATGTCGGCCACGTAGCGGCTCTTGCGCTCGTGGAAACCCACCAGCACCGCGCCCTTCTTGTGGACGTGCCGCACCGTGAAGCGCGCGCGCCAGCGGTAGCCCCAGGTCGGCCCTTCGATAGGCCTCAGCACGTTCTCCGGCTTGACCTTGCCCAGGTGCCACAGGTTGTCCTCCAGCACGCGCTGCTTGATCGCGACCTGGGCGCCATCGTGCAGGTGCTGCATCTTGCAGCCGCCGCATGAGCCTTCGTGCAGCCCGAAATGCGGGCAGCGCGGCCGCACGCGCTGCGACGATTCCTTGTGGATCTGCGTCAGCGACGCCTGCTCCCAGTTGTTCTTCTTGCGGTGCACGTTGGCGGACACGATCTCGAACGGCAGCGCGCCGTCGATGAACACCACCTTGCCGTCGGCCCGCCGCGCGACGCCCTGCGCATCGATGTCGAGCGCATCGACCCGCAGCCAGCCTTCGGGCAGCGGGGGCCGGTCGTCGACGGGGATAATTTCTACTTCGTCAGTCATGCCCCGATTGTCTCAGGCCCTTCAAGCCCAGGCGGCGAGGTATTCCTGCCAATGCGGCTCCTGCGGCGCGAGATTGCCGAGCGTGCCCTTGACGAGCGCGATCTCCTGTTCGTACTCGGCCTCGGTCAGGCCGCCGCGCATCTTCTGGAAGCGGCAGTAGACGAGATACGTGTTCATCACGTCCGTCTCGCAATAGCGGCGGATCTCCTCGAGTTTTCCATCGAGGAACGCGCGGTAGACCTGGGAGCCGTCCATGCCCAGCTTGCCGGGAAAGCCGCACAGCTTCGCCATCGCGTCCAGTGGCGCGTTAGCACGCGGCTGGTACATCGCGAGCAGGTCCATCAGGTCCAGGTGGCGCATGTGGTAGCGCGAGATGTAGTTGTTCCACTTGAACTCGCGATCGTCGTCGCCCATGTCCCAGTACTTGTCCGCGACCACGCCGTGGCGGATGCCGCGGTAATGCAGCACCGGCAGGTCGAACCCGCCGCCGTTCCAGCTCACCAGTTGCGGCACGTGCTTTTCGAGCGTGTTGAAGAAAGTCTGGATCACCTTGCCCTCGCTCGCGTTGTCGCGATCGACGAACGAATGCACGCGCAGGCCTTCGGCGTTTCGGAACACGCAGCTGATGACCAGCACGCGCTGCAGGTAATGGGGCATGAAGTCGCCCTGCCCCTTTTCCTTGCGCTCTTCCAGCCAGCGGGCATAGACCAGGTCGTCGGAGGCGTCGGCGGGTTCACCGCGCAAGGCCCGCAGGCCCGCGATGTCCGGAATGGATTCAATGTCGAAAACGAGTACGGGCCATGTCATGGAAGCGACTGTATCAGCCGCTTCGCGCGTCAGAACAAGGCTTCCTTCGTCACGCCGTTGCGCACCATGTGGCGCTTGAGTTTCAGCAGCGCTTCGTTCTGGATCTGCCGCACGCGTTCGCGAGTCAGCCCCAGCCTGTCGCTCAGGACTTCAAGCGTTTCCGGCTCGCGGTCATGCAGGCCGAAGCGCCCTTCGAGCACTTCTTTCTCGCGGTTGGAGAGCGCGTCGATCCAGTTGTTCAGCAGCTTCTCCACTTCGTGGTTCTGCGTGACGCCGGTCGGGTCGACGGCGAGTTCGTCGGCCATCGAATCGCCCAGCGTGTGCTCGTCGTCGGAGCGGTCCATCGCGGCGTCGAGCGACTTCGGCGTTTCGGCCATGGCGAGCAATTCCGCGACCTCCTGCACGTTGCGCCCCAGCAGCGCGGCGACATCCTCGACGCGCACGCCCTCGCCTTCGAAGCCGTTGCGCGCCGCCGCGAACGCGGGGTCGTTCTCCAGCGTGCGGCGCGCGCGCAGCACCTGCTGCAACTCGCGCACGACGTGCACCGGCAGGCGGATCACGCGGCCCTGGTTCATCACCGCTCTCTCAACGGATTGCCGGATCCACCAGGTCGCATAGGTCGAGAAACGAAAGCCACGCTCGGGCTCGAACTTGTCGATCGCATGCATGAGGCCGAGGTTGCCTTCCTCGATCAGGTCGGACAACGGGACGCCGCGGCCAAGATAGCCCTTGGCGATGCTCACGACAAGGCGCAGGTTGTGCTCGATCATCGACTGCCGCGCCTCGAAGTCGCCGGCGCGTGCGCGCGTGGCGGTCTGGAATTCCTCGTCGGGCGTGAAGAGCTCGGTGCGCCGCACTTCGCGCAGGTACAGCGTCAGTGTGTCGCTGGATTCGCCGGCGATCTCCGCGGGGATGTCGCGGGGATTCGCTTCCTCCTGCGCTTCGGGCTCGATCGGCACGCCGGGGATGGCCGATGCGTCTGCCCCCGCGCCGTTCCCGGACACAAGCGGAGCTGCGGGTTTGCTGCTTCCGTTGCGCCGTGTCATCGCTACCTCGCCGGTAAATAGCGGGCGGGATCGACCGGCTTGCCCTGCCGGCGAATCTCGAAGTGCAGCTTCACGCGGTCGGTGTCGCTGCTGCCCATTTCGGCGATCTTCTGGCCCTTGCGCACCGTCTGGTCTTCCTTGACCAGCAGCGACTGGTTGTGGGCGTACGCCGAGAGATAAGTGTTGTTGTGCTTGAGGATGATCAGGTTGCCGTAGCCGCGCAAGCCCGCGCCGGCGTAGACGACGCGGCCATCAGCCGATGCGAGCACGGCATCGCCGGGCTTGCCGGCGATGTCCAGTCCCTTGTTCCTCTGCTCGTCGAATCCCGCGACGACCGGGCCTGCGCCGGTGGGCCAGGCCCAGGGCACATCCTCTTCACCGGCGGGTGCGGGCGTCGGTGTCAGGGGCGGCACGCTCGCCACCGTTGCCGAAGCAGGAGCGGTGGCCACCGGCGCGGACGATGCGCTTGCGGTTGCGCTTGCATTGACGCGCGGCGCACTCGCGACCGGTGCCGCGCCGCCGCTGTTCGGCACCACGTTGCTGCTCGTCACGGGCCTTGCCACGGCGACTTCGGTCGGCGGGGCCGGCGGCATGACGCGCAACACCTGCCCGACTTCGATCACGTTGGGGTTGTCGATGTTGTTCCAGCGGGCGACATCGCGCCAG
>JAZKIF010000140.1:6634-9579 GCA_040385005.1 Pseudomonadota bacterium
GCCCGCCCGGTTGTACCAGCCGCCGCCGCCCGCGGCCCGCTCCCAGCAGGTCTGGGCGATCAGGTCAGGGCTGTCGATGGTGATGGGGGGAATGAACTCCATCAGCTCGGGGTCCTTGTTCCAGCGGGCGACATCGCGCCAGTTGTGGCCATTGTCCAGCGCGATGCGGATGAGCGTATCGCCGGGTCGCACGGTGTAGAACCCGGGCTTGCCCGCGTTCTCCGCGCCGGGCGCCGGCCGTACCTGCTCGACCGCCACCGCGGGGGCTCGATTGCCGGTGCCGCGATCTTCCACGGGAGCAGGTGCGCGCGAGCCGGAGGCGCACCCGGCAAGCCATGCCGCCGCAAGTGCCGCCGTCCATATCCAACTCCGTTTGCGCAACTCCAGCATCTTCATGTTTTCCTTCAAGCGATGCCTGATTTTAGGGGGACAAAGTGGACAGCCTCAAGAACACATTGTTTCATTTCACGCGGCGTTTTTTCGAGCATCACCAGCGCCTGTCCACCGCCCGGCATGACCTTCGGCGCCACGATGCGCCCGCCGATCGCGAGCTGGTCGATCCACGCCTGCGGCACGGCGTCGCCGCCCGCCGCCGCGATGATCCCTGCATACGGCGCGCCTTTCGCGTAGCCCACCATGCCGTCACCGAAGAGCAGGTGCACGTTCGCAAGGCGAAAGTGGCGCAGGTTCTCGCGTGCCTTGTCGTGCAACCCGCGCAGCCGCTCGATGCTGTAAACCTCGCTCGCGATCCTGCCGAGCACAGCGGCCTGGTAGCCGCAGCCGGTACCGATCTCCAGCACGCGGCCCAGCTTGCCGCCCGCTTCAGTGCGTCCGCCGAGCAGCAACTCGATCATGCGCGCGACCACGTTGGGTTTGGAGATCGTCTGCCCGAGACCAATGGGCAGGCTCGTGTCCTCGTAGGCCTGGGCGACGAGCGCGCTGTCGACGAATCGATGGCGCTCTACCGCACCCATCGCATGCAGCACGCGTGGGTCTGAGATGCCCTGGGCCGCGAGCTTCTCCACCATGCGCGAGCGCACGGCCTGCGAGTCCGGGCCGACGCCGCCCGGAGCGCGCTCACGATCCGCAACGGCACGGAGATCGGCGGCCGGGCTCTTGCGCGCGACCGGACCACGCGACGGCGCTGCATCGAGACGTGCGGGAAAACCGGGACGCCTCGTCATCGTCCGCCCGTGCCCGCGCGACCGAGCCATTTCCATTGCGCGAGCGCTTCGTGATCGGTGAGATCCACTTTCAGCGGCGTCACGGAGACGTGCCCTTGCGCGGTTGCATGGAAGTCCGTGCCGTCCGCGCCATCCTTCGCCGCGCCCGCGCCGCCGATCCAGTACATCGTCTCGCCATGCGGACTGGGCTGCGCGATCACTTTTTCGGCCGCGTGCCGGCGGCCGAGCCGGCACACCTGGAAAGGCTTGAGCTCTTCGTAGGGTCGGTTCGGGATATTCACGTTGAGCAGCCACAGCTTGCCGGCGGCGTTGTCGTCCGCGATCACCTGTTGCACGAGGTCGCGCGCCTTGCGCGCGGCGGACTCGATGTGCGCCCAGCCCTTCTCCGTCTGCGAAAACGCAACCGCCGGAATGCCGAAGAGGTAACCCTCCATCGCGGCGCCCACGGTACCGGAGTAGATCGTGTCGTCGCCCATGTTCGCGCCGTTGTTGATGCCGCTCACGACGATGTCGGGCCGGTAGTCCAGCAAGCCCGTGAGCGCCACGTGCACGCAATCGGCGGGCGTTCCGTTCACGAAGCGAAAGCCGTTGGCCGCCTTGTGGACGTAGAGCGGCGAGTGCAGCGTGAGCGCGTTCGACTTCGCGCTGTTGTTGTGCTCGGGCGCGACGACCTCGACGTCGCCGAGATCCTTGATCGCGTCGTAGAGCGCGAGAAGTCCGGGGGCCTGGTAGCCGTCGTCGTTGGAGAGCAGGATTTTCATTGGCGTCGGGGAAGTGCAAATGATTGTAGGTGGGGACGCGGTCGCGGCAGGGACATTCCGGACGAACGCGTGCGCCTATCATCGCCGCACCACCCACCGGAGAGCACGACATGCATGCCTGGCTTTGCGAGAACCCCGTCGGCGTCGATGCGCTGCAATGGAAAGAGCTGCCCACTCCGACGCCCAAGGCGGGTGAAGTGCTGATCGAAATCAAGGCGGCTTCGGCACGCACACCATCGCACCGGCGGCGCTGTGCATGCCGCTGCCGCCCGGCTTTTCGCATGTCGACGCGGCGGCGTTCATCATGATCTACGCGACCTCGTACCACGCGCTGGTGGACCGCGCGCAGCTGAAGGCCGGCGAAACGGTACTGGTGCTCGGCGCGGCCGGCGGTGTCGGCACCTCGGCGATCCAGATCGCGAAGGCCATGGGTGCGCGCGTCATCGCCGCCGCGTCCACCGACGAAAAATGCGAGCTGTGCAAATCCATCGGCGCCGATGCGACGATCAACTACACGCGCGAGAACCTGCGCGATGCGATCAAGGCGCTGACCGCCGGCAAGGGCCCGGACGTGATCTACGACCCGGTCGGCGGCGACTTCAGCGAGCCGGCGTTCCGCTCGATCGCCTGGCGCGGCCGCTACCTGGTGGTGGGCTTCGCCTCCGGGCCGATTCCTTCGCTGCCGTTGAACCTTGCGCTGCTCAAGGGCGCGTCCATCGTCGGTGTGTTCTGGGGCGATTTCGCGAAGCGCGAGCCGCAGGCCAACGGCGCGATGATGATGGAGCTGGCGCAGTGGTACGCCAAGGGGAGGATCAAGCCCGTGATTGACCGAACCATGCCCATGGCCGAGCTCAAGGCGGCCTATGCGCACATGGGATCGCGGGGCGTGAAGGGCAAGCTGGTGATGGTCAACTGACGCGCCCGATGGAGCCTGTATAATCGCGGGCTCGACGGTGGCTGTAGCTCAGTTGGTAGAGTCCAGGATTGTGATTCCTGTTGT
>JAZKIF010000141.1:0-8414 GCA_040385005.1 Pseudomonadota bacterium
CCTGGGCCACTTCCTCGGCCAGCATGGTCTTGCCGGTGCCGGGCTCGCCCTTGACCAGGAGCGGGCGCTTCAGGGTGATGGATGCGTTCACTGCAAGCATCAGGTCTTGCGTGGCGACGTAATTCTGGGAGCCTTGGAACTTCATGTGATGAGGATAAGCAGGAGATGGATGATGGGCGGCGCGCCGCGCCCGATATAATCAAAGGTTGATCCGAAGTCTGACCTCTCACTCAATTGTGCGCGCAAAATGAACAAGTTGTTGACCACGCTTTTCGCCCTGGCTGTCGCTTCCGTGACGAGCATCGGGTATGCCCAGACAGCGGCCCAAACCGCGGCCCCGACTCCCGCTGCTTCGAGCGCCGCGCCGGCCGCTTCGGCCGCCGCGCAGAAGACTTCGGCGCCCATGGGCGCCAAGTCGCTGGAAGCCAAGACCGCCATGTGCTTCGGCTGCCACAACATCAAAGGCTACCAGGCGAGCTTCCCCGAAGTGCACAAGGTGCCGATGATCGCGGGCCAGAGCGCCAAATACATCGTCGCGGCCCTGAAGGAATACAAGGCGGGCGACCGCAAGCACCCCACGATGCGCGGCATCGCGACGACGCTGTCCGAGCAGGACATGACCGATATCGCGGGCTTCTACGAAGGACTCGGCGCCGAAGGCGCGCCCAAGGCGCCGGCCGCTCCCAGCAAGACGCCGGATCCGCAGGTTGCCGCGCTGCTCCAGAAGGCCGCTTGCGTTTCCTGCCACGGCGCGAACTTCTCCGCGCCGATCGACGTGTACCCGAAGATCGCGGGCCAGCATGCCGACTACCTCTTCGTCGCGCTCAAGGCCTACAAGGCGGACAACAACCCCGCCGTCGGCCGCAGCAACGGCGTGATGGGCGCGATCGCCAAGCAGTTCTCGAATGACGAGTTGAAAGCGCTCGCGAAGTACGTGGGCTCGCTCGACGGCGATTTGAAGACGGTTCCGGAGCATCGCTTCCGTCACTAGGACGCAGCGTCCTTCCATGAAGAAAAGGCCCGCATCGCGGGCCTTTTTTGTTGCTGGAGTCGGCTGCGGGCTTACACGTCGAAGAACACGGTTTCCTGCGCACCCTGCATGTGGATGTCGAAGGTGTACACGGGCACGCCGCCCGCGTCGCGGCGCTGCGCGACCAGCGTGTTGCGGCGCTCGGCGGGCACGGACTGCAGCGCTGCGTCGGTCGCGTTCGCCGTCGCTGCTTCATCGCTGAAATACACCCGCGTGAACGCGTGCAGCAGCAACCCGCGCATCAACACGATCACGTTGATGTGCGGCGCCTGGCCCGGCCCTTCGGCGCCGGGCTTCACGGTGCGAAAGCGGAAGCGCCGGTCCGCATCGGTGCCGGTGCCCATGCGCCCGAACGCGCGAAAGCCGCTGGCCTTCACCTCGTCCGCACTGGACGGATAGCGTCCCTGGGAATCCGCCTGGCTGATTTCGATCATCGCGTCGAAGATTGCCTGTCCGTCACCGTCGAACACACGGCCTTCCAGCACGATGTGTTCACCCGCGGCATCCGGCAAGGCGACGATGTCGTCGAACGGCTGGCCGAAGTCGTAGCTGTATTGGCGCGCCGTCAGGCCATAAGCGAAGAAAGGACCGACCGTCTGCGAAGGCGTGGGGCCGAAGTCGGCGGCCAGCCCGGTCATCATTGGAGTTGTCTTCATCAGCGGCTTTCGAAAGGGGTTTCGTCCGCGCCACGCAGCACGATGTCGAAGACATAGCCGAGCGCGTAGCCTTCCTCGGTGACGTCGAGGCTGAAGTCGGCGATCAGGCGCTTGCGCAGGCGCTCAGGTGCGCTCATCACCATCGGGTCGTACTGGTGCAGCGGGTCGCCGGGGAAATACATCTGCGTGACGAGACGGCTCGCGAAGTGCTGGCCGAACAACGAAAGATGGATGTGCTGCGGCCGCCAGGCATTGGGGTGATTGCCCCACGGATAGGCGCCCGGCTTGATCGTGAGAAATCGGTAGCGCCCCTCGCTGTCCGTCATGCAGCGCCCGGCGCCCAGGAAGTTGGCATCCAGCGCCGCATCGTGCTGGTCCACCTTGTGCACGTAGCGTCCCGATGCGTTGGCCTGCCACAGTTCGACGAGCGTATTGGCGACCGGGCGGCGGCGCTCGTCGAGCACCTGTCCGGTGAGCACCATGCGCTCCCCGATCGGCTCGCCGTTGCGGCGGGCGTTGCGGGTCAGGTCGTGATCCAGCTCGCCGATGACGTCGTGGCCGTAGACGGGCTGGGCGAGTTCGCCGAGGGCCGCCTTGAGCGGCACGAGCGGCTTGGTCGGACCGCGTTTGGCGGTGGACTTGTAGCCCGGGAAAACGTACGGCGGGTGGTTGTCCCAGCCGCGGGGGGTGAGGGTGATTGGCATGACAGGGACTATATTCATCACGGAAAAGCAAGTAAATTGAATATTTGTCGTAATTCGATAACCAACGGTAAATGAAGGTCCCACCCGTCCAAAGCCTGTCCACTGCCTTCGCGCGCAACGTGCAATTGCGCCATCTTCGCTGCCTCGTGGCTGTGGCCCAGGAACGCAACCTCGCGCGCGCCGCGGAGCGCCTCGCACTCAGCCAACCGGCGGTCTCGAAAACCCTGGCCGAGCTGGAGGCGCTCGCCGGGCAGCGCCTCGTCGAGCGGGGGCGCAAAGGAGCGCGGCTCACTGCCGCCGGCGAAGACCTGCTGGCACATGCCCTCCGCGTGCTCGAAGCGTTGGGCGAGGCGGGCGAAAGCATCGACGGCGGACGACGAACCCGCAACGCACGCCTGAGGCTAGGCGCACTGTCCAGTGTTGCGCCTGCGTGGCTGCCACAGGTCTTGCAGACATTCGGCAAATCGCAGCCCCAGGTCATCGTGAGCTTGTCCACCGGCGCGAATGCAACCTTGCTGGACGCATTGCGTGCCGGCCAGCTCGACCTGGTGCTGGGCCGCATCACCGATCCGCAGCATATGTCCGGCCTGTCGTTCGAGCTCCTCCAGACCGACCCGCTGGTGGTCGTGACGCGCGCCGGCCATCCGCTCGCTACGACCGCGCAGCTATCCATCCACGCCGTGCTCGACTACCCGCTCGTCGTGTACAGCGAGGGCACGATTCCGCGCCACACCACCGAGAGCTTCCTCTCCGCCTGGGGCCTGAAGTTGCCCGCCGCGCGCCGGCTGGAAACGCTCGACGTGATGGTGGCGCGCCTGCTGGTGCGCGATTCGGACAGCGTGTGGTTCACGCCGCTCGGCGCGGCGGCGGACGACCTCGCGAATGGGACTTTGGTGCGGCTCGCGTTGCCGACACCCGGAACCGAAGAGCCCGTCGGCTTGCTCGTGCGAAGCGATGTGGCGCTGCCGGTGCACGCGCGGGAATTCATCGCTCAGGTGCGGGAGCTGGCGGGGCGGTCGCGCTAATCCCGCGTCGCCCGCCGCTGCACGCAGGCCACGTACGCATCGCCATCCGGCGGCCGTCCCGAGCGCTGGCTCTCCCACAGCATCTGCCCCAGGCATTCCATCGCCTCGTGATGCGCGTCATGCAGCGAGTCGCGCCGCGCCGCGAGCAGCTCGACGGCCTGGCGGATGCCCCGCGGCTGGTCGATCGAGCACTGCTCGCTGATCGACAGGTGCATGGAGAGATGAAGGAAGGGATTGGTCTTGCCGTCCTGACCGTCGTACTGCCGCGCGACTGCCGCTTCGGCATCCGTGAGGTCGAGGTCGTATTCCGGATGCTCCTGCAGCCATTGCCCCGCCAGCGTTTCCAGGGCGTCCAGCGGCCCACTTTCGCGGGACTTGGCGCGCACGGCACAGAAGAAGCGGCGGACGTCCTCTTGCGATGGATTGAACATGCGGGCAGCGTAGCACGCACCGCCGTGGGTGCGCAGCGCGCGGGCTGCTCAGCCCTGCTGCGCCCCAAGCATCCCCGAGATCGTTCGCGCCGCCTCAAGCAGCGAAGGCAGCATCGTCTCCTGCATGAGCTTGGGGCTGGTGCGGTTGGCTTGCCCGCTGATGTTCAACGCGGCCACGGTGCGGCCCGAGCGATTCGTGACGGGCGCGGCGATGGAAACCAGTCCTTCCTCGAGCTCCTGGTTCACCTGGCACCAGCCCTGCTTGCGCGCCTGCTGAACCTTCGCGAGCAGCGAGTCTGGGTCGATCATGGTGTGCCGCGTGAGCTGCATGCGCCTGGAGCCGCGCAGGCGTCGCTGCACCTCTTCGTCCGGCAAACCGGCGAGCAATATCCGGCCCATCGACGTGCAGTAAGCCGGCAGGCGCGAACCCACGCCCAGGCCGATGCTCATGATCTTGCGTGTCGGCACGCGCAGCACATACACGATGTCGTTGCCGTCGAGCGCCGCGGCCGAACACGACTCCTTGACCTGGTCGACCAGCGCTTCCATCACCGGCTCCGCGAGATTCCAGATCGGCATCGAGGAGAGGTAAGCGAAGCCGAGGTCGAGAATGCGAGGCGTGAGCGAGAAGAGCTTGCCGTCGCTCTCGACATAGCCCAACGTCTGCAAGGTCAGCAGGATGCGGCGCGCTCCTGCACGCGTCAGGCCGGCGCGTCCGGCGACCTCGGTGAGCGTCTGGCGCGGCGCCTGCGCGCTGAAGGAACGGATGACGTCAAGGCCGCGCGCGAAGGACTGTACGTAGCTGTCGCCGGGTTTCAGGACGGCATCGTTTGCGGAAATTGCCATGGTTGAAGAATCACCTTAAAATTCAATACACGAACATATGTTCGATACTAGAACAAACATCCATGATCGACAAGATAGCCACCTCGGTCGAAGAGGCGCTGGCAGGCATCGCAGACGGGTCCACCGTCCTCATCGGCGGCTTCGGCACCGCGGGCATTCCCAACGAACTGATCGACGGGCTGATCGCGCAGGGTGCGCGCGACCTCACCGTGGTCAACAACAACGCGGGCAATGGCGACACCGGCCTTGCCGCCTTGCTGAAAGCCGGCCGCGTGCGCAAGATCATCTGCAGCTTTCCGCGCCAGGCCGACAGCTTCGTGTTCGATGAACTGTACCGAAGCGGCAAGCTCGAGCTTGAGCTGGTGCCGCAAGGCAACCTTGCCGAGCGCATTCGCGCGGCAGGTGCAGGCATCGGCGCGTTCTTCTCTCCGACGGGTTACGGCACGGACCTCGCGAAGGGCAAGGAAACGCGGGAGATCGGCGGCAAGCAGTACGTGCTCGAGCATCCGATCTACGGCGACGTTGCGCTGATCAAGGCCGAACGCGGCGACCGCTGGGGAAACCTCACTTACCGCATGGCCGCGCGAAACTTCGGGCCGGTGATGGCCACGGCGGCGAAGCGCACGGTCGCGACGGTGCACGAGATCGTCGAACTCGGCGCGCTCGATCCGGAGAACGTCGTCACGCCCGGCATCTTCGTGAGCAAAGTGCTGAAGATTGCGCGGACCGCGACGCAGGCCGGTGGTTTCAAGCAGGGAGCGACAGCATGAGCTATCAGAGACGCACCAAGGACGAACTCGCCAAGCGCGTCGCGCGGGACATCCACGACGGCGCCTATGTCAACCTCGGCATCGGCATGCCAACACTCGTCGCGAATCACCTGCCGCAAGGCATCGAGGTGATCCTGCACAGCGAGAACGGCATCCTCGGCATGGGACCGGCGCCGGCCGAAGGCGCTGAAGATTTCGATCTCATCAACGCGGGCAAGCAGCCCGTGACGCTGCTCAAGGGCGGCGCGTTCTTCCATCACGCGGACAGTTTCGGGATGATGCGCGGCGGCCACCTCGACATCTGCGTTCTCGGCGCGTTCCAGGTCTCGGCCACGGGCGACCTCGCCAACTGGCACACCGGCGAGAAGGATGCGATTCCCGCCGTGGGCGGCGCGATGGACCTCGCCATCGGCGCGAAGCAGACGTGGGTGATGATGGACCTGCTCACCAAGAAGGGTGAGAGCAAGGTGGTCGCGCAATGCGGCTATCCGCTCACCGGCATCGCGTGCGTGAAGCGCATCTACTCGGACTTGGCGACGCTGGAATGCACCCCGCATGGATTGAAGCTGGTCGACAAGGTCGACGGGCTCGAACATGCCGAACTCGAAAAACTCGTCGGCCTGCCCATCGCGGCCTGACATCACTGAACATTCCGGAGCACACGAATGACCACGCAAGCCTTCATCTGCGACGCGATCCGCACGCCCTTCGGCCGCTACGGCGGCGCACTTTCCTCCATCCGCACCGACGACCTCGGCGCGATTCCGATCAAGGCGCTGATGGCGCGCAATCCCGGCGTGGACTGGCAGGCCGTCACCGACGTGATCTACGGCTGCGCGAACCAGGCGGGCGAGGACAACCGCAACGTCGCGCGGATGGCCAGCCTGCTCGCGGGCCTGCCGATCGACGTGCCCGGCGCCACCGTGAACCGCCTGTGCGGCTCGGGGCTGGACGCCGTCGGAACGGCCGCGCGCGCGATCAAGTCGGGTGAAGCCATGATGATGATCGCGGGCGGCGTCGAAAGCATGAGCCGCGCCCCCTTCGTGATGCCCAAGGCGGAGAGCGCGTTCTCGCGCGCGAACGCGGTGTACGACACGACCATCGGCTGGCGCTTCGTCAACAAGCTGATGAAGGAAATGCACGGCGTCGACTCCATGCCCGAGACCGCCGAGAACGTCGCGACCGACTACAGGATCGAGCGCGAGGCACAGGACCGCATGGCACTCGCGTCGCAGCTTAAGGCCGTTGCGGCACAGAAGGCCGGCTACTTCGATTCCGAGATCACGCCGGTGACCATTCCCCAGAAGAAGGGCGATGCCATCGTCGTCTCAAAGGACGAGCATCCGCGTGAAACCAGCATGGAAGCGCTCGCGAAGTTGAAAGGTGTCGTGCGGCCGGACGGCTCGGTCACGGCAGGCAATGCAAGCGGCGTGAACGACGGCGCCTGCGCGCTGCTGATCGCGAATGAAGCGGCAGCCGCGAAGTACGGGTTGAAGCCGCGCGCGCGCATCGTCGGCATGGCGACTGCCGGTGTCGCACCGCGCGTGATGGGCATTGGGCCCGCGCCCGCGACGCAGAAGGTGCTGGCGCTGACCGGCATCACGCTGGACCAGATCGACGTGATCGAACTGAACGAAGCGTTCGCCGCGCAAGGTCTTGCCGTGCTGCGCATGCTGGGCCTGAAGGACGACGATGCCCGCGTCAATCCGAACGGAGGCGCGATCGCGCTGGGGCATCCGCTGGGCGCGTCGGGCGCGCGTCTTGCGACCACCGCGGTGAACCAGTTGCACAGGAGCGGGGGGCGCTACGCGCTCTGCACGATGTGCATCGGCGTGGGGCAGGGGATCGCGGTGATCCTCGAAAGGGTCTAGCGAAGGCGCATCCGCAATCCCACGGGCGACATCGTGAACGACAGCAATTCCTCCGCTTCGCCGCCCGTGGGCGCCTCCACGCTTGCGATCTCGAAGCGCGCGAGCAGCATCGCCATCGCCATCTTGATCTCCAGCATCGCCAGGTAGCGCCCGGGGCAGACGCGCGGGCCGCTGCCGAAAGGCATGGCGACGCGCTTGCTGGAATTCATGCCTTGCTCTTGCGCGCCGGCTTCCAGCCAACGCTCGGGCCGGAACTCGGAAGCGTTCGGAAAGTATTGGTCGTCCATGCTGCCGTGCCGCAGCACCGACCACACCAGCGTGTCCTTGGGCACGGCAACGCCGCCGACAACCGTGTCCTCGATCGCCTCCACCGGCAAGTTGGGCGCAACAGGTTTCAACCGCATGGTCTCGTTCGCGCAGGCTTCGAGGTAATCGAGCGACGCCATCTGCTCCGCGGTGAACGCCGCCGGATCGGGCGCGAGGCGGCGCACTTCTTCCCGCGCGCGCTCGAGCGCCTTCGGATTCCGGTACAGCAGGTGGATCATCCAGGCGAGCGTGTTCGCCGTCGTGTCCTCGCCGGCGAGCAGCATGGTCATCACATTGCCCGCGACGTCCTGGTCGTCCACGCCGCTCCCGGGTTCATCGGCGGCGACGATCATCGCCTCCAGCAGGTTGCGGGGCTGCCTGGGCACCGACGGGTCCGCGCGAAGTCGCTCGCGCGCACTCGCGATGAACCCGTCGATGGCCAGGTTGATCTCGCGCATGCTGCGATCAAGTTGCCGGTCCGCGGGCAGGCGGACATAGCGCCAGTACGGGAACATCTTGAAGACGCGGCTGAACAGGGCGGGGAAGATCTTGTCCAGGTGTTGCTGGATCACGTCGTCGTCGGATTCCAGCGTGTTCACGTCGGTGCCGAACGCGAGGCCGGAGATCGTGTCCACCGTGTAGCGCATCAGGTCGGCCTGCAGGTCGATGGAGGCATCGGCGCGCGCCGCGGCTTCCCATCGGCCTTGCAGGCGCAGCGCCACTTTCCGCATGGAGGGGAAATACGCGCGGACATTGGTCGGCGAAAAGCTCGCCA
>JAZKIF010000142.1:0-19670 GCA_040385005.1 Pseudomonadota bacterium
GGCAACTGGCGCGGCGTCTACGCCGCCCCCGGCATCACCGCCGCGCAGCGCAAGGCGCTGACCGACATGGTGCTGGCCGCGCTCAAGACCAAGTCCTGGCAGGAGTCGCTCGAGAAGAACGACTGGACCCCGGCCGTGCTGAGCGGCCCGGCGTTCGACAAGTTCGTCGACGACGAGTTCGCCAGCCTGCGCGCGACCATGGTGAAATCCGGCATGGTCTGACCGGGCGTCTGCCGCTTCGTTTCCCCTGACGCCCGGACCTGTGCCGGGCGTTTTTGTGTACCCCGGACATGTGCCGGGCGTTTTTCTGCAACCTCGCACAAGCGACACCACTGCCATGACAACACCAACATCGCAAGCAGTACGCCTCCAGACCTTCGTCGGCGCGGGCATCCTCCTGATCGGGGTGGCGCTGGCCGCCGGCGCGATCTCGATACCGTCCGCGGCGGGCTATGGCGGCATCGGCCCCAACTTCCTGCCGTGGCTCGTGGCCGGCGTGCTCGCGCTGTGCGGCGTCCTCATCATCCGCGAGGCGCGAACGGGCGGCTATCGCAACCTGGCCGAACCGTCCGGCGCGGAACGGGGCTTCTGGCCCGGCTTCGCGTGGGTGTCGGCGGGGCTGCTCGCCAACGCGGCGTTGATCACCACCATCGGCTTCATCCTGAGCTGCACGCTGTGCTACATGATGGCCGTGCAGGGCCTGCGGCGGGCGGAAGGCCAGGACGCGGGGCATGCGCGCACGCTGCTCATCGACCTGGTGACGGGCCTGGCCATTTCCGCGCCGGTGTTCTGGGCGTTCACGCAATTCCTGGCGATCAACCTGCCGGGCCTCACCTCCACGGGCTGGATCTGACATGGACATCTTCAATGCACTGATGCACGGGTTCGCCACGGCGCTCACCCCGATCAACCTGCTCTGGGCCTTCGTGGGCTGCGTGCTCGGCACCGCCGTCGGCGTGCTGCCCGGCATCGGCCCGGCGGTGGCCGTCGCGATGCTGCTGCCGATGACCGCGAAGGTCGACATCACCGCCTCGATGATCTTCTTCGCCGGCATCTACTACGGCGCGATGTACGGTGGTTCGACCACCTCCATCCTGCTGAACACGCCGGGGGAAACCGCGAGCATGGTCACGGCGCTCGAAGGCAACAAGATGGCCAAGAACGGGCGCGCGGGCGCGGCGCTGGCCACCTCGGCGATCGGCTCGTTCGTCGCGGGCACCATCGCCACCGTGATCGTCACGCTCTTCGCGCCCTTCGTCGCGGAGTTCGCCGTGAAGCTTGGGCCCCCGGAGTATTTCCTGCTGATGGTGCTGGCGTTCACCACCGTGAGCGCGGTGCTCGGCGCGAGCGCGCTGCGCGGCATGACTTCGCTCTTCATCGGCCTCGGGGTGGGCCTCGTCGGCCTCGACCAGATTTCGGGGCAGGCGCGCTACACGCTCGGCGTGCCCGAGTTGCTGGACGGCATCGAGATCGTGCTCGTCGCCGTGGGCCTCTTCGCCGTGGCCGAAGTGCTCTACGCCGCGCTCTACGAGGGCAAGGTCGCGGAGACGCAGAACAAGATGAGCAAGGTCTACATGACCAAACTCGAATGGAAGCGATCCATCCCCGCGTGGTTGCGCGGCACCGCCATCGGCGCGCCGTTCGGCTGCATCCCGGCGGGCGGCACGGAGATCCCGACGTTCCTCAGCTATGCGGTCGAGAAGAAGCTGGCCAAGGGCGAACACAAGGCGGAGTTTGGCACCAAGGGCGCGATCGAAGGCGTCGCCGCGCCCGAGGCCGCGAACAACGCGACGGTGACGACGGCGCTCATCCCGCTGCTCACGCTGGGCATTCCCACCTCCAACACCACGGCCATCCTGCTGGGCGCGTTCCAGAACTACGGCATCCAGCCCGGGCCGCAGTTGTTCACGACGTCGGCCGCGCTGGTCTGGGCGCTGATCGCCTCGCTCTACATCGGCAACGTGATGCTGCTGATCCTGAACCTGCCGATGGTTGGCCTGTGGGTGAAGCTGCTGAAGATCCCGAAGCCGCAGCTGTACGCGGGCATCCTGATCTTCGCGACCGTCGGCGCTTACGGCATGCGGCAAAGCGCGTTCGACCTCGTGCTGCTGTGGGGCATCGGCCTCATCGGCATCCTGATGCGGCGCTTCGATTTCCCGACGGCGCCCGTGGTGGTCGGCATGATCCTCGGCCCGCTCGCGGAAGCGCAGATGCGCAACGCGGTGTCGATCGGGGAGGGCAGCTTCATCATCTTCCTGCAGCGGCCGATGTCGATCGTGTTGATCGTGATCATCCTGGCGGTGCTGATCCTGCCGCGGGTGGCGAAGGCGAGGGCCAGGCGGGCCGAGGGCGCGTTGCTCTGACGACAAAAAAGATACTCAACATCCACCGTCAGGATGACGCCAGCCGCAGAACGCACGGCTGGGGCGTCACGGTGCAGCGGCACAAGGTCGCGAGACGCCGCTTCTTCAGCGATGGCGTCTGGGGTGGCAAGCGCAAGGCCCTGGCCGCCGCGCTCGCCTGGCGCGACCAGCAGATCGATCCGTTGGGTGTCTACGCGCACGAGCTGTGGCTGCGCAACCTGAAGCGCCGCAACAACAGCCCCGGGCTCCCCGGCGTCGGCCGCTACCGGGGCAACGTGCGGGCCGATGGGGCACGCAGCCCGGATTTCTGGCTGGCATCGTGGATCGACGGGCACGGCGTCAGCCGCAAGCGCAAGTTTTCCGTCAAGCGATGGGGCGAACGGGGCGCGAAGCAGAAGGCCATCGAGGTGCGCGACCGGGAGGTGCGCGAGGCGGTGGCCGTGAGGACGGAGCGGTCTTAAACCATCCCGGACAAATACATGATCGCGCGCAGGCTGGAGAATTCGTACTCGACGAACTCGTCGAACTCCTTGCCGGTGAGAAGCGCCGACGTCCAGCCGTTCTTGGTCAAGGCCTCGCCCCACGATTTGGTTTTCGTGGCCGCGATCACGGCTTGCGTGAGCGTCTCGCGCTCTGCCGCGGAGATGCCGGGGGCGCCGTAGATGCCGCGCCAGTTGCCGAGGATCACGTCGTAGCCCTGCTCCTTCATCGTCGGGATCGCGATGCCGGGCAGGCGCTTTTGCGAGGTGACGGCGATCGGGCGCATCTTGCCGGACTCGATGTGCTCCTGGAATTCGCTGTAGCCGCTGCCGCCGACCGTCACGTTATTGCCCAGGATGGCTGCCACCGCTTCGCCGCCGCCACGGAACGCAACGTAGTTCACCTTCTTGGGATCGACACCGACATTGCGCGCGAGCATGCACGCGGCGATGTGCTCGGTGGAGCCGCGCGAGCCGCCGCCCCATTTCACGCTGCCCGGGTCCTTCTTCATCTGCGCGACCACGTCCTTCATGGATTTCAGCGGCGAGGCCGCCGGGACGACGAACACGTTGTATTCGCTGGTGATGCGCGCCACCGGCGTCGCCTGGCCCAACTGCACTGGGGGCTTGCCGGTGATGATGCCGCCCAGCATGACGGCGCCCATCATGATGATGGCGTTGGGATCGTTCTTCGCGCTGTTGACGAACTGCGCGAGGCCGATGATGCCGGCCGCGCCGCCCTTGTTGTCGTAGGTCACGGTGTCGAACGCTTTCGCATCCACCAGGGCCTTGCCGACGGCGCGGCCGGTCGAATCCCAGCCGCCGCCGGGGTTGGCGGGAATCATCATCTTGAGGGCAGGCGCGGCGCGCGCCGAAAGAGGAAGGCTGCCTGCCGCGGCGAGTGCCGCGATGGATTTGATGAACTGGTCTCGACGCATATGGGTGTAACTCAGCCAATGGTCAGGAACGAGGCTGTCGATTGGCTGTCATTTCCCTGTGGGCCGACTGGGACAAACCCGGATTCGACACGCGCCTCGCACGGTAGGATCGCCCGATGACGACATCCACCCCCGCGCAGAGCCTGCCGCTGGACGGCCAGGGCATCCTGGAGCTGGCGGCGCGCTCGATGTTCCACCTGTTCTCGGACATCAGCCAAGGCATGTTCCTGGTGGACATCACCGGGCGCATCGTCTGGCTGAACGAAGGCTACAAGCGCTTCCTGCCCGCGCTCGGCTTCTCCTCGGTCGACCAGTTCGTGGGCCACATGGTCGAGGACGTGGTGCCGAACACGCAGATGCGCCGCGTGCTGGAAACCGGCAAGGCGGTGCTGATCGACGTGCTCACCAACAGCGCCGGCACGTTCGTCGTGAGCCGCCTGCCGCTGCGCGACGACAAAAGCGGCGAGCTGATCGGCGCGATCGGCATCGTGCTGTTCGACCATCCCGAGACGACGCTGCAGCCGCTGATCCACAAGTTCGCGAACCTGCAGCGCGACCTCGACGATGCGCGGCGCGAACTCGCCACGCAGCGCCGCAACAAGTACACGCTCGCGAGTTTCGTCGGCGGCAGCACGGCGGCGGTCGAAGTGAAGCGGCAGGCTCGGCGTGCGGCGATCTCGTCGAGCCCGGTCCTGCTGCTCGGCGAAACCGGGACCGGCAAGGAGTTGCTGGCGCACGCGATCCACGCCGCGTCGGCGCGCGCCACGGGACCTCTCATCAGCGTGAACATCGCCGCCGTGCCCGACACGTTGCTCGAAGCCGAGTTCTTCGGCGTCGCGCCGGGCGCCTACACGGGCGCGGACCGCAAGGGCCGCGACGGCAAGTTCAAGCTCGCGGACGGCGGCACGCTGTTCCTCGACGAGATCGGCGACATGCCGCAAAGCCTGCAGCCCAAGTTGCTGCGCGCGCTGCAGGAAGGCGAGATCGAGCCGCTCGGCTCCAACAAGCTCATCCCGTTCGATGCGCGCGTGATCGCGGCGACGTCGCGCGATCTCGCGGCGCTCGTGCGCGAGGGCAAGTTCCGCGAGGACTTGTATTACCGCCTCAACGTGCTGCCGATCCGCGTGCCGGCATTGCGAGAGCGCAGGGCGGACATTCCGGCGTTGGTGGAAGTGCTGGCCGAAGACATGGGCCTGCGCAGCGGCACTGCGCCGCCGGAGATCGGCCCCGATGCGCTTGCATTGCTCGCGGCTCAAACATGGCGCGGCAATATCCGCGAGCTTCGCAACGTGCTGGAGCAGGCGGCCATGCGCAGCGACTCCCAGCACATCGAAGTGCGTCATCTCGAAGAGGTGCTGCGCGAATCCGGCGTGCGGCAGATCGCGCCTGCGCTCGCGGCCGTCGCCGAGCCGCCGGCCGCACAACCTGGCGCGCCGTTGCGACCGCTCGCGGAGCAGGTGGCGGAAGTCGAGCGGCAGGCCATCGAAGCCGCGCTGGCGTCGACCGGCGGCAACAAACTGGCGGCGGCGAAGTTGCTCAGAATCTCGCGCGCCAAGCTCTACGAGCGGCTCGATTCGGTGTCTGGTTTCCAGTCAGTGTCTGAAAGTAATACAATTCGCGCTGTCTGAAAATCGGACACTTATTACAGGAAATTCGGAAAAGTCCTTGTAAATCAACGCGCCCCGTTGTGGCACGCCTCATGCATTGAGTTGGTGCCAGTTATTGCAGTCCAAAAATTAAGGAGACAACGATGCACCGTCGCACCTGGGTGGCGTTAGCCGCGCTTGCCGCATCCGCTTTCGCGCTTCCGCAAGCCTTTGCCCAAGGCAAGGAAATCAAGATCGCCCACATCTACAGCCGCACCGGCCCGCTCGAGGCCTACGGCAAGCAGACCGCAACCGGCCTGATGATGGGACTGGAATACGCCACCGGCGGCACCATGACCGTCAACGGCCGCAAGATCACCGTCATCGAGAAGGACGACCAGGGCAAGCCGGACCTCGGCAAGTCGCTGCTCGCCGCTTCGTACGCCGATGACAAGGTCGATCTCGCGATCGGCCCGACGTCCTCCGGCGTCGCGCTCGCGATGCTGCCCGTCGCCGAGGAATACAAGAAGATCCTGCTGGTCGAGCCCGCCGTGGCCGACTCGATCACCGGCGAGAAGTGGAACAAGTACATCTTCCGCACCGGCCGCAGCAGCTCGCAGGACGCGATCTCCAACGCCGTGACGGTCGATCAGGCCGGCACCTCGGTGGCCACGCTCGCGCAGGACTACGCTTTCGGCCGCGACGGCGTGAAGGCGTTCAAGGACGCGATCAAGAAATCCAAGGTGATTCACGAGGAATACCTGCCGCAGAACACGACGGACTTCACCGCCGGCTTCCAGCGCATCGTCGACAAGCTGAAGGGCGAGCCGGGCCGCAAGGTGATCTTCGTGATCTGGGCCGGCGCGGTGCCGCCGTTCGCCAAGCTCGCGGACCTGGACTTGAAGAAGCGCTACAACATCGAAGTCGCGACCGGCGGCAACATCCTGCCGGCCATGGTGCCGTACAACAACTTCCCGGGCATGGAAGGCGCGAGCTACTACTACTTCGCGTTCTCGAAGAACCAGCCCAACCTGTGGCTCGTGACGAACCACTACCAGCGCTTCAAGAGCCCGCCCGACTTCTTCACCGCCGGCGGGTTCTCCGCCGCGATGGCCGTGGTCGCCGCGCTCAAGAAGACCAACGGCGACACCAGCACCGACAAGCTCATCTCCTCCATGGAAGGCATGAGCTTCGACACGCCCAAGGGCATGATGACCTTCCGCAAGGAAGACCACCAGGCGATGCAGTCGATGTACCACTTCCGCGTGGCCCCGGGCGCACGCCCGGGTGCGATGCCTGACCTGCACCTGGTCAAGGAAATCAAGCCGTCCGACATGGACGTGCCGATCCGCAACAAGCGCTAACCAGCTTCGTTTCCACAGGGGCGGCCGCCCCTCTCTTTGTTCCGTCGATTTGAGAACCCCCGGATACACGGGGGGAGGGGTTGTTTTTGCCAACCTTTTACCGGAGACACTCAATGAGGTTCAAACTGCTACGCATCTTCGCGGCATCGGCCGCGCTCTGGATCGGCGCCGCGCACGCGGCCGTTCCGCTTCCGAAGTACAACGTCGACAAGAGCCAGGCCACCGTGTCGGGCCTCTCGTCGGGCGGCTTCATGGCCAACCAGCTGGGCTACGCGTATTCCTCGACGTTCAAGGGCGTCGGCGTGTTCGCGGGCGGCCCGTTCATGTGCGCGGGCCACAGCAACTACACGGCGTGCATGTACAACGCCACCGTCAGCGCGTCGATGCTGAGCACGATGCAGACGGACCTGAACAACTGGAGCGGCAACCAGATCGATGCCAAGGCGAATGTCGCCAACCAGAAGATCTACATGTTCGTCGGCACCAGCGACTTCACCGTCGGGCCGAACCCGATGAATGCGGTGCAGACGCAATACACGAACAACGGCGTCGCGGCCGCGAACCTGGAGTACGTGCAGCGCGCGAGCACCGCGCACGTGTTCCCCACCGATTTCGACAGCACCGGCAACAACGCCTGCAGCAGCAGCGCATCGCCTTACATCAGCAACTGCGGCTACGACGGCGCGAAGGCCGCGTTCACGAAGTTCTACGGCACGCTGAACGCGCGCAATAACGCGCCGGCGGCGGGCAACTACATCGAGTTCGACCAGACGGCGTTCACGACCAACGCGGGCGTCGCGCCGACGGGCTGGGTCTACGTGCCCGCCAACTGCGCCGCCGGTGCGGTGTGCAAGGTGCACGTCGCGCTGCACGGCTGCCAGCAGAACTACGCGACCATCGGCGACAAGTTCGTGAAGAACACCGGCTACACGCGCTGGGCGGACACGAACAGCATCATCGTGCTGTTCCCGCAGACGCGCGTGGACAGCACCAGCCACCAGACGGCGGCCAGCGGATCGCTGGCCAACTCCAATGGCTGCTGGGACTGGATCGGCTGGTACGGCACGAACTTCGCGCAGAAGGCCGGCACGCAGGCCGCCGCGATCAAGGCGATGGTCGACCAGGTGTCGTCCGGCTCGGGCGCGACCGGTGGTGGTGGCGGCGGCGGCACGGGCGCCTTGCCGGCGCCGACCGGCGTCGCGACATCCAGCGCGACGACAACCACCATGCAGATCTCGTGGACCGCGGTGACGGGCGCCGCGAGCTACAACGTCTATCGCAATAGCAACAAGGTGAATGGCCTGCCGGTCACCGCCACCAGCTACACCGATACCGGACTCGCGGCGGCGACCACTTATTCCTGGACGGTGCGTGCGGCCGACAGCGCGGGTGTCGAAGGCGCGACATCGACTGCGGCGAGTGGCACTACGACGGGCAGCGCGCCTCCGCCGGCGACCTGCTTCACATCGAGCAACTACGCGCACACGACCGCCGGACGCGCGCACACCAGCGGCGGCTACGCGCTTGCCAACGGGTCGAACCAGAACATGGGGTTGTGGAATGTATTCGTGACGACCACCTTGAAGATGACCGGCACCAATTACTACGTGATAGGGACCTGTCCCTGAAGACAGATAGACGGAGAACATGAGCCTTCTAGCCACCAAAGACCTCACCATCCGCTTCGGCGGCCACGTGGCGGTGAACGCCGTGACCTGCGCTTTCCAGCCGGGCACGCTCACCGCCATCGTCGGCCCGAACGGCGCGGGGAAGACCACCTATTTCAATCTCATCTCCGGCCAGCTCAAGGCGAGCGCGGGCACGGTGACGCTGGACGGGCGCGACCTGTCCGGCGCGTCGCCGTCCGTGCGGACGCGCGCGGGCCTGGGCCGCGCCTTCCAGCTCACGAATCTCTTCCCGCGCCTCACGGTGCTGGAGAACGTGCGGCTCGCGGTGCAGGCGGCGCGCGAAGGCCCGCATCGCCGGGGGTTGAACCTGTGGAGCATCTGGAGCGATCACCGCGCGCTGATGGAACGCGCGGACGAGGTGCTTGACGCGGTGGCGATGGCCGACAAGGAAAACGAATTGGTGGCGAACCTGCCGCACGGCGACCAGCGCAAGCTGGAAGTCGCGCTGCTGATGGCGCTGGAGTCGAGCGTGTTCATGTTCGACGAGCCGACCGCGGGCATGAATGCCGCGGAGGCGCCCGTCATCCTGAACCTGATCCGGAAATTGAAGGAAGACCGCAGCAAGACGATCCTGCTGGTCGAACACAAGATGGATGTCGTGAGGGAACTCGCCGACCGCATCATCGTGCTGCACAACGGCGCTTTGGTGGCGGACGGCGAGCCTTCGGCGGTCATCGCATCGCCCATTGTTCAAGAAGCCTATCTGGGCATCGCCAAGGAGGCTGCATGAACGAGAACCTCCTCGAATTGCGCGGCGTGCACACGCACATCGGCGCGTACCACATCCTGCATGGCGTCGATCTTGTCGTGCCGCGCGGGCAGCTCACCATGCTGCTCGGGCGCAATGGCGCGGGCAAGACGACGACGCTGCGGACCATCATGGGCCTGTGGAAGGCTTCGCAGGGCACGATCGACTTCGACGGCCGTCCGATCGCCGGCATGCCGACGCCGCAGATCGCATCGATGAACGTCGCCTATGTCCCCGAGAACATGGGCATCTTCTCGGACCTGACGGTGAAGGAGAACATGCTCCTGGCCGCGCGCGGCGCGAAGAACATCGGGCAGATCGACGACACGCGGCTGAAGTGGATCTTCTCGCTCTTCCCGGCCGTGGAGAAATTCTGGAGCCATCCGGCGGGCAAGCTCTCGGGCGGGCAGAAGCAGATGCTGGCCGTCTCCCGCGCGATCGTCGAGCCGCGTGAGTTGCTCATCGTCGACGAGCCGAGCAAGGGCCTCGCGCCCGCGATCATCAACAACATGATCGATGCTTTCGCGCAGTTGAAGGCGAGCGGCGTGACGATCCTGCTGGTCGAGCAGAACATCAACTTCGCGAAGCGGCTTGGCGACACCGTCGCCGTGATGGACAACGGCGTCGTGGTCCATGCCGGATCGATGAAACAGCTGGCCGAAGACGAAGCGCTTCAACACTCGCTGCTGGGGCTCGCGATATGAAAAACCTTGATTTCGCCTGGAAGCCGATGGCGCTCGTGCCATTGTTGGCCGTGCTTGTTTTCCCTTTCATCGGTTCGGGCTCGACCTGGGTCACGCTCACCGTCGCGGGCCTCGCGATGGGCATGATCATTTTCATCATCGCCTCCGGCCTCACGTTGGTGTTCGGTCTGATGGACGTGCT
Organism: Pseudomonadota bacterium; assembly: GCA_040385005.1. GTDB lineage: Bacteria > Pseudomonadota > Gammaproteobacteria > Burkholderiales > Burkholderiaceae_C > Ramlibacter. The sequence continues at coordinate 10,052 of JAZKIF010000142.1, forward strand.
CAACTTCGGGCACGGCGTCTTCATCGCGCTCGGCGCGTTCGTCGCGACCAGCGTGCTCGGCGCGATGGGCGACTACACGTCGTCGCAGAGCCTGTGGGTGAACATGATGGCGGTACTGCCTGCGATGGTGGTCGCGATGCTGGTGGCCGGCGCCGTGGGCCTCGCGTTCGAGCGCTTCATCGTGCGGCCGGTGTACGGCAACCACCTGAAGCAGATCCTCATCACGATGGGCGGGATGATCATCGGCGAGGAACTGATCAAGGTGATCTGGGGCCCGCTCCAGATCCCGCTGCCGCTGCCCGAGGGCATGCGCGGCAGCCTCTTTCTCGGCGACATCGGCGTCGAGAAATACCGGCTCATCGCCGTGGTCGTCGGCATGGCGGTATTCGGCATCCTGCTGTGGGTGCTGACGCGCACGAAGATCGGCCTGCTGATCCGCGCCGGCGTGCAGGACCGCGAGATGGTCGAGTCGCTCGGCTACCGCATCAAGGTGCTCTTCATCGGCGTGTTCGTCGTCGGCAGCGCGCTCGCGGGCCTGGGCGGCGTCATGTGGGGGCTGTACCAGCAGAACGTCACGCCTCAGATGGGTGCGCAGGTCAACGTGCTGATCTTCATCGTGCTCATCATCGGCGGGCTCGGCTCGACCACGGGCGCGCTGATCGGCGCGCTGCTCGTGGGGCTGATGGCGAACTACACCGGCTTCCTCGTGCCCAAGGCGGCGCTGTTCTCCAACATCGCGCTGATGATGGCCATCCTGCTGTGGCGTCCGCAGGGCGTCTATGCGCTCAGCAAGTGATGGAGACATACACATGCTGAACCGCATCCTCTCCAACGACTTCCCGCGCAACCGCGTGCTGGCCGTGCTGCTCGTCGTGCTGCTGCTGGCACTGGCGTTCACGCCGTTCATCTTTCCGGGCGTGAAAGCGCTCAACGTGGCCGCGAAGGTCCTGATCTTCGTCGTCCTCGTCGCGAGTTTCGACTTGCTCCTTGGCTACACCGGCATCGTGAGCTTTGCGCACACCATGTTCTTCGGCATCGGCGCGTACGGCGTCGCGATCGCTTCGACGCGCATGGGGCCGGGCTGGTGGTCGATCTTCGTGGGCCTCGTGGTCGCGCTCGCGCTCTCGTTCGTGCTGTCGCTGGCCGTGGGCCTGTTTTCGCTGCGAGTGCGTGCGATCTTCTTTTCGATGATCACGCTGGCCGTGGCCTCGGCTTTCCAGACGCTCGCGTCGCAGCTCTCCGACATCACCGGCGGCGAGGACGGCCTCACGTTCAAGATGCCCGAGGTGCTGTCGCCCGGCTTCCAGCTGTCGGAGAACCCGTTTTTCGGCGCATCGCTCGACGGCCGGCTGATCTGCTACTACCTGCTGTTCTTCACGGCGCTGGTGCTGCTGCTCGCGCTGCTGCGCATCGTCAACTCGCCGTTCGGCCGGGTGCTGCAGGCGATCCGCGAGAACGAGTTCCGTGCCGAGGCGATCGGCTACCGCGTGGTCGTATACCGCACGCTCTCGAGCATCCTCTCCGCGCTGTTCGCGACGCTCGCCGGCGCGATGCTCGCGATCTGGCTGCGCTACAACGGGCCGGAGACGTCGCTCTCGTTCGAGATCATGCTGGACGTGCTGCTCATCGTCGTCATCGGCGGCATGGGCACGATCTACGGCGCGGCCATCGGCGCGGGCGTGTTCCTGGTCGCGCAAAGCTATTTGCAGGACCTGCTGAAGCTCGCGAGCGACGCGGCTTCCGGCTTGCCCTGGCTGTCGGCGCTGCTGTCGCCGGACCGCTGGCTGCTGTGGCTGGGGCTGCTGTTCGTCCTCTCTGTCTATTACTTCCCCACGGGAGTGGTGGGGCGGCTGCGCGCGATGCGCACGACCGCGTGACTTGTGGTTCGTGGTTCGCATTTGTAGGTCCAATAAAAGGAGACATGCCTTGATGAAGAAGACTGAAATTGCCCGCGCGGCACGCCTTGTTTCGGTATCGGCTCTCGGGGCGGTTGCCCTCGTCGCCTGTGGCGGCGGCGGCGGTGACGCCGAGCGAAATCTCCTGCCGGACGGCGTCACGCAAGTGTCGGTCACCAACTACACGGCAACGGCAGTGGGAAGCGGCACGACGGCCGCCTCGCAGGACCTGCTCACCGGCGGCATCGGCAAGACCGGCCTCGGCGCCGCAGCCGCGCCCGCGTATGCGGACCCACTCAATCCCACGGCGCTGGAGCTGCGCCGCAACGCGCTGTACTCCAACTACCGCGGCATCCTGGATCCGAGCGCCAACGGCGGCTACGGCACGCTGTACGGCCCGAACATCACCACGGCCGGCGCGGTCACCACGAGCGAAGGCTTGATTCCCGGCCGCGAATACGTCGCCTTCCTCGATGACGGCAGCGGCCGCAAGCGCGTGACGATGGCGGTGCAAGTGCCCGACAGCTTCGACATCGCCAATCCCTGCATCGTTCTCGGCCCGTCCTCCGGATCGCGCGGCGTCTACGGCGCCATCGGCACTGCCGGCGAGTGGGGCCTGAAGCATGGCTGCGCGGTCGCGTTCACCGACGCGGGCAAAGGCGTCGGCCTGTATGACATGACCGACGACACGGTGAACAAGATCGACGGCACGCGCGCGACACGCACCGCGGCCGGCACGCTCATTCACTTCGCGGCCAACATCACGGACGCGGCCCGCACCGCGTACAACGCGCTGTTCCCGAATCGCCTCGCGCTCAAGCAGGTGCACTCGCAGCTCAACCCGGAAAAGGATTGGGGCAGCGACACGCTGGCCGCTGCTCGGTACGCGCTTTACGCGTTGAATGAACGGTACGGCTTGCCGGAAAACCCGGTGCGTTTCCGCGCGGAGAACACGATCGTCATTGCGGGCTCTGCTTCCAACGGCGGTGCGGCCGTTCTGCGCGCAGCGGAGCTGGATACGAGTGGCCTGATCGACGGCGTCGTGGCGTCCGAACCCGTCACCGAAATGCCCACGGCGACCGGCTACGGCATCCAGTTCAATGGCGCGGCGGTTGCCGGCTATGGGAAGACGCTCGCCGACTACGTCACCTACGGCAACCTGTACCAGCCGTGCGCGGCGCTGTCGGCGCCGGCCCTGATGCCCGGTGAAGCGTCGACTTTCAACTTCATCTCGATTGCGGGTATGACCGCTCGCGCGACAGCGCGCTGCGACGGACTCGCGGCCAAAGGTCTCGTGAGCGGGACCGACACAGCAGCGCGTTCTCTCGACGCGCTCAACAAGCTGCGCAACTTCGGCTGGACATCGGACAACGACCAGATGCATAGCGCCCATTACGGGCTGGGCAACGGGCCGATCCTGGCGGCGATGTATCCGGTGATGTATGGCAGGTTCCCGGTGACGGACAACGTCTGCAACACTAGCTTCGCGCAGGTGGCCGTGGCAACCGGCACCATCGTCCCCGCAGATGCGACCGTGAAGGCCGCGAGCTTCGCGACGGCCAACGGTACGGCCAACGGCGCACCCGCCACCGTGGTCTACAACGATTCGGTCGGTGGCGCGAAAGCCTGGCAGTTCGCCGTGTCTCCATCCACCGGCGTCGCGGACTTCGGCCTGGACAACGCGCTGTGCCAACGCGCGCTCGTGACCGGAACCGATCCGGTCAGCGGCGCCGCGCTGACGACCACATCCACGCCGACAGCCGCCCAGAGCACCGCGGTGCGCGCGGGCATCGCCGAAGTGCTGGTGAACGGCAACCTGCGCGGCAAGCCGGCGATCATCGTCGCAGGCCGCAGCGATGCGCTGGTTCCGGTGAACAACAACGCGCGGGCCTACACCGCCTACAACCGCGTGACCGAAGGCGCGACGACGAAGCTGCGCTACATCGAGGTGACGAATGGACAGCACTTCGACACGTTCATCCCGCTCACCGGCTTCGACACGCGCTTCGTCCCGCTCCACCCGTACTTCAACCAGGCGATGGACGCGATGTACGCCAACCTGAAGAACGGCACCGCGCTGCCCGCCAGCCAAGTGGTGCACACCACGCCGCGCGGCGGCACACCGGGCGCGGCGCCGGCGATCACGGCGGCCAACGTGCCGCCGATCAGCAGCGCTCCAGCGGCGGCGAACCAGATCGGCTTCTCGGGCACTTCGCTCGCCGTGCCGAACTGACGGAACACGCGTACAGCTCCAGGTCCAACATGCCTTACGAATCACGTTACGCGACCTGCGCCGGTCGGGAAATCCACTTCACCGAGTGGGGGGCGCATCACGCGCGCACGGTGATCGCATGGCACGGCCTCGCGCGCACCGGGCGCGACATGGACGAACTCGCGGAGCATCTGTCCGCGCGTTACCGCGTCATCTGCCCGGACACGATAGGGCGGGGCTTCAGCCAGTGGAGCCCGGACCCGCACAGCGAATACACGCTGGCGTTCTACACGCGGATCGCGGCGGAATTGTTCGACCGGCTCGGCATCGAGGAGGCGCATTGGGTCGGCACGTCGATGGGTGGCGCCATCGGCACCGTCGCTGCGGGCGGGCTGCTGCAGCCTGCGCTAAGGGGTCGCATCAAAAGCCTGGTGTTGAACGACAACGCACCTCGCCTCGCCGAGCCCGCGCTCGCGCGCATCCGCGCCTATGCGGGCAATCCGCCGGCGTTCGACACGATGGCGGAATTCGAGGCTTTCTTCCGGCAGGTCTACAAGCCCTTCGGCTGGCTGAGCGATACGCAGTGGCGCCGGCTCACCGAGACATCGACGCGCCGCTTGCCGGACGGCCGCGTGACGCCGCACTACGACCCCGCGATGGTGCGGCAGTTCACCGACCACCCGAACGACTACGACATCTGGGACCACTACGACGCGATCGATGTCCCGGTGCTGTGCCTGCGCGGTGAAGAGTCGGACCTCGTGCTGCGTGATGCGACCGAGGAGATGCTGACGCGCGGCCCCGGGTCCAAAGGGTTGACGCGTGTCGTGGAAGTGCCGGGATGCGGCCACGCCCCGGCGCTCAATGTGCCTGAGCAGCTGGACCTGGTCACGGCGTTCATCGACGCGCACGACGCCCCGGCCCCCGGGCTCGACCGAAAAAGCGCCTAGCGCGCTGCGCCTTTCGCGAGCGCTTGCGCGCGCGAGCGGGCGAGGGCGTCCGCATCCGGCGCCTCGAGCGTCGGCCAGCCCGCGAGGTGGCGCTGCGCGACGCCCGCAAGCGCGGCGATGCCACCGGGGTCGTCATTCAGGCAGGCGATGTAGCGCATCTCCTTGCCGCCCGCCGTGAGGAAGGCGTGCTTGCCTTCCATCGCGATTTCTTCCAGCGTCTCGAGGCAATCCCCCGTGAAGCCGGGGCACACGACATCGACGCGCGGCGAAGTTTTCGCCAGCGAACGCAAGGTCGCGTCGGTGTACGGCTCCAGCCACTTCGCCTTCCCGAAGCGCGACTGGAAACTCACGGTGTATTGCTGCGGTGACAGTCCGAGTTTCGCGGCGATGAGACGCGCGGTCTTTTGGCACTCGCAGTGGTACGGGTCGCCCAGGTGCAAGGTGCGCTCGGGCACGCCGTGGAAACTCATCACCAGGTGGTCGGGTCGGTTGTTGGCGCGCCAGAACAGCTCGATTTTTCGCGCGACCGCGCCGATGTACGCGTCGTCGTCGTGATAGCGGTTGACGATGCGGATCTCGGGCAGGTTGCGGATGCTTTGCGACCACTGCGCCACGGCATCCACGATGCTTGCCGTCGTCGTGCCGGAATACTGCGGGTACGCGGGAAGCAGCAGGATGCGCGTGGCGCCTTCGGCCTTGAGCGCATCGAGCTGCGACGCGATCGATGGCGTGCCGTAACGCATCGCGTAGCGCACCGTGACGCGGTGGCCCTGCTCGCCCAGCTTGCCCTGCAGCAGCTTGGCCTGCTTCTCCGTCCATACGCGAAGCGGCGAGCCGTCGGTCGTCCAGATGCTCGCGTACTTGGCCGCCGATTTGCTCGCGCGAATCGGCAGGATCACGCCGTACAGCAGAGGCAGCCAGAGCGCGCGCGGGATTTCGACCACGCGCGGATCGGAGAGGAATTCCGCCAGGTAGCGCCGCACCGCGGCGGCCGTGGGCTCATCGGGCGTGCCGAGATTGCAATAGAGGATGGCCGTGGTCGGCGCCGTGCCATGCGTGAAGGAAGGCTCGCGCCGGTATGAAATGCCCATGCGCTATTCTCGACGGAATGTGCCCCCACGTTCACTTACGTTCTCTGCCCCCCGAGGGGGCGCATGCGCCCCTAGAGGCGGCTCGTCGGGACGCATGATCATGTTGGACATCTCTCGCATCAAGGCGATCACTTTGGACCTGGACGACACGCTGTGGCCGATCCTTCCGACGATCGAGCGGGCGGAGAAGGTGCTCCACGACTGGATGGTGAATCACGCGCCGATGGCCGGGGCGCTGTTCTCCAGTCCCTCGGCGCTGCGCGAGATTCGCGACCACATGGCCTCGAACCGGCCGGAACTCAAGAACGACCTGAGCGCCGTGCGCCGCGAATCCATCCGCCTCGCGCTCTATCGCGCCGGAGAAAACCCGCTGCTCGCCGATGAGGCCTTCGAAGTGTTCTTCGCCGAGCGGCAGCGCGTGACGCTGTTCGACGATGCCGAGCCCGCGCTGGCCTGGCTCGCGGAGCGATTCCCGCTCGTGTCGATCTCCAACGGAAACGCCGACGTGGTCCGGGTCGGCCTGGGCGCGTATTTCCGCGCATCGATTTCGGCGCGCGAGTTCGGCGTCGGCAAGCCGGACCCGCGCATCTTCCATGCGGCGGCGGGCGCGATCGACCTGACGCCCGACGACATCCTGCACGTGGGCGACGACGCGACGCTCGATGCGCTGGGGGCGATGAACGCGGGCATGCAGGCCGCGTGGGTAAACCGTTCGGACCACCTGTGGCCGCACGAGCAGCAGCCGCATGTGACGCTCAGCAATCTCACGGAGCTGTGCGAGTTGCTGAAGGACTCCGACAGGTCCTAGAGCCGCCCGAGCGCCTGAACCTTCCACGCCAGCCAGAACTTGCGCAGAGGCGTGAGGCTCACGCGCTGGTGCAGCACCTTGAAATCGTCGTGCTCGATCTCTCGCAGCAGCGTGCGGTAGATGCTCGCCATCATCAATCCCGGCTTCTGGCTGCGGCGGTCGGCGGCGGGCAGCAAAGCCATCGCCTCGTCGTACAACGCATGCGCGCGCTGCGCCTGGAAGCGCATCAACGCGACAAAGCGTTCCGAGTAGGTGCGCGACAAAATCTCGTGCGCCTTCACGTCGAAGCGCTGCAGCTCGTTCACCGGCAGGTAGATGCGCCCGCGCATCGCGTCCTCGCCGACGTCCCGAATGATGTTCGTGAGCTGGAAAGCCAGGCCGAGCTTGTGCGCGTACTCGGTCGTGCGGGGATCGGTCCGGCCGAAGATGCCGGCCGAGACTTCGCCCACCACGCCCGCCACCAGGTGGCAGTAACGCTCCAGTGCGGGGAAGTCGAGGTAGCGCGTCTGCTCCAGGTCCATGCGGCACCCTTCGATGACGGCATGCAGCTGCCGCTCCTCGATGCCGAATTCGCCAACGCACGGCATCAGCGCCTTCATCGCGGGATGGCTCGGCGAGTCGTTGAACGACTTCGCCACTTCGGCCTGCCACCAGGCGAGCTTGGTCTGCGCGACGCCCAGGTCGGTGACTTCGTCGACGACGTCGTCGACCTCGCGGCAGAAGGCATAGAAAGCGGTGATCGCGGCGCGGCGCGGCTTGGGCAGGAAGAGGAAGGCGTAATAGAAGCTGCTTCCCGAGGCGGCGGCCTTTTCCTGGACGTACTGTTGCGGTGTCATTGCCGTGGATTGTCCCATCGCAGCGCTCATGCGGCCGGGCTTGCCGCGTCGAACATGCGCTTGAGCGGGCCGCGCGCGGCGAGCGTTATCGCCATGCGCAGCAGCAGCGCGCGAACTTCGCTGCGAGGCACCTTGGCGGGAGGTGTTTTTGTTTCCTTCGCGGTGTGAAGCAGCGCGAGCGTGCGCACGCCGAGCAACGCGGGAAGCGCCGACGCGGCGCGCACGCGCCGGTTGTTCACGGCCTGCGCGTAATGCATGCCCGATGCGAGCCCCTCGTGCGCTTTCTCGAGCCATCTCGCCCGCACCGCCGCGAGGCCGAGCGACTCGACTTCGTCCGCCGGCATGTAGCTGCGGCCCGCGCCCGCGTCGGCCGCGGCGTCCCTCAGGATGTTGACGAGCTGCAGCGCCTTGCCGTACTCGCGCCCGAGCGCTCGCATCTCGCTGGGAGGCCGCTCGGCGAAGTGGGGCAGGTGACGCACGCACACGCTGGTCCAGAATTCGCCCACGCAGCCGGCGACGAGGTACGTGTACTCGTCAAGTTCGTTCGCGTTGGCGAGCGAGGTGAGGAGGGCGGGGTTGGTGAAGCGGTCGACGTCCAGCATCTGGCCGCGCGTGATGTGGCGCAGCACGGTGCGGACATCGGCCTGGTCCAACGGCGGAAGTGCGGCAAGTGCATCCAGGCATTGCGGCAAAGCCAGGATGAGGGCGCGCTCGCGCGGATCGGCCTGCATCGGCGCGAACGACTCGCCCAGGCGTTTCACTTCGGCTGGCGCGTCCTCCAGCCGGCCATCGACCGCGGCGGCCCAGGTGGCCAGCCTTCGGCTGCGTTCCGGGGCAGGGACGTTCGCGGTGTCGGCCAATGTGTCGGCTGCGCGAGCAAGCAGGTAAGCGACAGAAACGGGCTCACGAACACCGGCCGGAAGCAGGCGGATCGACAGGTCGAACGAGCGCGATACCGACTTCAGCAGAAGCGGCAAAGCGGGGTCCGGCGTGAACGCGAAAGAGGAAATTGGGGGCATGGGAACAGCCCGGGATTGTCGCTTGACAGCGCTTGGCATTTCCCCTAGATTACTAACCGGTCAGTCAGTAACGACTGACTTCCGCGTACTTTCAGCTAAGGCCCCCTATGCCGATCCAGCCGTCTCGTCCTTCCTCTTTCCTGGCGATCAGCCTTGTCATCGCCGCTGCCGCTGGTCTGGCCGCCTGCTCGAAACCCGAGCCGGCGCAGGAGCCGGTTCGCGCGGTGAAGGTGCTGTCCGTTGGCGTGCAGGCGTTCCAGTCGGGCCATGAGTTCGCGGGCGAAGTGAAGCCGCGCGTCGAGTCGCGCCTGGGCTTCCGGGTGGCGGGAAAGATCGTGCGCCGGCAGGCCGAACTCGGCCAGCACGTGAAGGCGGGGCAGGTGCTCGCGCAGCTCGATCCGCAGGATTACAGGCTCGCGGCCGATGCGGCCCGCGCGCAGCTCGCGGCGGCGACGACCAATCGCGATCTCGCGGCCGGCGACTTCAAGCGCTACTCCGCGCTGAAGGACCAGAACTTCATCAGCGGCGCGGAGCTCGAGCGCCGTGATACCACGCTCAAGGCCGCGCAGGCGCAACTCGATCAGGCGAAAGCGCAGCTCAGCTCGCAAGGCAACCAAGCCGCTTATACGACGCTGGTCGCGGACGTTTCCGGCGTCATCACTTCGATCGACGCGGAGCCGGGCCAGGTGGTGACGGCCGGCACGCCCATCGTGCGAATCGCGCAGGACGGACCCCGCGACGTGCTGTTCGCCGTGCCCGAGGACAAGGTCGCCGCGATCAAGCCGGGCTCCGAAGTGTCGGTGCGCGG
>JAZKIF010000142.1:19680-23470 GCA_040385005.1 Pseudomonadota bacterium
GAACGCGAATGCGGAACTCACCGGCAAGGTGCGCGAGGTCGGCGCAAGTGCGGATCCGGTCACGCGCACGTTCCCCGTGAAGGTTTCGCTCGACGCTTCGGATACGCCGCCCGCGCTGGGAACGACCGTGTCGGTGACGCCCCGCGCCCTGAGCATGGCCGGCGCTCCCGTCATCAAGCTGCCGACCAGCGCGCTGCGCAAGGAAGGCGACGGCACGGCCGTATGGGTGCTCGACAAATCGACGATGACCGTGAAATCGCAGCCGGTGCAGATCGCGACGGCTGACGGCAACGACGCCGTTATCTCCTCCGGCCTCGCGCCCGGCATGCTGGTCGTCTCCGCCGGCGTGCACGTGCTCTCGCCAGGGCAGAAGGTGACGATCTACCAGGACCGATCCGCACAGGGCGCGGCCGTGGCGAGCGCGACCAGGTGAGGCGCGCATGACCGACACCGACACGCAACCGAAAGAAGGCTTCAACCTTTCCAAATGGGCGCTGGATCACAAGGCGCTCACGCTGTATTTGATGATCGCGCTGATGGTGCTGGGCATCGGCGCGTATTTCCAGCTGGGGCAGGACGAGGATCCGCCGTTCACGTTCCGCGCGATGGTCGTGCGTACTTATTGGCCGGGCGCGACGGCGCAGCAGGTGGCCGAGCAGGTCACGGACAAGATCGAGCGCACGCTGCAGGAAGCGCCGTACGCGGACAAGATCCGCAGCTACTCCAAGCCGGGCGAGTCGCAGATCATTTTCCAGATCAAGGATTCATCGAAGCCGGGTGACGTGGCGAACGTCTGGTACACGGTGCGCAAGAAGATCGGCGACATGCGCGGCACGCTGCCGGGTGGTGTGCAAGGCCCGTTCTTCAATGACGATTTCGGCGATGTGTACGGCGTGATCTACGCGCTGGAGTCGGACGGGTTCAACTACTCCGAGCTGAAGAATTTCGCCGACGACGTGCGCCAGCAATTGCTGCGCGTGCCCGACGTCGCGAAGGTTGAACTCTTCGGCGCTCAGGACGAGAAGCTCTATATCGAGATTTCGCAAAAGCGCCTCGCACAGCTGGGGCTCGATTTCAACCAGGTGCTGCAGCAGCTGGGCCAGCAGAACGCGGTGGAGTCCGCCGGCGCCGTGCAGACGCCGCTGGACATGGTGCAGGTGCGAGTGGGCGGGCAGTTCGCGGGGCCGGACGAGTTGCGAGCGATGCCGATTCGCGGGACCTCCGGAAGCCAGCTGCGCCTCGGCGACATCGCGGAGATCAAGCGCGGTTACGTCGACCCGCCGGCCGTGAAGGTGCGCCACCAGGGCAAGGAAGTGATCGCGCTCGGCGTTTCGATGGCCAAGGGCGGTGACATCATCCGGCTGGGGCACTCGCTCAAGACCACCTACGACAAGATTCAGGACGGGTTGCCGGCGGGCGTGCAACTGGTGCAAATCCAGGACCAGCCGCGCGCCGTCGCGAGTTCGGTCAACGAGTTCGTGCGCACGCTGGTGGAAGCCGTGGTGATCGTGCTGGCCGTGAGTTTCATCGCGCTCGGGTTGCACAAGCGTCCCGATGCGGCGTCTCTCCCGCTGTGGAGACGCTGGTACGTGGACATGCGGCCCGGACTCGTCGTGGGCATCACGATCCCGCTGGTGCTGGCCGTGACTTTCCTCGCGATGGATTTCTGGGGCATCGGGCTGCACAAGATTTCGCTCGGCTCCCTCATCATCGCGCTCGGCCTGCTGGTGGACGACGCGATCATCTCGGTGGAGATGATGGTGCGCAAGATGGAGGAGGGCTACGACAAGGTCCGCGCCGCCACCTTCGCGTACGAGATCACGGCGATGCCGATGTTGACGGGCACGCTGATCACCGCGACCGGATTCCTGCCGATCGGCATGGCCAAGTCCACGGTGGGCGAGTACACGTTCGCGATCTTCGCGGTGACAGTAGTGGCCCTCGTGCTCAGCTGGTTCGTCTCGGTGTACTTCGTGCCTTACCTCGGCAACGCCATCCTGAAGGCCAAGCCCGCATCGAGCGAGCATCACGAGCATTTCGACACGCCGTTCTACCGGAACTTCCGACGCACCGTGAACTGGTGCGTCGAGCATCGCTGGCTCACCATCGGCGCGACGCTGCTGATCTTCGCGCTGGGCATCGTGGGCATGGGTAAGGTCCAGCAGCAGTTCTTCCCGGACTCGAGCCGTCCGGAAATCATGGTGGACATCTGGTTCCCCGAGGGCACGTCGTTCGCGGCGAACGAAGCCGTCACGCGCAAGGTGGAAGCGCGCCTGCGGGCCGAGCCCGGTGTGTCGTCGGTGAGCACCTGGGTCGGCTCGGGCGTGCCGCGGTTCTACCTGCCTCTGGACCAGGTCTTTCCGCAGAGCAACGTGTCGCAGTTCATCGTCATGCCTTCGGACCTGAAGCTGCGCGAATCGCTGCGCGTGAAATTCCCGGCTTTGCTCGCGCAGGAGTTTCCGGAGGTACGCGGCCGCGTGAAGCTACTGCCCAACGGCCCGCCCGTGCCGTACCCGGTGCAGTTCCGCGTCGTCGGCGTGGACCCGATCGCGCTGCGCGACCGCGCCGAGGAAGTGAAGGCCGCGATGCGCGCGAACGCCAACACGCGCGGCGTCAACGACAACTGGAACGAGTCGGTGAAAGTGCTGCGTCTCGAAGTGGACCAGAGCAAGGCGCGCGCGCTCGGCGTGACGAGCCAGTCCATCGCGCAGGCTTCCAAGACGATCCTGTCGGGCACGACCGTCGGCCAGTTCCGCGAGGGCGACAAGCTGATCGACATCGTGCTGCGCCAGCCGCTGGACGAGCGCAACGCCATCACCGACATCGCGAACGCCTACCTGCCGACGGCCTCGGGCAAGTCGATCCCGCTCACGCAGATCGCCAAGCCGGTGTTCAGCTGGGAGCCGGGCGTGATGTGGCGCGAGAACCGCGACTACGCGATCACCGTGCAATCCGACATCGTGGAAGGCTTGCAGGGTGCGACGGTGACCAACGAGCTGCTGCCGAAACTGAAGGCGCTGGAGGCGAAGTGGCCGCAGGGCTACAAGATCCAGGTGGCCGGCGCGGTGGAGGAGAGCAGCAAGGGAACCGATTCGATTTCGGCCGGCGTGCCCATCATGCTGTTCATCATGTTGACGCTGTTGATGCTGCAGTTGCACAGTTTCTCGCGCACGATTCTCGTGGTGCTCACGGCGCCGCTGGGCCTCGCGGGCGTGGCCGCCGCCTTGCTGCTGCTCAACCGGCCCTTCGGCTTCGTGGCGCTGCTCGGCTTCATCGCGCTCGCCGGGATGATCATGCGCAACTCGGTGATCCTGGTCGACCAGATCGAGCAGGACCGCGCCAAGGGCATCCCGGCCTGGGACGCGATCGTGGAGTCGGCTGTGCGCCGCCTGCGTCCCATCGTGCTGACGGCCGCCGCGGCCGTGCTCGCCATGATTCCGCTGTCGCGTTCGGTGTTCTGGGGCCCCATGGCGGTGGCCATCATGGGTGGGCTGGTCGTGGCGACTGTGTTGACGCTGCTTTCGCTGCCGGCGATGTATGCGGCATGGTTCCGGGTGCGGCGCGAGATGCCTCCGTCCGGGGCGGCCGCGGAACCGGCTTAGCCGGGCCGCTGGCTGCGCCCCCCAGTGGGGGGAGGCGCCGTAGGCGCTTCGGGGGGCGTTCTATAATCACGGGTTCTCCGGATTCGAGCGGGCTGCCGGGTAGTTCCTGGCGGCCCGCTTTCCCTTTAGTGACCGCGCGGGTGGCGAAATTGGTAGACGCACCAGGTTTAGGTCCTGACGCCAGCAAT
>JAZKIF010000143.1:0-20755 GCA_040385005.1 Pseudomonadota bacterium
CGAGCGCTTTCCCGCGCGGCAGACGCAGTATTTCATCTCGGGCTGCAAGGAAGACGGCCTGCGCCCGAACATGGTCGAAGTGCGCGGCGAGGAAGACAGGAAGAAGGTCGAGATCTACCAGCTGTACGAAGAGCAGTGCCAGCGCGAAGGCGTCGTCGATTTTGGCGAACTGATGCTGCGCAGCTTCGAGCTCCTTCGTGACAACGACCCGATCCGCGAGCACTACCAGCGGCGCTTCCGCCACATCCTCATCGACGAGTTCCAGGACACGAACAAGCTGCAGTACGCGTGGATCAAGATGTTGGCGGGCGAGGGCAGCAGTGTCTTCGCGGTTGGCGACGACGACCAGAGCATCTACGCGTTCCGCGGCGCGCGGGTGGGCAACATGGCGGACTTCGTGCGCGAGTTCGCCGTGCGCCACCAGATCAAGCTGGAGCAGAACTACCGCAGCCACAGCAACATCCTGGATTCGGCGAACGAGCTCATCAGTCACAACAAGACGCGTCTGGGGAAGAACCTGCGCACGGACGCGGGGCCGGGCGAACCCGTGCGCGTGTACGAAGCGCCGACCGACTTGGCCGAAGCGCAGTGGATGGTCGAGGAGATGCGACATCTCGTTCGCGGCGATGGACCCGAGGGCGGCTTCGAGCGCAAGGAAATCGCGGTGCTCTACCGCAGCAATGCGCAGAGCCGCGTGATCGAGACGGCGCTCTTCAACGCCGCGATGCCGTATCGCGTGTACGGCGGCTTGCGGTTCTTCGAGCGGGCCGAGATCAAGCATGCGCTGGCCTACCTGCGCGTGCTGGAGAACCCGAACGACGACACGAGCTTCCTGCGCATCGTCAACTTTCCGCCGCGCGGCATCGGCGCGCGCAGCATCGAGCAGTTGCAGGACATTTCGCGCGCCGCGGGGACGTCGCTGCACGACGCCGTGAAATCAGCCACCGGCAAGGCCGGCGCGAACCTCGCCGCCTTCGTCGCGAAGATCGACAAGCTGCGCGAAGAAACGCTCGACCTCACCTTGCGCGAGACCATCGAGCTGATGCTGGAGGCGTCGGGCCTCATCGAGCATTACAAGTCCGAGCGCGAAGGCGCGGATCGCATCGAGAACCTGGAAGAACTCGTCAACGCGGCGGAGAGCTTCGTCACGCAGGAAGGATTCGGGCGCGATGCCGTGGCCCTGCCGGTCGACGAACTCGGGCCGGGCATCCTGCGCCAATCGCCCGCGAGCCAGGGGCTGGACCCGAGCTTGCCCGAAGTGAACGAGCCCGCGCCCGACTACGCCCCGCCCGACGCGGAGACGGGCGAGACGCTGTCCCCGCTCGCCGCCTTCCTCACGCACGCCGCGCTCGAATCCGGCGACAACCAGGCCCAGGCGGGGCAGGACGCGATCCAGCTCATGACGGTGCATTCGGCCAAGGGGCTGGAGTTCGATTGCGTGTTCATCACGGGGCTGGAAGAGGGGCTCTTTCCGCACGAGAACTCCATGAACGACATGCAAAGCCTGGAGGAAGAGCGCCGCCTGATGTACGTCGCGATCACGCGCGCGCGCAAGCGCCTGTACCTCAGCCATGCCCAGACGCGGCTGCTCCATGGCCAGACCCGCTACAACGTGAAGAGCCGCTTCTTCGAGGAGCTGCCCGAGGGCGCGTTGAAGTGGCTGACGCCAAAGAACCAGAATTTCGGCGGATCGGCATTCGGCTACGGCTCGGGCTACCCGACAACGCGCAACTTGAATACGGGAGCCGGTTTCAGTCGCGAAAGTTTCGCGAGCCCGCCGGTGCCGGTGCAGAAGTCGGAACCGGCGCACGGCCTGAAGTCTGGCATGAAGGTGTTCCACACCAAGTTCGGCGAAGGCACGGTGATCTCGCTGGAAGGCCAGAACGAGGACGCGCGGGCCCAGGTGAATTTCCCCCGGCACGGCATCAAGTGGCTGGCGCTGTCGGTGGCCAAGCTGACGCCGGTGACCTGAAAGGCAAGGCGCCGGGGCGAACTCAATCGCCCATGTGGTGCCAGTCGGTCTCCGGCAGGCCCTTGAGATAGAGGTAGATGTCGTCCAGGCCGCCGTGGCGCCCGGCCCACTCGATGTGGTCGCGCAGGCACATGCGCTTGGCGAGCGAAGGCGTCATTACCAGCGCCGAGCCGCTCAGCGGCGGTTGCGGCTCCCAGCCGCGCGGCCCCTGCTTCTTGTTCGGCAGCATCTCGTACACGCGCTGCCATGCCAGCGGCATCGGGCAGAGGCGGTTGTTGCGCCGGGCCTCGACCATCACCTCATCGACCGTGACGCCTTTGGCGACCGGCGTGCGAGACGGTTGGGCCGCAGCATTCGCGGTGAGTGCGGAAGGAACGGTGTCCGCATAGCGGCGGTCGCCGTTGCCTAGTGGCATGACAACCGATGCCGGCGCCGTGGGCGCGTAGGAAGGCTCGCCCTTCGGATGGGCCAGGGACTCGAACAGGTCCCAGGTGGTGTCCGTGTTCTTTTCGACGGCCTCGGGCGCGGGCGCGCGGTCCAACGGATCGAAGGGGACGGGCAGCGAAGCAGGCCGGGAAAAGCGGTCGGAAGGCATGGCGGCGCGTGTAAGGAATCGTGACTTCTAGAAGTTCACTTCGCAGGCATCTGCATCGCCGGATGCATCGCGGGCGGCTGCTGCTCCATGTAGCCCTGGCCGTCCTTGACGCCCTTCTTGCCCATCGCTTGCCACGCCGTACGCTGGTCCACCAATTGCGCGAGGAACTCGATTTCCTCGTCGGTGTGGTTGATCGCCTTCGCGGGCGTGAGCATGCGGCCGTTCTTCGGCTCGGCCTCGCCCCAGAAGGACTGGTGGTAGTCGGAGCGGGAAACGGTCTTGTCCCCGCCCGCGCTCATGTCCACCGTGCCGTAGCAGTTGCAGAAGTAGCTGCGGTACGCCTGGTCGGAGAAGACCTCGGTGTACACGCCAGTGCCGCGAATGCCCGCGGTGAGCGTCGGCGTGACGATCTGGCGTGCGTTGCCGCGGCCCCAGACGCTGGCCACCGCGCCGGTCAGGATCCGCAGCACGCTGACGGCGTTGAGCGTGGGGCCGCGCTCCACCACCATGCGCGTCTTCTCGCGCACCTGGAACGAGGAATTACCGAGCACGAAGATCAGGTTGGAGCCCGGCCCCGTCTCGATGCTGTCGCCGGTCTGGATGAATTGCTGCGGCGTCGCTCGCTGGCCGTTCACCACCGCGTCGCCGCGCAGCTCCACGATGTTGCTGCGCTGCTGCGCCCAGGCGCCCGCGAAGCCGCCCATCGTGGTCCAGGCGGCCGCGGCGCGCAGGACATTGCGGCGCTTGAACCACAGGATCTCTTCTTCGGTACGGCCGACCAGGATGTGCTGGGTCATGGGGTTTCTCCGGGAGAGGGGGTTTCGTTTTCGGGGGTGGCGACGAAGCTATCACGAAAGGTGAAATACAGCGAGGTGGTGAACATCACCGTGAGCAGCAGGCCGATCGGCATCAGCATCGCGACGCCCGCCTGCGGGCTGCCCGAGAACGCCGCCACCAGGCCCACCACGATCGAGCCCAGGAAAAAGACGCCGCCCCAGGCCAGTGCGTACAGCAGCATCGCCTTGCCGTTTCGCAGGCAGGCCACCGTGCTGAAGAACAGGCTCTTGACCGGCGAGATGCCGTGCCAGTGCACGAGCGCCGGCGCGTGCCAGAACATGAGCGCCACGGGGGTGTAGAGCGCCATGCCGAGGAGCAGCGACATCTGGAAGGCGGGGGTGAGCATGACGGCGCCCGTCGTGTCGGCGGGCGAAGGCGGCGGCACATCGACCAGCAGCGGCGTGATCGCGCCGATGGCCACGCAGCACGCCGCGTAGATCAGCCCCAGCACCAGCATGGCGCGCACGCGCTGGCGGCCGGCGCGAAAGGCGCTGAGCAGCACCCTGGGCATCGGGAAGCGGCCGCTCTCGGCCTCCTGCGTGGCGACCATCAGCCCCAGCGTGGCCGCGGGGACGACCGCCAGCGCCAGCACGGTGCCGATGAACGGCACCACCGACAGCAGGACGACGAACGTCATGTACATGAAGAACAGCCCGCACAGCGCGAGCGGCTGGCGCAAGAAGGTGCGGATACCGAGCTTGACCCATAGGAAGCCAGTACGCGCGGAAACGATGTTCAGTTTCATGAAGCCCGGATCATTGGACCCCGAGCATGACAGGATGCGCCGCCCGCTGTCTCAGCACCCGCTCGAAATGCGTGGGATCGTGCGGCTGCAGCATCGCGGCCTCGCGCGGGAGGTGGAAGTCCCACAGGCGGGAAATCCAGAACCGCAGGGCGCCGGCGCGCAGCATGGCGGGCAGGAGTTGCCGCTCCACCGAGGCGAGCGGGCGCACGCGTCCGTAGGCCGAGAGAAACGCCTGCGCCTTTTCCGGGTCGTTGCGGCCGGTGGGCAGGTCGATGCACCAGTCGTTCAGGCACACCGCCACGTCGAACAGCCACGCGTCCACGCCCGCGAAATAGAAGTCGAAGAAGCCGGTGAGCTCGCCGCCCTCGAACATCACGTTGTCGCGGAACAGGTCCGCATGCACCGGGCCGCGCGGTAACGCGGCGTAGGCGGATGTCGAGGCGATGTGGTTCTGGAAAGCGAGTTCGCTCGCGAGCAACGCAGCCTGGGCCGCGTCGACGTGCGGCAGGACGACCGGCACCGTCTCGTTCCACCAAGCGAGGCCGCGCAAGTTGGGCTGGTGGCGTGGGTAGTCGCGTCCGGCGAGGTGCATGCGCGCGAGCATTTCGCCGACTGCCGCGCAATGAGCGGCGGTGGGTGCGAGCTCGCTTTTGCCGCGCAGCTTGTCCACGACGGCCGCCGGCTTGCCGCAGACCTCGTGCACCAGGCGGCCCTCGGGATGGTCGGCCGTCGCGCTCGCGGGCAACTCGTGCGGGGCCGGCACCGGGATGCCGTGCTGCGCGAGGTGCTTCATCAGGTGCAGGTAGAACGGCAGCTGCTCGAACGTCAGGCGCTCGAACAGCGTCAGGACGAATTCGCCCTGGTTCGTCGTGAGGAAGTAGTTGGTGTTCTCGATGCCGCCGTGGATGCCGCGCAGTTCGCGCACCTCGCCCAAAGCCAGCTTCCTCGCCAGGTCTGCCGCCTGGTCCCCGGACACTTCGGTGAAGACCGCCATCAGAAGTTCAGCATGTTCCAGACGCGCGCGCCGCCGGGCTGCACTTCGTAAGCCGGCGCGCCGTTCTTGGGCTGGACCTTGATGCTCTGCGTCTGTCCGGCGTAGCGCAGCTCGTCGATGATCACGCGCCCATCCTCGTGGCGGATGCGCTCGACGCGCTGGTTCTTGCGGCCGTCGGCCGGGGTTTCATCCCGCTCGATCGGCTGTGCGCCGGATTGGGACGCGGCGGCCGGGGCGGCGGCGGGCGCCTGCGCGAACGCCGGCGCCGATGACAGGACGAAAACCGTCAGGAGAAGTCGCGAAAGCATGGCGGCATTGTAGAGGCGGGGATGGCCGGCCCCGCGTGGCAGGCACAATCCGTTTCCATGAGCGAGACCCCTCCCGACAACACGGCGGAAAAGCCCGCCGACGCCCGAAAAGTGCTGCTGCTGGTCGACGGCTCCAGCTACCTCTACCGCGCCTTCCACGCGATGCCCGATTTGCGGGCCGTCCCCGGCGATCCGACGAGCCCGGCCACGGGCGCGATCCGCGGGATGATCAACATGATGCAGAAGCTGCGCAAGGACGTGCGCGCGGACTACGCGTGCTGCGTCTTCGACGCGCCCGGCAAGACTTTCCGCGACGACCTGTATCCCGAGTACAAGGCCAACCGCTCGCCGATGCCGCCGGAATTGCGCGCGCAGATCGACCCGATCCACGAGGTCGTGCGCCTGCTCGGATGGAAGGTGCTGAACGTGCCCGGCGTCGAGGCCGACGATGTGATCGGCACGCTCTCTTGCATGGCCACCGAGCGCGATATCGAGACGGTGATCTCCAGCGGCGACAAGGACCTCTCGCAGCTCGTGAACGAACACGTGATGGTGATCGACACCATGAACGACCGCAAGCGCGACGTGGCCGGTGTCGAGGCCGAGTTCGGCGTGCCGCCGCGCCTGATGGTGGACTACCAGACGCTGGTCGGCGACTCTGTCGACAACGTGCCCGGCGTCGACAAGGTCGGCCCCAAGACGGCGGTGAAGCTGCTGCTGGAATACGGTTCGCTCGACGCGCTGGTCGAGCGCGCGGCCGACGTGAAGGGCGCCGTGGGCGAGAACCTGCGCCGTGCGCTGGAGTGGCTGCCCAAGGGCCGCGCGCTTCTCACGATCCGCAAGGACTGCGACCTGGGCGAATACATCCCGGGCCTGCCGGCGCTGGAAGACATCGTGATCGGCGGCCAGGACACCGAGGCCCTGAAGGCCTTTTATGAACGGTATGGCTTCAAGGGGCTGGTGAAGCAACTCGAAGTCCACGACGTGCCACCCGAGTTGATCGAGGAGCACAAAAGCAGGAAGAAAGTCGGCGCGGGCCCCGGTTCCGGCGACCTGTTCGCGGAGCCCGACCTCTCGGGCATTTCGCAGGCGAGCAACCTGCACTACGACACGATCTTCACGTGGGCGCAGCTCGATGAGTGGATGGCGCGGCTGGAAGCGGCCGAACTCGCGGCCGTGGACACGGAGACGAGTTCGCTCGACGAGATGCTGGCCGAGATCGTCGGCGTCTCGTTCAGCGTGAAGCCCGGCGAGGCCGCGTACATCCCGCTCGCGCACAGCTACGGCGACGCGCCCGAGCAATTGCCGCGCGATGAAGTGCTCGCGCGACTGAAGCCCTGGCTGGAGAACCCGGACAAGAAGAAGCTGGGCCAGCACGTCAAGTACGACCGGCACGTCTTCGCGAACCACGGCATCGAAGTGCAAGGCTACGCGCATGACACGATGCTGCAAAGCTACGTGCTCGAAGTGCACAAGCCGCACGGCCTCGCGAGCCTGGCCGAACGCCACCTGGGTCGCAGCGGCATCGACTACGAAACCATCACCGGCAAGGGCGCGCACCAGATCCCGTTCGCGCAGGTGTCGGTGGACAAGGCCGCCGAGTATTCCTGCGAGGACTCTGACCAGACGCTGGACGTACACCTTGCCCTGTGGCCTCGGCTGCAGTCGGACAGCAAGCTGCGCTTCATCTACGACCTGGAGATGCGCAGCAGCGAGTCGTTGTACCGCATCGAGCGCAACGGCGTCATCATCGACGCGCCGATGCTGGCGAAGCAGAGCGCCGAGCTGGGACTGCGGATCATGCAGCTGGAAAAAGATGCGCACGACCTCGCGGGCCAGCCCTTCAACCTCGGCTCACCCAAGCAGATCGGCGAAATCCTCTTCACCAAGCTCGGCCTGCCGGTGGTGAAGAAGACACCCAGCGGCGTGCCGAGCACCGACGAGGAAGTGCTGGAGAAACTCGCCGAGGACTATCCGCTGCCGGCCAAGTTGCTGGAGCACCGCGGCCTCTCGAAGCTGAAAGGCACTTACACCGACAAGCTCGCGCAGATGGCGCATCCGCGCACGGGCCGCGTGCACACGCATTACGCGCAAGCCGTCGCGATCACGGGGCGTCTTTCGAGCAACGACCCGAACCTGCAGAACATTCCCGTGAAGACGGCGGAAGGGCGGCGCGTGCGCGAAGCCTTCATTGCGCCGGCGGGCCATTTCATCGCGAGCGCGGACTACAGCCAGATCGAGCTGCGCATCATGGCGCA
The DNA here is from genome assembly GCA_040385005.1 of Pseudomonadota bacterium. GTDB lineage: Bacteria > Pseudomonadota > Gammaproteobacteria > Burkholderiales > Burkholderiaceae_C > Ramlibacter. The sequence continues at coordinate 7,710 of JAZKIF010000143.1, forward strand.
CCTCTCGGAGGACGAGGCGCTGCTGCGCGCGTTCAAGGAAGGCATGGATGTACACCGCGCAACGGCGTCCGAGGTTTTTGGCGTCGAGCCAGGCGAGGTGTCGAGCGAGCAGCGCCGCTACGCGAAGGTCATCAACTTCGGCCTGATCTACGGCATGAGCAGCTTCGGCCTCGCGCGCAACCTGGGCATCGACAACGCCGCGGCGAAGAACTACATCCAGCGGTATTTCGAGCGTTATCCCGGCGTCAAGAACTACATGGACGAGACGCGTATGTCGGCCAAGAGCAAGGGCTACGTGGAGACGGTCTTCGGACGGCGCTTGTACCTGCCGGAGATCAACTCACCGAACGGCCCGCGCCGAGGCAGCGCCGAGCGCCAGGCCATCAACGCGCCGATGCAGGGCACGGCGGCCGATTTGATCAAGCTGTCGATGGTGAAAGTGCAGGATGTTCTCGATGCGGAAAAGCGCCGCACGAAGATGATCATGCAGGTGCACGACGAACTGGTGTTCGAGGTGCCCGAGGACGAGGTCGAGTGGGTGCGCACCGAGGTGCCGCGCCTGATGGCGGGCGTCGCGGAGCTGCGCGCGCCGCTGCTCGCGGAAATCGGCATCGCCGAGAACTGGGAAAAGGCGCACTGACGTCAGGAGCAACGAACCCGCGTCACCCGCTCCTGCGCATCCACATCCACCGTCAGCCGCTGCGCGTCGAACTCCATCGTCACCATCTGGCCGGGCCGTACGACACGCACCCGCTCGGCGCGTGACTTCGCCTTCAGTTGCGCCAGCAACGGCTCGTTGAACTGCTTGCCGACGGCGTCCTGGACGAGCGAGTCGTCGCACTGGCCGGCGATCATGGGCGGAGGCGGAGCGACAGGCACGTGGGGCGGCTCCTGCGCGCAGCCGGCGAGGCTTGCGAGCAGGAAGGCGGCAAGCAAGGGACGAACATGCATCGCGCTACGGCCGTTCGGACCACAGCTGGCCGCCGGTGGCCCAGTCGCTGCGCTTGATATCGAACAGCAGCACATCCACCGACTCGGGCTTGCTGCCCAGCGTGTCCACGACGGCCTGGGTCAGGGCCTGGACGAGGTTCTTCTTCTGCTCGGGCGTGCGGCCCTCCATCAGTTCGACTCGGATCGTCGGCATGTCGCTCTCCTTCAAGTGGTTCATGCGCATTGTGCCTGCCCTCGCATTGAGCAAATCACGCGTGGCGCGGTAAGCAAAATCCCTAAATGCACCAGCGTGGCGGAGCGAACAATACAACCCATCGAAGACAGACAAAGCAAGGGGAACACCGTGAGCCACGCAACCAGCAACCTCGTGAAGAACATCATCATCGCCGCCACGCTGGGCCTCGCGGCCTTCGCCTCCTGGGCGATGACGGACTTCCGCGAGCCGACGATCGAGGCCGCGATCTCGCAAACGGCCAACAGCTAAAGGCCGAGGGCGCCCGGCCCGGGCCGGGTTGATAAGATCGCTGCCAGGAAAAGACGCGCGCCGCGCGCGCCTCGAGGAGAACCTGGGAGCGGTCCATGCCGGACGCACCCGTCCAGCATGACCTTGTTAGCCATCCTGATCGCGACCCTGGCCGCGGGCATCGGCAGCGTCTGGCTCGCCGCCGGCCTGATGCGACTGGGCTTCATGGCCCGCGATCCCCAGTCCGCCACCCACGTCGGACCGCACCACCTCCTGAGCCTCGCCGCGGGCGCCTTGCTCGCGACCTCCTTCATGCACTTGCTGCCCGAGGCCTTCGAGAGCCAGGCGGGCGCCAAGGCGCTCTTCGCGGCGCTCCTGATCGGCCTCGTGTTCTTCTTCCTGCTGGACAAGGCGGAGCTCTGGCACCACGGGCATGAGCACCACCACGACCACGCTCATCATGACCATGACCATGACCATGGCCACGGGCATGGCCACGCGGCGGATGATCGCCCCGTGCGCTCCGGCGGCTGGGCGGTGCTCACCGGCGACAGCGTGCACTGCTTCGGCGACGGCATCCTGATCGCCTCGGCCTTCATCGCGGACATGCGCCTGGGCCTGGTGGCGGCGGCGGCCGTGCTGGCACACGAGGTGCCGCACCACATCGGCGACCTCGCTGTCCTGCGCCTTTCAAGCACGGACAAGCGCAGCGCGCTGATAAAAGTTTCTCTCGCGGGCGCCGTCACGGCGCTCGGCGGACTCACGGGCTGGTGGCTGGTGGACCGGCTGCACGAATACCTGCCGTACTTCCTGGTCGTGGCCAGCAGCAGTTTCATCTACGTCGCGCTCGCCGACCTGATCCCGCAGTTGCAAAGGCGCCTGAGCGCGAAGGAAACCATCACCCAGGTGGTCTGGCTGCTCGCGGGAATCGCGCTCGTCACGGTGGTGAGCAGCCTCGCGCACACCCACTGAAGCGCGTAGCGCACGGCTGAGCCTGTGCGAGTGCGCCTACGCGACAGCGAGATCGTCTCCGATTCGCCGCCCGCGTCGAAGCCCCCACGATCCCCCTGCGCATCCGGCGCAAGGAGCTCGCATGGCCAAGGAAAGAACCAGCTACGACAGCCTCGATGCGCACATCCGCGAGCCGGGCGATATGGCCCCTGGCTGGGGCTTGCGCGCCGCGCCATCGTTTCCCGAAAGCGAGATCGGATATTGGCGCGGTGTCTACGAGGCCGAGCCGTATTTCGAGCACAAGCTGGGCTTTCACGACTACCTGCCCGCGTACGAGCTGGGATGGCTGGGCCATGCGGCCTACGGCGGAGCGTTCGAGGCGGCCGAACGCCTCCTCGCTAACGATTGGGACTATCGCAAGGGTGTCTCGGCGCTGACCTGGGACGAAGCGCGGCCGGCGGCGCGCGCCGCGTGGCAGCGCGCCTACAACGCTCAGGTTTTCTCGACCGAAGGCAGTGCGCCGCGGGAGACCGCGATCGCCACGCTCAATGACCTCCTGCAAAACGCGCGCGATGGCGAGACCGGATTTCGCGAGGCCGCCGAGAACGCGCGCACGCACACGCTCGCCACCTTGTTCGAGCGTTGCGCGGCTTCGTGCGGCCGGGCCGCGGCGCAGCTGGAGGAGCAGATTGTCCAGCGTGGCGGCGAGGTGGCCGAGAGCGGCTCGGTGCTCGTCGCGGCGCACCGCGTGAGGGTGCAGCTGCGTGGTTTCTTCGGCGGCGCGAGCGACGAGAAAATGCTGGAGGAATGCGAACGCGGTGAAGACGTCGCACTGGCACGCCTGCGGCAAGCGCTCGCGGAAGATCTGCCGGCTGACCTTCACGCGATGGTGCTGCACCAGTACGAAGTCGCCCAGCGCAATCACGACATGGTGAGGACGATGCTTGGACGTGCGCGCGCGGCCTTTGCGGACGCGCGCGAAGCAGCATTCGGCTGAACTTTGCCCGGGAGACGCAGTCCTACACGGTATCGGTCTTGTCCGACAGCTGCAGACAGCGTGCGGCCCTAATGTCGAGGCATTGAAGGAGGCGAACGCGATGTACCGGAAGGTCCTTTGGCTCGCGATAGGCGGCGCGATCACGCTCGCGGCCGGCGCCGCGCTCGCACAGGCGTTCGCGCCGAACGCGGCCGCATCGCTGAGCGATCGGCGCATGACGCCGGAGCAGCGGGACGAATGGCGCTTCCTGAAAGAAGCCGCAGGCGCGAGCAGGTTCGAGACCGAGGCGGCGCGCATCGCGCTCGCGAAGTCCACTCATCCCGGTGTGCGTACTTATGCCTCTGCCCTCATCGATCACAACACGGCGGCGGCCAGCGAGCTGCAGCACATGCTGCAGATGCGGGGCATGGCGCCGCCCATGCTCGCGAACGACCAGCGCAAGACGCTGAACCGGCTTGCCAAACTGCGCGGACCAAAGTTCGACCGCGAGTTCGTGCAGGCGGTGGCCCTCAAGCACCAGCGCATGGATGTGATGGGCTTCGAACGCGCCAGCCTGGTCACGCGCGAGCCGCAACTCAAGGCCTGGATCGACCGGAGCCTGCCGGCATTGCGCTATCACCTGGCGACAGGCGAACGGCTGGCGCCGGGGCCGGCGCGCGTGATCAAGGCGCCGGCGCGCGTCATCAAGACATCGGCGGCGTCTAGCGCGTCGAATACCCGGTAACTCGCCACTTGCCGTCCGGCTCGCGGACGGTGGTCACCACCTCGTCCAGTTCGCGCTCGCCGAACTTGCTGCGGAAATTCACGGTGACGTATTCGCCATTGGGCCGGCCTTCCAGCGTGGTCTTGTAGGTCGCATCCGAGGGCGTGCGCTCGACGAACGCGCCCATGGCCTGGCGCACCTTGGGGATGCCGTCCATCCAGGTGCCCAGGGGCACGGCGGCGCGGAACACGCTGCTGGAAGTCTCCCAGGCACGACCCCAGTCGCGGCGATCCAGCAACACCAGCCAGCCCGAGGCAGCGAGTTGCGCCGCGGCTTCCTGCTCGGAATGTGCAGAGGGCGCGGCGGCAGAATCAGCGGCCGCGGTGGGTGCGGAGGCGGTGCGCGCGGCGGGGGCGGCAGCGGGCGCCGATTTCGGCAATTTCAGTTGGGCGGATGCGTTGAAGCAAAAGAGCGCGGCGGCCAGGGGCAGCAGCATCGAAGTGGAAACTTTCATGAACCAAGTCTAGCCGCAGGCAATGGCCGAGCCACCCGGCGAACATGCTTTTACGCCATGTTTACCGCAGCAGGTCCATCAGCAGTTTTGCGTTGACCTGGCCCTGGTCCTCGTAGTTGGTGTTGAAGACCACGTGCAGCGAATCCGCGAGGCTCGCGACCTGGCGCACCTTCGGCACCAGCGCGGCCATCTCCTCCTTGGAATACCAATAGTTGAAGCGGCTGGAGGACGCGTTGCTCCTGATGTTCCAGGCATCGTGGTTGCGGCCATGCAGGCGCAGCAGCGCGAGCTGCGGATGCGTCGCCTCCCACACGTCCGGCACGCTGTTCGTGAAACCTTGCGGCCCGTCGACGATGGTGTGCACGACGCCCAGCGCGCGCTCGAACTCGAGCGTGCGCTGCGCATTCTCGCCGTCGAACCAGCTCTTGTTGCGGAACTCCACGGAGAGCAGGTGCCCTTCCATCTTTTCCACGCAGTGCTCCACGTGCGCCATGCCTTCTCGGTTGCGCAGCAGCCAGGGCGCGAACTGGAAATGCACCGCGCCCAGCTTGCCCGCCTGGCGCAGCGGCTCGAGCGCCTCGCTGAAGCGCCGCCACAACTCGTCGGCGATCTCGCGCGGCGTGTCCTTGTAGTAAAGCGTCGCCGGCGGATTGTGTCCGAGCGCCTGCCGGAGGTCCTTGTGCAGGACATCCGGCGAAGTCTGGTGGCCGGTGAAAAGCCGGAACGACTTGACGTTGAAGGTGAACTGCTCCGGTGTGCGCTCGGCCCACAACTGCGCATTGGCGGGCGAGGGCATGCCGTAGTAGCTGGAATCGACCTCGACGAGTGGGAACTGCGTCGCGTAATGGCGCAGCCGCGCCTCGGCGCTGTTGCAGCCCTTCGGGTAGAAGCGCCCGCATTCGATCAGCGTCTTGTCGGTCCAGGAGGCGGAGCCTGTGAGGATGTTGTCCACTGGATTAATATACAGCTCTTCGCCTCACCATGCAGTACCCCACGACTCCCAATTCGCCCGCTTCGAGCCCGCCCGATCCATTGGGGGAGCTCAATGCGCAGCAACGCGACGCCGCCACACACGGCACGGGCGACACCGCCGAAGACAAGCGACCCTTGCTCGTCATCGCCGGCGCCGGTTCGGGCAAGACCAACACCCTCGCGCACCGCGTCGCGAACCTCATCCGGCATGGCGCCGATCCGCAGCGGATGATGCTGCTCACCTTCAGCCGGCGCGCGGCGCAGGAGATGGAGCGGCGCGTCGGCTCCGTGCTGCAGAAGGCGCTGGGGCTGCCCGGCACGCAGACGCTGCCGGGGCTGCCGTGGTCCGGCACGTTCCACGGCATCGGTGCGCGGCTGCTGCGCGAATACGCGGGCCGCATCGGGCTGGAGGAAAGTTTCACCATCCACGACCGCGGCGACGCCGAGGACTTGATGGGCATGGTGCGGCATGAGATCGGCCTCTCGGAAACGAAGAATCGCTTTCCGCTAAAAGGCACGTGCCTGGGCATCTATTCGCGCGTGCTGAACACGCGCGAGCCGCTGGAGAAGGTGCTGCAGGAGACCTACCCGTGGTGCAGCGCGTGGGAAGCGCAACTCAAGAAGCTCTTCGGCTCGTATGTCGAGGCGAAGCAGCAGCAGAACGTGCTCGATTACGACGACCTGCTGCTCTTCTGGGCCGAGATGATGGCCGAGCCGGTGATCGCGCAGGAGGTCGGGGCGCGGTTCGATCACTTGCTCGTCGACGAATACCAGGACACCAATCGCCTTCAATCGGAAATCATCCTCGCGATGAAGCCCACGGGCGAAGGCGTGACGGTCGTCGGCGACGACGCGCAGAGCATCTACTCGTTCCGCGGCGCGACGGTTCGCAACATCCTGGAGTTTCCTTCGCAGTTCACGCAGCCCGCGCGCATCGTCACGCTGGAGCGCAATTACCGCAGCACGCAGCCCATCCTCGACGCGAGCAACGCCGTGGTCGGCGAGGCGCGCGAGCGGCACGCGAAGAACCTGTGGACGGATCGCGCCGCGAGCCATCGGCCGCAACTGCTGCTCGTCCCCGACGAAGCGAGCCAGGCGCGATGGGTGGCCGACGAGGTGCTGCGCCAGCGCGAAGCCGGCAGCACGCTCAAGAGCCAGGCGGTGCTGTTTCGCACCAGTTCGCACAGCGCGGCGCTCGAGCTGGAGTTGGCGCGCAGAAGCATTCCGTTCGTGAAATTCGGCGGGCTCAAATTCCTCGAAGCCGCGCACATCAAGGACGTGCTCGCTGTGTTGCGGTTCGCGCAGAACCCGCGCGGCCGCATGGCGGGCTTCCGCACGACGCAGCTCATTCCCGGTGTGGGGCAGGCGACGGCGACGCGACTTCTGGATGCGATGTCCGAGGCCGCGGAGCCCATGGCGGCGCTGCAAGCTTTCGATGTCCCCTTACAGGCGCGCGAAGAGTGGTCGCGCTTCGCCGCGCTTTACCTGCAACTGAGGAATCCGGAGGTCGCGTGGCCGGCGGATATCGAACTGGTGAAGGCCTGGTACCTCCCGCAGCTGGAGCGGATTCACGACGACGCCACGGTGCGCAAGCTCGATATCGACCAGCTCGTGCGCCTGGCTTCGGGGTATTCGAGTCGCGAGCGCTTCCTGACCGAGCTCACGCTCGATCCGCCGCAATCCACGAGCGACCAGTCCGGCGTGCCGCACCTGGACGAGGACTACCTCATCCTCTCGACCATCCACAGCGCGAAGGGCCAGGAGTGGAAAGCGGTGCACGTGTTGAACGTGGTGGACGGCTGCATCCCCAGCGACATGGCCACCGGGACGCAGGCCGAGCTGGAAGAGGAGCGCAGACTGCTTTACGTGGCGATGACGCGCGCACGCGAGCATCTGCACCTGATCGTGCCGCATCGCTTCTACGTCACGCAGCAGGGCAGCGGCGGCGACAGGCACATGTACGCGAGCCGCACGCGCTTCATCAGCGAGGCGATGGCGGAGAAGTTCGAGCGGATCACGTGGCCGCAGGCCGGCGCGGCCGATGCGGCAGGCGGCGCGAAGCCTTCGGCGCCGGTGCTGCAGGTGCGGGATCGGGCGCGGGCGGCGTGGCGGTGACGATGGCCGAAAGCAGTCGCACAAGGCATGTCCTACATGCATCCATCAACCCGGACGACACGCGTTGGACGACAGCTCCGTAGAGTCGTGGTTGGCCGAATGCACGGTGCGGACGGCCGCATAACCAAGGAGCTCACATGGCAACGCGCAATTCGAAATCGTCCTCTTCTTCTTCCGGCAAGAGTGCCGCTGGCGCCAAGGCCAGCCAGGATTCCGCCAAGAGCGACAAGGGCCAGGCCAGCAAAGGCGGCGCCAGCAGCAAGCGCAGCAGCAAACAGGGCGAGAAGAAGACGACCAGCCACTGACGGGGCGCCGCCTACAAGGCAAGACAGCCCGGCCCACGCCGGGCTTTTTCGTTGTCGCGCGTTGGATAATCCACTCATGCGTTTCGACAACCCCCCGAATTTCCGCGACCTCGCGCACCACGTCACCGGCGGGCCGCGCCCCGGCGTTCTCTTCCGCTCCGACCATCTCGGCAGCCTGACCGAAGACGATGCGCGCCAGATCAAGGCGCTGGGCATCCGCCGCGTCCTGGATTTTCGTGGTGTCGACGAGCGCACGTCGGCAGCGTGTACGCTGCCCGATGTCGCGGTGCATTCGCTCTCCATCGAGCCCACCATCGTGCAAGTGCTCAACGGCCTGGTGAACGCGGGGCACGAACTCACGCAGGACGAGGTCGTGGCGCACATGTGCGACACCTACCGCGGCTTCGTACTGCAAAGCACGAACCGCTTCGCCGAATTCTTCGCGTTGCTGCTCGAATCCGACGAGCCCACCGTCTTCCATTGCACCGCCGGCAAGGACCGCACGGGCCTGGCAGCGGCGCTCATCCTGCACGCGCTGGACGTGTCGCCTGCCGACATCTGGCGCGACTATCTCCTGACCAATGACCGCCTGAAGCCTTTGAAAATGACGGGCTGGGTCCTCCCGCGCCATGTGGCGGAAGTCCTGTACCGCGTCCAGCCGGAATTTCTGCAGGCCGCGTACGACACGATCGATGCGCAGTACGGCTCGCTGCAAACTTATTTGCGCGATGGCCTGAAGCTCGGGGACGCCGAGCGCAAGCGGCTCAAGGCGCTTTACCAGCCGGGTTGAAGTCCCGGGGTCCCCGCGGGTTGTAGGAGAACCTCGCTTCTTGCCGCGCTCGCCGCACAGCGCGCGCCGCGCTCGCTACGATGACCGGCCAACACAGCCGTTCACGTGAAGCACAAAAAATTGATCCTCATCGCCGTCGCCGTCACCCTTCTGGCCGCGCTGCTCTACGCGAATTTCGCGGGCCCGGAGCGCAAGATCCAGACGCGCATCGAACATCTCTATTCGGTGGACGATCCGCAGTTCCTGCGGTCCATGGGCCTGCTGCTCGGGCCTTCCATCATGGACGGCAACCGCGCCACGGAGTTGATCAACGGCGACCAGATCTTCCCGGCGATGCTCAAGTCGATCCGCGCCGCGAAGAAGACGGTGCTGTTCGAGACCTATATCTACTGGTCCGGCGACATCGGCAACGAGTTCGCGGATGCATTGTCCGAACGGGCGAAGGCGGGGGTGAAGGTGCATGTCCTGCTCGATTGGGTGGGCAGCGCGAAGATCGACGACGCGGTCACGGACAAGATGAAGGCCGCGGGCGTGGAGGTCGAGAAATTCCACCCACTGCGCTGGTACAACCTCGGCCGGATGAACAACCGCACCCACCGCAAGCTGCTGATCGTGGACGGGCACACGGGCTACACGGGCGGCGTCGGCATCGCACCGATCTGGACGGGCCACGGGCAGGACCCGGATCACTGGCGCGATTCGCACTACCGCATCGAAGGGCCGGTGGTGGCGCAGATGCAAAGCGTGATGCTGGACAACTGGGCCAAGACCACCGGGAAGGTCCTGCATGGCGTGGACTATTTTCCGCCGCCGCAGACGGTGGGCAGTGAAAGCGCGCAGATGTTCGCGAGTTCGCCGAACGGCGGCAGCGAGAGCATGCTGATGATGTACCTGCTGGCGATCACCGCCGCCACGCGCAGCATCGATCTTTCCAGCGCGTACTTCGTGCCCGACGACATCACGCGCGACGCGATCGTCGCGGCCAGGAAGCGCGGGGTGCGCGTGCGCATCATCACGCCGGGCGAGAACATGGATGCCGAGACCGTGCGCCGCGCATCGCGCGGCTTGTGGGGCGAACTGCTCGAAGCCGGCGTGGAGATGTACGAGTACCAGCCGACGATGTACCACTGCAAGGTGATGATCGTGGACGGGAAGATGACGTCGGTGGGCTCGACGAATTTCGACGTGCGCTCGTTCCGCCTGAACGACGAGGCGAACCTGAATGTCTACGACGCGGGCTTCGCCGCGCGGCAGACCGGTGTGTTCGAGCAGGACCTGAAGCAGGCCCGCCGCATCACGTTCGAGCAGTGGAAGGCGCGGCCCTTCATGTCGAAGGTGCACGAGCACTTCTGGGCCTTGTTCGGCTCGCTCCTGTAGGCATTTCGCGGTCCGCCCGCGCGAGGGTCCTACGGTTTGCGCCCCGGGGGTTCCTACGGTTTTCGCTGGAGGCCTCCTACAGCCCGGCCGCCCGCCGCGCTCCATGCTTCAACCAAGCACAAAGGAGCATTCCATGGCGAGCCAGGATCCCTCGAAAAATGACAAGTCATCCGGCGAGTCCGGCGAGCAGGCAGCGCGGGGCGATGGTCCCGGCAAGATCGGCCTGATCAGCGCCGAGCAGCCCGGCCTGGTGTCCCCGAGCGGCGTCAACGAGCGCGACCACGGCTCGGCCGACGACAAGCCGATGGGTGGCGGCTCCCTGAACTTCGACGACGACGACATGACCCATCCGCGCGGCAACGTGTCCCGGCAAGGTGGCACGTGGGAGGCGAAGGGCGGCGACAGCGGCAAGCTCGGCCAGCCCGCCGAAATCCAGTCCGACCGGATCGGGACCAGCGACCCGGACAGGAACGCGAAGAAGTAGGCCGCGAAAGCGGACCACCAAATGAAATCGGGAGGCAACATGGTCTACGCACTGTTCTCGCTGGGGGTGATCGCGGCCGTTGGCGCCGTCTACACCGCCGCCATCGGCTGGCTCTGGTTCCGCCAGGAGCGGCTCCTGTTCGAGCCCGTGAAGCTGCCCGCCGACCATGTGCTGTGCAAGGACGCGGACGTCGAGGAAATCACCATCGAGGTGCCTGGCGCGAAGCTCTCGGCGGTCCGCCTCGGCCTGCCCAGCCCGCGCGGCGTGGTGTTCTTCCTGCACGGCAATTCCGGCAACCTGACCGACTGCATGGACGAGCTCAACGCGTTCCGCGAGGTGAACTTCGACGTCGTGATGTTCGACTACCGCGGCTACGGCAAGAGCACCGGCTGCATCGAAAGCGAAGAGCAGCTGCGCGCGGACGCGCGCTACGTCTGGGAGTATTTCGCCAAAGATTACGAGGGACGGCGCATCGTCATCTCCGGCCAGTCGCTGGGCACGGGCCTGGCCGCCGGCCTCTCGGCCGAACTCTCGGCGGCAGGCCGCACGCCCGATCTCACCATGCTCGTGTCCCCGTACAGCAGCATGCGCGCTCTCGCCGACGAGCTCTATCCGTGGGTCCCGGGGCGCGTGCTGCGCTATCCGCTCCACACGATGGACCATGCGGCGCGTCTCGCGGGCAAGCTGATGCTGGTGCATGGCGACAAGGACGAGCTGATCGGCATCCACCACAGCGAGGCCCTCAGCAAACTCGTTCCGCAAGCCGAGCTGCTTCGCGTCGAAGGGGCGGGCCACAGCGACGTCCACAAGTTCCCCAGCTACCGCAAGGCCCTGGCCGGCGCGCTCGGTTGCCTGTGACGCTCCGCGCAGGCGTATAACGCGGCGGATGGAGTTCGCCACCTGGTCCATCGCCGTCGGCGTGCTACTGATCGTGATGGCGCTCAGCGGCACGGTGCTGAGCCGCCTGCCGCTTTCGACCTCGATGCTGTACCTCGGTGCAGGGCTGGCCGTGAGCCCACTCGGCTTCGGGCTGCTTTCGCCCGATCCCCATCACCACACCCTCCTCATCGAACGCCTCACGGAAATCGTGGTGCTCGTTTCGCTGTTCACCGCGGGCCTGAAGCTCAGTCCCGGCCTGCGCGATCGCAGCTGGATCCCGCCGCTGCGCCTGGCGATCACGTCGATGGTCATCACGGTCGCGCTCATCGCGGCGGCGGCATACATCGGCCTCGGCTGGCCGCTGGGTGCATGCATCCTGTTGGGCGGCATCCTCGCGCCCACGGATCCCGTGCTGGCCTCCGATGTGCAAGTGCACAAGCCCGGCGACCGGGACCGATTGCGCTTCGCACTCACGGGCGAAGGGGGCCTGAACGACGGCACCGCGTTTCCCTTCGTGCTGCTCGGGCTGGGCCTCATGGGCCTGCACGAGCTGGGTGATCATGGGTGGCGTTGGCTGGTCGTCGACACCTTGTGGGCCGCGACGATCGGGCCGGCAGTCGGCGGCTTGCTGGGCCTCGCTGTCGGCCGGCTGGTGTTGTACCTGCGGCGCGAACACAAGGAGGCGGTCGGCCTGGACGATTTCCTGGCGATGGGCCTGGTCGCGCTCGCGTATGGCCTGTCGCAGTTGATGCACGCCAATGGCTTCCTCGCCGTGTTCGCGGCGGGCGTCGCGCTGCGCCACCTCGAGCAGTCGCAGACGCCCCGCGAGTCGATGCGAAAAACCGCCGCCCAGGCGCGGGTGGACCCCGACAAAAGCATCGCCGATGCCGTGGCGGTCGATCCGCAGCACGCCCCGGCGTTCATGGCGCAGGCCGTTCTCGGATTCAACGAACAGATCGAGCGCATCGGCGAAGTGGCCGTGGTGATCACCATCGGCGCGATGCTGTGGTCCGTACCCTGGCACAGCGCCGCGTGGTGGCTCGTTCCCTTGCTCTTCCTCGTGATCCGTCCGGCTGCCGTGGCCATCGGTTTGCTTCATTCGCCGAGCACGACCGGGCAGCGCTGGCTGATCGGCTGGTTCGGCATCCGCGGTGTCGGCTCGCTGTACTACCTCATGTATGCGATCAACCATGGCGTGCCGAAACAGATCGCGGACCCGCTGGTCGCGCTCACGCTCGCGGTGGTGGTGACGTCGATCATCGTGCACGGCATTTCGGTGACGCCGATGATGGCGGCGTACGAGCGGGCGAGTCGCGCGGCGCGTGGGAAGCGCGGGCCGCGCGCCGGAAAGCGCTAGAGCGTGGCGCTCTGCCTTTGCACGCCAAGTGGGGTGGCGGTCGGCCGCTGACTGGGGGTGGGTCGTTCTCCGGAGACCGCGCGGGCGCAGATCGGGCCTTGCCGGGATGGTGTCGTCAACTTTGCTGCTGGCAGGCCATGTCTCGTACGACCGCGAATGCACCTGCGCCCGACCCACCCCCAGCCATC
>JAZKIF010000144.1:0-20661 GCA_040385005.1 Pseudomonadota bacterium
CGGATCCCCGGGCCAACCTCCTTTTGGAAGGTTGTCGTTATTGCACCAGAGGGGCTCTGCTTTCGCAAAGTATTTAGCCTGCGATGGTGCGTTTCGTTGCACGAGGACAACACAAGACAATGGCTCAGTTGAAGTGGCGCAACACCCCTCGTCCCGGTTTCGGATCGCGAAAAAAGTCCGGGTGCGTAAACTCCGGGCCATGGACCGTTTGCTGGGCGCCGCGGATGCCGCGTTGAAGACACTGTTTGCCAAACCGCGGGCCCTGCGTCCGCGCCCCGCCGCGCCGTCCGAAACCAGCCCGCTGAACGCCGCCGACCGCCGGCGCGCCGGCGCGTTGATGCGGGTGAACCACGTGGGAGAAGTCTGCGCGCAGGCCCTCTACACCGCGCAGGCGCTCGCCACTTCCGACCCGACTTTGCGCAAGCACTTCGAGCAGGCCGCCGAGGAGGAGACCGATCACCTCGCCTGGACCGCCGAGCGCCTCGCCGAACTCGGGGACCGCGCCTCGCTCCTCAATCCGCTCTGGTATGCCGGGGCTTTCGGCCTCGGACTGGTCGCCGGCCGCCTGGGCGACCGCATCAGCCTGGGGTTCGTCGTGGAAACCGAACGGCAGGTCGAGGCCCACCTGCAAAGCCACCTGGACCGGCTCCCCGCGGGCGACGGCCAATCCCGTGCGATCGTCGAACACATGAAGGAAGACGAAGCCGCGCACGCGGCGCAGGCCCTGGGGCAGGGCGGCGGCGAACTGCCGGCGCCCGTGAAGGCCCTCATGCGCGCGGCCGCCCGCGTGATGACGACGACGGCGCACTACATCTGAGACCGCACGAGGCGGAATTACGCGGGCACGACCTCGAAACTGGTCGTGATGTCCGCGGTCTTCGCCAGCATCACGCTCGCCGAGCAGTACTTGTCGTGGCTCATGGCGATGGCGCGCTCCACCGCTTCGGGAGGCACTTTGCCGGACACCGTGAAGTGCATGTGGATCTTCGTGAACACTTTCGGGTCGGCTGTCGCGCGTTCCGAAGTCAATTTGACCGAGCAGCCCTGCACGTCGTGCCGGCCGCGTTTGAGAATGAGCACCACGTCATAGGCGGTGCAGCCGCCGGTGCCGGCAAGCACGGTTTCCATCGGCCGGGGCGCGAGGTTTTGTCCGCCGTTCTCCGGCTTGGCGGCATCGGGGGCGCCATCCATCATCAGTACATGGCCGCTGCCGGTTTCCGCCAGGAATCCCATCCCCGAGCGCGCACCGGTCGCGCCCGTCCAACTCACCGTGCATTCCATCTTTAGTCCTCATCAAGTTCGTTTGCCGAAAACAATTTCGGCGGGGGCGCGCGATTTGTCTCAGCTTGAGACAGATGAGCGTGCTGCAACGCAGCAAATACGACGCTATACTGGTTTCGCAGCATAGCGATTCCGTTATGCCCCGATTGTCTCCTCCACCTTCCTCCATTGGTGGATTCAGCCCCCGGACCGCAAGGCCCGGGGGCTTTTTTCTGGGGTGCTCGAGGTGACCTTTATCATCCCCCGCACATGACAAAGCATCTCAAGCCCGCCGATTACCTCAAGAAAATCCTCACCGCGCGGGTCTACGACGTGGCCGTCGAATCGGCCCTGGAGCCGGCCAAAAACCTGAGCCGCCGATTGCACAACAAGGTGCTGCTCAAACGGGAAGACCAGCAGGCCGTCTTCAGCTTCAAGCTGCGAGGCGCGTACAACAAGATGGCGCATCTCACGGCCGAGCAGTTGAAGCGCGGCGTGATCTGCGCATCGGCCGGCAACCACGCGCAAGGCGTCGCGATGTCCGCCCACCGGCTGGGCGCGCGCGCCGTGGTCGTGATGCCCACGACCACACCTCAGCTCAAGATCGACGCCGTGAAAACGCTAGGCGGCGAAGTGGTGCTGTACGGCGACAGCTATTCCGACGCCTACGTCCACGCGGTGGAGCTGGAAAAGAAAGAGGGCCTGACGTTCGTCCATCCCTTCGACGACCCGGACGTCATCGCGGGCCAGGGCACGATCGCGATGGAAATCCTGCGCCAGCACCAGGGTCCGCTGGATGCCGTCTTCGTCGCCATCGGCGGCGGCGGGCTCATCTCCGGCGTCGCGAACTACATCAAGGCGGTCCGTCCGGAAGTGAAAGTGATCGGCGTCCAGATGAACGACTCGGACGCGATGATGCGATCCGTCGCCGCAAAAAAACGCGTGACGCTCGCCGACGTCGGCCTGTTCTCCGACGGCACCGCCGTGAAGCTGGTGGGCGAGGAAACGTTCCGCATCGCGCGCGACCTGGTCGATGAATTCATGACCGTCGACACCGACGCGGTGTGCGCGGCGATCAAGGACATCTTCGTGGACACGCGCAGCATCGTCGAGCCCGCCGGTGCGCTGGCGGTGGCCGCGATCAAGCAGTACGTCGGCGAGAAAAAGACGCGCGGCGAAACCTACGCCGCCATCCTGTGCGGCGCGAACATGAATTTCGACCGCCTGCGCTTCGTCGCGGAGCGCGCCGAGGTCGGCGAGGAGCGTGAGGCACTGTTCGCCGTCACCATCCCCGAGGAGCGCGGCAGCTTCCGGCGCTTTTGCGAAGTGATCGGCGGCCTGCCGGGCGGGCCGCGCAACGTCACCGAATTCAACTACCGCATCAGCGATTCGGCGCAGGCGCACGTGTTCGTCGGCCTCACCACGCATGGCAAGGGCGAGTCCACGAAGATCGCCGCGAACTTCGGACGGCACGGCTTCGAGGCGCTGGACCTCACGCACGACGAACTCGCGAAGGAGCACGTGCGCCACATGGTCGGCGGGCGGTCGGCGCTCGCGCAGGACGAGCGCCTGCTGCGCTTCGTGTTTCCCGAGCGGCCCGGCGCGCTGATGAAATTCCTCTCGCACATGCGCCCGGGCTGGAACATCTCGCTCTTCCATTACCGCAACCAGGGCGCGGACTACGGCCGGATCCTGGTCGGCATCCAGGTGCCCAAGGCGGACAACAAGGCCTTCAAGGAATTCCTGGACACGCTGGGTTATCCGTTCGTCGAGGAAACCGCGAATCCGGTCTACCGCTTGTTCCTCCAGAATTGAACCGGGCTGCGCAACCGCGCCGGCGGCTACCATAGCCGCGTGAGTTTCTTTCGCGACTACCTCTGGGCCATCCGCTCCTCCACCCGCGTTCCGGTCACGGGTGCGTTCGGGCAATGGATCGCGCCGCAGGATTGCGCGCCGCCCACGAGCAGCGCGCACCAGCCCGGCGTGGGCTGGCTCGTCGGCGTCGTGGGCTGCGCCGCCTTCGCGGTGCTTGGCCTCCTGCTGCCCGTCAATCCTTTCAGCGGTTTCGTCGCGGCCGTCGGCAGCACGATGGCGACCGCGTTGCTGACCGGCGGCGTGAACGAGCGTGGACTGGCGCGCACCGCGGAGCGGGCCGCCTCGCTGGGCTCGTTCGCACTGGTGCTCGTCGTCCTTGCAAAGCTGTCGCTGCTTGCGATGCTCGCGGCGCGCTCGCCCGCCGCGGTGCTCGGGGTCCTGCTGTGCGGACATGTCGTCTCGCGTTTCTGGCCGTTGCTGCTGGGCGGGCGCATCAGCCGCTACACGATGCTGGTTGCCGGCGCGTGGTGCGTGGCGGCGCTGACGGTGTGTGTTTTCGCCCTGGGCGTCGGCTCTGCCGTTGCGGGCCTGCTGTTGAGCGCAGGCGCCTGGTGGGGGATGCGCAAGTGGCTCGCCGCCAACGAATCGGCGACCGAGGAAACATCGACCGCATCGACGCAACAAGTGTGCGAAATCGCTTTTTACCTGGGCGCGGCCATCGCGTCGACAGCGCGCTAGACCTGACTATTTGCGTGTCGGCAATTCGAGCGTGACGACCGGCGGGCCACCCGCGCTGTTCGCCAGCGTGGCGCGCTTGCTGTCCACCGATTGCAGCACCAGTTCCTGGTCGATCGCGGAACCTACGCGATAGGGGCGCGGCGGGCGGCCATCCACCGCGATCAGGGCCGCGCCCTGGTGCGATGTGCTGGCGACCACACCCGTGAGCACGAAGCGGCTCGAGAGACTGGCCACGGGTGCGGCGGCCGCGGTGAGGGGACTTGCGCCCAGCAACCTCGCAAGCGCGGCCGGGTCGGCGGCAGTGGCCATTCGCGCGGGCGGCGGCGCGACAACGGCGCCGGATCCGGACGATGCCAGCTTCAGGCCCCAGTACACCGCGCTCGCCGCGACTGCCGCCCAGAGGACGAAAGTTGCGCCAGCGACGACCCACCTGTTGCTCGTATTGCTCACCATGCGGCGATTATCATTGAACCGATCGCATCTCCGGACCTTCGATGACCCCTTCGACGACCTTCTTCCCCCGTTCGCCGCGCCGCTTGCTGGCGGCCGGTTTCACCCTGATCGAGCTGATGGTGGTGCTCGTCATCATCGGCGTGCTCGCCGCGTTGATCGTGCCCAACGTGCTGGACCGTGCGGACGACGCGCGCGTCACGGCCGCGCGCACCGACGTCAACAACCTGATGCAGGCGCTCAAGCTCTACAAGCTGGACAACCAGCGCTACCCGACCACCGAGCAGGGCCTGCAGGCGCTGCTGGTGCGGCCGACGACCGCGCCCGTTCCGCCCAACTGGAAGCCCTACCTCGAAAAGCTGCCCGAGGACCCGTGGCACCACCCTTACCAGTTCCTCAACCCCGGGGTCAAAGGCGAGATCGACGTGATGTCCTTCGGCGCCGATGGGCAGCCCGGCGGTGAGGGGAAAAATGCCGACATCGGCAGCTGGCAATAATGTGGCCCCCACGCTTGCGGCTGGTGCCGCTGCGCTGCCCCCCGAGGGGGCTGGTTCGGCTTGGGGCGGCCCGGCGCCGAACCGGCCCGCGCGCGGCTTCACGCTCCTCGAACTCCTGATCGTCATCGCGATCATCGCGATCGCCACCGTGGGCGTGAGCTTCGCGATGCGCGACTCGCAGGCGACCCAGCTCGAGCGCGAAGCTCAGCGGCTCGCCTCCCTCTTCGAAGCCGCGCGCGCGCAATCGCGCAGCAGCGGCGTGCCGGTGCGCTGGTACCCGGTCGATGGCGGCTTTCGCTTCGACGGCGTGCCACCCGACATGCTGCCCGACCGCTGGCTGGGCGAAGGCACGCAGGTCGCGGGTCCCTCCACGCTGCAGCTCGGCCCCGAACCCATCATCGGCAAGCAGGCGATCGTCATCGTCAGCGCATCGCTGCCGGGACGCAGCCTTCGCATCGCGACGGATGGGCTGCGGCCTTTCGCGGTGACGTCCGGGGACACGCCTTGATCCGGGCGCGATTGCTTCGCGGCTTCACCCTGATCGAAGTGCTGGTCGCGCTCGGCATCGTCGCGATCGCGTTGGCCGCGGGGCTGCGCGCCACCAGCGCGCTCACGCTCAACGCGGACCGGCAGTCGTCCGTGCTGCTTGCGCACATCTGCGCGGAAAACGAACTCGTGCGCATCCGCCTCGCGCGCCAGATGCCCGGCATCGGCAACACCAACGTCGCATGCGAGCAGGCGGGCCGGGCCTTCGACGTGCGCATCTCCGTGCTGCCCACGCCCAATCCGAGCTTCCAGCGCGTCGATGCGCAGGTGTTCGACGCCGGCGCTCCCGTCCTGCGCCTGTCCACCGTGGTCGGAAGGTATTGATGCGCGCATCGACCCACCTCCGCGCCACCCAGGGCTTCACGCTCGTCGAGCTGCTCGTGGCGCTGTTCGTCATGGCGCTGCTGGCCATCCTCAGCTGGCGCGGGCTCGACGGCATGGTGCGCGCGCAGGAAGCGACCCAGTCGCGCTCCGACGGCGTGCTCACGATGCAAGTGGGTCTCGCGCAATGGGCCGCCGACCTGGACGCGCTGGAACAACTGCCGCAAGCCACCGCGATCGAATGGAACGGCCGCGTGTTCCGCATGACCCGGCGCAGCACGAGCACCGCCACCGACGGCGTGCTCGTCGTCGGCTGGACGCGCCGCGTCGTGAACGGCGCGGGCACCTGGCTGCGCTGGCAATCCGCGCCGGTCGCGACGCGCGGCGATCTCGAGAACGCATGGCTCGCCGCGGACACGTGGTCGCAGAACCCCGGCGAGGACTTGATCCGGCGCGAAGTCTCCGTCGCGCCGCTGGACGACTGGCAGATCTATTTCTTCCGGGAGAACGCGTGGACCAATCCGCTCTCCAGCGACGTGAAGACCGCCACGCCCGGCGGCGTGCTGCCCGGCGCTCCCGCCGTGCAGTCGATCGCCGTGATCCCCGACGGGGTGCGGCTCGTGCTGACGCTGCCGGCGGGCCAGCCGATCAGCGGGACGCTCTCGACAGATTGGGTGCGACCGACGGTGGGAGGCAGCCGCGGATGAAATCTCGTCCCATCGCGATACGCCGACAACGCGGCGCCGCCCTGCTCGCGGCGATGCTGACCGTCGCGCTGGTCGCGACCTTCGCCGCGGCGTCGCTCTGGCAGCAATGGCGCGGCATCGAAGTCGAAGGGGCGGAGCGCTCGCGCGTGCAGTCGTCGTGGGTGCTCACCGGCGCGCTCGACTGGGCCCGGCTGCTGCTGCGCGAAGACGCGCGCTCCGGCGGGCCGGATCATCTCGGCGAACCTTGGGCCGTGCCGCTGCAGGAGGCGCGCCTTTCGAGCTTCCTCGCGGCCGACCAGAACAACAACACCGCCGACAGCGGCCCGGAAATGCTCGAGGCTTTCCTGTCGGGACAGATCATCGACCTGCAGTCCCTGCTCAACGTCAACAACCTGGTGGACAACGGCGCGATCTCCGAGCCGGACGTGCGCGCGTTCGAGCGCCTGTTCGAGCTTCTCGCCCTGCCGCCCGCGCAGCTGGACACGCTGGTCGAGAATCTGCGGTTCGCGCGTGATGCCAGCCCCAGCAACCGCTCCGCGCCGCAAGCGCCGCTCGCGCCGCAGCGCGTGGAAGAGCTGGTCTGGCTCGGCCTGCCGGTGGCGACCATCGCGGCGCTGCAGCCTTTCATCACGATGCTGCCCGCGCACACCACGGTGAACCTCAACACCGCGCCCGCGGAGGTGATCTACGCGGCCATGGACGGTATCGGCATGGCCGATGCGCAGCGCCTCGTGTCCGAGCGGGAACGCACGCCATTTCGCACGCTCGAAGACGCGAAGCGGCTGGTGAGCACCAGCGGCGATGCGCCTCTGACGGTCAACCAGATCAGCATCGGCACGCGCTTCTTCGAGGTGCGCTCCCGCCTGCGCCTGGACAAGCTGGTCGTCGAGGAGCGCGCGGTGCTGCAGCGCGACGGGCTGAACGTCGTCGTGCTGTCGCGCGAGCGCGGCATTCCCGACGCGACGGCGCTCGCGCAGGCCGCATCGAAGCGCTAGCGCACCGAAGACAGACGGACCTTCCTACAATCCCCCAGACATGAGCGCACTCGTCGTCCCCCTTCCACCGCACCCGTCCGGCGCGCAGACCGAGTTCGACTACGCCGTCACGATCGACGGCACCGTGGTGGAAAGCCATGGCAGCGCGCAACTCGCGTTGCTGCCCCAGTCGGCGCGCGCCGGCGCCGAAGTCGTCGCCGTCGTTCCGGCCGCGATGATCTCGTGGCATCGCGTGGACTTGCCCAAAGGCACGACCGCGGGTTCGCCGAGATTGCGCGCCGTGCTGGAAGGCCTGCTGGAAGACCAGTTGCTCGACGAGCCGGAGTCCCTGCACTTCGCGATCCAGCCCAAGCCGCGTCCAGGCTCGCCCATCTGGGTGGCGGCCTGCGATCGCGCGTGGCTGCGTGGCGCGCTCGAAGCTTTCGAATCCGCGGGGCGACCCGTCACGCGCGTCGTTCCCGAGTTCGCGCCCGAAGGCGAGACGGTGCTGTACGCGATCGGCGATGAGGAAGATGCGCAACTCGTCGCCGTGGGAGATGTGGGCATCACCGTGCTGCCGCTCTCCTCCCTCACGTTGCCGCTGCTTCCCGAATCGGCGCAGGGCGCGCCGGTGATCGCCGAACCGGCGGTGGCCGCGCTCGCCGAGCAGGTGCTGCAACGTGCGCCCGGCTTGCGGCAACCCGCGCAGCGCTGGCTGCGCGCGGCGCAATCCGACTGGGATCTCGCGCAGTTCGAGTTCTCCAGCTCCGGCCGCGCCCGTGCGTTCAAGCGCCTGGGCACGGCATGGGCCGACGTGCTGGCCGCGCCGCAATGGCGGCCCGCGCGCTGGGGCGCGGTGCTGCTCCTCGCGCTCAATCTCGTCGGGCTCAACGCGTGGGCATGGCGGGAGCGCTCGGCGCTGGACGACAAGCGCGAGACCGTGCGCCGCACGCTCACGCAGACGTTTCCCCAAGTGAAAGTGGTGGTGGACGCGCCGGTGCAGATGGAAAAGGAAGTCGCCGCCTTGCGCCAGTTGGCGGGCGCCACCTCCAGCCGCGATCTCGAAGCGATGCTTGCCGCGCTCGCCGCAGCGGCGCCGCCGCTGCGCCCCGTCACGGGCATCGACTACACCTCCGGCGAACTGCGCGTGAAAGGCCTCGCCCTTTCCGCCGACGAAGCGCGCGGCGTCGGGGCGACGCTGCGCGGCCAGGGCTACTCGGCCGTGCTGCAGGGCGATGTGCTGGTGATCACGCAGGAGGCCGCATCGTGAGCGCCGCGATGCAGACGTTGCGCGCGCGCTGGGCCGGCTTGCGGCCGCGCGAGCAGGCGCTGGTTGCCGGCGCAACCGTCGTGGTCGCGATCGCGCTCGTGTGGCTGCTCGCGCTGTCGCCCGCGTTCAAGACCTTGCGCGCGTCGGAAGAGCAGCGCCGCGCGCTCGACACGCAACTGCAGCGCATGAACGCCTTGCAGTTGCAGGCGAAGTCGCTTCAATCGCAGCCGAAGCTCGCGTACGACGACGCATCGCGCCTGCTGGAAACGTCGGTCCGCCAGCGGTTGGGCACGACGGCGCGCATGGTGATCGCCGGCGACCGCGTGACGGTCACGCTGACCGGCGCCGGCGCGGACGCGCTCGCGCAATGGCTCGCGCAGGCCCGCGCGAACGCGCGCGCGATTCCGGGCGAGGCGCACCTCACACGCAATGCGGCCGGGCTGTGGGACGGCACGCTCGTCCTCACCCTGCCCCCGCGTTGAGACGCGCGCACGACGTGGCCCGGACGAAGCCTTCCGCCGCGCCGCGTGGATCGTGGGCCTGGGCCGCCATCGGCATCGGCGCGGGCCTGCTGTTCGCCTTGATCGTGTTCGCGCCGGCGCGCTGGCTCGCCGGGCCCGTGGCGCGCGCGACCGAAGGACGTGTCGTGCTCGCCGATCCACGCGGAACCGTGTGGCGCGGCTCGGCCCAGCTCATGCTCGCCGGCGGCGAAGGCAGCACCGATGCCATCGCGCTCCCGTCGCGCGTCGACTGGCGCCTCGGTCTGCGATGGAACGGCGTCGCCGCCGAAATCCGCGCCGCCTGCTGTACGGTGCAGCCCGTGACGATGCGGCTGCGGCCGCGCTGGGGCGGCATGCACCTGACTGTCGGCAACCTGCAGGCGAGTGTTCCGGCCGCGCTGCTCGCCGGCCTCGGCACCCCCTGGAATACATTGCAAATGGATGGCGATCTGCGCCTTTCCAGCGAGGGCCTTTCAGTAGAATGGGTGCAAGGCCGTCTGGCCATCGCCGGGCGGGCCGAACTCACCGCGCAACGCATGTCGTCGCGCCTTTCAACCTTGAGGCCCATGGGCAGTTACCGCATCACCGTCCTGGGCGGCCCGACGCCCACCTTGCAACTCGCCACTCTCGAAGGCGCGCTGCAGCTCGCGGGCAATGGCCAGTGGGTCGGCTCGCGACTGCGCTTTTCGGGCACCGCGAGCGCCGCGCCGGAAAGCGAAGCCGCTTTGTCGAACCTGCTCAATATCATCGGTCGCCGCAGCGGTCCGCGTTCCATCATCACGATTGGTTAGGATGAAATTCTTCGCACCCTCGCTACAACGCGCTGCCGTCCTGGGCCTCGTATGCGCGCTCGCCGCCACGTGGCCGGCCGCCTCGATCGCGCAGCGCCGCGCCGAGCCCGTCACGCTCAACTTCGTCAACGCCGACATCGAAGCGGTGGCGCGCACCATGGCCGCGATCAGCGGCCGCAACATCGTGGTCGATCCGCGCGTGAAGGGCACGATCACGCTCAGCACCGAAAAGCCCGTCACGCCTGCCGCGGCCTACAACCAGTTCCTCGCGACGCTGCGTCTCTCGGGCTTCACGGTCGTCGAATCCGGTGGCCTGCTGAAGGTCGTGCCCGAGGCCGACGCGAAGCTACAGGGCGGCGCCGTCTCCGCAGGGCCCGCGCCGGCCGCGGGCAATCAGATCGTCACGCAGATCTTCCGCCTCAATTACGAATCGGCCGGCAACATGGTGCCGATCCTGCGCCCGCTCATCAGCCCGAACAACACAATCAACGTGAACCCGGGCAACAACTCGCTGGTGATCACGGATTACGCGGACAACCTGCAGCGTCTCGCCCGCATCATCGCGGCGCTCGACGTGTCGAACGCCACCGACGTCGAAGTGATTCCGCTGCGCAACGCGCTCGCCGCCGATCTCGCGCCGGTGGTGCAACGGCTCGTGGAATCCACCGGCACCACGAGTGCGCCGGCGACACCAGGTGCGGCCGGAGGCGCGGACTCTTCGTTCCGTACCACGGTCATCGCCGAATCGCGCAGCAACGCGCTGATCGTGCGCGCCGCGAATCCGGCGCGCCTCAACCTGGTCCGCTCGCTGGTCGAAAAGCTCGACCAGCCGGGCTCGCAAAACGCGAGCGGCAACATATATGTCGTTTACCTGAAAAACGCGGAGGCGGCGAAGCTCGCCGTCACGCTGCGCGCCGCGCTCGCGGCCACGACCCCGACAGGCGGCGGTGGTGGCGCGGCCTCGATCGGTGGCGGGGCAGCGCCTTCGTCCACCGGCCTGGGCGGCGCCTCGGGCGCGTCGGGCACTTCCACCGCGGCCACCGCGCCGGTGCAGGCGTCGGCGCAGCCCTCCACCGGCGGACAGATCCAGGCGGACCCGGCGACCAACTCGCTCATCATCACCGCGGCCGAGCCGCAATACCGGCAACTGCGCGCCGTGATCGACCGCCTCGATACGCGCCGCGCGCAGGTGTATGTGGAGAGCCTGATCGCCGAAGTGAACGCGGACAAGGCCGCCGAATTCGGCATCCAGTGGCAAGGGCCGGTCAACAACACCAACGGCAGCACCGTCGGCCTGCTCGGCACGAACTTCAGCATCGGCGGACAGAACATCTTCTCGCTCGCCGCGGGCGCGGCCGGGACCGTCGCGCCGTCCACCGGCCTCAACTTCGGCGTCGTGCGAAGCATCAACGGCGTGTACGTGCTGGGCTTCCTCGCGCGCTTCCTCAAGTCCAACGGCGACGGCAACATCCTCTCGACGCCCAACCTGCTCACCCTCGACAACGAGGAAGCGAAGATCGTGATCGGCCAGAACGTGCCCTTCGTCACGGGCCAGTACACGAACTCGAACTCCGGCACCAACGGCTCGGTCAACCCGTTCCAGACGGTGGAGCGCAAGGACGTCGGCATCACCTTGCGCGTGAAGCCGCAGATCAGCGAGAACGGCACGGTGAAGATGCAGATCTTCCAGGAAGTCTCCACGGTGCAGGCTTCGTCGATCAACTCCGCCACCGGCCTCATCACCAACAAGCGCTCCATCGAGTCGAGCGTACTCGTGGAGGATGGCGGCATCGTCGTGCTCGGCGGCCTGCTGCAGGACGAATACGCGGCCAACGAAGAGAAGGTGCCGATCCTCGGCGACGTGCCTTTGTTCGGCAACCTGTTCAAGAGCGAGACGCGCTCGCGCAAGAAGACCAACCTCATGGTGTTCCTGCGGCCCGTCGTCATCCGCGACGCCGCGCAAAGCGATGCGCTCTCGCTCGACCGCTACGACATGATGCGGAAGTTCGAGGCCGGCGCGCAGCCGAACCAGAGTGTCGTCGTGCCGGTCAACAGCGCACCGCAGCTGCCGCCCTTGGCCAATCCCGATCCCAGCAGGCCTTCCGTCGTGTCGCCGGTTTCGCCCGGCGTGGTGGTGCAGCCGCCGCTCGGCCGCTGACGCGAGGTGGCGATGCGCTACCCGCTGCCCTACGCCTTCGCGCGCGGCAACCAGCTGCTGTTGGAGGACGACGGCTCGCAGCTCGTGCTGTGGCATCCCGCCGCGCCCGCGAGCCCCGCGTTGACGGAAGTGATCCGCAAATACCGCGTGCGCGCGATGCAGCCGCTGGACCCGGCCGCACTCGCGCAGCGCATCAGCGCCGCCTACGCGCAAGGCGAGTCCAGCGCCGCCACCGTGGTGAGCGAAGTGCAGAACGACGCCGACCTGTCGCGCATGATGCAGGAGCTGCCCGCCGTCGAGGACTTGCTGGAAACCAGCGACGACGCGCCCATCATCCGGATGCTGAACGCGCTGCTCACGCAGGCTGCGCGCGACGGCGCGAGCGACATCCACATCGAGCCGTACGAGCGCCATTCGAGCGTTCGCTTTCGCGTGGACGGCACGCTGCGCGAAGTGGTGCAGCCCAATCGCGCGCTGCACGCCGCGCTGATCTCGCGCCTGAAGATCATGGCCGAGCTCGACATCGCCGAGAAGCGCCTGCCGCAGGATGGCCGCATCTCGCTGCGCATCGGGACGCGCGCGGTGGACGTGCGCGTGTCGACGCTGCCGAGTGCACACGGCGAGCGCGCGGTGCTGCGCCTGCTGGACAAGAGCGAGAGCAAGCTGTCGCTGGAATCGGTGGGCATGACGGGCGAGACGCTGCGCCGCTTCCTCGGCCTCATCGCGCAGCCGCACGGCATCATCCTCGTGACCGGGCCCACGGGTTCGGGTAAGACGACGACGCTCTATGCGGGGCTGAGCCGGCTGGATGCCGGCAGCAGCAACATCATGACGGTGGAAGACCCGATCGAATACGAGTTGCCCGGCATCGGCCAGACGCAGGTCAACGCGAAAATCGACCTGGATTTCGCGAAGGCGCTGCGCGCGATCCTGCGGCAGGACCCGGACATCATCATGATCGGCGAGATCCGCGACTTCGAGACGGCGCAGATCGCGATCCAGGCTTCGCTCACCGGTCACCTCGTGCTCGCCACGCTTCACACCAACGACGCGGCGAGCGCCGTGACTCGCCTGACCGACATGGGTGTCGAGCCGTTCCTTCTCAGCTCGTCGCTGCTCGGCGTGCTCGCGCAGCGGCTGGTGCGCAAGCTCTGCGTGAAATGCCATGGGCCCGGCTGCGATGCCTGCGGGCAGACCGGTTATCTGGGCCGCACCGGCATCTTCGAGTTGATGATCGCGAACGAAGCGATCCGCGCGCAGATCCACAACCGCGCGTCCGAAGCCGAGATCCGCGATGCGGCGCTCGCCGCCGGCATGACGTTGATGCGCGACGACGGCGAGCGGCTGGTGCGCGAGGGGATCACGTCGCGGGAAGAATTGGTGCGTGTGACGAGGGAGTAAAGCGCATCGCTGCGGCGCCTGGATGCCGGGTCGAGGCCCGGCATGACAATTATGTGGGCTGCCGGGCAACTTCCCGCGCAGCTTTCCCCGAGCGCTCCCACATCACCTGAGCGAGCCCGTCACCCGGATACTTGTCCAGCACATCCTGGAAGCGCTCGTGGGCCACGGCCCAATCCTCGCGCTCGAAAGCTTCGTACGCGTGGTCGGTCATGCGACACAGCTCCTGGGTTTCTGGCGAAGCTTCAAGCGCCGGATCGTCGCCGCGGATGCCGAGCAGCTCATACACCTGCAACTCCGAACGCCGGCCCTTGACGTTCACCACGCCGATGCGCCGCAGCCACAGCCGCTCGCCCGCTTCGCGGAACACCGAATGGCTCACGCAGATGCGCGTGCCGAATTCCTTGTTGACGCCTTCCAGCCGCGCCGCGATGTTCACGCCGTCGCCCATCACCGTGTAGCTCACGCGCTCGGGCGAGCCGATGTTGCCGACCAGCACGGCGTCGCTGTGGATGCCGATGCGCACCGTGAGCGGGGCTCGGCCCTCGGCGCTCCAGCGCGCATTGACCGCCCGCATCCCCTGCTGGATGCGCACGGCGGCGACGCACGAGAGGTACGCGTGCTCGTCCAGCAGCGCGGGCGCGCCCCAGAACGCCATCACGCCATCGCCGATGAACTTGTCCATCGTGCCGGAGGTCGCGTTGACGGCGCGCGTCACGACCTCGAAGTAATCGGAAATGCGCGTGAGCAGCTCCTGCGCCGGCGTCGTCTCCGCCCACGTCGAGAACGACTCGAGGTCGGTGAACATCACGGTGAGGAAGCGGCTGCGGCCTCCCAGCTTGAGCTCCTGGCCCGATGCGATGAGCTGCTTCACCAGCTCCTTGGGCACGAACACCGAGAACGCGCCGATCGCGCTTTGCAACGTATCCACCGCGGCGGCGAGGGACGCGATCTCGCGGATCGGCGAATGCACCGGTTCATGGCGCCGCATGGAAAACTGCTCCACCTCCTGCACCTGCTTTTCCAGTTGCTCGAGCGGCTTGGCGATGCGGCGGGAGAGCGCGTAGATCAGCAGCACCTGCAGCAAGATGGCGAGCAGGCCGAACACCAGCAGCTTCCGGTTGTTGGACTTCGCCTCGCCGACGAAGTCTTCCAGCGGCGCGACGATGGCGACTTCCCAGGACTTGCCGAACTCCTTCGGGAACGGAGAGAACAGCGCCACGTACTCCTCGCCGCGATGCGTGAAGGCGAAGTTGTTGCGCTTTTGCTCCGCGCGCATGGCGAAGGCGAGCGAGGGCAGCGGATCGGTGAGCTCCGCGATGCGCACGCGCGAGAGCCCGCCGCTCGCCTCGCGCTTGAGCGCCTGCTGCGTGTCCGGGTGCGCGACGACCAGGCCTTCGTTGTCGACGATGAGCGAGGTGGAATGCTCGCTGACCGGCCGCGTCTTGAGGTACTGCGAAAGGCTGTCCAGCAGGATGTCGATCGCGAGCACGCCCGCGAGCTGCCCGCCCGAATAGAACGGCGTGGCGACGGTGATGCCGGGCAGGCCGGTCGTCGCGTAGATGTACGGGTTGGAGATGACCAGGTCCTTCTTCTCCACCGCATCCTTGAACCACGGCCGCACGCGCGGGTCGTACAACGCCTCGGCTTCGAGGGTGCCGATCGCCGCTTTCTTGCCGTCCAGGAAGGTGTAGCGATCCACCGCGGTGCCCGAACCGCGCCGGTCCAGCCAGCGGCCCGCAAATTGCGTCGCCTCGGGCGGCGCCGTGTTCTGGATGCGCAGGCCCTTGGGCACGCGCAGCGCCATCCGGTACGAGCCGTCCGCGAAGCCGACATAGACGCTGCTGATGTTCGCGCTGTGGCCCAGCACCTCGAGCATCGGCGCGAGCGCTTTCTCGGTGCGGTAGAAATCGGGCTGCTCGCCGGCCATCCGCGCGGACACCCGCACGAGCGAGGCGATCGGGTTGAGCAGCGCCTCGGTCTGGGCGATGGTCTCCAGCCGCGAGCGTTCCACCAGCTTGTCGGCCGTATCGCGGGCCATGCGGTCGTTCGACACGTAGCCCACCCAGATGGACGCCGCGAACACGGGCAGCACCATCGCGATGAACAGCATGACGATGCTGGGACGCAGGCGAATCACGCCCTTGCGGAAAATGGACATCGACCCCTCCTGGCCGCGCACGACTGCGGCGCGGCTTCAGCGGGGATCGTACAGGGGCCGGACAGTCGGGGCTACCCGGCCGGGTGGCCGTCAGACCCGTTCGGGCGCGTGCGGCTTCCCGGGCAGTTCGACCGGCACCACGTCGTTGCCGTCCTTGTCCGTGGGCGGCGGGACCGGGGGCCCGGGATCGCCGGGTTGGGGGTCGGGGTTGTTCAGCGGCGGCGTGGGTTCGGGCGTCGGCACTTCGGGCATCGCGTCAACCTCTTTGCTTCTTGATGCCGCGCGGGCCGTCGGCGATGCCGGGGCCGGTGTCGATCACCGGGTCGGCCTCCTCGTCCTCGATGTCCGCGGCCATGCGCTCGGGATGGTCCGGCAGCGCGGGACGTGATGCGGGGGAGTCGGTGGGCGAATCGTTCTTCGCGCCCGGTTTCGCCTGGGGAACTTTCTGGTCGGGGAAGCGGTGCGACATCGCGTCGCCCAGGGGTGTGGGATCGTCGGGCATGGTGGTGCTCCTTGGCTGTGTGCCTTCCGACATTGTTCGACCGGGCCCCTCTGGAATGACTCGGCAAAGCGGCCGATTTCGTACAAGCCGATTCCTACAGGCCGGGCTGCCATCACGGATCGTGATGCCCCCCTGAGTGCCCGGTGCTGGTCCGAGGAGCCCATCCCGCGTACAGTCGCGGCCAATGAAGTCCCGGATCGCGCGCGCACTGGCCAGCCCCGCCGCCCGGCTGCGCATCGTGCCATTCGTCGTCGCGTGCCCGATGTTCCTGCAGAACCTCGATTCCTCCGTCATGGGCACGGCGCTCCCCGCGATCGCCGACTCGCTGCACGCCGACGTGCTGCACCTCAATCTCGCGATCACCTCGTACCTTCTCAGCCTGGTCCTGTTCCTGCCGGCCAGCGCGTGGCTGGCCGACCGCTTCGGGCCGCGGCGGGTGTTCTGCGCCGCGGTATTCCTCTTCTCGTTCGCATCGGCCTTGTGCGGCATCGCGACCACGCTGGGCCAGCTGATCTCGTTCCGGCTGCTGCAGGGCGCCGGCGGCGCGATGATGGTCCCGGTCGGCCGCCTCATCCTGCTGCGCACGATTCCGGCGACGCAGATGATCATGGCGATGGTGTGGTTCACCGTGCCGGGTGGCATCGGGCGGCTGATGGGTCCGCTGGTGGGCGGCGCGATCGTGACGGTGGTGTCGTGGCGCTGGATCTTCCTGGTCAACATCCCGTTCGGCCTGGCCGGCGTACTGGCAGCGCTGTATTTCATCGACAAGGATTTGCCCGGCGACAGCGAAGGGGCGGCGCGCTTCGATCCGCTGGGCCTCGTGCTGATGGCCGTCGCGCTCGGCGGACTGCTGGGCGCGCTCGAGATGGTGGGCAAAGGGCTGCTGCCCTGGCCCGGCGTCGTGGCCTTGGCCGGCGTGGGCGTGCTGGCCTTGTGGGTGTACCTGCGGCGCAGTGCCGCCCAGGACGAGCCCCTCATCGACTTCAAGGTGTTCCGCTTCATCACCTACCGCGCGTCCGTCCTGGGCGGCGCGCCGGTCCGCGCGGCCATCGGCGCCACGCCGTTCCTGCTGCCGCTCCTGTTCCAGGTGGGCTTCGGCATGCCGCCGCTGGAGGCCGGCCTGCTCACGGTGGCGACCGCCGTCGGATCGCTCGGTTCGCGCGGCATCGTCACGGCGGCGGTGAGGCGCCTGGGCTATCGGCGCCTCCTCATCACGTCCTCCGCAGTGACGAGCTTGTTCTATGGCGCTTATGCCCTGTTCACGCCGCACACACCGCACGCCGTCATCTTCATCGTGCTCCTGATCGCGGGCATGTCCAACGCCCTGACGCTCGTCACCCTGGCCACGACGGGCTTCACCGAGATTCCGAGAAACCGCATGGGCCACGCCACCGCGCTGTCCACCATGGCGCAGCAGGTGTCCGTGGCGCTGGGCGTGACGGCGGCGGCGTCGCTCGTCGAACTGGCGCACCACCTGCGCAGCAGCGGCGGCGAGCTGGCCGCGGGCGATTTCCGTCCCGCACTGCTGGTGGTCGCGCTGTTGCCGTTCATCTCCGCCATCGCGTTTGCACGGCTACCCAAGGCGTCGGTTCTCGCGGAAGATGCGCCGTGACGGCCCCATAGAATCGCGGGTCGAAAAGCAGTAAAGGGAAATCGCAATGACAGCGGGCGTACTCAACATTCCATCCATGCGCGAGCGCTGCTCCCCCCAAGAGTGGCAGGCCCGCGTCGATCTCGCGGCGTGCTACCGGCTGGTGGACCTCTTCGGCATGTCCGACATGATGGCCAACCACATCTCCTCGCGCGTGCCGGGCGAAGAGTCCTTCCTCATCAACCCGTACGGGATGATGTACGAGGAGATCACGGCCTCCTGCCTCATCAAGGTCGACCTCGCCGGCAACATCCTCGCGAGCCCCGACTTCGGCGACCTCAAGTACGGCATCAACCGCGCGGGCTACGTGATCCACAGCGCCGTTCACGAGGCCCGGCCCGAAGTCGCCTGCGTGATCCACACGCACAGCTGGGCGTCGATGGCCGTGTCGGCGCTGGATTGCGGGTTGCTGCCGATCACGCAGACGGCGATGCGCTTCCTCAAGATCGGCTATCACGAGTACGAAGGCGTGGTGCTGGACGACAAGGAGAAGGCCTCGCTGCTGCGCGACCTCGGCAACGGCGAAGCGCTCATGCTGCGCAACCACGGCGCGCTCGTCGTCGGCAAGAGCGTCGGCGAGACATTCAACTGGACGCACCGCCTCGAGCTGGCCTGCCGCTCGCAGATCGCGGCGATGTCCTGCAACACGAAGCTGCGGCCCGTACCACCCGAAGTGCTGGAAGAAACCTGGAACAACTACCAGCCGGGAACGCGCCGTCCGTACGGCCTGATGGAGTGGCCGGCGCTGCTGCGCAAGCTCGATCGCACGGATCCTTCGTACCGCACCTGAACCAGGAGACAACGATGAAGAATGATTTCCCCTTGCGCAGGCGCGCCGTCCTGGCCGGCGCGGCCGCAAGCACCGCATCGCTGCTCGCCGCGCCCGTGTGGTCGCAGGCGCAACCGTACCCTTCGCGCCCGGTGCGCGTGATCGTCGCGTTCACCGCCGGCGGCACGACCGACATCCTCGCCCGCGCCGTCGGGCAAAAGCTCGGCGACAAGTTCAAGCAGACCTTCGTCATCGACAACAAGCCCGGTGGCGGCGGCAACATCGGCACGGAACTCGCGGCCCGCGCCGCGCCGGACGGCTACACGCTGATCGTGGATTCGGTCGGTCCCATCGCGGTGAACCCGACGCTGTACAAGAAGCTCAACATCAACCCGCTGGTGGATTTGATGCCGGTGGTGCAGATCGCCGACGTGCCCAACGTGCTGGTGGTGAATCCCGGCGTTCCCGCGAAGACCCTCGACGAATTCATCGCCTATGCGAAGTCGAAGCCGGGCCAGCTCAATTACGGATCGACCGGCATCGGCACGTCGTCGCACCTCTCCGGCTTCATGCTCGGCAAGCGCGTCGGCGCGGAGTTCACGCATGTGCCGTACCGCGGCGCGGATGCGCTCAACGACCTACTGGCCGGGCGCGTGCAGTTCATGTTCGCGACGATCCCCTCGGTGATCCAGCACATCCAGGCGGGCAAGCTGCGCGCCGTGGCCGTCACGAGCGCGAAGCGTTCGCGCTCCATGCCGGACGTTCCGACGGTGGCCGATAGCGGCTTCCCGGGATTCGAGGCGGGCTCTTGGTTCGGTTTCTTCGCGCCCAAGGGGACGCCGGACGCGGTGATCGCGACGCTGAACAAGGCCGTGAATGAAGTGCTGCCATCGCTCGAGGCGCAACTGGTGCGCGAAGGCGCGGACCCGGTCGGCGGATCGCCGGAGCAGTACGCGACCTTCATCCAGAAGGAGTTCGAGAAGTGGCGAGCCGTCGTGCGCGAATCGGGCGCGACGGCGGAATGACGCGATGACGACAGAGACGGCCAGTGACGGCACGCTGCGCATCCTGCTGTCACGCGACTCGGCCGGGAAACTCGCAGACGACATTCGCAAAGTGATGGGCGCGCGGCGGTACGTCCTCGTCTTCCCCGACGAGTCTGCCGCCACCAGCGCGGATATCGCCTTCGTCTCGCGCGACGTCACGGGCCTGTCGACGAAGCATGACATCAAGCCGGACACGCAGCGTTTCTACGACGCGCTGCGCGACGCGCAAAACCTGCGCTGGGTCCACACGCCGGCCGCCGGTGTCGATCGACCCATCTACGAAGTGCTGGGCAAACGCGGCGTCGTCGTCACGGCATCGTCCGGCGTCAATGCGCCGGTGGTCGCGCACAGCGCGACGCTCGGGCTGCTCGCGCTGGCGCGCCGGTGGCCCTTGCTGCTTGATGCGCAGCGCCGGCACGAATGGTTTCCGGTTTACGCCAAGGCGCTGCCGCACGATATTCGCGGGCAGACGGCGGTCATTGTTGGATGGGGCCCGGTGGGCCAGCAGATCGGCCGCCTCCTCCAGGCACTGGGGCTCAACCTCGCGGTCGCGCGCCGCAGTGGCGAGCCCGTGGCCGACGACGTGCCCACCGCTTCCTATTCGGGTTTGCGCGAGTTGCTGCCCCGCGCCGATTGGCTGCTGCTCGCGTGTCCCTTGAGCGACGAGACGCACCACCTCGTTGGCCGTGAAGAATTCGCGATGCTACCCGCGCAGTGCGGATTGGTGAACGTCGCGCGCGGCGATGTCGTCGACGAGCAGGCGATGATCGATGTGCTGCGCGAAGGGCGCATCGCCGGCGCGTACCTGGACGTGTTCGCCCATGAGCCGCTGCACCGTGACTCGCCGCTGTGGGACATGCCCAACGTGATCGTCACACCGCACATGGCGGGCATGTCCGATGCGAACGAGCCGAACGTGGCGCGTCTCTTCCTGAAGAACCTCGAGGCGTTCCTAACGGGCTCGCTACTCCGCCACGTCTAGGGCGACGCGCGATACGAAACCACTCTGCATGGAATCGCTCGTTGTACGCCTCGAGGACCTATCGCACTTTACCTGGGTGGCGGTCGGCCGGCGACTGGGGTGGGTCGTTCTCCGGAGACCGCGCG
>JAZKIF010000145.1:0-3872 GCA_040385005.1 Pseudomonadota bacterium
CCGGCTCGTCGAAACATTCCCAAACCGCGTGCTCTGGGGCACCGACTGGCCGCACCCGAACCTCAAGGGCCACATGCCCGACGACGGACTGCTGGTGGACTTCATTCCCCACATCGCCACCACCGGCGAGCTGCAGCGCAAGTTGCTCGTGGACAACCCCATGCGCCTGTACTGGCCCGAAGAAAACGCATGACCCTGACTCACTATCCTGATCGTCGCGCCGCCCTCGCGCGAATCGCCGCCGGCACGCTCGCGGCGCCCGCGTTCGGCGCGTTCGCGCAAAGCTACCCGAACAAGCCGCTGAAGATCATCGTGCCGTTCACGCCCGGTGGTTCGAGCGACGTGCTGGCCCGCGCGGTCGGCGTGGAGCTCGGCCGCTCGCTCGGCCAGGCGGTGGTGATCGAGAACGTGCCCGGCGCGGGTGGATCGCTCGGGCTCGAGCGCGCCGCGAAGGCGCCCGCCGATGGGTACACGCTGGTCATGGGCCACATCGGCACGCTCGCGGTGAATCCCTGGCTCTACCCGAAGCTCGGCTACGACGCGGTGAAGAGTTTCGCGCCGGTCGCGTGGGTCGCGCGCGTGCCGAACATCCTTGTCGTGCATCCATCGCTGGGCGCGAACAGCCTGAAGGAATTCGTGGCCTTGGCGAAGAGCAAGCCGGGCCAGCTCGCCTATGGCTCCGGCGGCAACGGCAGCGCGGCGCATATGACGATGGAGTACCTCAAGGCGCAGGCCGGCATCTCGCTGCTGCACATCCCGTACCGGGGCACGGCGCCGTCGGTGACCGACCTGCTCGCGGGACAGGTGCAGGCGCTCTTCACTGGCGGGCCGGCGCTGTTGCCGCACATCAAGGCCGGCAAGATGCGCGCGCTCGCGGTGTCGAGCCCGAAGCGCATGTCGCAGTTGCCCGAAGTGCCGACCGTCGCGCAGAGCGGCGTTCCCGGCACGAAGGGTTTCGAGGCCGACCAGTGGTATGGCCTCGTCGCGCCCGCGGGCACGCCGGCCGACATCGTCGCCCTGCTGAACCAGCAGGTGAACAAGGCGCTGTCGTCCGACGAGGTGCGAACGCGCCTCGCCACCGAAGGCGCCGAGGCGACGCCCGTGACGCCGCAGGCGTTCGGGCAATTGATCGCGGCCGAGTTGAAGCGCTGGGAGAAGGTCGTCAAGACCGCCGGCATCAAGGTCGACTGATTCAGGCACCACCAGGAGACAAACCAATGACAACGAGTGTTCCGAGACGCGCCGCCATTTCCAGTTCGCGCAGGGTTGTCCTGTCCGCACTGTTCGCGGCTAGCGCGTCGCTCTGGGGCTGCGCCGCACCGCATGCATCCGGCGGCGCAGCGCCACCCGCCGCGCGCCAGGCCATCGCGCCGACGGGTGAGTTGCGTGTCGCCGTCTACCCGGGCAGCCCGACATCCCTCGTGGAGAATGCGGCGCCGGAGAACATGCGCGGCATCTCGGTGGATCTCGGCCGCTCGCTCGCCGCGAGGCTGGGCGTGCCCGCGAAGATCGTGGTGTTTCCGCGAGTTGCCGAGATGGTCGCCGCGGTGCAGCGCGGGGATGCGGATTTCACCATCACCAACGCGACCGAAGAGCGCGCGAAGCTCGTCGACTTCGCCCAGCCCGTGGTCGACCTGGAACTCGGCGTGCTCGTGCCGCAAGGCGTCTCGCGCATCACCAGCCCCGCTTCGATGGACCAGCCCGGCGCGACGATCGGCGTGAGCCTGGGAAGCTCGTCCGAACGCGCGCTCGCGCCGCGCCTGAAGCAGGCGAAGCTGCGCACGTTTCCCAACCTGGACGCCGCGGCCCAGGCGCTGCAGCGCGGCGAGATCGATGCGTTCGCGACCAACAAGGGCATCCTCTTCGAGCTCTCGGGCCGCGTGCCGGGCTCGCGCGTGCTCGATGGCCGCTGGGGCGAGGAGCATGTGGCGCCGGCGCTGCCGAAGGGCCGGCCGGAAGCCGGGCTCGCGTACCTGCGTGCGTTCACGCAGGACGTCCAGCGCAGCGGAGAGCTCGATCGCGCGGCCGCGCGCGCCGGGCTGCGCGGCACGATCGCGCCTGCCCGCTGATCGCTCGTGGGGTTTACTGGCTGCGCTCGCCTTGCGAGCCGGCCAGCAGCTTGTCGAAAGCGGCCGCGATCGCGTCGTAGTCCAGCGGCGGGGAGACGTACATGTCCGCGCCGGATTGCAGGCCCGCATCGCGATGCAATTCATCCGCATACACGGCGGACATCAGGATCACCGGTTTCGCAGTCGCCTTGTCGCTCTTGATCCGGTGGCAGACCTCCACCCCGTTCAGGTCCGGCAGGTTCACGTCGAGCAGCAGCGCGGAGGCCTGGCTCGAGAGATGCAGCGCATCGTGGCCGGTGGCGGCTTCCAGCGTCTTGAATCCCGCGGTCCGCAGCAGCTTGGACGCCGCATAGAGGGATGAGGGATGGTCATCGACGACCAGGATCGTGAAATCGGAACGCATGGCGGCGAGTTTACCTTCCGGCCCCGGGCCGCCCTGCGCTTTACAAGCGCAGCGTGAAGCAGAAGGAAGCCCCGGCCCCCGGTGTGCCGCGCCCCCAGATCCGGCCGCCGTGGCGACGCAGGATGCGATGGACGATCGCAAGGCCCACGCCGGTGCCCTCGAATTCGGACACCGAATGCAGCCTGCGAAATGGCGCGAACAACTGGTCCGCATAGGTCTCGTCGAAGCCCGCGCCGTTGTCCTTGATGAAGAAGCCGATCTCCGTCGCCGAAGCCTTGAACGTGCCGATCGCGATCCGCGCGGGATCGCGGCCCGCCGTGTACTTCACTGCGTTGCCGATCAGGTTTCGCCACACCTCGCGCAGCAGGGCGCTGTCGCCGTGGACGCCCGGCAGCGGATCCACGAACCACTCGATGGACCTTCCGGCCGTCGCGGGTTCGATCTCGTCCCTGACCTGGCTGGCGAGCTGGTCCATGTCGACGCGATCGGCCGACATGGCCTGGCTGCCCGCGCGCGCGAACGCGAGCAGGTCGTCGACCAGCGCGTTCATCTCGCGGGCCTGCCGGCGCAACGCCGCAAGGCGGCGGCCAACCGGTTCGGTGTGCACGGCGAGATCCCGCTCGAGCAGGTCCACGAAGGCCGCGAGGCGCGCGATGGGGCCGCGCAGGTCGTGCGCGACCGAATAGGTGAACGCTTCGAGGTCCTCGTTGGCCAGCTTGAGAGCCGCCGTGCGCTCGGCGATCTTGCTTTCGAGTTCGCTGTTGAGGTTTCGAAGCAGATGCTCGGTGCGCTCGCGCGCCGACCGGGCCCGGCGGGCGTAGACCATCAGCCCGAATGTCAGCGCGGCGATCGCGGCGCTGAAGACGATCGAGACGAGCGCGCGTTGCCCGGTGCGCCTGCGCCACTCGGCGAGCACTAGGGACTTCTCGAAGCCCACGGCGACGGCGATCGGGAATGCCGGCAGCCGCTTCCAGGAATACAGGCGCAGGCGGTTGTCGGTGCGGGGCGCGAATTCGACGGTGCCGCTCTCGCCCTGCGCCAGCCGCAGGAATTCCACCACCCCGGGACGCATCACCCCGACCACGGATTCGTCGTGCGGCACGCGGATCACGCCGAAACCATCCGTCGTCATGATCACCAGCGAGCCCATGTGGAATCCGGGAAGCCGCTCGATGAAGCGCTCCATGTAGCTGCTGCGGATCTCGACGCGGATCCATCCCATGGCCTGCCCCGCCGCGCTCCCGACGGGAACCCAGAGCGGCACCACCCATTGGTCGTCGAAGGGGCTGCGCATCGGCATTCCGAGCGAAAGGGGAGGGCGCCCTCGCATTTCGACCTGCCATCTGGCGTCCGGCGGGACGAGGCGGATCGGCTTGTCGCGGCCGGTCGACGATGCGGCC
>JAZKIF010000146.1:0-10891 GCA_040385005.1 Pseudomonadota bacterium
GTTGACCGCGTGGCCCATGTGGATCTGGCCGTTGGCGTACGGCGGGCCGTCGTGTAGCACGAACTTTTCGTGATTGCAGCGCGCGGCGCGCAGCTTCTTGTAGAGGCCCGTGTCCTCCCACTCCTTCACCCAGCCCGGTTCGCGCCTGGGCAGGTCGCCGCGCATGGGGAAGGGCGTGTCGG
The DNA here is from genome assembly GCA_040385005.1 of Pseudomonadota bacterium. Lineage (GTDB taxonomy): Bacteria > Pseudomonadota > Gammaproteobacteria > Burkholderiales > Burkholderiaceae_C > Ramlibacter. Next base: position 183 of record JAZKIF010000146.1, read on the forward strand.
GCAGGTTGAGGGTGGCGCGGTAGTCGGTCTTGACGTCGGTCGGGTCGGCGGTCTTGTCTGTCATGGAAATACCTTAGGTTGTCATTCCGGGCTTGACCCGGAATCCAGGAATGCGAAAACGAGGGATGGATGCGGGGAGAAGTCCCCGCGATGACAGACCTTTAAATTCGGTCGCGCGTCGTCTGGCGCCGCGTGGAAGCGAAGAACGCGCGCGCCTCTTCGCAGTCCTTGCGGATGCCCGCGGTGAGGGCATCGAGACCGTCGTACTTCAGCTCGTCGTGCAGTTTGTGCAGCAGTTCCACCTGGATGATTTTACCGTAGGCCCCTTCCTCGCCGAGCTCGTGCGGCCATTCCAGGCAATGCGTTTCCAGCAGCACGCGCCCGCCGTTCACGTCGCGCGGGTCCAGGGAAGGGCGGATCCCCAGGTTCGCGACGCCGGGAAGCGCATGCGCGCCCAGGCCCTCGACGCGCACGGCGAAGATGCCGCTTGCCGCCGGCTTCCAGTGCGAAAAGCGCAGGTTGAGCGTGTTGAACCCGAGCTGGCGGCCGAGCTTGCGGCCGTGCACCACGTGGCCGCTGACGCTGTACGGGCGGCCCAGCAGTGCGGCGACGCCGTCCATGTCGCCCCGCCCCAGAGCCTCGCGCACCGCGGAACTGGAAACGCGCAGGCCATGTACCTCATAACTGTTCATGCGCGCGACATCGAAGCCCTTTGCCTGTCCGGCGGCATCCAGCATCGTGTAGTCGCCGGCTCGCTTCGCGCCGAAGCGGAAGTCGTCGCCGACCAGCACGTACTTCGCGCCGAGGCCCTTCACCAGGACGTCGTCGATGAAGGCCATGGGAACTTGCGAGGCCAGCCGGGCATCGAACGGGAGTACCACGCACTGCTCGACGCCGCAGCGGGCGAGTTCGGTGAGCTTGTCGCGCAAGGTGGCGATGCGTGCAGGCGCGAGTTCGGGCTTGCGGGCGACCGCGGCGAAGAAATCGCGCGGATGGGGCTCGAAGGTGAGCACGCAGCTGGGCACGCCGCGATGCCGCGCCTCGTTGTTCAGCAGCGCGAGCATGGCCTGGTGGCCGCGGTGCACGCCATCGAAGTTGCCGATGGTCAGCGCGCAGGCCGCGGCGATGCCGGGGTGGTGGAAGCCTCTGAAAATGCGCATCTGGGCAGTTGGTATCTTTTTGATAGCAACCCGTGGCCGTGGAGCCAAGCGCCGCAGGGCATTCGCTGTCGGCAACGGGTCGCGAAAACAAGGTATATTGTGCTGTAGAGCGCGGTCGCGCGCCGTGCTGAGCCTTTGCGTGGTTTCCTGGTTACAAGGAGTCGTGTCTTGAAGGTGTTGAAGCTGTCCGCCCAAGGGTTGCCCCAGTCCTGGATTTCACTGGAGCAGGCCGTGCTGCACTATGCCGCCGATGAAGTGCGGTGGGAAGTCGGCGCGCAGGTGGCGCTGTTTCGCGGCGGCCACAACGCCGAGACGGGCGAGCAATCGCGCATCGCGATCTCCAGCATCATCGGCACCACGGGCGTGCCGAACATCAACCCCTTCGACCTCAAGCCGGGCCTCACGAACAGCAAGCTCTTCGCGCGCGACCGCAACGTGTGCGCGTACTGCGGCGACGAATTCCATGAGGAAGAGCTGACGCGCGAACATATCATCCCGTTCGCGCAGAACGGGCGCGATCACTGGATGAACGTGGTCACCGCCTGCCGCTGCTGCAACCATCGCAAGAGCAACCGCACGCCGGAGCAGGCGCGCATGCCGCTCCTGTACGCGCCTTACATCCCAAGCCTGTGGGAGGACTTCATCCTGCGCAACCGCCGCATCCTGGCGGACCAGATGGAGTTCCTCATGGCGCACCTGCCGAAGACGTCACGCTTGCACGCGTGACGCTCCTGTGACGTCACGCTTGCACGGGTGACGTTTCAGTAAGTCAGCTCGAGGATCGAGATTTCGTTGTTCGCGGCCGGCCACGTCCGGCCGATCACCCGCTCTCCATTGAATTCAGCCGTGATGGCGCGTGGCAGGCCCGTGGGCTTCACGCGTGAACTGGCGACTCCCGCGCCCAGCACCGCGCCGGGCGGTGGCGACTGCCCGTCGAAAGCCATCTTGTCGCGGCCCGGGTCGAGGTAGCCGCGAGGACGCGCCATCGTCGCGATGGCGGGCGCGTTCCTGTCGTCGGGCGCGATGCGTTCGGCCCGGAAGTTCACGATGCTGCTTGATCTAAGGAACGGGCTGCGGTAGACGTGCATCGTCGCGTAGCCGGCGGATGCGACGACGAATTCGTAGCGCGTCTGGGGCTGCGCGTGGATCGGGCCCCACAGACCATCCTCGCCGACCGTCTGCTTGTAGATGGCGTCGCCGATGCGCTCGCCGGTGTTCAGATCGATCACGTAAACCTGCACCCGGGCACCGGGCAAGGGCAGGTTGTTGACCCCATTGCCGGATACCGGGTCGATGGACGTGACGCCCAGGCCCGTGACCTTGCCCATCAGCATCACGTGGTCCTCGGCAAGAACGGCGGTGGTCGCCGGCGCCTTGCCGGTGATGAAGCGATACGCGGCATCGAATGCCGCGGGCGACGTCGCGGTTTCGCGGTGATCGACGCCGGGGATCACGACGTTGGTCGCGCCTTTGAGTTCGGGACCGGCGTAGGTCACGTTCGTCGGCTTGCCGCGCATGCCGAGCCACAAGCCGTCGGGTTGGGCGTACTTGTCGTTCTTGTCCGAGCGGATCGTGAGCCACTTCACGGGACCCGTCACTTCGTCGCCCGCGGCGTTCTTCGGGGCGTTGAGCGATTTGAGGAACGGCCCGGTGCCGGAGAACTCGTTCGCTTCGTTCAGGCCCGGCACGGCCTGCAGGCCGTGGTTGGGCGTGCCACCCAGGACGGCGTGGCTCACGGTCTTGTCGCCGCCGCCGTTCTGGATGTAGTCGCGGATCGCATAGCCGCCACGGGAGACGCCCATCAGAACGACTTGCCGGGCGCCCGTCGCCTTGAGCACGGCTTCGACCTCTGCGCGAAGGAACGCCATGGATTCGGCGGTGGACGAACGCCCCGGCTGGGCGCGGCTGTCATCGTCGCGTGCGAGCGGGTAAGGCATGTTCAACGCGTGCAGGCGGTCGCGCGGCCACCCGTTGGATTCGAAGCGCCAGATCGTGGTCTGCCAGATGGCCGCGTCGTCGCCGTTGCCGGGGACAAAGACGATCGGCGGAAATTCGCGTGCCGGCTGCGGCGCCGAGGCGCAAGCGGCGAGCAGCGCAACCCCAAGCGCCAGCAGGAGCCGCCGGGCGATCAAGCGAAAACCCCGGCCGTGTCCTGCATCCGCTGCGACACCTCGCCCAGGTGATGCAGCGTGTCGCCGAAAGTCATCTCGAGCTGGGTCAGCTTCTTGAAATAGTGGCTGCCGATGTATTCGTCCGTCACGCCGATGCCGCCGTGCAGTTGCACGGAAGCCTGGCCGACGAAGCGCATCGCGACTCCGAGCTGGTACTTCGCGCGCGCCATCGCGCGGCGGCGCTCGTCGGCCGGGGCATTGAGCTTGAGCGATGCGTAGTAGCTCATCGAGCGGGCGAGTTCCTGCTGCATCTTCATGTCGGCGATGCGATGGCGCAGGGCCTGGAAGGTAGCCAGCGTGGCGCCGAACTGCTTGCGCGTGTTCATGTATTCCACCGTCACTTCCATCGTCTTGTCGATGACGCCCACGCCTTCGGCGCAGGCCGCGGCGATGCCGATGTCGACGGCGTGTTCGAGGGCCGTGAGCCCTTCGCTGGTGACGAGCGTGGCGGGCGATGAGGTGAGCTTCACTTCCGCCGCCCGGCCGCCGTCTTGCGTGGCATATCCACTTGCCGTGACGCCTTGCGCGGACCGCTCGACGAGGAAGAGCGCCATCTTCCCGTTCGCCACCGCAGGCACGAGGAACGCGTCCGCCTGGTCACCGGCGGGCACGATGCTCTTCGCGCCGGTGACGGTCCACGCATCGCCCGATTTGGCGGCTTGCGTTTCGCACACGTCGAGCCGATAGCGAGCCTTGCGCTCCTGGTGCGCCAGGACGACCAGCGCCTCGCCAGCCGCGACCTTGCCGAGCCACGCGGACTTCAGGTCTTCCGGCGCGTAGCCGTTGATGACGCCGCCCGCGATAAGTGCTTGCGCCAGCGGCTCGAGCACGAGGCCGCGGCCGAGCTCTTCCATCACCACCATGCCCTCGATCGGCCCCATGCCCATGCCGGCGTGGTCGTCCGGGATGTAGAGACCGGCCAGGCCGAGTTCGGCGAGTTGCGTGTAGACATCGCGGTCGAAGCCGCCTGCCTTCACGATCGCGCGGCGGCGCTCGAAGTCATAACCCTTGTCGACCCACTTGCGGACGGCGTCGCGCAGTTGCTGCTGGTCATCGCTGAAATCGAAATCCATTGTGTGTCTCCTGTTTCTGTCATCCCGGGCTTGACCCGGGATCCATGGATTGCGGGTCAAGCCCGCAATGACAAAGTTTGTGCGTTAGCCCAGCACCGTCTGCGCCACGATGTTGCGCTGCACTTCGTTGCTGCCGCCGTAGATCGTGGTTTTGCGCAGATTGAAGTAAGTCGAAGCGAGCGGCGCGCAATGCGCGGCGCCGACGAACTCGCCTTGCCAGCCGGCATCCATCGCTTCGCGGATGTAAGGCACGGAGTAAGGACCCGCCGCAAGCATCATCAATTCGCTGTAGCGCTGCTGGATCTCGCTGCCCTTGATCTTCAGCAGGCCCGCGATGTCCAGCGAGTTCTTGCCGGATTTCTCGGCCGAGAGGACGCGCAGCACCAGCATTTCGAGCGCGACGACGTCCACTTCGAGCTTTGCGATCTCATCGCGGAAGCGGCCGGCCGAAGGACCATCGACGGCGCTGTCGTAGACGCCTTCGGCCTTGGCGATGCGCTTGAGCCGCTCGAGTTCGCGCTTCGCGCGGTTCACGTCCGCGATGTTCGTGCGCTCGTGCGAGAGCAGGTGCTTCGCGTAGGTCCAGCCCTTGTTCTCCTCGCCGATCAGGTTCCCGGCGGGCACTTCGACGTTGTCGAAGAAGACTTCGTTCACCTCGTGCTCGCCGTCCAGCATGATGATCGGGCGCACCGTGACGCCCGGCGACTTCATATCGATCAGCAGGAAAGAGATGCCGGTCTGCGGCTTGCCCTCGGTGCTCGTGCGAACGAGGCAGAAGATCCACTCGCCGTACTGCGCGAGCGTGGTCCACGTCTTCTGGCCGTTGACGATGTACTTGTCACCCTGGCGTTCGGCGCGCGTCTTCAGCGACGCGAGGTCCGAGCCCGAGCCCGGCTCGCTGTAGCCCTGGCTCCACCAGACCTCGCCGCTCGAAATACCAGGCAGGAAACGCTTTTGCTGCTCGGCATTGCCGAACGCCATGATCACGGGCGCGACCATCACCGGGCCGAAGGGCACGACGCGCGGCGCGCCGGCGAGGGCGCATTCTTCTTCGAAAAGGTGTTTCTGGATCGCGTTCCAGCCCGGGCCGCCGAACTGCTGGGGCCAGCCGTAGCCCAGCCAGCCCTTCTTGCCCAGGATGCGGGCCCATCGCTGCATGTCGTCACGCGACAAGCGCAGCGCGTTGTGGACCTTGGTCGAGATGTCCTGGGGCAGGTTCTCCCGAACCCAGGCGCGGATGTCTTCCCGGAACTTCTGTTCTTCGGGCGTGAAGGCTAAATCCATGGCGTGTCTCCGATTCCGCGTCATTATCGGCACGGTCGTGCTTTTCGGGGTGTCCGGGTTGCGACATCGGCGCATGCCTACACCGTTTCGGCCCGCGTGGACCTAGAGTGGCCTTTTGGATTCCGGGAGCAGCGATGAGCAATGGCACCAGCATCGGGCGCGGTCCCGCGCACGGCAGCAACGAGAACCATGACGGAGACCCGCGCAACCGCACGCTCGGCGAAAAAGTATCGCAAGACGAGCCGCCGCTTGGGAACGAGGCGTTGGTTCCCCCACCTCCCGACGCGGCGGATGGTGCGCAGGAAGCGGTCCCGCAGGATCGATCCGGGCCCAGCTGATCCGTTGCGTCCGCGGAAGGGATAATCCCGCCCGATGAAGAACATCGTGATCCTGATCTCGGGCGGCGGCTCCAACATGGCGGCCATCGTGCGCGCCGCGCAGCGCGACAACTGGCGCAAGACGCTGGACGCGCAAGTCGCGGCGGTGATCAGCAACAAGGCCGACGCGGGCGGGCTCGCCTTCGCGCGTGAGCAGCTCATCGCGACGGAAGTCGTGGACCACAGGAAATTCGCCTCGCGCGAAGCCTTCGACGAAGAACTCGCGACGGTGATCGACCGCCGCCAGCCGTCGCTGCTGGTGCTCGCGGGATTCATGCGCATCCTCACGCCGGGGTTCGTCAAGCGCTATGAAGGCCGCATGGTCAACATCCATCCTTCGCTGCTGCCCGCGTTCACGGGCCTGCACACGCACCAGCGCGCGATCGAGGCCGGATGCAAATTCTCCGGTGCGACGGTGCACCAGGTCACGGCCGAGCTGGACCATGGACCGGTCCTCGCGCAAGCCGCGGTGCCGATTCTTCCGGGCGACACGCCGGAAGGATTGGCCGCTCGAATCCTCACGCAGGAACACCTGATTTATCCGCGCGCGATCGCCGCGCTGCTGCCCATGCTGTGACACTGGGACAATAGGGGGATGCACCCCAAAGCCCTGCTCGATGCCTGTTCCGAGCTCGTCAAGCTCACGCTGAAGTTCGACCACCCCGCCGATTCGATCGTTTCGCGGTTCTTTCGCGACAACAAATCGCTAGGGCCCCGCGAACGCGCGACCCTCGCGGAGACCGTCTATACGGTGCTTCGCAAAAAGCTTCTCTTCGACCATCTGTCGCCGTCCGGCAGTGGACCGAAGGAGCGCCGCATGGCGATCCTCGGCTTCCACGGCCCGCGCGATTTCCTCAAGAGCGCGTTGACGGACCAGGAGCGCAAGTGGCTCGACCAATGCGATGCCATCGTGCCCGCCGACTTGATGGAGCGCCACCGCCACAACCTGCCGGAATGGCTCGTGCAACCTCTCAAGGAGCAGCTCGGCGCCGAGTTCTGGCCGCTGGTGGACAGCCTCAACCAGCCCGCGCCGCTGGACCTGCGCGTGAACACGCTGAACGACAAGCGCCCGGATGTGGAGCGCGAACTGAAGCTGGTGGGTATCAAGGCGCGTGCCACGCCGTATTCGCCGTGGGGCTTGCGCCTTTCGGAGAAGCCGGCGCTGACGAAGCTCGACGCGTTCGCGCGCGGCGCGATCGAGGTGCAGGACGAAGGCTCGCAATTGCTGGCCCTGATGCTCGACGCCAAACGCGGCGAGATGGTCGTGGACTTCTGCGCGGGCGCCGGCGGCAAGACGCTCGCGATCGGCGCGACGATGCGCAACACCGGGCGGCTCTATGCGTTCGACACGTCGGCGCATCGGCTGGATGCGCTCAAGCCGCGTCTTGCGCGCAGCAAGCTCTCGAATGTCCATCCGGCGGCGATCGCCCACGAGCGCGACGATCGCATCAAGCGGCTGGCGGGCAAGATCGATCGCGTGCTCGTCGACGCGCCGTGCTCCGGCCTCGGCACGCTGCGCCGCAACCCGGATTTGAAATGGCGGCAGTCGCCCCAGGGCGTGCAGGAGATGACGGTGAAGCAGGCCGCGATCCTGCAGAGCGCCGCGCGGCTGCTGAAGCCGGGCGGCCGGCTGGTCTACGCGACCTGCAGCCTCCTGCCGCAAGAGAATGAGGCCATCGCGCAGGCATTCACCGAGGCGAACAAGGAGTTCACTCCACTTCCCGCGGTGGAAATCCTGTCCAATCTCAAAGTCGAAGCGGCGGCCAGCCTGTGCAGCGGCGGCGAATCCGGCGGCGACTACCTGCGCCTTTGGCCGCATCGGCACCAGACGGACGGTTTTTTCGCCGCGACCTGGGTGAAAAATTGACGCAGGTCAATGGAATGGAGCCTTCTGTGGTTAACCACAGCTTGTTTTTGAACCTTGGACCGTAAAATGCAGTCCTACGACGAGCGGCGCCGTCCCGAGCAGCCGCGTTTTAAAGAGAGAGACACCCTTCCATGTTGCTTCCCGACTGGGCCGTGCTGAATTCGACGATCGACTGGCTGTCCAACGGCCTGTGGGACCTGTCGTGGTGGCAAATCGTCCTGTACACCCTGGTGACCACCCACATCACCATCGTTGGCGTCACCATTTTCCTGCACCGCTCCCAATCGCACCGCGCGCTCGACCTGGGGCCGATTCCGTTTCACTTCTTCCGCCTGTGGATGTGGCTGGGCACCGGCATGGTCACGAAGGAATTCGTCGCCATCCACCGCAAACACCACGCCAAGGTCGAGACCGAGGAAGACCCGCACAGCCCGCAGACACGCGGCCTGAAAAAGCTGCTGCTGGAGGGCGTCGAGCTCTACCGTGCCGAGTCGAAGAACATGGAAACCATGGCCAAGTACGGTACCGGCACGCCGGACGACTGGATCGAGCGCAACCTCTACACCCGCTACAGCTGGCAAGGCGTAGGCCTCATGCTGATCATCGACGTTGCGCTCTTCGGCGCGATCGGCCTGGCCGTGTGGGCCGTGCAGATGGCCTGGATTCCCGTAATGGCCACCGGTGTCATCAACGGCATCGGTCACTACTGGGGCTACCGCAACTTCGAATCCGCCGATTGCAGCACCAACGTTTCGTTCTGGGGCATCATCATCGGCGGCGAAGAGCTGCACAACAACCACCACACCTATCCGACGTCGGCGCGCTTCTCCGTGAAGCCCTACGAGTTCGACATCGGCTGGTTCTACATCACGCTGATGGAGAAGATCGGCTGGGCCAAGGTCAAGAAGACCGTGCCCAAGCTGCAGATCGGCGCCATCAAGCCGGTGGCGGACGAGAAGACGCTGGAAGCGCTGATCGCCAACCGCTACGAAGTCATGGCCGGCTACGCGCGCGAAATGCGACGCGTCTGCAAAGCCGAGATCGCTGTCCTCCAGGAAAAGCAGGCGGACCTCTCCCCGCTGAAGGCCGCCAAGCGCTGGCTGCACCGCGACGACGACAAGGTGCCGGCGGCCGCCCGTCCGCAGTTGGCACAGGCCCGTGCCGCCCACCCCGTGCTCGACAAGATGGTCACCATGCGCGAAGAACTGCGCCAGATGTGGCTGAACACGTCGCAATCGCGTGAGCAGCTGGCGCTCGACCTGCAAGCCTGGTGCCATCGCGCCGAAGCCAGCGGCATTGAAGCGCTGCGGCAGTTTTCGATGAAGCTGCGCGCCGCTCACGCCTGAGTCGCTTCCGCCGCTCGAAAAAAAGCCCCGCATCGCGGGGCTTTTTCATTGGGATTGGCCAGTCGTCAGTCGCGAAGCTCGGCCGGCACCTTGCCGCCGTTTTGCGCAAGCTTGTTCATCACCTGCTTGTGCAGCCACAGGTTCATCTCGGCGGAGCCGTCCTTGGCGCCCGAATAGCCGAGTTCGGTTGCCAGTTCCTTGCGTGCGTTGAGGCTGCTGTCGAGGTCCAGCAGCTTCATCAGGTCGACGATGGACGTGCGCCAGTTGAGCTTCTGCGGATTCTTGGCCGCGATGTCGTTCATCACGGCTTCCACGTCCACATTGGAAGGGGCGGCGGCCTGGGCCGTGGCTTGCGCCGCGGTGCCCGCAGCCGCGGCGCTGCTGGCGTCGGGCAGCGGTGGGGATGCCGTCGTCGAGGCAGTAGTCGTGGCGCCGGCGTCGCCGCCGCGGTGGAAAATCTTGTTGAGGATGTTGCCGAAAATGCTCATGGTTGCTCCGAATGGCGGGGAACAGCCCCCGTCGCCAATCGTCGCGCCAAGCGCGGCCCTGGCGTGTCGGACAAACCCGCGACTCCCCAATTCTCCCGACGGTACGTCCGGTAACTGTCCGACATGCAATCGGCACCCTGCCGATACCCCCGCGACATGTGCGGCGCGTTGAATAGGGGTCATGCGGGCGAGGTGCCCGCCCGAAAGGACAACTCCATGAAAAAGATGATGCTCACGATGATCGCCGTTGCCGGACTGTCGGCAGGCGCCGCTTTTGCCGATGCCGAAGACCAAGCGGGTTCGGCCTGGAACAATCATCCGATCGGCTCGGTTCCGGGCGTGGCGCCCAACTGGGATCCGTACGCGACCGCGGAATCCCAGGCGCAAGGGGACTATCGCCGCTGGGGCGACCGTTATTACAACGAGCGCAACCGGGCAGCCCCGGCGTACCCCTACAACCGCGACGCGCGTGCCGCCCGACGCGATCGGGACGGTGACGGTGTGCGCGACTCGAGCGACCGCTATCCCGACAATCCGCGCCGCTGGTAGTTCACCCGGCGCCCAAAAGCAAAAAGCCCCGCGGTGCGGGGCTTTTTGTTGGTAAAACCGGCTGAATTACTTCAGCTTGGTTTCCTTGTATTCAACGTGCTTGCGAGCCTTGGGATCGAACTTCATGATCGCCATTTTCTCGGGCATCGTCTTCTTGTTCTTGCTCGTCGTGTAGAAGTGGCCGGTACCCGCGGTGGATTCCAGCTTGATTTTTTCGCGTCCGCCTTTGCTTGCCATGATGGTGCTCCCGGGGTTTAGGCTTGGCCGCGGGCACGCAGGTCCGCCAGCACGCTATCGATACCGTTCTTGTCGATCAGACGCAGGGCGGCGCTGGAAACACGCAGGCGAACCCAGCGGTTTTCGGTCTCGACCCAGAAACGGCGGTATTGCAGGT
>JAZKIF010000147.1:0-1620 GCA_040385005.1 Pseudomonadota bacterium
CTGGGCCGCGCAGTCACCCACCGCAGGCGCCTGGGCCTGATTTGCGCCGCAGCCCACCTGCGCGCAGCTTTGCTTCCACGATGGGGGCGCGCGGCAGTGGATGCAACTCCCTCACTTGCCGCGGAAATGTCGGCAGGCGACCCGGCCATGCACGGCGTTGCTGCCCCGGCAAAGGAATGCGAAATCACACCACGCACACCACGCACACCACGCCACAAAAATAGCAGACCACAAGGTTGCGCTCCTCACCCCAATGTCAAGAGTCTTTTTTTCATTGCGGCAATGCGCGATACCGCACTCTCAGCAATTCGCATCCGCCTACAATGGCCTCGTGTCTGCAGTGCATGCCGGGCTTTATATTTCCTTGAACCAATGCTCATTGAGCTCCGGGCTGGGAACATCTCTTGGCGAGCGTGATCGTCTCGCGTCAGATGAACCCAACGCCAAGCTGACCTAGCCCACCTGAACCCCGGTTCAGGATGCCGGTCCGGTGGCACTTGCAGACGCCTTTATTTGGCGATGGCGGCATCCATCGCCTTTGAAATCCTTTCCGGAGCGGCATCTCCACCGCTTTGCGACAATCGACGGCACAACATGCCGATCGAACCCCAACTCATACTCGAACTTTTGCTGATCGGCACCGCCACCGGCTTCCTCGCGGGCCTGCTGGGCATCGGCGGCGGCATGATGATGGTGCCCTTCCTCACGATCATCCTCACCTCCAAGGGCTACCCGCCGGACTACACGGTGAAGATGGCAGTGGCGACGTCCCTCGCGACGATCTGCTTCACCTCCCTCTCCTCGGTGCGCGCGCACCACAAGCGCGGCGCGGTGCTGTGGCCGATCGTGCGCGTGCTCGCGCCGGGTATCCTGGTGGGATCGCTGCTCGGCGCGCAGGTCGCGGTGGCATTACCCGGGAAATTGCTCGGCATCCTGTTCGCGATCTTCGTGGCGTTCTCGGCGACGCAGATGTTCCTCAATCGCAAGCCCAAGCCCTCGCGCACCTTGCCGGGGCCGGTTGGCACTTTCGCGATGGGCGGCGTGATCGGCATGCTCTCGTCCCTCGTCGGCGCGGGCGGCGCGTTCGTCTCGGTGCCGTTCATGACCTGGTGCAACGTGAAGATCCACGACGCCGTCGGCACGTCCGCGGCGCTGGGCTTTCCGATCGCGCTGGCGGGCACGGCGGGCTACATCTACGCCGGCCAGGGCGTGCCGCAGATGCCGCCCGGGTCCATCGGCTATCTTTATCTCCCGGGCCTCGTCATCATCGCGCTGGCCAGCATGACGATGGCGCCGCTGGGCGCGCGCACCGCGCACCGCATGGACATCCAGCCGCTGAAGAAAGTTTTCGCGGTGGTGCTGTATTGCCTGGCCGCCTACTTCCTCTTGCGCTGAACCTCGGCTACAAACGACGACATGAAAATCGCGATCATCGGACAGCAGGAATTTGGCAAGGCGGTGCTCGAAGCCTTTCGCGCGCGCGGCGACGAAGTGGCGGGCGTCTTCTGCAGCCCCGAGAAGGCGGGGGCCAAGCAGGACGTGCTGCGCGAAGCGGCGCACGGCCACGGCCTGCCCGTGTTCCAGTTCAGCTCCTTGCGCAGCAGCTACGCCCAGGACGCC
>JAZKIF010000147.1:1630-14162 GCA_040385005.1 Pseudomonadota bacterium
ACGTGCTGCAGTTCGCGCCGCAGGAATTCGTGACCATCCCCCGCTGCGGCACGATCCAGTTCCACCCTTCCCTGCTGCCGAAGCATCGCGGGCCATCGTCCATCAGCTGGCCGATCGCGACCGGGGCGACGCAGACCGGCATCACGATCTTCCGGCCGACCGATGGACTCGATGAAGGGCCGGTGATCCTGCAGAAGTCCTGCCCGATCGGGCCGGATGAAACTTTGGGCGAGCTGTATTTCAACAAGCTGTTCCCGATGGGCGTGGAGGCGCTGCTGGAAGCCGCCGACCTCGTCGTCGCGGGCCGGCATGAGGAGCGGACACAGGACGAATCGCAGGCCGGCTACGAGGGCTGGTTCCACGACGACGAGTCGCGCGTCCACTGGACGCAGCACGTGGACCAGGTCTACAACCTGATCCGCGCGTGCAATCCGGCGCCGGGGGCATGGACCGAAATCGGCGGCGTGAAGATGTGGCTCTTCGACGCACGCAAGCACGTCACGCGGACGCACGGCGATGTGAAGGGAAAGCCGGGCGAGATCGCGGCGGTGACGGACACGTCGATCGTGATCAACGCCCACGGCGGGCGGATCGAGGTGTTCAAGCTGCGGGCTGAAGGCGGGAAGAAAATGAATGCGGGGGAGTACGCGCGGTCTGTGGGGCTTCGCGCCGGATAGCCTTCGAGCGCGGGGATGCCGGATCAACTCCGGCATGACAACTACTGCCTCTTGCGCGCGCCCAAAGCCGCATCGATCAACCCCGCCCCGTCCTTCATCAGGAACGCCTTGAACGCCTGCGCCACCGGCGGCAGGCGCTTGCTCTTGCGATGCACGACGTACCAGTTCAGCATCAGCGGAAAGCCCTGAACCTCCAGCACCACGAGGCTCTTCGCCTGCAGCTCCCGGCTGATGGTGTGCGCGGATAAAAAGCTCAAGCCCATCCCCGCCATCACCGCCTGCTTGATCGTCTCGGTGCTCTTGATCTCCATCGCGAGGTTCACCTGCGCGAGATGCGAGCCGAACGCGTCCTCCATCGAATGCCAGGTGTCCGAGCCCTTCTCGCGCACGATGAAAGGCTCGCGCGCGACGCGTGACACCGGGATGCGCTTCTTGCCCGCGAGCGGATGGTCGGGCGCGGCAACCACGACGTAAGGGTGCGGCGCGAAGGGCTCGGAGATGGTGTCCGCATCGACCGGCGGACGCACCATGATCGCGAGGTCGGTGAGGTTGTCCGCGAGTTGGCCGAGCAGCTCCTCCCGATTGCACACGCCGAAGTTGAGCGTGACGCCCGAATGACGCCGCGCGAACTCGACGAGCAGCCTCGGGAAGAAGTAGTCCCCGGCGCTGATCACCGTCACGTTCAGGCGCCCGCCGGAAACGCCCTTGAACTGCGTCATCGCCTCCTCCGCCTCGCGGAACTGCTGGATGATGGCGCGGCTCGACTGCAGCATCTGCGCCCCCGCGGGCGTGAGGTGGATCTTCTTGCCGAGCTGCTCGAAGAGCGGCAGGCCCGCGTGCTCCTCGAGCTTGCGCACCTGCGTGGAAACGGCGGGCTGCGTGAGGTGCATCTCTTCCGCGGCGCGTGAATAGCTCAGGTGGCGGGCCACCGACTCGAAGACCTTCAACTGGCGCAGCGTCGCATTCTTCATCGCCCATTGACTATAACTCTCAGGTAATGGAATCCATCAAATACTTTGACTGTTATTTATCGTCAGTCCTGCCTACATTGGCTCCATCGCATCCCATTCAAGGAGACCACCATGCTCGCAGTACAAGCCCACCGCCAAGGCAATCGCGCCGACAACGACATGCTCGACGACCAGGTGGCCGAGAGCCACCGCATCGCGTACAACGCGGCCTTCGACGAGCTCGGCCTCAACTGGCACTGGGACCCGATCACCTACGCCTTGCTGCCGTCGCAAGGCGCGGCGGGCGTTCGCCACTACCTCGAGAAAGAGCACCAGCACCTGCTACGCGCGTACGACGCGGACTTCCTCGTGCAAGCCATCGAGACGGCCAAGCAGCGCTGCCTGGACGTGATGCGCTCCGGCCGCGCCGTTGGGTGACCCCCATGGCGGCTGCCCCTGGGGTGCTCCCGGCGCCGACGAAGGTCATCGCGCTCTGGAACAACTTCCACGCGCTGGCCGCCAAACTCGGACTGCCCGACCCGGCCGAGCCGCTCTACCTGCTCAAGTCGCCCAACTCGTGGGCCGCCTCGGGCGATGTCATCCGCGCGCCGGCCGGCCAGGGCAAGGTGGTGTTCGAGGGTGAACTCGGCATCGTCATCGGAAAGCTTTGCAAGGGCGTCGCCGAGAACCGCGCGCTCGACTACGTCGCAGGCTACACGTGCGCCAACGACGTCACCGCGGCTGAGGTGCTCAACCGCGATGCGTCGTTTCCCCAGTGGGTCCGCGCCAAGGGCTTCGACACCTTCTGCCCGATGGGACCTTGCCTCGCGACCGGCCTCGATCCCCGCGAACTGACCGTCACAACGCGCCTGAACGGCGAGGTGCGCCAGCATTACGCGATCAGCGACATGCGCTTTTCCGTCGAGCGCCTCGTGCGTGCGATCTCGCATGACATGACCCTTTTCCCCGGCGACGTGATCCTGTGCGGCACGTCGCTCGGCGTGGGCTCGATGAAGCCCGGCAGCGTTGTCGAAGTCGACATCCCCGGCATCGGCACGCTCACGAACCGATTCGAAACTTGAAGATTGGGGTGATGCCATGAAGATAGCCATCGTGGGGGCCGGCGCGATCGGCGGCTTCGTGGGCGCGAAGCTCGCGCTGGCCGGCGAGGACGTGACGTTCATCGTGCGGGGCGCGAATCTCGCCGCGATCCGCGCGCACGGGATCAAGCTCGTCGACAACGCGGGTGGCGAACAGGTCGCCACCAACGTCCGCGCCACGGACAACTACGAGGAGGCAGGCCCGCAGGATCTGGTCATCCTTGCGGTCAAGGCGCACCAGGTCGAAGACGTGGCCGCCCAGCTGCCGCAGCTGTTCAACGCGCATACGCCGGTCGTGACAATGCAGAACGGCATTCCCTTCTGGTACTTCCACAAGCACGGCGGCCCGCTAGAGGGCAGCCACGTGCTCAGCGTCGATCCGCAAAGCATCCTCGCGCAACGCATCCCGCCCTGGCGCGTCATCGGCTGCGTGGTCTACCCCGCCGCCGAACTCGTCGCGCCGGGCGTCGTGCGCCATATCGAAGGCGAGCGCTTCCCTCTCGGCGAACTCGACGGGCAGACCAGCGAACGCGTCGCGCGCATCTCGCGCGTGTTCGAGAACGCGGGGTTCAAGTCGCCGGTGCTGGGCGATATCCGCTCGGAGATCTGGCTCAAGCTCTGGGGCAACCTCACCTTCAACCCGATCAGCGGCCTCGCGCATGCGACGCTCGCAGATATCTGCCAGTTCCCGCTCACGCGCGAGCTTGCCGCGAACATGATGCGCGAGGCGCAGGAAGTCGCGTACAAGCTGGGCATCAGCTTTCGCGTCCCGCTGGAAAAGCGCATCGCCGGCGCGTCGAAGGTCGGGGCGCACAAGACGTCGATGCTGCAGGACATCGAGTCGGGACGCGCGCCGGAGATCGACGCGCTCGTGGGCTCCGTCGCCGAACTCGCGCACCTCACTCAGACGCCGACGCCGCACATCGACACCGTCTACGCACTGGTGAAGCTGCTCGCGCGCGGCATGCAGGAGACGCGCGGCCAGGTGCGGCTGCGAGCGGTTGCCTGATCACTGGCCGAAGAATGAAACCATTCGACCGAGGTCGCCGCCACATCTTGTTACGCGGCCATTTCTCCGCTGGGGCCAGAGGTCGGGACAAACCCTAGAAGGCCTTTCTGAATTCCGCAAACTTGATCAGAGTCAAGAACAGCGAGGGCGATTCCAAAGAGCATCCGCCTGCGCAATTCAGTAAAAAAGGAGACAAGCATGAAATCGCCGATTCGCTTCCGCTTCGCACTGTCCGTGGCCGCTGCCGCCGTCATGGCCGCTGCCCTTCCCGCGCACGCCGCGTGGGAGCCGACCAAGCCCGTTGAATTCGTGGTGCCCGCCGGCACTGGTGGCGGCGCCGACCAGATGGCGCGCCTGATCCAGGGCATCGTCATCAAGTACAAGCTGATGAACCAGCCGATGATCGTCGTCAACAAGTCCGGCGGCGCGGGCGCCGAGGGCTTCCTGGACATCAAGGGCGCCAAGGGCGATCCGCACAAGCTGGTCGTCACGCTGTCCAACCTGTTCACCACGCCGCTCGCGACCGGCGTGCCGTTCAACTGGCGCGACATGACGCCGGTGTCGATGATGGCCCTCGACCAGTTCGTGCTGTGGGTCAACGCCGAGACGCCTTACAAGACCGGCAAGGATTATCTCGACGCCGTGAAGAAGGCAGGCCCGAGCAAGATGAAGATGGGCGGCACGGGCTCCAAGCAGGAAGACCAGATCATCACCGCCGCGATCGAGAAGGCGACCGGCACCAAGTTCATCTACGTGCCGTTCAAGGGCGGCGGCGAAGTCGCGGTGCAGCTCGTGGGCAAGCACATCGACTCCACGGTGAACAACCCGATCGAGGCCGTCGCGCAATGGCGCGGTGGCCAGCTGCGCCCGCTCTGCGTCTTCGACGAGAAGCGCATGCCGTACAAGACCAAGGTGACCGACACGATGTCCTGGGGCGACATCCCGACCTGCAAGGAGTCGGGCGTGCCCACCTCCTACACCATGCTGCGCGGTGTGTTCACCACGCCCGGCGTCACGCCCGACCAACTCGCCTTCTACACGGGCCTGCTGAAGAAAGTGCGCGAGACGGCGGAGTGGAAGGACTACATGGAAAAGGGCGCGTTCAACCAGACGACGTTGAGCGGCGCCGAATTCACCACCTGGCTCGGCAAGGCCGAGAACGACCACCGCACCCTCATGAAGGATGCGGGATTCATGGCCAACTGAGCGAGGCGCGACCCTGATGCAAGACAACGAGACAACAGCAGGCGCGCCCCGCACGGGCGTCGCCACCTACGTGGTGGAGGCGGTGGTCGCGATAGGCGTGGTGCTGCTCGGGGCCGTCGTGCTGCAGGGCAGCTGGAAACTCGGCTCGAAATGGACGAGCGACGGGCCGGGCTCGGGCTACTTCCCGTTCTACATCGGGCTCATCCTGTGCATCGCGGGCGCCGGCATCCTGGTGCAGACGGTCTTCGGCAAGAACCGCAACACCGACATCTTCGTGGACAGCGAGCAGGTCAAGCGCGTGCTGCAGGTGCTGCTCCCTGCCATCGTCTACGTGCTGGTGGTGCAGTTCCTCGGCCTGTATGTCGCATCGGCGATCTACATCGCCGGCTTCATGATCGTGCTGGGCCACTACTCGCCCATGAAGAGCATCCTGATCTCGGTGACCATCATCGTCATCTTCTTCCTGATGTTCGAAGTGTGGTTCAAGGTTCCCCTCTTCAAGGGCTCGCTCGACCCGCTCGCCTTCCTCGGCTACTGAGAAAAGAATCCATGGACGAAATCAGCGCGCTCTTTCACGGCTTCAGCGTCATCCTGACGCCGATGAACATGGTCCTCATGTTCGTCGGCATCATCCTGGGCGTGCTCATCGGGGTGCTGCCCGGGCTGGGCGGCGCCAACGGTGTCGCCATCCTGCTGCCGCTCACCTTCACGATGTCGCCCACCTCGGCGATCATCATGCTGTCCTGCATCTACTGGGGCGCCCTCTTCGGCGGCGCGATCACGTCGATCCTCTTCAACATTCCCGGTGAGCCGTGGTCGGTCGCGACAACGTTCGACGGCTACCCGATGGCGCAGCAGGGCAAGGCAGGCCAGGCGCTGACTGCGGCTTTCACGTCGTCGTTCATCGGCGCCTTCGTCGCGGTGGTGATGATCACCTTCCTCGCGCCGCTGGTCGCGAAGTTCGCGCTCAAGTTCGGCCCGCCCGAATACTTCGCCGTGTACCTGCTCACGTTCTGCAGCTTCGTCGGCATGGGCAAGGGCTCGCCGTTCAAGATCCTCGCGTCGATGGCGATCGGCTTCGCGCTCGCGGCCGTCGGCATGGACACCGTGACGGGGCAACTGCGCCTCACGTTCGGCATCCCCGACCTGATGCGCGGCTTCGACTTCCTCATCGCCGTGATCGGCCTCTTCGGCATCGGCGAAATCCTGCTCTCGATGGAAGAGGGCCTCGCCTTCAACGGCAAGTCCGCGAAGATCAACCCGAAGGTGGTGCTGGAGACCTGGAAGTCGTTGCCCAAGTACTGGGTGACGTCGATCCGCAGCTCGCTCGTCGGCATCTGGATGGGCATCACGCCCGGCGGCGCGACACCGGCTTCGTTCATGAGCTACGGCCTCGCCAAGAAGATGTCCAAGGACGGCGCGAAGTTCGGCACCGGCCAGATCGAGGGCGTCATCGCCCCCGAAACAGCCGCCCACGCCGCGGGCACCAGCGCCCTGCTCCCGATGCTCGCGCTCGGCATCCCCGGCTCCCCGACTGCCGCCGTGTTGCTCGGTGGCTTGCTGATCTGGGGCCTGCAACCCGGCCCGCTGCTCTTCGTCGAGCAGAAGGATTTCGTGTGGGGTCTGATCGCGAGCATGTACCTGGGCAACCTGGTCGGCCTGATCGTGGTGCTGACCACCGTGCCGCTCTTCGCATCCATCCTGCGCATCCCGTTCTCGATCATCGCGCCGGTGATCGTCGTGATCTGCGCGATCGGCGCGTTCACCGTGCACAACGCCATGCTGGACATCTGGTTCATGCTGGTCTTCGGCGTCATCGGCTACCTGTTCAAGAAGCTCGACTACCCGCTCGCGCCGCTGGTGCTGGCGCTGGTGCTCGGCGACAAGGCGGAAGACTCGTTCCGCCAGGCGATGCTGGTCTCCCAAGGCGAAGTGGGCATCCTCTGGTCCAACCCGCTGGTCGGCACGATCTCCACGCTGGCCATCCTGTTGCTGGTGTGGCCGCTGATCTCCAGGCTCATCGCGAAGATCAGGCCGCCCAAGCGCGAAGCCTTCGCCGAAGAACAACCCGTCGACTGACCCGAAGAGGAGCACGCCATGCCGGTCATCGCCCTCACGCAGGAAATGGGATCGCTCGCGAAGGACGTCGCGTTCGAACTCGGCCGCCTCTCGGGCCTCGAAGTGCTGCGCCACGAAGTGCTGGAAGGCGTCGCGGGGCGCATGCAGGTTTCGACCAGCCTGGTGAGCCGCCTGCGCGAAGGCAAGGCGGGCCTCGTCGAACGCCTGACCACCGATCGCGACAAGATGGCGGTCTACACCGCGAAAGAGGTCTATGCCCTCGCCGGCCGCGGCAACGTCGTGCTGCGCGGCTGGGGCGCGACGTGTTTGCTGCGCGATGTGCCGCACATCGTCACGGTGCGGATCACGCGTTCGTTCGACAAGCGCGTCGATTGGCTGATGGACAACCTGGGCACGGACGACCGCGATTTCGCGCAGGCCGAAGTGCGCCGCAGCGACGACGCGCATGCGTCGCGCATGCATTCACTCTTCGGCGTGACCTGGGGCGATCCGTTGTTGTACGACCTGGTGCTCAACACCGACCGCGTTTCGATCGAGAGCGCCGCCGCGCAGATCCTTCACTTGGCCGCACGCCCGGAGTTTCAGGAAACGGATGCCTCTCGCGCGAAGCTGGAAAGTCTCGCGTTGAACTCGGCCGTTCGCGCCGCGTTGAAAGACAACGAAACGACGCGCGACGTGAACGTCGACGTCGATTCATCGGGCGGCAAAGTGGTGTTGCAGGGCATTGTGTTGAACGATGCCGAACGGGTTGAAACCGCTCGGGTTGCAAGCACGGTTGCCGGCGTCGGCAACGTGGACAACCAGCTGCGGATCATGGCGATCACGAGGCGGTTCACGCACGCGAAGACTTGATCAAATCTTCCCCCGCTGCTTCAACCTGCTGAGCGTCTCCGCCGAAAGATTCAAATAAGTCGCGAGTTCCTTCTTCGGAACGCGATCGAACAGCTCCGGGTGCTTGCGCTTGAACCGGTTGACGCGCCCCGGCGCATCCAGCAAATGCAGCGTGATCGTGTGCGCCATGATCTCGCTCATCTCCTGCATCACGTAGTACTCGAAGGACTGCTTCAATCCCGAGTGCCGCTCCAAAAAGCCCACCCACTCGCGCATCGGCAACTTGGCGACACGGGCCTTCGTCACCGTGACGATGCTGTACGGCGTCGGCGTGCCCAGGCGCCAGGCGGCGTAACTCGTCTCGAAATCGCCTTCGTCGGTGAAGCGAAGGATCATCTCCTTGCCTTCCTGGTTCGTGACGACACGTTTCAGAACCCCGTCCAGGATGAAGTACTGCTCCATCTCGTGCACGCCCTGGTTGAGCAGCGGCTCGTTCTTTTGCACGTCCAGCACCTGCAAATGCGACTCGAGCTCGATCATCTGCCCCGCGGTCATTCCCTTCAGGACGACGTTGTGGGCGAGCTGCACGCGAATAACGTTTCTTTCGGGGTGGTTATCGACGGAAGACATGCAAGGGATGAAGAGACTTTTTCGGTGGGATACCGGGGGCGAACATCGTTGAAAATTGACCCCGGTCAAGAGCGCAATGACGAGCGATTCCTATGATACCGCCGAGGGTGAACCAAGCCTTCCGCATGGGGCGGGAGGCGTCACCCACCGCAGGACACGAGACATGACGACCGAAACCCAATCGCAAGCGACGACCGACGGCTTTCACCTCGTCATCGACGCGCTGAAGCTCAACGGCATCGACAACCTCTATTGCCTGCCAGGAATCCCGATCACCGATTTCCTGCGCATGGCGCAAGGCGAAGGCATGCGCGTCATCGCCTTCCGCCACGAGCAGCACGCGGGCAACGCCGCGGCTGCGGCCGGCTTCATCACGCAAAAACCCGGTGTGTGCTTCACGGTGTCTGCCCCCGGCTTCCTGAACGGCCTCACGGCGCTCGCGAATGCCACCACAAACTGCTTCCCGATGATCCTCATCAGCGGGTCCTCCGAGCGCGAAGTGGTGGACCTGCAGCAAGGCGACTACGAAGAGATGGACCAGTTGGCCATCGCGAAGCCGCTGTGCAAGGCGGCCTTCCGCGTGCTGCATGCCGAAGACATCGGCGTGGGCATCGCGCGTGCGATCCGCTCCGCCGTCTCGGGCCGCCCGGGCGGTGTGTACCTCGACCTGCCGGCGAAGCTGTTCGCGCAGGTGATGGACGCCGAAGCGGGCAAGAAGTCGCTGATCAAGGTGGTCGATGCCGCGCCGAAGCAGATTCCCGCGCCGGACGCCGTCAAACGTGCCGTCGATCTGTTGAAAGGAGCGAAGAAGCCGCTGATCCTTCTCGGTAAAGGCGCTGCCTACGCGCAGTGCGACGCCGAGATCAAGAAGCTCGTCGAAGGCACGGGCATCCCTTACCTGCCGATGTCCATGGCCAAGGGCCTGATCCCCGACAACCATGCGCAGTCCGCATCGGCCGCACGCTCGTACGTGCTCGCCGAAGCCGACGTCGTGATGCTGGTAGGCGCGCGCCTGAACTGGCTGCTGTCGCATGGCAAGGGCAAGACCTGGGGCGGCGCGAGCTCGAAGGACGGCGGCGGCCAGCAGTTCATCCAAATCGACATCTCGCCGACCGAAGCGGACAGCAACGTCGCGATCGCCGCGCCCCTCATCGGCGACATCGGCTCCTGCGTATCGGCGTTGAATGCGGCCATCGGCTCGTCGTGGGCCAAGCCGCCCGCCGAGTGGACCGGCGCGATCGCCGAGCGCAAGGACAAGAACCTCACCAAGATGGCCGAGACGCTGGCGAAGGATCCTTCGCCGATGAATTTCCACAGCGCGCTCAACGTCATCCGCAACAAGATCAAGGAGCGGCCCGACGCGATGCTGGTGAACGAAGGCGCGAACGCGCTCGACTTCACGCGCTCGATCGTCGACATGTACGAGCCGCGCAAGCGCCTCGACGTCGGCACCTGGGGAATCATGGGCATCGGCATGGGTTTCGCGGTTGCCGCGGCCGTGGAAACCGGCAAGCCGGTGCTCGCCGTGTGCGGCGACAGCGCGTTCGGTTTCTCGGGCATGGAAGTGGAAACCATCTGCCGCTACAACTTGCCGGTGTGCGTGGTCGTCATGAACAACAACGGTGTCTACAAGGGCACCGACCAGAACGCAAGCGGCGGCAAGGACGTCGCGCCTACAGTGTTCGTGAAGGACGCGCGCTACGAGATGCTGATGCAGGCGTTCGGCGGCGTCGGCGTGTATGCGAAGACCACGGCCGAGCTGAAGAACGCGATCGACGAGGCAGTGTCGTCCGGCAAGCCGACGCTGATCAATGCCATCATCGACGAGACGGCGGGCACGGAGAGCGGTCGCATCACCAGCCTGAACCCGAACGCGAAGAAGAAATAACCGGTTTTGAAACTTTGAAGAGAGAGAAGACGATATGAGCAAAGCCCTGGACGGCGTCAAGATCCTCGATTTCACGCACGTGCAATCCGGTCCCACCTGCACCCAGCTGCTGGCGTGGTTCGGCGCGGACGTGATCAAGGTCGAGAAGGCGGGTGAAGGCGACGCGACGCGCGGGCAGCTGCGCGACATCGACGGCGTGGACAGCCTGTACTTCACGATGCTGAACCACAACAAGCGCTCCATCACGATCAACACCAAGGACCCGAAGGGCAAGGAAGTGCTGGAGCGCCTGGTGAAGGAATGCGACGTGTTGGTCGAGAACTTCGCGCCCGGCGCGCTCGATCGCATGGGCTTCTCGTGGGAGCGCATCCAGGAGCTGAACCCGCGCATGATCATGGCCTCCGTCAAGGGCTTCGGTCCCGGCCCGTACGAGGACTGCAAGGTGTACGAGAACGTCGCGCAATGCGCCGGCGGCGCGGCGTCCACCACCGGCTTCGACGACGGCCCGCCGCTCGTTACCGGCGCGCAGATCGGCGACTCGGGCACCGGCCTTCACCTCGCGCTCGGCATCGTCGCCGCGCTCTACCAGCGCAACGCGACGGGACGCGGCCAGAAAGTGCTGGCCGCGATGCAGGACGCCGTGCTGAACCTGTGCCGCGTGAAGCTGCGCGACCAGCAGCGCCTGGATCGCACCGGCACGATGCAGGAGTACCCGCAGTTTCCGGACAAGGAATTCGGCGACGCTGTGCCGCGCGCGGGCAACGCCTCGGGCGGCGGCCAGCCGGGCTGGATTCTCAAGTGCAAGGGTTGGCAGACCGACCCCAATGCCTACATCTACTTCATCACGCAGGCGCCGGTGTGGGGCGCGATCTGCAAGGTGATCGGCGAGGAAAGCTGGATCACCGATCCGAGCTACGCGACGCCGAAGGCGCGCCTGCCGCACCTGAAGACGATCTTCTCGCGCATCGAGGAATGGACCAAGCAGCACGACAAGTTCGAGGCGATGGACATCCTCAACAAGTACGACATTCCCTGCGGCCCGATCCTCTCGATGAAGGAAATCGCCGAGGAACCGTCGCTGCGGGAAACAGGAACAGTGGTCGAAGTCGATCACCCGAAGCGCGGCAAGTATTTGACCGTGGGCAACCCCATCAAGATGTCCGACAGCATCACCGAAGTCACGCGCTCTCCCCTGCTCGGCGAGCACACGGAAGAAGTGCTGGGCCAGCTCGGCTATTCCCGCGAACAGATCGCCGATCTGCGCACGTCAAAAGTCATCTAAGGAGCAACACATGGCAATCGACAAAGCAAAAGTCCGCAAGATCCTCGACGCAGTCAAAGCATCAGGACGCGATTCGCTCACCGCTCCCGAAGGCAAGGAAGTCTGCGACGCCTACGGCATCAAGGTGCCCGGTGAAGGCGTCGTGACCAGCGCGGCCGAAGCATCGAAGCTCGCCGGCTCCATGGGTTTCCCGGTCGTGATGAAGATCGTGTCGCCCGACATCCTGCACAAGACCGAGGCCGGCGGCGTGATCGTGGGCGTGAAGAACGCCGAGGAAGCATCCAGCGCCTACGACACCATCCTCGCCAACGCGAAGAAATACAAGGCCGACGCCAACATCCTGGGCGTGCAGGTGCAGCAGATGATCAAGGGCGGCACCGAAGTGATCGTCGGCGCGATGAGCGACGACAGCTTCGGCAAGCTGGTGGCCTTCGGCATGGGCGGCGTGCTGGTCGAGGTGCTGAAGGACGTGACGTTCCGCCTCGCCCCCGCGACGAAGGACGACGCCGCGTCGATGCTCGACGGCATCCAGGCCGCCGAAATGCTCCGGGGCGTGCGCGGCGGCAAGCCGGTGAACCGCGAGGCGCTGCAGGACGTGATCGTGCGCGTGTCGGAACTGGTGAGCGACTTCCCGGAAATCTCCGAGATGGACCTGAACCCGATCTTCGCGAGCGAGGAAGGCGCGATCGCCGCCGACGTGCGCATCGTCGTGAACTTCTCGCCGAAGGCGCCGCGCTTCCGTCCGGAAGAAAAAGACGTGGTCATCTCGATGAACCGCATCATGAAGCCGAAGGCCATAGCCGTGGTCGGCGCATCGAACGAGGCCGGCAAGATCGGCAACTCGGTGATGAAGAACCTCATCAACGGCGGCTACAAGGGC
>JAZKIF010000148.1:0-3871 GCA_040385005.1 Pseudomonadota bacterium
CGCGTTTCCAGCTATTTCCAGAAGAACCACGGCGGCACGCGCATCGGCCACATGATCGGCAAGATCGTGCGGCTGGAGACGACGGTGGTGCGCTCCGAGGCGGAAGCGCTGCTGCTCGAGAACAACCTCATCAAGACGCTCAACCCGCGCTACAACATCCTGTTTCGCGACGACAAGAGCTACCCGTACCTGAAGATCACGGGAACCCATCGCTCCGGTGACACCGAACCCGGGCTCGCCTCCGCGGCCGCGTTCCCCCGCGTGGCCTACTACCGCGGCGCGGTGGACCGCAAGCACCGCTACTTCGGACCGTACCCGAGCGCCTGGGCGGTGAAGGAGTCGATCCAGCTGCTGCAGAAAGTCTTTCGCCTGCGCACCTGCGAGGACACGGTCTTTTCCAACCGCACGCGCCCGTGCCTGCTCTACCAGATCAAGCGCTGCTCCGGGCCTTGCGTGAACCTCGTGACGCCGCAGGACTACCAGCAGGACGTGAACAACGCGGAAGCCTTCCTGCGCGGAGAAACACAGGTGGTGCTCGCGACGCTGGAGGCGCGCATGATGAAGCACGCCGCGAACCTCGAGTTCGAGCAAGCCGCGGAGCTGCGCAACCAGATGAGCGCGCTGTCGAAGGTTTTGCACCAGCAATCGGTGGAGACGATCTCCGACAAGGACGTCGACATCCTGGCCGTGAAGGTGCAGGGCGGCAAGGCGTGCGTGAACCTCGCGATGGTCCGCGGGGGACGGCACCTGGGGGACCGTCCGTATTTCCCGAGCCACATCGAGGACGCCGCGGCTGTGCAGCAATTCGACAGCACGGAGGAGAACGACACGCCGGCCGAGACACCGGCTCCGGTTGAAGTTCAGGTGCTGGAAGCATTCATCGCCCAGCATTACATCGGCGTTCCGGCGCCGCCGGCGCTGATCACGAGCGAGCCCGTGAGCCGCGAGCTGATCGAGGCGTTGTCCATTCAAACCGGCGTGCGCATCGCCGCCGTGCACAACCCGCGCGAGCAGCGGCGGCTCTGGCTGGAGATGGCCGAGAAGGGCGCCGCCATCCAGCTCGCGCGCCTGCTGGCCGAAGAGGGCTCGCAGCAGGCGCGCACGCGCGCGCTGGTGGAAGCGCTGGACCTCTCGCCCGACGATCTCGAGGGTTTTCGCATCGAGTGCTTCGACATCTCGCACACGGCGGGCGAATCGACGCAGGCCTCCTGCGTGGTGTTCCACCACCACAAGATGCAGAACTCGGAGTACAGGCGCTACAACATCGACGGCATCACGCCCGGCGACGACTACGCCGCCATGCGGCAGGTGCTGATGCGGCGCTACAGCAAGCTCGCCGAGGCCGGCCGCGATCCGCCGGATGCAACGCCTCCGCGCGGTGCGGGCGGATCGGCGGGGCGGCTGCCCGATCTCGTGCTGGTGGATGGCGGCAAGGGGCAGGTCAGCATGGCGCGCGAAGTTTTCGCCGAACTGGGCCTGGACCTCGCGGTGATCGTCGGCGTCGAAAAAGGCGAGGGCCGCAAGGTGGGCCTGGAAGAACTGGTGTTCGCCGACGGCCGCGAGAAGGTTTACCTGGGACGCGATTCCGCCGCGTTGATGCTGGTCGCGCAGATTCGCGACGAGGCGCACCGCTTCGCGATCACCGGCATGCGCGCGCGCCGCGCGAAGGTGCGCGTGGGCGGCAGCCAGCTGGAAGACATCCCGGGCATCGGCGCGAAAAAGCGCGCGCGGCTGCTCCAGCGTTTCGGCGGCGTGCGCGGGGTGGCGTCGGCGGGCGTGGACGATATCGCGAGCGTGGAGGGCATCTCGCGCGAACTCGCGGAGGAAATCTACCGGGCCCTGCACTAGACGAGGCGTTGCCCCACCTAGAATGCAGCCATGTTCTTCAACATCCCGACGCTCTTCACCTGGACGCGCATCGTCGCGATTCCTCTGATCGTGGGGGTGTTCTACCTGGGGTGGAAGCCGGAGCTGCAGAACCTCATCGCCACGGTGATGTTCGTGGTCTTCGCGCTCACCGACTGGCTCGACGGCTACCTCGCCCGCAAGTTGAACCAGACGTCGTCGTTCGGCGCCTTCCTCGATCCGGTCGCGGACAAGTTCCTGGTGTGCGCGTCTCTCCTCGTGCTCGTTCACCTGCAGCGCGCCGACGTGTTCGTCGCCCTCATCATCATCGGCCGCGAGATCGCGATTTCGGCGCTGCGCGAATGGATGGCGCAGATCGGCGCGTCCAAAAGCGTCGCGGTGCACATGATCGGCAAGGTCAAGACGACGGTGCAGATGATCGCGATTCCCTTCCTGCTCTTCGACGGCAAGCTGTTCGGCCTGATCGACACCGGGGAGTGGGGCACGTGGCTGATCTGGCTGTCGGCCATCCTCACGGTATGGTCGATGGTGTATTACCTCCAGAAGGCCTTGCCCGAGATCCGCAAGCGGGTGAAGTAGCCGCGTCATGACTTCCGATTCGCGGCGCGATGCGCTCGTGCGGGCGATGCCCGCGGTCTTCGTCCTGATCTGGAGCACCGGCTTCATCGTCGCGCGCTTCGGCATGCCGCACGCGCCGCCGATGAAATTCCTGGCGTGGCGTTACTTCTTCTCCGTCGCGTGCTTCTCGCTCTGGATCTGGCTGGCACGCGCGGCTTGGCCGAAGGACCGGACCCAGGTGAAGCATCTCGCCGTGACCGGTGTATTGATGCATGCGGGCTACCTGGGCGGCGTATGGGCCGCGGTGAAGCTCGGGATGGGCGCGGGGCTCGTTGCGCTGCTCGTGGGTCTGCAGCCGGTGCTGACAGCGATCTGGGTGTCTTCGCGCGGCGGCGCAGTGGCCGCGCGCCAGTGGGCCGGGCTGGCGTTTGGCTTCGCCGGCCTGGCGCTCGTGGTGTGGGAGAAGCTGGGGCTCGGTGAAATCCACGCCGTGAATCTCGCCCTCGCGGCCGGAGCGCTGTTGAGCATCACGGCCGGCACCCTGTACCAGAAGCGGTTCGTTGCGCCATGCGATGTGCGCACCGCGAGTTTCGTGCAGCTGTGCGCGGCATTCGCCGTGACGCTGCCGCTCACCTTGCTGGAGACGGAGGCGGTGCACTGGAGCGGCCAGCTCGCCGCCGCGATGGCGTGGTCCGTTCTTGCGCTGACCCTGGGCGGTAGTTCACTCCTGTATCTCCTGATCCAGCGCGGCGCCGCGACGGCCGTGACGAGCTTGCTGTACCTCGTGCCGCCGTGCACCGCCGTCATGGCCTGGCTTCTGTTCGGCGAGGCGATCACGGTGTTCACGATCGCCGACATGGCGCTTACGGCGTTGGGCGTGAGCCTCGTGGTGCGGTCCCCCGCGCGGCAGTCTTGACCGAAGCGGCGAGCTTCCACGGCTCGCTGCGGAACCGCTCCACCAGGAAGTCGATCAGCAGGCGTACGCGCTTGGGTGTCTGCGCGCGGTGCGGCGCGAGCCAGTGGATGTCCGCATCCCACATCGCATAGGCCGGCATCACGCGTACCAGCTCGCCCGATGCGAGTTGCGGCGCGATATCCCAGAGGCTGCGCAGCATGATGCCGCGACCGGCGATGCACCAGTCCCGCACCAGTTCCCCCGAGTTGCTGGTGAGCGGGCCTTGCACGCGTACCCGTGTCTCCGCCTTGTCGCGCTCGCGGCGCAGCGGCCAGGTGTCGAAGCGCTGGTCGCTCTCGCGCACCAGCAGGCACGCGTGGTTGGCGAGGTCTGACGGGGTCTCCGGCGCCACGTGCTGTTTCAGGTACGCGGGTGAAGCGACGAGCACGCGCTGGTTTCTTGCGAGTCTGCGGGTGACCCATTCCGATGCGCGACGTCCCTGCACGGACCACAGCCACACCGCGCCGTCGAAACCTTCCACGGCCAGATTGG
>JAZKIF010000149.1:0-32300 GCA_040385005.1 Pseudomonadota bacterium
GCGTGCAGGTGATGGCGCAGCCGCCCGGCAAGAAGAACCAGACCATCCACCTGCTCTCGGGCGGCGAGAAGGCGCTGACGGCGATCGCCCTCGTGTTCGCGATCTTCCAGCTTAATCCCGCGCCGTTCTGTCTGCTCGACGAGGTCGACGCGCCGCTGGACGACGCCAACACAGAGCGGTATGCGAAGCTGGTCTCGGCGATGAGCAAGGAGACGCAGTTCCTCTTCATCAGCCACAACAAGATCGCGATGGAGATGGCGGAGCAGCTGATCGGCGTGACCATGCAGGAGCAAGGCGTCTCGCGCATCGTGGCCGTGGACATGGAATCGGCCGTCTCGATGGCCGAGGCGGCATGACGCGGCGCGCGGAGGGCTTGCAATGAGCGGATTCACCGTCGGCCTGGCGATCATCGGCGGGCTGATCCTGGCGGCCCTGGTTGCCTGGAATGCCTGGTCGACGCGCCGCAACACCCCGCGCCAGCCGGAAGCCATGCGCATGGACCCGACGGACAGCACGGTGCAGACGCGGCCGGAACCGGTGTTCGACCCGCTGGCCGCGCCCGTGGTGCTGGCGACGACGGAGAAACGGCCCGGCCTCGACGCGTTGATCGACGTGCTCGCGCCGATCGGCATCGAGTCGCCAGTCTCCGGCGAAGCGGCACTGGCCGCGATGCCGCCGACGCGCCGCGCCGGCAGCAAGCCGTTTGCCATCGAGGGCCAGAACGAGGCGACGCGCCAGTGGGAGACGCCGCAAGCCGGGCAGCGCTACGGCGCGTTCCAGGCGGGCGTGCAACTGGCCAATCGCACCGGGGCGTTGAACGAGATCGAGTATTCGGAGTTCGTCGGCAAGGCCCAGTCGTTCGCCGACGCGATCAATGGCTCGCCGGATTTCCCGGACATGATGGAAGAGGTGGCGCGAGCCCGCGAGCTCGACCAGTTCGCGAGCGCCCATGACGCGCAGCTGAGCTTCACGCTGCGCGCGAAGAACACCGCCTGGAGTCCGGGTTACCTGCAGCAGAACGCCGCGCGCATCGGCTTCGTGCCCGGCGCGATCCCCGGACGAATGGTTTTGCCGGCCGGCACCGCGGGCTCGCCGGCGGTGCTCGGGCTTGCTTTCGACAGCCAGGCGGCGATGGCGGACGACCCCGCGCAATCGGCCTTGCGCGAGATCACGCTCAGCCTGGACGTGCCGCAAGTCGACCGCAGCGAGCAGCCTTTCGTGCGCATGCGCGACGTGGCGATCACGCTCGCAGCGTCGATGGAAGGCGCCATCACCGACGACAACGGCGAAGTGATCCGCGCCGAGGCGCTGGACGTGATCGGCGCCGACCTCGAGCAGCTCTACGACACGCTGGAAGCGCGTGACCTCGCGGCCGGCTCACCGCTGGCCCGCCGCCTCTTTTCCTGAACCGCCGGCGTTCGCGCCGCGTTACGCTGTACGCCATGGCTGCCAAGTCTTCCGCCGACGTTTCCACCGAAGAGCGCATCGCCGCGCTGCGCGAGCTGCTGCACCACCACGCGCATCGTTACTACGTTCTGGATGAGCCGGAGATTCCGGACGCGGAATACGACAAGCTCTTTCGCGAGCTGCAGGCGCTGGAAGAGGCTCACCCCGAACTCTTCACGACCGACTCGCCGACTCAGCGCGTGGGCGGCAAACTGCTCGACGGATTCGCGAAGGTGCGGCATCGCGTTCCCATGCTGTCGATCCGCACCGAGACCGATATCGAGGCGAGCGGGGCGCGCAACTTCGACGGGCGCGTGCGGCGTGAGCTGGGCCTCACCGAGAGCGAACCGCCCATCGAATACGTCGCCGAATTGAAGTTCGACGGCCTCGCGTTGAACCTGCGCTACGAGAACGGTGTGCTGGTGCAAGCCGCGACGCGCGGCGACGGCGAGATCGGCGAGGACGTCACGCAGAACATCCGCACCATCGGGCAGATTCCCTTGCGGCTTCCGGCGGATGTTCCACCCG
This sequence comes from Pseudomonadota bacterium, assembly GCA_040385005.1. Taxonomy (GTDB): domain Bacteria; phylum Pseudomonadota; class Gammaproteobacteria; order Burkholderiales; family Burkholderiaceae_C; genus Ramlibacter. The sequence goes on from JAZKIF010000149.1 coordinate 1,975, forward strand.
TGCTGGAGGTGCGCGGCGAGGTCTACATGCGCCGCGACGATTTCGAAAAACTCAACGAGCTGCAGCGCGAGAAGATCGCCAAGGGTGCGAAGGGCGAGAAAACCTTCGTGAACCCGCGCAATGCGGCCGCGGGCGCGGTGCGCCAGCTCGATCCCGCAATCGCGCGGCAGCGACCCTTGAGTTTCTTCGCGTACGGCTGGGGCGAGATCACGACAGCGGAGCAGGGCGGGCCGGCCTTCACGACGCAGTACGAGACGTTGCTCACGCTCAAGTCCTGGGGCTTTCCAGTGTCGGCGCGCACGCAGCTCGCGACCGGTGCGGAAGAACTCGTGGCGTATCACCAATCCGTTGGCGCGGAGCGCGACAGCCTGCCCTTCGACATCGATGGCGTCGTCTACAAGGTGAACAGTCTCGCGCTGCAACAGCGGCTGGGTTTCGTGACGCGCGAGCCGCGCTGGGCCGTCGCGCACAAGTACCCGGCGCAGGAACAACTGACCACCGTCGAATCCATTGACATCTACGTGGGCCGCACCGGCAAGCTCACGCCTGTCGCACGGCTCGCGCCCGTCTTCGTCGGCGGCGTGACGGTGACGAACGCGACGCTGCACAACGAGGACGAGGCGCGGCGCAAGGACGTGCGCGTGGGGGATACGGTGATCGTGCGCCGTGCGGGCGACGTGATCCCGGAAGTCGTCGCCGTGGTGCCGGAGAAGCGCAAGGGCGCCGCTCTGCAGTTCACCATGCCGCACATCTGTCCGGTCTGCGGATCCGAGGCGGTGCGCGAAGAAGGTGAAGTGGATTACCGCTGCACCGGTGGACTTTTCTGCGGTGCGCAGCGCAAGCAGGCGATCCTGCACTTCGCGCAGCGCCGTGCGATGGATATCGAAGGCCTTGGGGAAAAGCTCGTCGACCAGATGGTGGATGCCGAGGTCATCAAGACATTGCCTGATCTCTACAGGCTCGGCCTGATCGCGCTGTCCAGCCTCGACCGCATGGCCGACAAGTCCGCGCAGAACGTGCTGGCCGCTCTGGAGAAGTCCAAGCAGACGACCTTGCCGCGTTTCCTCTACGGCCTGGGCATCCGCCACGTCGGCGAAGCGACGGCGAAGGACCTCGCACGCTTTTTCGGCAAGCTCGACTCGATCATGGAAGCGAGCGTCGAGCAGCTGCTGGAAGTGCCTGACGTTGGGCCGATCGTCGCGGAGAGCATCCACACCTTCTTCCAGCAGCCGCACAACCGCGAAGTCGTCGAGCAGTTGCGCGCTTGCGGCGTGACGTGGGAAGAAGGCGAGCCTGCCTTCCGCGCGCCCAAGCCGCTCGCGGGCAAGACGATCGTCCTAACCGGCACGCTGCCGACGCTTAGCCGAGACGAGGCAAAGGACATGCTGGAAGCCGCCGGCGCGAAGGTCGCGGGCTCCGTGAGCAAGAAGACCGATTACGTGGTGGCGGGCGCGGAAGCGGGCAGCAAGCTGGACAAGGCGCGCGAGTTGGGGGTGGCGGTGCTGGACGAGGATGGAATGAAGGCGCTGCTGGCCGATGCTGGCTGATGCTGGCTGATTCTCAGGTCTGAAGGTCACTTGCGGCACATGTCCTTATTTCTGTACAATGATCCCATGGACGCAGTAACCTACACCCATGCCCGAAACAACCTGGCCGCGACCATGGACAAAACCATTGAAGACCATGAACCTGTGATCATCACGCGCCAGAATGGCAAGGCGGTGGTCATGATGTCCCTCGAAGACTTCCAGTCCTGGGAGGAGACGGCCTATCTGCTGGCAAGCCCGGCGAATGCACGCGCGCTCGAACAATCGATCGACGAAGCGCGTGCGGGCAAGGTGCGCAAGGTCCCCGCCAAGGAATGGGACGCCTTGCGGCGGGGCTGATGCCGGGTCTGCAAATCGGATTCAGCGCTACCGGGTGGAAGCAGTTCCAGGAACTCATGGCTCAGGATCGCAAGCTGTTCCTGCGCGCGATGGATCTGATTGACGTTGCCGCACGCGATCCGTTCACCGGCATTGGTAAACCGGAGCCGCTGAAGCACCAACTTGCCGGTTGCTGGTCCCGTCGGATCAATGAGCGGCATCGACTCGTCTATCGCGTGGACAAGCAAAATCTCATCGTCCTGGCCTGCATGTATCACTACGGGGATTGAATTGACGGTCCGTGAAATCCTCAAAATGGGCGACCCTCGCCTGCTGCGCATCGCGCAGCCCGTGCCCGAATTCGACACCGACGAGATCCATCTCCTGGTCTCCGACATGTTCGACACCATGCACGCCGTCAACGGCGCGGGCCTGGCCGCGCCGCAGATCGGCGTCGACCTGCAGCTCGTCATCTTCGGCACCGACGCGCCGAATCCGCGCTATCCGGACGCGCCGCCGGTGCCGCGCACCGTGCTGCTGAACCCGGTCATCACGCCGGTCGGCAACGAGGAAGAGGACGGCTGGGAAGGTTGCCTCTCCGTGCCGGGCCTGCGTGGCGTGGTGCCGCGCTGGTCGCGCATCCGCTACACGGGCATCGACCAGTACGGCGACGCGATCGATCGCACCGTGGACGGTTTCCACGCCCGCGTCGTGCAGCACGAGTGCGACCACCTGATCGGCACGCTCTACCCGATGCGCATCCGCGATTTCACGCGTTTCGGCTACACCGAGGTGCTGTTCCCGGACATCGACGCGAGCGAAGACGACTGAGCAGCAAGCGGGGCGTAAACTCCCCGCACAGGGTCCGTCGCGGCCCGCCTCCCGAAACGCGTGGTGCACGCAGGAAGTTTTCCGCATGCCATCCGCCCCGCCGGGCTACGACGTCAAGTTCGAAACCATCGCCGGCACCGGCCCCGATCTGCAATTGCGCTCGTTGCTGGACCGCCAGCAGTTCCACGACCCGCAAGGCGAAGCCGAGAAAGCCGGCATCTCCACGGCGCAGTGGCCGCTGTTCGGCATGCTGTGGCCTTCGGCGCGAGTGCTGGCCCATGCCATGTTCACCTTCGATCTCGAGGGCATGCGCGTGCTGGAGGTCGGTTGTGGCCTCGGCCTGGCGAGCCTCGTGATCCACCGGCGCGGCGGCGACGTCACGGCGAGCGATCACCATCCGCTCACGGCGGCTTTCCTGCTGGAGAACCTGCGCATCAACGGCCTGCCGCCGATGAAATACCTGAAGGGCGACTGGGCCGGCTCGAACCCTGCGCTCGGCCGCTTCGACCTCATCATCGGCAGCGACGTTCTGTACGACCGCGAGCATCCGTCGACGCTCTCGCACTTCATCGACCGGCATTCCGAGACGGCCGTCGAAGTGTTGATCGTCGATCCCGGGCGCGGCAACCATTCGCGCTTTTCGCAGAGCATGGCGACGTTGGGCTACTCCCACTCGGAAGAGAAGATCACCTCGCTGCCGGGCGGGGGTGACCCGTACAAGGGGAAGCTGCACAGCTACCGGCGCAGCGCTTTCGCGTCCTGATTTCTCAGGCGCCCAGCGTCTCGAGCAGTTCGGTCTCGATCTCGATCTGCCGGCGGTTCTGCTGGAGTTCCGGCCCGTCGATGAGGAACGTGTCTTCCACGCGCTCGCCCAGCGTGGTGACCTTGGCGAGCAGCAAGTTGATCTTGTGCCGCGCCAGCACCCGCGCCACCGAATACAGCAAACCGACACGATCGCTCGCGGAGATCGTGAGCAGCCAGCGCTGCGCCTTCTCGTCCGGCGCCAAATGCACGCGCGGTGCGACCGGGAAGCTCTTCACGCGCCGCGACACGCGTCCGCGGCTCGGGTTGGGCAGCGGCCCCGCGTTCTCGATCGCGAGTTCGAGTTCGTTCTCCACCATGCTGATCAATTCGCGGTTGTGCTCGGGCAGCATCGAGCTCACGACCTGGAAGGTGTCCAGGGCGTAGCCGTTGCGCGCCGTGTGGATCTTCGCGTCCAGGATGCTGAAGCCGGCCTGGTCGAAGTAGCCGCAGATGCGCGCGAACAGGTCCGGCTCGTCGGGCGTGTAGACCAGCACCTGCAGTCCCTCGCCCACGGGCGACACGCGCGACCGCACGATGGCCTTGCCCGTCACGGCGCTCACGGTGCCCGCCATCTTCATGATGTGGCGGGACAACTGGCGCGCGTGCCACGCGATCTCGCCGGCGTCGTGCCGCATGAAGTAGCCGATGTCCAGCGTGTCCCACAAGCGCTTGTGCGCTTCGAAGGGCAACGCGTGCAGCGCCAGCTGCACCAGCGCCTCGCGCTTGCGCGCCTCGATCTCCGCGTCGCGGTCGGGCGCGCGGCCGCCCAGCGTGCGCAGCGTGTAGCGGTACAGGTCCTCGAGCAGCTTGCCCTTCCACGCGTTCCACACCTTCGGGCTCGTGCCGCGAATGTCGGCCACGGTCAGCAGGTACAGCGCCGTGAGGTACCGCTCGTTGCCGACGCGCTGCGCGAACGCACCGATGATGTCGGCGTCGGAGAGGTCTTCCTTCTGCGCGATGCGGCTCATCGCGAGGTGTTGCTTCACCAGGAACTCGACCAGCTTGCAGTCCTCGGGCTCGATGTCGTGCTGCCGGCAGAACTGCCGCACGTCCTTCGCGCCGAGCTCGGAATGGTCGCCGCCGCGGCCCTTGGCGATGTCATGGAAGAGCGCGGCCACGTACAGCACGTGCGGCCGGTCGAAGCTGGCGGCGAGCTGCGAGCAGAAGGCGTACTCGTGGGCGTGCTCCGGGATGAAGAAGCGCCGCACGTTGCGCAGCACCATCAGGATGTGCTGGTCGACCGTGTAGACGTGGAAGAGGTCGTGCTGCATCTGCCCGACGATCCGGCGGAACACCCAGAGGTACCGCCCGAGCACCGAGGTCTGATTCATCAGCCGCATGGCATGCGTGATGCCTTCGGGCTGCATCAGCATCGCGCGGAACGTCGCGTGGTTCACCGGATCGTTCCGGAACTTCACGTCCATGATGCCGCGCGCGTTGTAGAGCGCTCGCAGCGTTCGCGCCGACAGGCCCTTCGTGCCCACCGTCGTCTGGTAGAGCAGGAAAGTTTCCAGAATGGCGTGCGGATTTTTCTCGTACAGGTCGTCGCTCGCGACCTCGATCATCCCGGCCTTGTTCAGGAACCGCTCGTTGATCGGCTGCGGTTCGTGCGCGCTGGGGTTCAGGCGCTCCTCGATATTCAGCAGCAGGATCTGGTTGAGCTGCGTCACGGCCTTCGCGGCCCAGTAGAAACGCTTCATCAGCATTTCGCTGGATCGCACGACGACGCGTCCGGCTTCGTTGATATCGGTCTTGTAGCCGAACGACTCCGCCACGGCAGTCTGCAGGTCGAACACCAGCCGGTCCTCGCGCCGGTTCGCGATGATGTGCAGGCGCGCGCGGATGAGGCCCAGCAGCGCCTCGTTGCGCTTGATCTGCCGCGCCTCGAACGGCGTGGCCAGTCCCTTGTGCGCAAGGTCGTCCCAGCTGTTGCCGAAACCCGCAGCCCTGGCGACCCAGAGGATCACCTGCAGGTCGCGCAGGCCGCCCGGCGACTCCTTGCAATTGGGCTCGAGCGAGTACGGCGTGTTCTCGAACTTGGTGTGGCGCTGGCGCATCTCCAGCGTCTTGGCGACGAAGAAAGCCCTGGGGTCGAGGGCGGCCTCGAAGCGCTTGCTGAATTCGGCGAACAACTTCGCATTTCCGACGATCACGCGAGACTCGAGCAGCGAGGTCTGCACGGTGACGTCGCTCTCCGCCTGGCCGACGCACTCGGAGACGGTGCGCACGCTCGACCCGATCTCCAGGCCCGTGTCCCAGCAGCCGCCGATGAAGCCTTCCACCTTGCGCTTGATTTCGGGGTTCTGGTCGAGCGCGGTGTCGTCGGGCATGAGCACGAGCACGTCGACATCGGAATGGGGAAACAGCTCGCCGCGCCCGTAGCCGCCGACCGCGACCAGCGCGAAATCCGCCGGGAAATCCGCCTGCGCCCACAGCTCCTTGAGTGCGGCGTCCGCTTCCCGGGACAGCTTTTGCAGCAGCGTGCGGATGCCGCGAGTGGAGCCGCCCTGCGCCGCCAGCGAAGCGAGGAGGGCGTCCTTGCGGGCGCGATAGCCGTCGCGCAGCTCAGTCAACGCCCGCACTGCAGGCATGGGCTGGACGCGCGCTGGGGCGGTCATGCGTTGACGAAAGGCGGGGGCGGCGGGCTGCCGGCCGACAGCGTCATCACTTCATAGCCGGTCTCGGTGACCAGCACGGTGTGCTCCCACTGCGCGGAGAGCGAATGGTCCTTGGTCACGATGGTCCAGCCGTCGTTGCCGAGTTCCTTCACGTCCTTGCGGCCCGCGTTGATCATGGGCTCGATGGTGAAGGTCATGCCGGGCTTGAGCTCTTCCAGCGTGCCGGGCTTTCCGTAGTGCAGCACCTGCGGCTCCTCGTGGAACACGCGCCCGATGCCGTGGCCGCAGAACTCGCGCACCACCGAGAAGCCGTTGCTCTCGGCGAATTTCTGGATGGCGAAGCCGATGTCGCCCAGATGGATGCCGGGCTTGACGTGCATGATGCCGTGCCACATCGCCTCGTAGGTCAGGTTGACCAGCCGCTTGGCCGCGATCGAGACTTCGCCGACCATGAACATGCGGCTCGTGTCGCCAAACCAGCCGTCCTTGATGACGGTGACGTCCACGTTCACGATGTCGCCTTTTTTCAGCGGCTTCTCGTTGGGGATGCCGTGGCAGACCACGTGGTTGACCGAAGTGCACAGCGAGGCGGGGTACGGCGGATAGCCCGCCGGCTGGTAGCCCAGCGTGGCGGAGGTCGTGCCCTGCTTTTTCATGCATTCGGCGGCGAGCCGGTCGATCTCCTTGGTGGTGATGCCGGGCTTGATGTGCGGCGTGAGGTAATCCAGGACTTCCGAGGCGAGACGGCCCGCCGTCTTCATGCCCTGGATGCCTGCCTCGTCCTTGTACGTGATGCTCATAGACCTCGATTATCCCAGAGGGGCAATTTCCCCGCAGGTAGAATATAGGGCTTACCCGGAGGCCCCAGTCAGCGGCCGCCGAGCTCTCGGATCCCGACCCCACAGGCTTCACAAGTGTCCCTGCACATCACCGAGTTCGAGGGCGGCAATGCCCTCAGCGATTTCAGAGTCCGGCAACTCCTTCCCCGCCTGCAGGCGATCCACGACAAGGTCGGCGGCCTCTCGGCCCGCTTCGTGCACCTCGTCGCCGCGGATCATGCGCTTGCCAAGGAAGAATCGGCGCGCCTGGCGGCGTTGCTGACGTATGGCGATCCCGCCCAGCCACCCGCGGACGGCTCTCTTTTCGTCGTCACGCCGCGTTTCGGCACCGTCTCGCCGTGGGCGTCCAAGGCGACGGACATCGCACACAACTGCGCAATTGCGGTGCGCCGCGTCGAGCGCATCACGGAGTTCCGAGTCACGCTGAAGTCCTCTCTTCTGGGGTCCAAGCCACTGACCACGGAGCAGCGGCAGGCGATCGCGGATTTGCTGCACGACCGCATGACCGAGAGCGCGATGTTCGAGCGCGGGGCCGCACATGCGTTGTTCAACGAAGTGGCGCCTGCGCCGATGGAGCACATCGATGTGCTCGGCGGCGGCCGCGCGGCTTTGGAGCACGCCAACACCCGGTTCGGCCTGGCGCTCGCCGACGACGAGATCGAGTACCTGGTCGAAGCCTTCCAGGGTCTGGGCCGCAACCCGACCGACGTCGAACTGATGATGTTCGCGCAGGCTAACAGCGAGCACTGCCGCCACAAGATCTTCAACGCGGCCTTCACCATCGACGGCGCCCCGCAGGAGCGCAGCATGTTCGGGATGATCCGCAACACGCATCAGTTGAGCCCGCAGCACACGGTGATCGCCTATTCGGACAACGCCTCGGTGATGGAGGGCTCGCAGGTGGAGCGCTTCATCGCGACACCGTCGGGCAGCTCGCGCTACGAGAAGGCGCAGGCGCTGCATCACGTGCTGATGAAGGTCGAGACGCACAACCACCCCACGGCGATTTCGCCTTTCCCCGGTGCTTCCACGGGTGCGGGCGGCGAGATTCGCGACGAAGGCGCCACCGGCCGCGGCTCCAAGCCCAAGGCGGGCCTGACGGGCTTCACCGTGTCGAAGCTGTGGGGCGGCTGGTCCGACCAGGCCGGCGGCAAGCCGGACCACATCGCGAGCCCGTTGCAGATCATGACCGAGGGGCCGCTAGGCGGCGCGGCATTCAACAACGAGTTCGGCCGGCCGAACCTGCTGGGTTACTTCCGCGAATACGAGCTGGACGCGGGCGGCGTAATGCGCGGCTATCACAAGCCGATCATGATCGCCGGCGGCCTGGGCACGATCGCCGCCGACCAGACCAAAAAGATCGAGTTTCCCGCCGGGACGCTCCTGATCCAGCTGGGCGGCCCGGGCATGCGCATCGGCATGGGCGGCGGCGCCGCGAGCTCGATGGCGACCGGCGCGAACGCGGCGGAACTGGACTTCGATTCCGTGCAGCGCGGCAACCCGGAGATCGAGCGGCGCGCGCAGGAAGTGATCAACCATTGCTGGGCGCAAGGGGAAGCGAACCCGATCCTGGCGATCCACGACGTGGGCGCGGGCGGGTTGTCGAACGCGTTTCCGGAGTTGTCGAACGACGCGGGACGGGGCGCGAGGTTCGACCTGCGCAGAATCCCGCTGGAAGAGTCCGGTCTTGCACCGAAAGAGATCTGGTGCAACGAGAGCCAGGAGCGGTACGTGCTGGCGATCGCGCCGGTGTCGCTGGCGGGGTTCCAGGCGTTTTGCGAGCGCGAAAGGTGCCCGTTCGCGGTGGTGGGAGTCGCGACGGAAGACCGCAACCTCGTCGTCGGCGCAGTTGACTTGCTCCCTCCCCCTCCGGGAGAAGGCCGGGATGGGGGCATCGTGGCAGGCGCAACCCCCGTCGACATGCCCATGAACGTGCTCCTGGGCAAGCCGCCCAAGATGCACCGCGACGTCAGGACCGTCCAACGCAATTTCAAGCCGGTCGACCTCTCCGACGTCAAGCTCCAGGACGCCGCCATCGCCGTCCTCGCGCACCCGACCGTCGCCTCCAAGCGCTTCCTCATCACCATCGGCGACCGCACCGTCGGCGGCCTCACGCATCGTGACCAGATGGTCGGCCCGTGGCAAGTGCCGGTGGCCGATTGCGCCGTGACGCTGGCCGACTACAAGGGCTTCGCGGGCGAAGCGATGAGCATGGGCGAGCGCACGCCGATCGCCGCGATCGACGCGCCCGCGTCGGGCCGAATGGCGGTCGCCGAAGCCATCACGAACCTGCTGGCCGCGCCCATCGAACTGAAGCGGGTGAAGCTCTCCGCCAACTGGATGGCCGCGTGCGGCGAGGAGGGCGAAGACGCCGCGCTGTACGAAACCGTGCGCACCGTGGGCATGGACCTGTGCCCCGCGCTCGGCATCTCCATTCCGGTGGGCAAGGACAGCCTGTCGATGCGCACGCAGTGGAGCGACGGCGCGGAAAAGAAAAAAGTCACGTCCCCGGTGAGCCTGATCATCAGCGCGTTCGCGACGCTGGAAGACGTGCGTGGCACGCTGACGCCGCAGCTCGACTCATCCGAAGAAACCACGCTGGTGCTGGTCGACCTCGGCCGCGGGCGCAACCGCATGGGCGGCAGCATCCTCGCGCAAACGCTTGCGCAATGTGGCGACGAAGTGCCGGACCTGCACGAGGCGCAAGATCTCGTGAAGCTGGTGGACGCGGTGAACGCCTTGCGGGCGCAAGGCCGCATCCTCGCGTACCACGACCGCAGCGACGGCGGCCTCTTCGCCGCGGCGTGCGAGATGGCGTTCGCCGGCCATGTCGGTGTCGCGCTGAACGTGGACCTGCTTGTCACCGAGGGCGACGGCATCTCCGACAGCCGCGCGGATTTCGGCGATGCGAAGAACTGGGCCTCGCAAGTCGGCCCGCGTCGCGAGGAGCTCACGCTCAAGGCGCTGTTCAACGAAGAACTCGGCGTGCTGCTGCAAGTGCGCACCAGTGAGCGCAATGATGTGATGCAGGTGCTGCGCGAACACGGCCTGTCGAAGCACAGCCACTTCGTCGGCCAGACTCGCCCCGCCTCATCGTCCATCGACGTGGGCAAGGGCGAAGTACAGGTGTGGCGCGACACGAAGGCCGTCTTCTCCGCGAAGCTCGCCGACCTGCACCAGGTCTGGGACAGCGTGAGCTGGAAGATTGCCCAGCAGCGCGACAACCCGGCCGGCGCCGATGCGGAACACGCGGCAGCCGGCGATTCGACAGACCCCGGCCTGCAGGTCTCGCCCACCTTCGATCCGCAAGACGACGTCGCGGCGCCGTTCCTCAATCTGTCGCGCCCCAAGGTCGCAATCCTGCGCGAGCAAGGCGTCAATTCGCATGTCGAGATGGCGTACACGTTCACCGAAGCGGGCTTCGACGCGTACGACGTCCACATGACGGACCTGCAATCGGGCCGCGCGCGCTTGCAGGATTTCCAGGGCTTCGTCGCTTGCGGCGGCTTCAGCTACGGGGATACGCTCGGCGCGGGCATCGGCTGGGCGCGCAGCATCACGTTCAACCCGCAACTCGCTGAAGCATTCCAGGGATTCTTCGGGCGCAAGGACACCTTCGCTTTGGGCGTGTGCAATGGCTGTCAGATGCTGGCCGAGCTCGCGGACATCATCCCCGGCGCGCAGGCCTGGCCGAGGTTCACGACGAATCGCAGCGAGCGCTACGAGGCACGCCTGTCGCAAGTGGAAGTGCTGGAGTCGCCGAGCTTGTTCTTCTCGGGCATGGCGGGCAGCAAGCTGCCCATTGCCGTGGCGCACGGCGAGGGCTTCGCGAATTTCGCCCTTCGCGGCGACCGCGCGAAGGCGATTGCGGCGATACGGTTCGTGGACAACCAGGGGTTGGCGACGGAAGCGTATCCGCTCAACCCGAACGGCAGCCCGGGTGGGTTGACCGCAGTGACGACCGCCGATGGCCGCTTCACGGCGATGATGCCGCACCCCGAACGGGTGTTCCGCAACGTCCAGATGAGCTGGACGTCCGGCGACAAGAGCGAATTCAGCCCGTGGATGCGGATCTGGCGGAACGCGAGGAAGTGGGTCGGTTGATTATGTATACCGCTTACCGGCAAACGGTATATCATCGACATGATCGTTTCGTTCAGGGACCAGGACACGGCTGACTTATTTGCGGGTGAGCGAGCAGCGCGATTCGCGAATGTCCGGGCCGTCGCGGAACGAAAGTTGCAGCAGCTCGACGCCGCAGTCACGCTGGAAGCCTTGCGATCGCCCCCGGGAAACCGGCTCGAGGCGTTGCGCGGCGACCGGCAAGGGTCGTACAGCATCCGGATCAACGACCAGTTTCGGTTGTGTTTCGTGTGGCGACCCGACGGCGCGCACGAAGTTGAAATCGTGGACTACCACTGAAGTCAAGGAGTTCGCCATGAGTATTGCCGCACCGAAGAATGGCATGCGCCCCGTCCACCCGGGTGAAGTATTGCGGGAAGACTATCTGAAGCCGCTGGAGATGAGCGCCAATGCGCTGGCCCAGGCCCTGAAGGTTCCTGCTTCAAGAATCAACGACATCGTGCTCGAGCGCCGGGGCGTCACGGTCGACACCGCCATGCGCCTCGTGCGCTACTTCGGTGGCGACGTTCAGAGCTGGATGGATTTGCAGACCGCCTACGAAATCAAGACGGCGGAAAAGACGCTGGGCAAACGGATCGAGAAAGAAGTGACCCCGAAAGGCGTCTGACGGTTTCTACCGTCCAGCCGGCGCCACCGCCGCCCCCTCGATCCCATGCCGCGCCAGCGCCTGCGCGACGAACCCGGACGCCTTCATTTCCTCGATGAACGCATCCACATAGCGCGCCGCCGCATCGCGGCCTTTCGGCAGGCCCATGGCCTGCTGGATCACCATGAACCGACCATCCAGCAGACGCACTCCGGGGTGCCGCTTCGCATCCGCCTGCAGCTGCTGCTTCACGCCGGCCGCGACTTCCAGCTTGTCGGCCATGAACTGGTCGACGACCGCGGCAGAGGTCGGGGTCCGCACCAGCGCGGCCGTCTTCAACTCGCGCGTGAGGTAGAGGTCGTAGGCGCTGCCTCGACCTACCGCCACCCGATTGCCCGCGCGGTCCACTTCGGCATTCGCGCGGATCGGGGAATCCGCGCGCACCAGGTAGGCGCCTTCGATGATCACGTAAGGGCTGGTCTGCAACATGTCGGCCCCGCGCACCGGGTCGATCGCGACGAACGCGATGTCCACCTTCGCGTCCTTCACCGCTTCCACCACGCGGCCCGCGGCATTGAATTCGACCAGTTGAACGGGAACACCGGCGCGCTTGCCGAGCTCGCGCGCGAGGTCGACGGACACGCCGCGCAACTGGCCCGAGGCGTCTTTGGACGCCAGCACGGGGTTGCCCAGATTGATCGCGGCGCGCATCGTGCCGCCCGGAGCAAGTTCGGCCCGGGGCGCGGTCGCTGGGGTGCTCGCGCAGCCCGCGAGAAGCGCCGCGGCGGTGAGCAAGGCGAATCCAAAATTCTTCATGGAGAAATTCCCGATGGTTGGCATGCCACCGATTGAAGCCACGCCTCATGCCGCCGTCAACCGGGTCAGCCCCAACCGCGGCTAGACTCGCCGCGATGGCATCACGACAAGGCTCCCGCTTCGACTCGATCGACGCCCTGCGCGGCGTCGCCATCGTGTGGATGACGATCTTCCACTTCTCATTCGACCTCAACCACATCGGCTGGCTGCGGCAGGACTTCTACCGCGACCCGTTCTGGACGTGGCAGCGCACCGCCATCGTGAGCCTGTTCCTGTTTTGCGCGGGGCTCGGGCAAGCGATTGCCGTCGCACAGGGCCAGGACTGGCCGCGCTTCTGGAAGCGATGGGGGAAGATCGCCGCGTGCGCGCTGCTGGTGACGGCCGGCTCGATGGTGATGTTCCCGAAGAGCTTCATCTACTTCGGCGTGCTGCATGGCATCGCCGCGATGCTGATCATCGTGCGGCTCACGGCGGGGTGGGGAAGATGGTTGTGGATCGCGGGCGCCGTCGCCATCCTGATGAAGCCCGCAGCCGCCTGGGCGCACATGCAATGGCCGGTGCTCGAATTCCTGAACCTGCCGGCCTGGAACTGGCTGGGCCTCATCGGCCGCAAGCCCGTGACGGAAGACTATGTCCCGCTGATCCCGTGGCTGGGCGTGATGTGGTGGGGAATGGCGACCGGGCAATGGCTGTTGGCCCGGCACCGGGATTCATTGTCCCGTACATTGCCGCGCGCAACGGCGCCGCTTGCATGGCTGGGGCGCTGGAGCCTCACCTGGTACATGCTGCACCAGCCGGTGATGATCGGGGTGCTCGCCGCGATCCAGTGGCTGTCATTGCGGGCTTGACCCGCAATCCAGGCGCAGCTGGAACACGACCAAAAAAAAGCGGCCTCGCGGGCCGCCTCCTGGATCCCGGGTCAAGCCCGGGATGACATTTACTTGCGATGACGATTCAGCTCACTCCACCTTCGCCTTGCCGCGCAGTTCTTCCTGGAACTTCGCGAGCTTTTGCTGCTGCAGTTGCTGCGCGATCTGCGGCCTGACTTCGTCCATCTTGGGCAACTGCGCCTCGCGCACGTCGTCAAGGCGGATGACGTGGTAGCCGAACTGGCTCTTGACCGGCACGTCGGTGGTCTGGCCCTTGTTCAACTTGATCATCGCGTTCGAGAACTCGGGAACATAGCTCGCAGCAGTGGCCCATTCGAGGTCGCCGCCGTTCGCGCCCGAACCCGGGTCCTTGGATTGCTTCTTCGCGATCTCGTCGAACTTGCCGCCCTTCTTGAGCGACGCGATGATGGCCTTGGCCTCGTCCTCCTTCTCCACCAGGATGTGGCGGGCGCGGTATTCCTTGCCGCCGTTGGCCGCGACGAAGCGGTCGTACTCGGCCTGGATGTCGGCGTCCGTGATGGGGCTGGTCTTCTGGTAATCGGCGAACAGTTCGCGGATCAACAGCGTCTGGCGAGCCAGGTCCATCTGCGCCTTGAAATCTTCCGTGGCGTCCAGGCCGCGGCGCTGCGCCTCCTGCATGAAGACCTCGCGGGCGATCACTTCCTGCTTCAGCTGGTCCATCATTTCCGGGGACATCGGCCGGCCGGTCTTGGCCAGTTGCGCAGCGAGCAGGTCGACGCGCGTTTTCGGCACGGCCTTGCCGTTGACGATGGCCACGTTCTGCGCCAGCACGGGCAGAGCGATGCTGATGACGGCGGCCGCGAGCGCGGTCCGGAAAACTTGCTTCATGGGAGATTCCGTTGAAAGTCAGGGAGGTGGGGGAAGAGTCTCGATGGCGAGGGCATGCAGGCCCCGGGCCACGAAATCGTGCAGCGCATCATACACAAGGCGATGGCATGCAACGCGGGTGCGTCCGGCGAACTTCGGCGAGGCGATCCGCACCCGGAAATGGGTGCCCGAACCGGTGCCGTCCGACCCGGCGTGACCTGCATGCGCGGCGCTTTCATCGATGACTTCGAGCGTGGTGGGCGCAAGGAGTTCCTCGAGACGCGCTTGCAGCGCGGCGGCGGTGATGCCGGTGGACATCAGGCGCTCCTCAAGGCTCGCGTGCCTCGTCCGCTTTCATGTAGCGGCCGAGGTAGAGCGCCTGCGCGACGACGAAGATCGCCATCAGCCCCAAACCGCCGAACAGCTTGAAGTTGACCCAGGTGTCGGTGTCGAAATTGAAGGCCACCCACAGGTTGACGACACCCATGACGGCGAAGAACGCGATCCAGCTCCAGTTCATCACGCGCCAGGCGTTGTCCGGCAGTTCGAGCTGCGAGCCCATGACGGACTTCAGCAGGTTCTTCCTGAATATCACCTGACCCGCAAGCAGCGCCGTGCCCATCAGCCAGTACAGGACGGTGGGCTTCCATTTGATGAAGGTCTCGTTGTGCGCGACGATGGTCGCGCCACCGAAGAGGACGATCACCCCCAGGCTCACCCATTGCATCGGCTCCACCTTGCCGGTGCTGTAGCGCAGCCAGGCGATCTGCGCGATGGTCGCGACGATGGCGACGCCGGTCGCGACATAGATGCCGGCGAACTTGAACGCGACGAAGAACAGGATGATCGGAAAGAAATCGAGGAGCAGTTTCATGGGGTGCGAGCTTACTTGCCTTCCGGCTTGCCATCCTTGGGCGAGAAGTCGAGGGACGCGGAATTCATGCAATAACGCAGGCCCGTGTCGGTCGGCCCGTCCGGGAAGACGTGGCCCAGGTGGGCGCCGCAGCTCGCGCACACGGTTTCCACGCGAGTCATGCCGTGGCTCGTGTCGCGGATCTCCTTGATGGACCCCGGAATCGCCTCGGAAAAACTCGGCCAGCCGCAGCCCGCGTCGAACTTCGTCGTTGAGTCGAAGAGCTTCGAGCCGCAGCAGATGCAGTGGTAGCTGCCGTCGGCCCACACAGCTTCATATTTGCCGGTGTAGGGCCGCTCGGTCGATGCGTGGCGGGTGACCTGGAATGCGCCGGGTTCGGCGCCTTTTTGCGCGAGCAGGGCCTTCCACTCGGCTTCGGTTTTTTCAACGGGAAAAGTCATGAGGAGCAGCTGATTTCGATGTGGGATGCCCAGTCGGGCGGGAAGCCGGCCTTGTCTTCATGGGCCGGATGTTCATCAAATGGGGCCTGGACCAGCGCGAGCAAGTCTTCGACCGCCGAATAGTCGCCAAGTTTCGCCTGTCGGATCACGAGCTCGCCGAGGTGGTTGCGCAGGACGTACTTGGGGTTGGTGCGCAGCATGGCTATGGCGGCGGCCGCGCGGTCCGCGCCGGCAAGTCTTTGTTCGTAGCCGCCGAGCCACTGGTCGAAAGCGTCGCGGTCGAGGAACAGGTCCCGGACCGGCTCCAGCGACGAGTCGGCCACGTGCCTCGACAGGCGCCGCCAGAAGATCGTGTAGTCGACTTTGTCTTGCGCGAGCAGTTTCAGGATGCCTTCGACGAGCTCGCGGTCGCCGTCCCGCGCATCCGAAAGGCCGAGCTTGGCGCGCATGAGCTTCTCCAGCTCGCGCGGGAACACGGCCTTGTACGACTCGAGCGCCGCGATCGCGATGTCCTGGTCGCCGATCACGGGCAGCAGCGCCTGGCCGAGGCAAAAGAGATTCCAGTACGCCACGTTGGGCTGCTTGTTGTAGGCGTAGCGGCCCTGCTCGTCGCTGTGGTTGCAGATATGGCCGGGCTCGAATGCATCGAGGAACTGGAACGGGCCGTAGTCGATGGTCAGTCCCAGGATGCTCATGTTGTCCGTGTTCATGACGCCGTGGCAGAAACCCACGGCCTGCCACTGCGCGACCATTGCGGCCGTGCGCTCGCTGACCTGCTCGAGGAAAGCCGCATACACATTGCCGGAGAACTTCTCCGTGCCCCGGCAGTCGGGGTAGAACCGGTCGATCACGTAGTCGGCGAGCCTCTTCAGTTCACCTTGCTGATCGCGCGCGGCGAAATGCTCGAAGTGCCCGAAGCGGATGAAGCTGGGCGCGACGCGCGTGACGACAGCGGCAGTCTCCACTTCCTCGCGGCGGATCGGCGCATCGGACCCCGTGACGCACAGGGCGCGAGTAGTCGGGATGCCCAGGCCCCACATCGCCTCTGAGCCGATGTATTCGCGGATGCTGGACCGCAACACCGCCCGGCCGTCCCCCATGCGGGAGTAGGGCGTGCGCCCGCTGCCCTTGAGCTGCAACTCGCGCGCGCCGACCGGCGTCTCGATCTCGCCGAGAAGGATCGCGCGGCCATCGCCGAGCTGACCGGCCCAGACGCCGAACTGGTGGCCGCTGTAGACGCTCGCAAGCGGGCGCGAACCCGGGATCAGCGTGTTGCCCGTGAACGCTTCGACGGCGTCCGGTGAGGCGAGGAGTCCCACATCGAGCCCCAGCTCATCCGCCAGCAGCGCGTTGACTGAAATTCCATAGGGCTGCGGCAGCGGCGTGGAACGCAGCTCGGTGAAAAAGGCCGGACCCAGGTCGGCAAAACTGTTGCGCCACTGGACGCGAAGGTCGAGCTCGGCAGTGGAAACTTCGGCAATCTCTGTCATCCCCGCATTGTCCACCCGGGCTCGACCCGATGGAAAGCGCAGCGCCGAGCCACTAGGATCGTGCAGGATTAATGCTTTCAGGAGTTCAGATGCTGGGTTTGATGCAGGACCAACCGTTATTGATTTCGTCGTTGATCGACTTCGCGGAAAAACACCATGGCGATGGCGAAATCGTCTCGCGCCGCGTCGAGGGAGACATCCACCGCTACAGCTGGAAGGATGTCGGCGCCCGGGCCCGGCAGGCCGCCAACGCGCTCGACGGGATGGGACTGCTCTTCTCGGACCGCGTCGCCACGCTGGCCTGGAACGGCTACCGTCACCTGGAGCTCTATTTCGCGGTGAGCGGATCGGGCCGCGTGCTGCACACGATCAACCCGCGCCTGCATCCGGACCAGATCGCATGGATCGCGAACCATGCGGAGGACCAGGTGCTGTGCTTCGACCTCACGTTCCTGCCGCTGGTACAGGCCGTGCATGCGCGCTGTCCGGGTATCCGCCAGTTCGTGGCGCTGTGCGCGGCGGACAAGCTCCCCAAGGACAGCGGCGTGCCGAACCTCGTCGCCTACGAGGACTGGATCGGCGGCCAATCCACCGACTACACCTGGCCGACGTTCGATGAGAACTCCGCGTCGAGCATGTGCTACACGAGCGGCACCACGGGCAACCCGAAGGCCGCGCTGTACAGCCACCGCTCCACGATCCTGCACGCCTACGCCGCGGCGCTGCCCGACGTGATGTGCATCTCGGCGCGCGATTCCATCCTGCCGGTGGTGCCGATGTTCCACGTCAACGCCTGGGGCATTCCCTATTCGGCGGCGCTCACAGGGTGCAAACTGGTGTTTCCAGGCCCGGCGCTGGACGGCAAGTCGGTCTATGAATTGATCGAAGCCGAGAAGGTGACTTACGCCGCCGGTGTGCCCACGGTCTGGCAGATGCTGCTGGGCCACATGAAGCCCGGCGGCCTGCGCTTCTCGACGTTGAAGCGCACCGTCATCGGCGGCTCGGCGTGTCCGCCCGCGATGATCAATTCCTTCCGCGAGGACTATGGCGTGGAGGTGCTGCATGCCTGGGGCATGACCGAGATGAGTCCGCTCGGCACGCTCTGCACGCTGAAGAACAAGCACCTGGACTTGCCGGCCGACCAGCAGATGAAGATCCGCCTGAAGCAGGGGCGCGCGATCTTCGGCGTGGACATGAAGATCGTCGACCCGGAGGGCGGCGAGCTCCCTTGGGACGGCACGGCATCGGGCGACCTGTACGTGAAAGGTCCCTGGGTGGTGCGCGAGTACTTCAAGGGCGAGGGCGGCAACCCGCTGGTGTTCAAGGACGGCGTGGGCTGGTTCCCGACCGGCGACGTCGCGACCATCGATGCGGACGGCTATGTGCAGATCACCGACCGCAGCAAGGACGTGATCAAGTCCGGCGGCGAGTGGATCAGCTCGATCGACGTGGAGAACATCGCGATGGCGCATCCCGCCGTGCAGATGGCCGCGTGCGTGGGCATGCGCCACCCGAAGTGGGACGATCGGCCGATCATCGCGGTGGTCAAGAAGGCCGGCGCGGAAGTGACACGCGAGGAGTTGCTCAAGTTCTACGAAGGCAAGACCGCGAAGTGGCAGATCCCGGACGACGTGGTGTTTGTCGATGCGATCCCGCTGGGCGCCACCGGCAAGATGCTCAAGACGCGGCTGCGCGAGATGCTGAAGGATTACAAGCTGCCCTCCGCCTGACGGCGCGGTGGCGTGTACCGCGTGTCGCCTGCGCGATAGGCGGGGCACCGCTTAGGTGAAAACGCTGAGCGTTGCGCCGCACCAATCCGATTACTCTGCGCTGGTTCCCGACGTTACAAGGAGTCCGTCATGAGTTTCGCGATAAGACAAATCACGATCGCCGCGGTGTTCGCACTCGCTGGTCCCGCAGTCTGGGCGCAAGCCGCGCCTGCCAAGCCCGCTGCTCCCGCCGCCAAACCGGCGCCGGCTGCCGCAGCGAAGGCGCCCGCCGGCCCTCTCGCCGGACAGACAGTCCGCATCGCATTCATGGATCCGCTGTCGGGTCCGTTCGCCAACGTCGGCCAGAACCAGCTCAAGAGCTGGCAGTTCGTCGCGGACCGTTTCTCGGGCGCGAAGAACCCCGCGGGCGTCAAGTTCGAGGTCGTCGGCTTCGACAACAAGGGCTCCCCGCAGGAAAGCCTGAACACGCTCAAGGCCGCCATCGACCAGGGCTTCCGCTACGTCACGCAGGGCAACGGATCGGGCGCGGGCCTGGCCATCCTGGACGCGGTCGCCAAGCACAACGAGCGCAACCCCGGCAAGGAATTGATCTACCTGAACTACGCGGCCGTGGATCCCGCGATGACCAACGAGAAGTGCGACTACTGGCACTTCCGGCTCGACGCGGACACCAGCATGAAGATGGAGGCGCTGACCTCTTTCATGAAGGACCAGCCCAAGGTCAAGAGCGTGTACCTGCTGAACCAGAACTACTCGCACGGCCAGCAGGTCGCGAAGTATTTCAAGGAAGCCATCGCGCGCAAGCGCCCCGACGTGAAGATCGCCGGCGAAGACTTGCACCCGATCGGCCAGGTGAAGGACTTCGCGCCCTATGTCGCCAAGATCAAGCAATCCGGCGCGGACACGATCGTCACCGGCAACTGGGGCCAGGACTTGACGCTGCTGGTCAAGGCGCTGAACGACGCGGGCCTGAAGATCCCGATGTACACGTATTACGCCGGCGTGACCGGCACGCCCACGGCGCTTGCCGGCGGCGGCGACAGCGAGGTGTACGTCGTGGCCTATGGCCATGCGAACCACACCGGCGAGCTGGGCGCCATGGGCGCGGACTTCTTCAAGAAGTTCGACGACGACTACTACACCTTCGCCACGTACAACGGCATCCAGCTGCTCGGTGGCGCGATGGCCAAGGCGGGCAGCACCGATCCGGTGAAGGTCGCCAAGGCGCTCGAAGGCCTGCAGGTCAAGAGCTTCGGCGGCGACGTGACGATGCGCGCATCGGACCACCAGCTGCAGCAGGCCATGTACATCACCAAGTGGCAGAAGGCCAAGAAGGGCGAGTACAGCGTCGAGAAGACCGGCTACACCTTCGCGCCGATCAAGCAGATGGACCCGTACGTCTCGAGCACGCCGACCAGCTGCCAGATGAAGCGGCCCGCGTAAGGCCTCTTCTCCCTCTCCCACCGGGAGAGGGCGGGGTGAGGGCATCATCGCGTGCCAGCCCCTCACCCCAACCCTCTCCCCAGCGGGGAGAGGGAGCCGAACTCCCAACATTCGCCCGCCGTGGAATTCTTCACCATCTCGCTCCTGAACGGCATCAGCTACGGCTTGCTGCTGTTCATGCTCAGCTCCGGCCTCACGCTGATCTTCAGCATGATGGGCGTGCTGAATTTCGCGCACGCCAGTTTCTACATGCTGGGCGCGTACTTCGCGTACAGCACGACGCAGCTCGTGGGCTACTGGCCGGCGCTGTTCATCGCGCCGCTGCTGGTGGCGCTGCTCGGCGCGGCGTTCGAGAAGTACTGCCTGCGCCGCGTCCACAAGTTCGGCCACGTGCCGGAGTTGCTCATCACGTTCGGCCTGTCCTTCATCCTGCTCGAGATGGTGCAGCTGATCTGGGGCACCAGTTCGGCGGACTACCGCGTGCCGGCCGCGCTCGACGGCCCGCTCTTCACGCTGTACGGCACGCAGTTCCCGATGTACCGCGGCTTCATGATGCTGGTGGCGGTTCTGATGCTCATCGCGATCTGGCTGCTGCTCACGCGCACCCGCATCGGCCTCGTGATCCAGGCGGCGCTCACGCATCCGGAGACCGTGGAGTCGCTCGGCCACAACGTGCCGCGCGTGTTCATGCTGGTGTTCGGCGGTGGCGCGGCGCTCGCGGGCCTGGCCGGCGTGATCGGCGGCAATGCGTTCGTCACGGAGCCCGGCATGGCCGCGACCGTGGGATCAGTGATCTTCGTGGTGGTGGTGGTCGGCGGCATGGGATCGCTCTCCGGCGCCTTCGTCGCGTCGCTCGCGATCGGCATCATCCAGACCTTCGCGGTGGGCATCGACAGCTCGCTGATGGGGGCGGTGTCGTTGGCCGGGCTCACGGTCACGCCGCAGACTTTCGGTTATGCGCTGTGGAAGCTGAAGATCAGCCAGATCGCGCCGATCCTGCCGTACCTGTTCCTGGTGCTCATCCTGATTTTCCGGCCGAAGGGCCTCCTCGGCACGCGCGAAGGTTGACCATGACGACTCGCGCCTATTACGAATTCCGTCCCCACAACATCGGCCGCTGGATCGTGTGGGGTTTCTTCGCGCTGGTGCTCGCCATCGCGCCGCTGGTCTTCACGAGCAGCCTCTCGCAGACCATGCTGAGCCAGATGGGCATCGCGATCATCGTGTGCCTGTCGTACAACATGTTGCTGGGGCAGGGCGGCATGCTCAGCTTCGGGCATGCGGTCTACTCGGGCCTGGGGGCGTTCCTGGCCATGCACACGCTCAACATGGTGAGCAAGGGGGGCCTGCCTTTGCCGGTGAGCCTCGTGCCTATCGCCGGAGGGCTTGCCTCCGTCGTCTTCGCGATCCTCCTGGGCTGGGTGACGACCAAGAAGGCCGCGACGCCCTTCGCGATGATCACGCTCGGCATCGGCGAGCTGGTGTGGGCGAGTTCCCTGATGTTCCCCGAGTTCTTCGGCGGCGAAGGCGGCATCAACGGCAACCGCGTCGCGGGTCCCTCGCGCTTCGGCATCACGTTCGGCCCGCAGATCCAGCTGTATTACCTGATCGCGGTGTACACGTTCATCTGCACGGCGCTGATGTTCGCGTTCACGCGGACGCCGCTCGGCCGCATGCTGAACGCCGTGCGCGACAACCCCGAGCGCGTCGAGTTCGTGGGCTACGACACGCAGAAGGTGCGCTACATCGCCTTCATCATCGCGGCGTTCTTCGCGGGTATCTCGGGTGGCCTCGCGGCGCTGAATTTCGAGATCGTCACTTCGGAAGTCGTGAGCGGTCCGCGGTCGGGCGCATACCTGCTGTTCACTTTCCTCGGCGGCGCGACGTTCTTCTTCGGTCCGATCATTGGCGGCATCCTCATGGTGCTGGCCTTCGTGCTGCTCTCGGAATTCACCAAGGCCTGGCTGCTGTACCTGGGCCTCGTGTTCCTGTTCATGGTGATGTATGCGCCGGGTGGCATCGCGAGCCTGATCATGATGAACCTGCGCGTTGCCGCGTACGGAAGACTGAAGGAATTGTGGGTGAGTTACCTGGCGCTCGCCGCCACGGCGCTGATCGCGCTGGTCGGCGCGGCGTCGATGATCGAGATGGTCTACCACCTGAAGCTCAACGCCGCGCTCGGGCCTGAATTGCACTTCCTCGGAATGACGCTCAACGCGAAAGGCGTGAACAGCTGGTTCGGCGCGGTGTTCGTCATGCTGACGGGCATCGGCCTCTTCGAAGTGACGCGTCGCCACTTCCTGCACCAGTGGGGCGAGATCCAGGAATACATCGAGATCGAGATGAAGAGAAAGCTCAACCTGTAATGGCGCACGCTCTCGAACTGAAAGACCTGCGCAAGAGTTTCGGCAAGACCGAGATCATTCGCGGTGTCAGTCTCGCGGTGAACGCGGGCGAGCGCATCGCCGTGATCGGGCCGAACGGCGCCGGCAAGTCGACGCTGTTCAACCTCATCAGCGGCCGCTTCGCGCCCACGAGCGGCGAGGTTCTCCTCAACGGTCAGCGCATCGACGGCAAGAAGCCTTTCGAGATCAATCGCCTCGGACTGTCGCGCAGCTTCCAGATCACGAACATCTTCCCGAAGCTGAGCGTGTTCGAGAACCTGCGGTGCGGCGTGCTGTGGAGCCTGGGCTACAAGTACACCTTCCTCAAATTCCTCGCGGACCTCGACGACGCGAACGAGCGTGCCGATGAGCTGATGCACATGATCAAGCTCGACCGAAAGCGCGACACGCTCGCGATCAACCTCACGTACGCGGAGCAGCGCGCGCTGGAGATCGGCATCACCATCGCCGGCGGCGCGAACGTCATCCTGCTGGACGAACCGACGGCCGGCATGAGCAAGAGCGAGACGCGCCGCTTCATCGAGCTCATCAAGGAAGTGACCGTGGGCAAGACCTTGCTCACGGTCGAGCACGACATGGGCGTGGTGTTCGGCCTGGCCGACAAGATCGCGGTGGTCGTGTACGGCGAGGTCCTCGCGTTCGACAAGCCCGAAGCGGTGCGGGCCAACCAGCGGGTGCAGGAGGCTTATCTTGGCTCCCATGTCGCGGACGCGCAGGTCGCGCACTAGACTCCTCACCCATGCTACGAGTAGAAAACCTCCACGCCTTCTACGGCAAGAGCCACGTGCTTCACGGCGTCCAGTTCGACGTGGGCGCGGGCGAGATCGTCGCGCTGCTCGGGCGCAACGGCTCGGGCCGCTCCACCACCGCCAAGGCGATCATGGGCATGGTCGATTGCACCGGCACAGTCGACTGGAAAGGCAAGCAGACCCTCGGCTGCAAGCCCTATGAGATCGCACACCTGGGCATCGGCTATGTGCCCGAGAACCGCGACATCTTCCCCAAGCTCACCGTGCACCAGAACCTGATGCTCGGCCAGAAGAGCGCGAAGCAACAGGGCCGCTGGTCGTTCGACGACATGTACGAAATGTTCCCGCGCCTGAAGGAGCGGCAGCACACCGAAGCGGGCGTTCTTTCCGGCGGCGAGCAGCAGATGCTCACGCTGTGCCGCACGCTGATGGGCGATCCTGATTTGATCATCATCGACGAGCCCACCGAAGGCCTCGCGCCGAAGATCGTGGAGCTGGTGGGGCAGTACCTTCAACGCCTGAAGGAGCGCGGCATCTCGGTGCTGCTGATCGAGCAGAAGCTCACGATCGCGATGGCGATCTCGGATCGCGCGCTCGTGATGGGCCACGGCAGCATCGTGTTCCAGGGCACGCCCGATACGCTTCGGGCCGATGCGTACATCCGCAAGGAATGGCTGGAAGTCTGAGTTTGTCCCCACCGTGACAAACCCGCCATCGCGGTGCAACATAGGCGTTCTAAAATCAAAAACGAACGACCGTTCTTTTCCCCTTCAGGAGCGACTGCATGACCGCTGAATACAAAGTCCACGGCGACGTGGCGGTGATCACGATGAACAACCCGCCCGTCAACGGGCTGGGCTTCGCCACCCGCCAGGGCATCACCGACGGCCTCGCGAAAGCCAACGCCGATTCGTCCGTGAAGGCCATCGTCATCACCGGCGCCGGCAAGGCGTTCTCCGGTGGTGCGGACATCAAGGAGTTCGGCACGCCCAAGGCGCTCGCCGAACCGAACCTGCTCTCGGTGATCCTCGCGCTGGAGGCCTCCACGAAGCCCGTCGTCGCCGCGATCCACTCGGTGTGCATGGGCGGCGGGCTCGAGCTCGCGCTCGGCTGCCACTACCGCATTGCCGCGCCGGGCACCAATGTCGCGTTGCCCGAAGTGAAGCTGGGCCTCATCCCGGGCGCCGGCGGCACGCAGCGCCTGCCGCGCGTGCTGGGCGTGGAGACCGCGCTCAACATGATCGTGAGCGGCGAAGCGGTGAAGAGCGAGCTGCTCGCGCAGCAACCCGGCCAGAAGCTGTTCGACAAGATGGCGTCGTCACCTGAAGCGTTGGCCGAAGAGGCGCTGGCGTTCGCACGCTCGGTCGCCGACGCGCGTCCGCTGCTGCTCGTGCGCAACCTGCCGTCGAAGCATCCGCTGGGCGACGCGTACTTCCAGTTCGCGCGCAACATGGTCAAGGGCATGTCCAAGGGCCTGCCCGCGCCGGAAAAATGCGTCGACGCCGTCGAGTCGTCGACGACGATGAAGTTCGACCAGGGCATGGCCTACGAGCGCGAGCTCTTCACCAACCTGATGTTCACGCCCGAGAGCCGCGCGCTGCGCCACCTCTTCATGGCCGAGCGCGCCGCGTCGAAGATTCCCGACGTGCCGGAAGACACGCCGCAGCGCGAGATCAAGCAGGTCGCGGTGATCGGCGCCGGCACGATGGGCGGCGGCATCACGATGAATTTCCTCTCCGCCGGCATCCCGGTGAAGATGCTCGAGATGAAGCAGGAGGCGCTGGACAAGGGTGTCGCCACCATCCGCAAGAACTACGAAGCCCAGGTGAAGAAGGGCAAGCTCAAGCAGGACAAGTACGACAAGACGATGAGCCTGCTGTCCACCACGCTCGAATACGGCGAGCTGAAGGACGCCGACCTCGTGATCGAAGCCGTGTTCGAGGAAATGGGCGTCAAGCAGAAGGTGTTCGAGAAGCTCGACGAGGTGATGAAGCCCGGCGCGATCCTCGCATCCAACACGTCCACGCTCGACGTGAACAAGATTGCCTCGTTCACCAAGCGCCCGCAGGACGTGGTGGGCCTGCACTTCTTCAGCCCCGCCAACGTGATGAAGCTGCTGGAAGTGGTGCGCGGCGCGAAGACGGGCAAGGACGTGATGGCCACCGTGATGTCGGTCGCGAAGAAGATCAGGAAGACGGCCGTCGTCTCCGGCGTGTGCGACGGCTTCATCGGCAACCGCATGATCGAGCAGTACAGCCGCCAGGCCGGGTTCCTTCTCGATGAAGGCGCGACGCCGCAGCAGGTGGACAAGGCCGTCGAGAAGTTCGGCTTCGCGATGGGCCCTTTCCGCATGGGCGATCTCGCGGGCAACGACATCGGCTGGGCGATCCGCAAGCGCCGCGCGCAGGAGCGGCCCAATCTTCTCTACAGCCGCACCGCGGACAAGCTGTGCGAACTCGGCCGTTTCGGCCAGAAGACGGGCGCGGGCTGGTACGACTACAAGGAAGGCAAGCGCGATGCGATTCCGTCCGATCTCGTCACCAAGATGATCGAGGACCACCGCAAGGAACTCGGCATCACGCCGCGCAAGATTTCCGACGAGGAGATCGTGCAGCGCCTGGTGTTCTCGCTGGTGAACGAGGCCGCGCACATCCTGGAAGAGGGCATCGCCGCCCGCGCCAGCGACATCGACATGGTCTACATCACCGGCTACGGCTTCCCGTTCTCGCGTGGCGGCCCGATGCTGTACGCGGACCAGGTCGGCCTCTTCAACGTGGTGCAGGCGATGAAGCGCTTCCAGCAGAACCCGCGCGACGACGCGAAGTTCTGGGAGCCGGCGCCGCTGCTTGCGAAGCTCGTGGCTGAAGGCAAGAGCTTCAACGGCTGATGGCTGTCATCCCGGCGCAGGCCGGGATCCATACGCACCCATGATCAAGCGCATCCTCCTCGTTGTTCTCGCGCTCGTGCTGCTGCTCGCGGCTGGGGTCGCCGCGAACACGATGAGGCAGGGCTCGCGGCAACTGGACGTGCCGCCCGCCCCGCCGCTCGCGGTGGACGAGAAGGCGGTGGCGGACAAGCTCGCGGGTTCCATCCGATTCAACACCGTCTCGAGCTACGACGATGCCGAACTCAACGCCGCGGAGTTTCGCAAACTGCATGCTTACCTGGAGCAGCGCTTCCCGAAGGTGCACCAGACGCTCAAGCGCGAAGTCGTCGGCGGCCTGAGCCTGCTCTACACCTGGCCCGGCAGCGACCCCAAGGCATTGCCCATCATGCTGATGGCCCACCAGGACGTGGTGCCCGTCTCGCCGGGCACCGAGGCGAACTGGAAGGCCGCGCCATTCGGCGGCGAGACGCGCGATGGCTTCGTGTGGGGCCGCGGCGCCTGGGACGACAAGGGCAACCTGATCTCACAACTCGAAGCGCTGGAGATGCTGGTCGGCGAAGGCTTCAAGCCGCGCCAGACGATCTACCTGGCTTCCGGCGCCGATGAAGAGGCGGGCGGCATGCGCGGCGCCGCGCAGATCGTGAAGCTGCTGCAGTCGCGCGGTGTGCGGCTCGATTTCGTGATCGACGAGGGGCTGCTCATCACCGACGGCATCATGCCGGGCCTGACGAAACCCGCGGCGCTGATCGGCATCGCGGAAAAGGGCTATCTCTCCGTGGTGCTCAAAGTGCCGGCGGCGCCGGGGCACTCCTCGATGCCACCGCCTCCCGGCGCAAGCGCGATCGGCATGATGAGCGCCGCCTTGCGCCGCCTCGACGATGAGCAGTTGCCCGCCAACATCCGCGGCGTGGCGCGCGAGATGTTCCAGACCGTCGCGCCGGAGATGAGTGGCTTCGGGCGCGTGGCGCTGTCGAACCTCTGGCTGTTCGGCCCCGTGGTGCAGGCGCAGCTCGAAAAGGGCGCCGGCACCAACGCGATGGTGCGCACGACCACGGCGCTCACAGTGGTCAATGCCGGCAACAAGGACAACGTGATCCCCGGCATGGCGGAGGCAACGGTGAATTTCCGTCTGCTGCCGGGCGATACGCGCGAATCCGTGATGCAGCACGTCAAGGCAAAGGTCGCCAACGACAAGTTCGAATTGAAGGCGTTGGAAGGCGGCGCGGAGCCGTCGCCGATCTCGCCGACCGAGTCCAGCTCGTATCAGTTGATCAACCGCACCGTGCGCTCGCTCTTCCCGGACACCATCGTCGCGCCCGGCCTGATGATCGGCGCGACCGACTCGCGTCACTTCGCCGCCATCAGCGACCACGTCTACCGCTTCTCGCCGGTGCGCGCCAAGCCGGAAGACCTGGCGCGCTTCCACGGCACCAACGAGCGCATTTCCACCGGCAACCTCGCCGAGCTCGTGCGTTTCTATCACCAGCTCGTGCGCAATGCCTCGGCCGCGCCGGCATCCACTTCCGCATCCTCCTAAGACTGTCCCCCAGAAAGGCAATGCCATGACCTCCGCCGTTATCGTCTCCACCGCCCGCACGCCCCTGGCCAAGAGCTGGAAGGGTTCGTTCAACATGACGCACGGCGCGACGCTGGGCGGCCACGCCGTGCGCGCGGCGCTGGAGCGCGCGGGCGTCGACTCAGCCGCCGTGGAAGACGTGATCATGGGCTGCGCGAACCCCGAAGGAGCGACCGGCGCGAACATCGCGCGCCAGATCGCGCTGCGCGCCGGAATGCCCGTCACCGTGTCGGGCGTCACCGTGAACCGCTTTTGTTCGTCGGGCCTGCAGACCATCGCGCTGGCCGCGCAGCGCGTCATCGCCGGCGAGGCCGACGTGTATGTGGCCGGCGGCGTCGAGAGCATCTCCTGCGTGCAGCAGGAAATGAACACGCACATGATGAAGGACCCGGAACTCGACAAGGTCAAGCCCGAGATCTACTGGTCCATGCTGCAGACCGCCGAGCAGGTCGCCAAGCGCTACAACATCGGCCGCGACGTGATGGACGAGTACGGCGCCGCCAGCCAGCAGAAGGCGTGCGCGGCGCAGGCCGAAGGCAAGTTCGACGCCGAGATCGCGCCGATCACCGTGCAGGCCGGCGTCGCCGATGCGGTGATGGGCCTGCGCACGAAGGAAGTCACCGTCAGCAAGGACGAAGGCACGCGCGAGGGCACGACCAAGGAAGGCATCAGCGGCATCAAGCCGGCGCTGCCGGGCGGTTTAATCACCGCGGGCAACGCGAGCCAGTTTTCCGATGGCGCGGGCGCCTGCGTCGTGGTGAGCGAGGAATACGCAAGCAAGCACAACCTGAAGCCGATCGGCCGCTTCCTCGGTTTTGCCGTGGCCGGTTGCGAGCCCGACGAGATGGGCATCGGCCCGGTGTTCGCGGTGCCGAAGGTGTTGAAGAAGCTCGGCCTGAAGGTGAGCGACATCGACCTGTGGGAGTTGAACGAAGCCTTCGCGGTGCAGGTGATCTATTGCCGCGACAAGCTGGGCATCCCGAACGATCGGCTGAACGTGAACGGCGGCGCGATCGCCCTGGGCCATCCCTATGGCGTGTCGGGCCAGCGCCTGACCGGCCACGCGCTGATCGAAGGCAAGCGCCGCGGCGCAAAGAAGGTCGCGGTGACGATGTGCATCGGCGGCGGCATGGGCGCGGCGGGGATCTTCGAAGTTCTGTAGTCGCATTCCGCCATGAGCCTTCGTCAATCCCTGGATTTCCTCCTGTACGAGTGGCTCAAGGCGGAGGACCTCGCAGCGCGTCCGCGATTCGCCGATCACTCGCGCGAAACGTTCGACGCCGTGTTCGACACCTGCGAGCGGATCGCGCGCGAGAAGTACGCGCCGTTCAACCGCACGCTGGACACCGAGGAGCCGCGCTTCGACGGCGAGAAGGTGATCCTGCCGGCTTGTTCGAAGGATGCGTATGACGCGTTCGCCGCGTCCGGAATGCTGAGCGCCGCGCAGGACTACGAGATCGGCGGGATGCAGCTGCCGTACGCCGTGGAAGCAGCGGCGCACACCTTCTTCGCGATGGCGTCCGTGAGCATGGGCTCGGGCATGCTCACCATCGGCAATGCGAACCTGCTGATGGTGCATGGCACGGATTTGCAGAAAAAGGTTTTTGCGCTCAACGAGTTCTCCGGACGCTGGTCCGGGACGATGTGCCTGTCCGAGCCGCAGGCGGGGTCTTCGCTTTCGGACATCGTGACGCGTGCGGTGCCTGATGGTGATGGTTTCGAAAGCGATCCGCTCGGCCCGCGCTACCGCCTCAAGGGCAACAAGATGTGGATCTCCGCGGGCGAGCATGAGCTCACAGAGAACATCATCCACCTCGTGCTCGCGAAGATTCCGGGGCCGGATGGGAAAGTGATTCCGGGGACGAAGGGGATTTCGCTCTTCATCGTGCCGAAGAAACTGGTGGACACCGAAGGGGAACTGTCGGGCGTTCGCAACGACGTGGCATTGGCCGGGCTGAACCACAAACTCGGCTGGCGTGGCACCACGAACACGCTGCTGAATTTTGGCGAGGGCAAGTTCCCCGTGGACGGCAAGGCTGGAGCCGTCGGCTACCTCGTCGGCCGCCCGCACGAAGGCCTGCGCTGCATGTTCCACATGATGAACGAGGCACGCATCGGCGTCGGCATGGCGGCGGTGATGCTGGGCATGGCGGGTTATCACGCGTCGCTCGACTACGCGAAGAACCGACCGCAAGGGCGCCCCGTCGGTCCGGCGGGCAAGGACCCATCGCAACCGCAGGTACGCATCATCGAACACGCGGACATCAAGCGCATGTTGCTCGCGCAGAAGTCGTATTGCGAAGGCGCGCTGGCACTCGCGCTGTATTGCGCGCGCCTCGTCGACGAGCAGCACACCGGCGAGCCGGAAACCGCGAACGAGGCGCGCCTCCTGCTCGAAGTGCTCACGCCGATCGCGAAGAGCTGGCCGAGCGAATGGTGCCTGGAGGCCAACTCGCTCGCGATCCAGATCCACGGCGGCTACGGCTACACGCGCGACTTCCCGGTGGAGCAG
>JAZKIF010000150.1:0-12458 GCA_040385005.1 Pseudomonadota bacterium
CGGCGACGAGAGAGAGCGAAGCGAACGGATCGCGCCGCGCGGTACGTCATCTGACTCGAAAAACGTGTTCGAACGAAGCGCAGCGCAGTGAGTTGTTTTTCGCGGGCCGCGCAGTCGCCCGGCGCAGGGAATTCGGCGGGAGGCGCGTTAGCGCCGGAGCCGAACGCCGTCGCCATCGCGCCGCAGCCCGCCCATGCGCAGATTTGCCGCCCGGATCGTCGAGCGCAATGGCAACAGGCACGCCTGGATTGCGGATCAAGTCCGCAATAACGACTTTTGGAGATTGCGGATCAGTCCGCGATGACAGCTCCTAGTTGGTTCGCCCCGCGCGATACATCCCACTCGCCTTGCGAGTAGTCGCAGTCGCCTCGGCGATCCGCCTCATCGCCGCGCCCGCATGCGCATGCGTGATCGCCAAACCCAACGCATCCGCCGCGTCCTCGCCCGGAAGTGCGGGCAGTTTCAGCAAGCGCTTGACCATCTCCTGCACTTCGGCCTTCCCCGCCTTGCCGTGGCCGGCGATGGCCTTCTTCATCTGCAGCGCGGTGTACTCCGCGACCTCGAGATCGCATGCGACCAGCGCGGTGATGCACGCGCCGCGCGCCTGCCCCAGCAAGAGGGTAGCCTGCGGATTCACGTTCACGAACACGATCTCCACCGCCGAGCAATCGGGCTTGTAGCGCTCCTGGACTTCAGAGATGCCATCGAACAGGACTTTGAGGCGGGCGGGCAAGTCGCCGCGTGCCAGGTGCGTCGTGGTGATCGTTCCGCTGGCGACGTAGGTGAGGGTATGGCCCGCCACGTCCACCACGCCGAAGCCGGTGGTCTGGAGGCCGGGGTCGATGCCGAGGATGCGCATATTGCCCATCAGGCGCCGAAGTACCAGCGAGCCGAATGAAAGAAGATCGGCGCCGCGAAGCACAGCGCATCGACGCGGTCCAGCAATCCGTTCGCGCCCGTCACCGACATGTCCCGCTTGCCCCAGCGCGTTACGCCGCGATCGCGTTTGAGCGCTTTCATCACCAGGTGTCCCATCGATCCGGCAACGCAGGCGATGAACGCCATGATCAACCCCTGCTCGGGACGGAAGGGCGTGATGAACGACAGCACGGCGCCGACGAAGCTGCCGACGACCATGCCCACCATCCAGCTGTACCAGTTGAAGCTCTCGCTGATCAGCGGCGCGCTGGGCGGGCGCTTGAGCTTGCGCGTCACGATGTGCTGCACCAGCATGCAGGTCTGCACCACGAACACGAGGAAGAACACCAGGAACGCGCCCTTGCCCTGGTGGTCCTTGAAATCCAGCAGGAGCAGCGCGGGCACGTGGCTCATGCCGTACACGCAGACCATGATTCCCCACTGCAGCTTGGCGTTGCGTTCGAGGAAGCGGTGCGTGTCGCCCGCGAGCGCGCTCACCACCGGCACGGCGAGGAACACGTAGACCGGGATGAACACGGTGAACAGGTCGAAGTGTTCCGTGCCCACCAGCCAGAACTGCACCGGCAGGACGACGAAGAACGCGAGCACGAGGCTTCGGTGGTCGCCGCGCCGCGTCGGCGAGAGCGTGATGAATTCGCGCAGCGCGAAGAACGCGATCAGCGCGAACAGGACAGTGGCGATCGCGTCGCCCGCCGCCCACGCCATCCAGAAGATCACCACCATGAACCACGAGATGCCCAGCATCTTGCGGAAGTGCTTGAGCTCCGCGTGCCAGGCTTCATCGTGCGCGTCCGCGTTCTCGCGGAAGGTGAACAGGAACGCGACGACGCTCACGACCACGAGGATGCCGAAGACGATGATGAAAAGTGCCGCGACTTGTTGAGACGGGGTCAGGCCGCGAAGGAACGCGTTCATCGTGTTCATCGGCTACACCTCCCGCAGCGCGATGACGGCCGCACGAGCCCGATCGAGGAAAGCGCGCCGCTCTTCGCCGGCTTCGAGCTGGACCGGCGCGCCGAACGTCACGGAGCACAGGATCGGCACGGGCACCACTTCACCCTTGGGCATCACGCGCTGGATGTTGTCGATCCAGGCCGGCACCAGCACGACGTTCGGGAATTTCTGCGCCAGGCTGTACAGGCCCGATTTGAACGGTTGCGGCTCCTCCGCGTTGCCGCGGGTGCCTTCCGGAAAGATGATGATGGAGTCGCCGTGTTCCAGCGCCTCGATGAGCGGCTCCAGCGGGTCCTGCTCGCTCGTGCGGGCCCGGTCGACGTAGATCGCGTTGAACACTGCCGTGGTGATCCATTGCTTGAAGGGCGTCTTCGTCCAGTAATCCTTCGCGGCGATGGGCCGCGTGATGCTGCGCAACTCTTCCGGCAAGGCGGCCCAGATCATCACCAGGTCCGCGTGGCTTTGGTGGTTGGCGAAATAGATCCTCTGTTCCGCTTTCGGGGGGCAGCCGTACCAGCGGGCTTGCGCGCCGGTCAGCACCCGCACGAAGCCCAGCAGGAACAGGCTCATCAGCTTGGCAAGCATGGGGCGGATGATAAGCGCGGGTGGAGGCCGCTCAGGGCAGTTCGGCGTCGCGCATGCGGGCCGTGATGGTCGATGCGCGGCTCGCGAGATAGCCGGAGTGCGGCAGCTTCTCGAAGTATTTCGGACGCGGCAGCATCACGGCCAGCCTTGCCGCTTCGTAGGCACTCAATTGCGACGCGCTCTTTCGAAAATAATGGCGCGCGGCCGCCTCCGCGCCGAACACGCCTTCGCCCCATTCGACGCTGTTCAGGTAGATCTCCAGGATGCGCTCCTTGGAGAGCATCTTCTCCAGCGCGAAGGTCAGCACGATCTCCTGGCCCTTGCGCAGCAGCGTGCGTTCGCCGGACAGCAGCACGTTCTTCGCGAGCTGCTGCGTGATGGTCGAGCCGCCGACGATCTTCGGAGGGCGGGCAGCGGCTCGGGCGACAGCTTGCGGACGATTGCCCGCGCGCGCCATGCGCTGCGCCGCGGCTTCCTCGGCCTTCGCGTTGCGCTGCCACGCTTTCTCGAGGGCTTCCCAGTCGACGCCTTCATGGCTGGTGAACGAGTCGTCTTCCGAGGCGATCACGGCGCGCTTGAGGTTGTCGGAAATTCTTTCATAAGGCACCCATTGCTGGCCCCAGCGCAACTGGCCTTTTTCACGCGCGATGCGAAACGCCTCGGAGCGCTGAAACGTGGTGGACTGCGGATCCATCGTCGCCGTGAGGGCGATGCGCGCGATGAAGAAAAACTCCAGCGCGGCGGCGGCCACGATGACCAGCAGCAACCAGCGCAGGATCGCTTTCATTTCAGCGCGCCGCGCAGTTCGGACCGCAGTTCAGCGAGAACCTGCGAAGAAGGCGGACGCACGCCGCGCCACACGAGGAATGCTTCGGCGGCCTGCTCGACCAGCATGCCCAGCCCATCGCGTGCCTGCGCGCCGTTCTCGGTCGCCCAGGTCATGAAGCCTTGCGCGGTGGGGCCGTACATCATGTCGCAGGCCAACGCGCCGGGCTTCAGCACCGACGCATTCACCGGAACGCCCGAGCCGGACAAGCTGCTGACCGTTCCGTTGACGACGATGTCGAACGCTCCGGTCACTTGATCGAGCGCGACCGCGGCAAGTTCGGCGCCGTGCTGCGCCGCGATGGCCATGTGACGTTCCACCAACTCCGCCGCCTTCGCCAGCGTGCGGTTGGCGACGACGACCCGGCGCGGCCGCGCTTCCATCAACGGACCAAGGACACCGGCCGCCGCTCCGCCCGCGCCGACGAGCAACACATCGCGCCCCGCGATATCGACCCCCGCATTCCCGCGAATGTCATCGACGAGCCCCAGGCCGTCGGTGTTGTCGCCGTTGATCTCATCGCCTTCGAACGAAAGGATGTTGCTCGCCTGCGCAAGTTGCGCGCGTGGCGTGAGCCGGGTCGCGATGCGCGGCGCCTCGAACTTGAACGGCACCGTGACGTTGCAGCCCTTGCCGCCTTCGGCCCGGAAACTGCGGACCGATGGCGCGAACGCGTCCAGCGCGATCAGGCGCTTCTCATAAACGACGGGCTCGCCGGTGAGTTCGGCGAAGCGCGCGTGGATCCACGGCGACTTGCTGTGCTCGACCGGGTTGCCCATCACACAATACAAATCGGGTGTCATCGGCTGGTCAGATTGGTTTCGAGTGTTTCGTCGCGCGTGAACTTGAAGCGCGACACCACGACGATCTGGTCGGCGCGCTTGCGCATCGCGTCGCTGAAGCGGCCAAAGGGGCCGGCGTTCTTCGCGATGGCGGCGGCGCGGCGGTCCAGCACGAGGTTGCCGGAGGTCTCCACGACGCTCGCATCGATCACGCGTCCGTCGAAGTTCACGGTGACCGTCATGGTCAATTCGCCATAGAGCTTGCGGCCCGCAAGCTCCGGGAAATTCTGCGTGCCCTTGTCCTCGACTTTGCGGCGCAGCGCGTCGTAGTAGACGGCGTAGACCTCTTCACGTGTCGAGGGGCTGATGTAGCGCTTCTTGGGCCGTGCGTTCTCTTCGTTGATGCGCCGCTCGATTTCCGCGAGCAGCTTGACCAGTTGGCGTCGCTTGTCCTCGCGCGCGGCGGCTTCAGGATTCGTTGTCGGCTGCTTCGGGTCCGGCGGGGGCAGGGCGGCCAGCATCTTCTTGATCTGCCCGAGCATCAGCATCTGCTGGTCCTGCATCGCCTCGATCTTGCGCTGCGCATCTTCGGAAGCGTCGCCCATTTCGGTCAGCGCCGAAGGAGGCAACGGCGAGGTCGCACGGCCCTTGGCGGCATCGCCGCCGCCGGCCAGCGAACTTTGCGCGATCGCCTGGGCCTTGTCGACTTTCTCGTTGGTGCGGGTGTTGACGAGGATGACCTCGAGCGGCGTGTCCTGGAAGACGCGGTTGAAGCCTTCAGGGTCGACGAAGCGCACCGTGAGGAGGACGGCATGCACTGCGACGGAGACGCCGAGCGCGATCTGCAGGGTGCTGAACTTGCGCAGGTTCACGAAGCAGGATTATCCCCGGAGGCGGCGGTGGCGGCTTCGACTTCTTCGACGTCCACGGCGATCGCGATCGGGCCGGCCTGTGGCTCGTCTTCGGCGTCTTCTTCCGCTTCTTCGGGCGCAGGCGCGGCGTCGAGGTGCTCGATAACGGTGCCTCTGACATCCAGCGTGATGAGGTCGATGTCGCCCAGCTTCACGCGCACTTTCGCGCCGCGCGGCAGCTCATTGCCGCCCAAAACGGGCAGCACGAGCGGGATGTCGTCGGCGCGCACGAGCCCCTCCCTGAACATCGCGCCGACCAGCTCGGTGATGCCTTGCTGCTGGAGGTACTTGAGCGTCCAGAAGCGCTCCATGCCGGCCTGGTGGCCGTTGTAGGCGCTGTACGCCGCATCGAAGGCGGAGATCACCGAAAACAGTTCCGCGTCCTTCGGCTTGAACGGCGCGGCCAGTGCGGCGGTCCGTCCGTGCTTCGCGGCCGCGATGATCTGCCACTGGTTCACGAGGTCGGTGTAACGGCGCAGGGGCGAGGTGCTCCACGCGTAACTTTTCACGCCGATGCCGGCATGCGGCAACGCCTTCGTGCCCATGCGCACCTTCACGCCCGGCGCGAGGCTCGCCTGGCTGCGATAGATGGCCGGCACGCCGAGCTCGCCGAGCCAGCTGCCCCAAGTGCTGTTCGCGAGGATCATCGCCTCGGCCACGATGAGGTCCAGCGGCGCGCCGCGGCGGCGCGTCGTGATGCGCACCTGCTCGGTGCCTTCCGGCTCCGCGCCGTCGTTGCCTTCGAGGCGGAAGTTGTAGTCCGGCCGGTTGAAGTTTTCCGGCTTGCCGCGCACGATCTCGCGCAGGCCCTTGAGGTTGTTCGCGAGGCGATGCAGGAACGAGAGCGGGCCGCGCAGGGCCTCGACCTGCGCAGGCGCGGCCGGGGCGGAGGCCGCACCTTGCAACCATTCCTCGGTGACGACGGCGTCGAGCTGGTCGTGCCGCAGGTTGGCGGCGATCGGCACACGTTCGAGTTTCGTCTCGGTGCTTTTCAGGACGAGTGTGTCTTCGTCGAAGGTCGCGTACAGCGATACCGACGGGCAATCGCGCCCTTCCATCAAGGTGTACGCCTGCACCACGTCGTCCGGCAGCATGGTGATCTTGTAGCCCGGCATGTAGACCGTGGAGAGCCGCTGGCGCGCAACGTTGTCGATCGGCGTGGCGGGTTGCAGCGCGAGGCCGGGCGCCGCGATGTGGATGCCCACGATGACCGTGCCGGTGCCCAGGCCCTGGACGGAAAGCGCGTCGTCGATCTCGGTGGTCTGGGAATCGTCGATGGAGAAGGCCTGCACCGGCGCGAGCGGAAGTTCGTCCTTGATTTCGGGCGCCTGCAAAGGCGGAAATCCCGTGCCCTTGGGGAAGTTGTCGAAAAGGAAGCGCTTCCAGTGGAACTGGTAGGGCGATGCGATGGCGCCGGCCTTTTGCAGCAGATCCAGCGGCGCGGTGTGCGTGTTCCGCGAGGCCTCGACCACCGCCTTGTATTCCGGCGCGTTCTTGTCGGGCTTGAAGTGGATCTTGAACAGCTGCTCGCGGATCGGCGCGGGGCAGGAGCCCGCGGCGAGTTCCGCGGCCCAGGCTTCGATCTGCGCCTGCACCTGCTTCTTCTTCTCGATGGCGGCGAGCGCCTGCTGAACGATCTCCGCGGGCGCCTTCTTGAAGCGGCCCTTGCCGGCGCGGCGGAAGTAATGCGGCGCTTCGAACAGCTTCAAGAGCGCGGCGACCTGTTGCGCGTGGCCGGCCTTGTCGTTGAAATAGTCGCGCGCGAGGTCGGCAAAGCCGAACTCCTCGTCGGGCGCGAATTCGTAGGCGAGCTCCAGCTCGATGGTGGACGCGAGCGCCTGCGCTTCCCGCAGGAGTTCGGCGGGCGCGGGCTTCTCGAATTTCAGCAGGACGTTGGCGGCCTTGACCTTGACGCGCTTGCCGCTCTCCAGCTCGACCTGGGCGGACGAATCCGCCTCGGAGAGGACCCGGCCGGCCTGGAATTTACCGGCTTCTTCAAACAATACGTACATGCGGGAATTGTCCCATGCGCTCAGGCCAGGTCGAGGAAGCCGAACACCTCATCCATGTGGTCGGGGAAATCGGAAAGGGCGTGGTCGCCGCCTTCCAGCAGCTTGATTCGCGCGCCGGCGTAGCGCGCCGTCATCTCGCGCCAATCGAGCACCTCGTCACCCTTGGCAATCACCGCGAAGAATTTCTCCGGGTGCGTCAGCGGGCCGGTTTCCAGCTCGCGCAGTTGGTCCACGAAATGCGGCTCGAAGAAGAAGCGCTCCGCCGGGTCGTGCCAGGAGGTCTGCTCCCCGATGTATTTCGCCAGATCCCGCGCCGGATGCACCGCAGGGTTCAGCACCACTGCCTTGCAGCCGGCGGCCTGCGCGACGCAGGTAGCGTAGAAGCCGCCCAACGAGGAGCCGACGACCGCCATGCGACCCGACGGCCAGCCGGCCGTCCCGGCGACCAGCATCTCCATCGCCACTCTGGGCGAGGGCGGCAGTTGCGGACACCACCAATGGACGCCGGGATGCCGCTCGCGAACGCGCGCCTCGAACTGGCGGGCCTTGGTGGATTGCGGCGAGGAACGGAATCCGTGAAGATAGAGCAGGTGGGTGGTGGAGGCCATCGTGCCGCCGAGGATAATCCCCGCCATGGCCGCAGTCTTCGATAAACCCCCCGTCATGCAGCGCCTCGCGCCGATGCTGCATGGTTTCGACGGGCCCCTCGCGTTCGCCGTCTTCCTGCTTGCCTGCGCGGGCCTGCTCACCATGTATTCGTCCGGCTACGACCACGGCACCCGGTTCGTGGACCACGGCCGCAACATGGTGATCGCGGGCGTGCTCCTGTTCGTCGTGGCGCAGATCCCTCCGCAGCGCCTCATGAGCTTTGCCGTGCCGCTCTACACCGTCGGGGTCGCGCTGCTGATCGCCGTCGCGGTCTTCGGCCTCACGAAGAAAGGCGCGAAACGCTGGATCAACCTGGGCATCGTCATCCAGCCCAGCGAGATCCTGAAGATCGCCATGCCGCTGATGCTTTCGTGGTGGTTCCAGAAGAGGGAAGGGCAGCTGCGGCCGCTGGACTTTCTCGTCGCCGGCGTGCTGCTGGTGATTCCGGTGGGATTGATCGTGAAGCAGCCGGACCTCGGCACCGCGGTGCTGGTGATGGTCGCCGGCGTCGCGGTAATTTTCTTCGCGGGCCTGTCCTGGAAACTGATCCTGCCGCCGGTGGCGCTGGGGCTCGCGGCCGTCGTGCTGCTGGTGGTCTTCGAGCCGAAACTCTGCGCCGACGACATGCGCTGGCCCATCCTGCACGACTACCAGCAGCAGCGCATCTGCACCCTGCTGGACCCGAGCAAGGATCCGCTGGGCAAGGGCTTCCACATCATCCAGGGGATGATCGCCATCGGCTCGGGCGGCCTGGCGGGCAAGGGCTTCATGCAGGGCACGCAGACGCACCTGGAGTTCATCCCCGAGCGCACCACCGACTTCATCTTCGCGGCGTTTTCCGAAGAGTTCGGGCTCTTCGGCAACCTGTGCCTGATCGCCGGCTTCATCTTCCTCGTGCTGCGCGGGCTCGCCATCGCGCTGGAGGCGTCCACGGTGTTCTCGCGCCTGCTCGCGGGCTCGATCACGATGATTTTTTTCACCTATGCCTTCGTCAACATGGGCATGGTGAGCGGCATCCTGCCCGTGGTGGGCGTGCCGCTTCCCTTCATCAGCTATGGCGGCACGGCCATGGTGACGCTGGGCATGGGGCTGGGCATCCTGATGTCCATCGCCAAATCCAGGCGGCTGGTGCAATCCTGAGGCAGTCCCCATGAGAAGAGTCGCGATCGTCGGTGTCGGCAACATGGGCGGTGCGATGGCGCAGCGCCTGCTGGATCAGCGCTGGCCGGTGCAGGTCCACGACATCGACGCCGGCAAGATGGCCGCGCTCGGGGCGCTTGGCGCGGTAGCACGGCCGGATGCGGCGCAGGCCGTGGTCGGCTGCGGCGTGCTGATCGTGTGCGTGGTCGATTCGGCCCAGACCGAGGACGTGCTCTTCGGCCCCAAGGGCGCCGCGCAGGTGATGCGTGCCGGCCAGGCGGTGCTGCTGTGTCCCACGATCTCTCCGGGCGATGTCGAGGAGATCGCCCGCCGCCTCGGCGAGCAGGGCATCGCGACGATCGATGCACCGATGTCCGGCGGACCTGCCCGCGCACGCGATGGAACGATGAGCCTGATGGTCGCCTGCGACGACGCGGTGTACGAGCGCCAGCGCATGGTGATCGAGCTGCTGAGCAACAAGGTGTTTCGCGTCGGGCAGACGCCGGGTGACGGCGCGAAGACCAAGCTGGTCAACAACCTGCTCGCGGGTATCAACCTCGCCGGTGCGGCCGAAGCGATGGCGATGGCGAAGCACCTCGGGCTGGACTTGAACAAGACGCTCGAAGTGATCGAGCAGTCCAGCGGCCAGAGCTGGATCGGCAGCGACCGCATGCGCCGCGCGCTCGCCGGCGACTACGCGCCGCGCGCGCATGTGACGCTGTTGCAGAAGGACACGCGCCTCGCGGTGCAGGCCGCCGCGGTCGCGGGCTTCACCGGCCCGCTCGGCGCCGCGACCCGGGACGTGTTCGCCCGCGCCGCGGAAGCGGGGCTGGGCGACCTGGATGACGCGGCCCTGTTCCGCCTGCTGGCGGGCGATTCATGACCCGTGTCCTCGTCGTCGAGGATGACGACGCCATCCGCAACAACATCATCCGGCTCCTGAAGCTGGAAGGCTTCGAGATCGTCTCCGCGATCAATGGCCGCGAGGGTCTGGAGCGCGCGCGGCAAGAAAAACCCGACCTCGTGATCTCCGACGTCAGCATGCCCGAGATGGACGGCTTCGCGTTGCTGGAGGCGATCCGCGCGGATCGCGGCCTCGCCTCGACTTCCGTCATGCTGCTCACCGCGCTCGACGACCGCGCGAGCATGCGCCGCGGCATGACCGCCGGCGCCGACGACTACCTGGCCAAGCCGTTCACCCGCGTCGAGCTGCTGGACGCACTGCAGGGCCTGATCCGAAAGAAGGTGCGGATCGAGGACACGATCGAGACCGCGGTGAAAGCGCGCGAGGACCAGTTGCGCGCCGCCTTCACGGAAAGCCTGGACGGCGCGCAATCGGAGCCGAAGTTCGGGCTCGAAGCGCCGCACGGCGCGATCGCGGACCAGGTGATGGCCGCGACGGTGCTGTTCTCCGACATCCGAGGTTTCACGTCGCTCGCCGAAAAACTCGATTCGCGCGAAGTCGCCGAGCTGCTCACCCACTATTTCGAGCGCATCTGCGAGCCGGTGCTGAAGAACGGCGGGCGGCACCTGAAGTTCATCGGCGACGGGATGATGGCCGTCTTCACCGACACGGTCGGCGGCTCGCCCTTGCCCGCGCCACGCCGCGCGATCTCGGCGGCGCTTGGCATGGCGCTGTCCACGCACGAGTTCCGTGCCTGGCTGGACAAGCGCTTCGAGAATCGCGGCCTGCCGCCGTTCGCCATCGGCGTGGGCCTGCATGCCGGCGAAGTCACTATCTGCCGCATCGGGACGATCCACACGAAAGAGACGACGCCGATCGGCGACACCGTCAACATCGCGGCGCGCCTGGAGTCGGCCAGCAAGGAGCTCGGCTGGACTGTCGTGGCGAGCAGCGCCGTGCTGTCCGAAGCCGGCGACGGCATCCAGACCGGCGGCATGACGTCGCTGGGCGTGCGCGGCAAGAACGGCTATGTCGACGTGGCGGAGATCACCGGCATCGTGACGAACATCGAAGACAAGCGCCACGGCATGGCGACATTGACCGAGCGGGCGGACGAAGTGCGCGACGCTGTGCAGATCAACTCCGAGATCACCGCTCGCGCTGTCAAAGGTGCGCTGCAATCCAAACTGTCCGCATTTAAGGACCACCAGTTCGGCGCCGGCGAGGAGCCGCTGCGCCTGAAGGGCTATCGCCTCACGCGCAAGATCGGCGCCGGCGGCATGACCGAGGTGTACCTCGCAGCGCGCGAATCCGATGGCCTGCCCGTGGTGCTCAAGGTGCTGGACGCAAGTGGCAAGGCGGTGAGCGAGCACCTGTCGCGCTTCATCCAGGAGTACACGCTGCTCTCGCGCATCGAGCACCCGAACGTCATCCGCATCTACGACCAGGGCTTCACCGACGACCACGCGTACATCGCGATGGAGTATTTCGAGCAGGGCGACCTGCGGGCCGAGATCACCGCGGGCATGGACCAGCAGCGTGTGCTCGCGATCGTGGCCCAGATCGCGCAGGCGCTGGGCGCGATCCATGCGCGCGGAATCATCCACCGCGACCTGAAGCCCGAGAACATCATGAGGCGCGAGGGCGGGTCGGTGTCGCTGGCGGATTTCGGGATCGCGAAGTCCATGCTGCAGGCCGAGAACATGGCGCTCACGCAGACGCGTCATGGTGATGTGGTGGGCACGCCCTACTACCTGAGCCCCGAGCAGGCGGCGGGCCAGCCGATCGGGCCGCAGTCCGACCTGTACAGCCTGGGCGTGATGATGTTCGAGATGCTGGTGGGCGAGCGGCCTTTCCGGGCGGAAACGCTGGACCTGCTGCTCGCGCGGCACATTTCCGCGCCGACCCCGACGTTGCCGCAGAGGCATGCGGCGTTGCAGCCGATCATCGAGAAACTGATGGCGAAGCAGCCGGCGCAACGCTTCCAGACGCCGGAGGCTTTGCTGGCGGAGCTGGGGCCACTGCGCACTGCACAGGGGGTTCCCGACGTTGCAGGGCAAGCGCCGAGCCGATAGCTACACGAGGGATTTTTCCCAGATTTCCTCGGTGCCGGTGCCAAAATCCCCCTGCACTTCGCCCACCTTCTGGTAGCCCAGCTTCTTCACGAGCCCGATAGCACCCTCGTTCTTCGGGTCCGCCAGGCCCTGCAGCTTTTCGGCTCCCGACCGTCGGGCCATGTCCTCCAGTTGCGCCGCCAGTTTGGTCTGGACTCCCTTGCCTCTGTACTGCTCATGCGTCAGGCGGGCCGTCGCGAGCGTCTTGCCCGTCCCGCGGTCAGGCCCGCGCACGACACCGTGGAGATGTCCCACACCCACGAGCTCATCGCCATCGAAACACAGCGCATGCGGGTACTTGCTCAGGGAGTCCGCGAAGTGATCGCGCATATCCTCGAATTCCTCTGTCGATGCGGGTCGCGTCTCGCCGCCTGTCCTCGCCTGGCTGAGGCCGTGATGGAGGCTGTCGAACGTGGCGCGATCGACGCCCGCGTAGAAGTCGTGGATCAGTGTCGTGTCTTCGGTGGTCGATACGCGTGTGGTGATCGTGCCAGGGGAGGTCCGCCCACCCTGGACGGCGCCCGGGCCGGCTGCTTCCTGGGCCTGGCCGCTGGCGGTGCTCAGCAATTGGTTCCAGGGCGTGTTCCCGGGCTTGTCCTTCAAGCCCGGGCCGAATTTTTTCTCCACTGCGGCGAACTCGTCG
>JAZKIF010000150.1:12468-14399 GCA_040385005.1 Pseudomonadota bacterium
TCTGCCGCATCAGCTTGTCGCGGGCTTCAGTCGTTCGCTCGCCGGGATCGCTGCCTGCGTCTTCCGGGTCGGATCCTCCTGCCTGGCCCTTCGCTTCGAACGTCATGTACCCGCCAAAGTTCGGCGTGAAATACCTGGCGATCACCCGATGCAGCGCCTCGGGCTTGGTCGCCTTGTCGATCGCCTTCTCGAACACCCGCAGCGCGCTCTCGTCGGTGCATTCGGTCCTCGCCCAGTCCTTCGCGATCCCCGCAATCGCATCGACGCAATTCGGGGCCCACACCGGAATCACACCGGATTTGAGAAAGTCGTGGACATCCTGCAGGGTCATCTGGTTCTTGGGGACGGGTCCGGCCGATGTACCCGACAAGGCATATCGGCGAGGCCAATTTTCGAGGTGATGTGCGAGCACCTTTTGGTGCATCGGCTTCAACATCCCGAGGTGGATTTGCTCGCTCGCCTTCTTCGGGTAGGGACGTCCCGGATCGGCCGCGCGTTTCTCGACGTTCGTATATTTGTGGCCGTCGCGGCTGACTCGGTCTTCGCGGCGATAGGCTCGGCCCTTCGTGTCGGGCTGGTGGCCGATTTCCCCGGATTTGAGCGACATTGCTTGCTGCTCGTACATATCCAGATAGAGCGCCACATGCCCGGGTTCCTGCATCTGAAGGTCGGTGGGGATGTGCCCAATGCTGACGGGGCGTCGCGCTTGCGTGAAGGGGGTGGTGCGGGCCGGCTTGACCGTGCGATTGCCTGGAGCTGTCGATTTGGGGACGATGCTGCGCGCGGTGTTGCCCGCCAGGGATTTCGTCGCTCGCGAAGTGGCGTTCCTGAACATGCTTGCTCCTGATGTGGTGGGGTGGGTGGTTTTTCGCCGGGCGAAGGTTCCGGTGGCCGCGCGGGGTCGCCCGCACAAGCCTAGAATCGTCCGATGATCTCCCGCGAACCCACCATCGAGCGCCTCGCCACGGCGCAGCGCCTCCTGCTCGAGCCCTTTGGCCTGAACGAATCCCACCTGTCGCGCGCCCTCGGGGAAATCGCGACCCACCGCGTCGACGACGCGGACCTCTACTTCCAGTACACGCGCAGCGAAGGCTGGAGCCTGGAAGAGGGCATCGTGAAGACCGGCAGCTTCAGCATCGACCAAGGCGTCGGCGTGCGCGCCGTGAGCGGCGAGAAAACGGCATTTGCCTATTCGGACGACATCTCCGAAGCGTCGCTGCTGGACGCCGCGCGCACCGTGCGCACCATCGCGGCGGGCACGGGCAACGGCAGGGCCAAGGTCGGCAAGCGCAAAATCGCGGGCGGCCGCTCGCTCTACAACGGGCTCGACCCGATCGCATCGCTGGACAGCACCGCGAAGGTCCAGTTGCTGGAGCGTGCCGAGAAGCTCGCACGCTCGAAGGATCCTCGCGTCGCGCAGGTGATGGCGGGCCTCGCGAGCGAATACGACGTGGTGATGGTCGCGCGCGCCGACGGCACACTCGCCGCCGACGTGCGTCCATTGGTCCGCCTCTCGATCACGGTGATCGCCGAGCAGAACGGCCGCCGCGAGGTCGGCTCGGGCGGCGGCGGCGGGCGCTTCGGCCTGGAATATTTCGACGACGCGCAGATCGAGTCCTACGTCGACGACGCGGTTCGCGCCGCGATCACCAATCTCGATTCGCGTCCCGCGCCGGCCGGCGAGATGACCGTGGTGCTCGGTTCCGGCTGGCCCGGCATCCTGCTGCACGAAGCCATCGGCCACGGCCTGGAAGGCGATTTCAACCGCAAGGGTTCGAGCGCATTTGCCGGCAAGATTGGCCAGCGTGTGGCGGCCAAGGGCGTGACGGTGCTGGACGACGGGACAATTGCCGACCGCCGCGGTTCGCTCAATGTCGACGACGAAGGCAACGCCAGCCAGCGCAATGTGCTGATTGAAGACGGCATTTTGA
>JAZKIF010000151.1:0-7720 GCA_040385005.1 Pseudomonadota bacterium
CCTTCGAGTTCCTGTACGAGAACGGCGAGTTCTATTTCATCGAGATGAACACGCGCGTGCAGGTCGAGCATCCCGTGACGGAGC
Organism: Pseudomonadota bacterium; assembly: GCA_040385005.1. Lineage (GTDB taxonomy): Bacteria > Pseudomonadota > Gammaproteobacteria > Burkholderiales > Burkholderiaceae_C > Ramlibacter. Next base: position 85 of record JAZKIF010000151.1, read on the forward strand.
TCATCACCGGCGTGGACATCGTCAGGACGCAGATCATGGTCGCGGCCGGCGAGAAACTGCCCTTCACCCAGCGCGACATCGTGATCCGCGGCCACGCGATCGAGTGCCGCGTGAACGCCGAGGACCCGTACAAGTTCGTGCCCTCGCCCGGACGCATCACGATGTGGCACGCCCCGGGCGGGCCGGGCGTGCGGGTCGATTCGCACGTCTACACCAACTACTTCGTGCCGCCGAATTACGACTCGATGATCGGCAAGATCATCGTGCACGGCGACACGCGCGACCAGGCGTTGGCCCGCATGCGCACGGCGCTGGCCGAGACCGTGGTCGAGGGCATCAACACCAACATCCCGCTGCACCGCGAGTTGATGGTGGATGCGAAGTTCATGGACGGCGGCACGAACATCCACTACCTCGAAGAGTGGTTGTCGCATCACAAACGCTGATCCCAGGCATTCGCCATGTTCGAGCTCGGCCTGCTGTGCCCCGAAGACCGCGTCGAAGCGCTGAGCGACGCGCTCGATGCTCTCGACGCCTTGAGCGTCTCTGTCGAAGATGCCGACGCCCAGACCGATGCGGAGAGCGCCCTCTTCGGCGAGCCCGGCATGCCCCCGCCCAAGGAAGGCTGGCAGCGTTCGCGCATCCTCGCTTTGTTCGGCTCCGAATCCGCCGCCCGGGATGCGTTCCGGCTGCTCGAGGTGCAGGACTTTTTCCAGGGATGCAAATTCCTGGGCATCACGCGCGTCGAGGACCAGGATTGGGTGCGGCTCACGCAATCGCAGTTCGCGCCCGTGGAAATCACGCCCGAGTTCTGGATCGTGCCCACGTGGCATGAGCCACCCTCGGCCGCGAAGCAAATCATCCGCCTCGATCCGGGCCTCGCGTTCGGCACCGGGACGCACCCGACGACCCGCATGTGCCTGCGCTGGATCGCGAAGCACCCGCCGCGCGGCGAGCGCGTGCTCGATTACGGCTGCGGCTCCGGCATCCTCGCCATCGGCGCGGCGCGTTTCGGCGCATCGGCGATCGACGCGGTGGATATCGATCCGGCGGCAGTCCAGTCCACGCTGGACAACGCCCTCGGCAACAGCGTCGAATTGAATGCCGGTTTACCCGACGCCGCGCAAGGCCAGTACGCCACCGTCCTCGCCAACATCCTGGCGACGCCCTTGAAGATGCTCGCGCCTCTCCTGTGCGCGCATGTCGCGCCCGGCGGACATCTCGTGCTCGCGGGCATCCTGGAGCGCCAGACCGACGAACTCAAGGCTGCCTACGCGCCGCACGCGACGCTTGAGGTTTCGGACGCAGAGGATGGTTGGGTCCTCATGACGGCCCGCATGTCATTGCGGGCTTGACCGGCAACCCATCGTGGAGCGGCGCAGCGCCTTGATGGATGCCGGATCAGGTCCGGCATGAGAGTCGCCGCTCGCTACAATTCGTCGCACATGAGCCTGATCACGCGCTGCCCCGCCTGCGGGACGATGTTCAAAGTCGTGCCCGACCAGCTCAGGATCTCCGAAGGCTGGGTGCGTTGCGGCCACTGCTCGGAAGTCTTCGATGCTTCCTCGAACATGCAAATCGAGGAGCCGGCGCCCGCCGAAGTCGCAAGCGTCGCACGGACCGAACCCGATGATCGAGCCGCGCACCCGGACAACTTCGAATCGTCCCTGACCACCGAGGTCGACGACTCGCTGCCCTCCGAGCCGCCGGACTCCCTGCAACTCGAGGCAGAGAAGCGCGCCCTCGCGGAAACCCCGGCGGACCGGCCTTTCGTCCTGATGCGCGCGGACCCCGCGCCCTCGAACGAGGACGAGCCGGAACCCGAGCTGGCGCGCCGGTCTCCTTCAACGTCCCGCTCGAGCCGCGAGTTCGATTCCGAGTTCGAGCCGGAACTGCACGACCTCTCGTTCGTGCGCCAGGCGCGCAGGCTCGAGTTCTGGCGCAGCCCGGGCATGCGCGTTCTGCTCGCGCTGGTTTTCCTCGTTCTGGCCGCAGTGTTCGCGGCTCAGCTCGCGGTTCATGACCGCGACCGCCTCGCCGCCGCCGAACCGGCGCTGCGCCCCTGGCTCCTGCGGATGTGCGAATCGCTGCACTGCCAGGTCGGGCCGCCCCGGCAGATCGACACGCTGGCGATCGAAAGCTCGTCGTTCAACAAATTGCGCGGCGATGCGTACCGGCTCAACTTCACGCTGAAGAACCAGGCCGCGACCGAAGTCGCGATGCCCGCCCTGGAGCTCACGCTCACCGACGGCCAGGACCAGCCGGTGATCCGGCGCGTTCTTTTGCCGGCCGACTTCGCGCCCGGTCCGCCGGTGCTGGGCCCGGTGTCGGACTGGTCCGGCTCGCTGGCCCTCGCGGTGAATGCGAATGGCAGCACGAGCCGCATCGCGGGCTACCGCCTGCTCGCCTTTTATCCTTGAACTTTTCCTGAAGAGAAATCCATGTCCAGCCTGATCTGCGGCTCCCTCGCGTTCGACACCATCATGAGCTTCGAGGGCCGCTTCGCCGAGCAGATCCTGCCCGAGCAACTGCACATCCTGAACGTTTCCTTTCTCGTGCCGGCGCTGCGGCGCGACTTCGGCGGCTGCGCGGGCAACATCGCCTACAGCCTGAAACTGCTTGGCGGCAACCCGGTCCCCATGGCGACGGTGGGCAGCGATGGCGCGGAGTACATCGCGCGCCTGCGCTCGCAAGGCATCGACACCCGGTTCGTGAAGGAGGTCGGCGACACCTACACCGCGCAGGCGATGATCATGACCGACCGCGACAACAACCAGATCACGGCCTTCCATCCGGGCGCGATGATGCAGGCGCATGTCACACGCATCGAGCCGGGCCTGGCCGTGAAGCTGGGCATCATCTCGCCCGACGGGCGTGACGCGATGCTGGAGCACGCTGCGCAGTTCAAGGCGGCGGGCATTCCGTTCGTGTTCGACCCGGGCCAGGGCCTGCCGATGTTCGACGGCGCCGATCTCGCCGCGTTCATCGACCAGGCGGACTGGGTCACCGTGAACGACTACGAAGGCAAGATGCTGAGCGAGCGCACCGGCTGGAGCAGCGCGGAAATCTCGAAGCGCGTGCAGGGCCTCGTCGTCACGCTGGGCGGCGAGGGCTGCGAGGTGTGGATCGGCGGCGAGAAACGCGTCGTGCCTCCGGTGAAGGCCGCGCAGGTCGTCGACCCCACGGGTTGCGGCGATGCCTGGCGCGGCGCCCTGCTGCACGGGCTCGAGCAGGGCTGGCCGCTGGAGCGTTGCGCCGAGCTGGGCAACCGCGTCGGCGCGATCAAGATCGCGAGCCGCGGGCCGCAGAACTGGCACCTCGAAGAGGCGACATCCCGGGCTTGACCCAGGATCCAGCGCGGCCTAACCCCGCGCCAGCGTCACCCCGCCATCCACCACGATGGTCTGCCCCACGACGTAGTCTCCCGCGCGCGATGCGAGGTAGATCGCGACTCCCGCCATGTCCTCGTCGGCGCCGATGCGGCCGGCGGGAATGCGTTTGGAGACCTCGTCACCGTGGTCGCGCGCCAGCCGGTTCATGTCGGAGGCGAAGGCGCCCGGCGCGATCCCGCTGACGATGATGTTGTCCTTCACCAGGCGAAGAGACATCCGCTTGATCAGGTGGATGAGGCCCGCCTTGCTCGCGGCATACGAATAGGTTTCCTGCGGGTTGATGGACACGCCGTCGATCGACGCGACGTTGATCACCTTCGCGGGCCGCGACTTGCCGGCATTGCGCAGCGATTCGTGCAGCGCCTGCGTGAGGAAGAAGGGCGACTTGAGGTTCAGGTCCATCACCTTGTCCCAGCCCTTCTCGGGAAAGGTGTCGAAGTCCTCGCCCCAGGCCGCGCCGGCGTTGTTCACCAGGATGTCCAGCGAAGTTTCCCTGCCCATGTACGAGGCGGCGAGGCCTTTCGCGCCTTCGACGGTCGACACGTCCGCAGGCATGGAGATGCAGGTTCCGAACGCCGACAGCTCCTTTGCCGTCGCCTCGCACGCGTCGGCCTTGCGCGACGAGATATAGACGCGCGCCCCTTGGGTGAGGAAGCCCCGGGCGATCATGCGGCCGATGCCGCGCGAGCCGCCGGTGACCAGGGCCGTGCGTCCGGCGAGGGAAAAGAGGTTGTCCATGCGCGCTCCTTGTTGCGATGCCGCAGGGTAGCAAGGACCACAGGCAATCTTCGATCACCTGCATGACACCCCGCTGGTCACGCGGCCTGCTCGGCGCTAGGATGCGCGGGCACGCTCCAACTCACCCAATCGAGGAGAACAAGATGGCCTGGACCGACGGTTTGCGGAGATTGTTCGCGGCGGGGGCGGCGATTGCGCTGCTGGCTTCCTGCGCGCACCGGGGCGACGAAGCGGTGGAGGCGCTGCGCGACGCCGACAACGCCATGGGCGGTGCGACGCTCAAGTCCCTCCGCTACTCGGCGATGGGCGTGGGCTCGACATTCGGGCAGGCGTATCAGGCGGGGATGGCCTGGCCGCGCATCAACATTACTTCGTTCTCGCGCGTGCTCGACTACGAGAACGGCGCGATGCGGGAGGACTCGGTTCGCACGCGCGCCGAGACGACGGGTGGCGGCGCGCTGCCCCTTATGGGCACCGGCGAACAACGCACGTCGGGGTTCGTGCGCGGCAAGGTGTCGTGGAACATGGCGGGCGCAACGCCGGCGGCCGCGCCCGTGGCGCTCGAGGCCCGCGTTCACGATCTCTGGACGACGCCGCACGGGGTGGTGAAGGCCGGCATGAAGAACCAGCCGCGGTTGCGGCGCGAGGGCGACCGGCGTGTCGTCTCCTTTACGCAGCCCGGCGCGTTCAGCGCCGTCGTGTGGATCGCGCCCGACGGCATGGTCGAGCGCGTCGATTCCGTGGCGCCGAACCCCGTGCTCGGCGACACGCCGACGGTCACGCTGTATTCGGGCTACCGCGATTTCGGGGGCGTGCGCTTCCCGACGCACATCCAGCAGCACCAGGGCGGCTTCCCCGTGATGGACCTGCACGTCGAGGATGTGAAGGCCAACCCCGTGCCCGGCATCGAGGTGCCGGCGCCGATGGCGGCCTTCAGCGAGAAGGTCGCTTCCGAAAAAGCCGCCGATGGCGTGTGGTTCCTCGGCGGCGGCTCGCACAACAGCGTGCTGATCGAAATGAAGGATCACCTGATGCTGGTCGAAAGCCCGCTGTACGACGGACGCGCGCAAGCGGTGATCGCCGAGGCGAAACGCCTCGTGCCCGGCAAGCCGATCCGCTATGTCATCAACTCGCACCACCACTTCGACCACTCGGGCGGATTGCGCGCGGCCGCAGCCGACGGCGCCACGCTCGTCGTCAGCGAGCAGGCGCGGCCGTGGTTCGAACGGATCATGGCGAAGTCCAACTCGGTGAGCCCCGATGCGTTGGCGAAATCCGGCGCCAAGGTGGCTGTGCTCGGCGTGAACAGCCAGCGCAGGTTCTCCGACGGCACGCGCAACGTGGATGTTTTCATGATCGAGGACAGCGTGCACGCGCAGGGCTTCATGATGGTCTGGCTGCCGCAAGAGCGCCTCCTCGTCGAGGCCGATGCCTACACGCCGGGAGCGCCCGGCGCACCCGCGCCGGCGCAGCCCAATGCGAACAACGTCAACATCGCGCAGAACGTCGAGCGCCTTCGCCTGGACGTCGACCGCATCCTGCCGCTGCACGGCCGCATGGTGCCCATGAGCGAGCTGCGCACCGCAGTCGGCCGGAAGCCCTGACGTGAGCACAGACGTGGCGCAGACAGTGCGTCACCTGCGGCAGGTGCTGTTGTGGCCGCTGCGGCTCGTGCCGATCGGGGAGTCGCGCAAGGCGCCGTGGGAAGTGCTGCGCGACATGGGCGAGTCCTCACCCTGGCGTGAAGTCGTTGACGAATACACGGGCGAACACGGCAGCTTCCACGAGCGGCACTACCAGGAGTTCACCGCCTTCCTGCCGTATGTGCAGCGGTTCCTCTACGGGGAAGGGCGCGCGCACCGGGGATGCGACGACGCACGCTCCGGCTCGCCGATGCGGGTCTTTCGCCGGCGCGACATTGCTTGCGTGAGCATCGTCGTGAAGGAGGGTGACGAGCCGCTGCTGCTGGACATCGTCCACGCCGACCTCTATTTCTTCTTCGACGTTGACCTGGTGCTGCTGAACCTGGAATTGAGCGCGCAGGACATCACGTTGCGCAACGCGCAGGAGCTTCTTTACCGCTTCGGCCGCGCGTATCCCGGCGGCTGGGACGAGGACGGGCGCGCGCAGCATTGCCCGGCGAGCGTCGAGTGGCTGGACGCGGAAGGCCGCGTGCTCGCGACCTCGGATGCGCAGCACCGCGAGCTCTTTCTCTCGCACGTCTGCGAGCATCGCGCGCCGCGTGTGTCGGCGCACTGGGCGTTCATGATGCAGCCGCTGGTGAGCGACCATTCGAGCGAGTCCGGCTTGCTGCGCTTTCGCCAGATCGAGTACTACCGGATGCCGGTCATGGGCTACCTCGCGCTGGATGACCCGCGAGCGCTGTCCCGCGGGGACCTGGTCGCGCTCGGCCTCGTCACCGGCGCGGGCGATGGGTCACTGCCTTATGCCGAAGCTTCTCTCGAAGACTTCGAGCAGCGTCATTGCTATGACCGCTTCTGGACGCCGGGCGGCGCGGCCCCGTTCACCCGCTACCTGTGCAGCGGGCACTCGCTGATCGTCGTGGGGGATGCGGCGTCGCAGTTCTACGCCTGCCGAAATCGCGGAGTGCTCGCGCAGTTCCGGCATCAGCATTTCCTCTTGTTCCTGATCGCGCACTTCCAGAAGGCCGCGCTGCTCATGTATTCGGACCGATTGGTCGAGGCCTTGCGTGGCCTGCACATCGGCGACCCGGACAGTGTACGGACGTTCAAGCGCGCGATCCGCGGCAGCTTCGAGGGCTTCCTGCGGTTCACGCATCGCTACTGGTTCCACGAGATTTCCGACCAGGCGCAGGTGAAGGCCCTGTGGCATCTGTGCTCGCGCCACCTGGAGCTCGATCCGCTGTATGCCGAAGTGAAGGACCGCATCGCGGACATGAGCACCTACCTCGAAGCCGACGGCATCCGGCGGCAGGCCAACACGATCGTGCGGCTCACGGTCGTGACGATCTTCGGCTTGATCGGCACGGTGACCAGTGGCGTGCTGGGGATGAACCTGATCAACGAAGGCGATGCGCCGCTGGGCAAGAAGCTCTTCTACTTCCTCGCTGTGTTCATCCCGACGATCTGGCTCACGTTCTATACGATGGCGAAATCCAAGCGCCTGTCGGACTTCCTGGATGCGCTGTCCGATGAGCAGCTGAGCGTCTGGCAGAAGTTCAAGGTCCTGGCGGCCGTGTGGCGGCCAGGGACGCAGCAGCGGGACTAGGCGCGCGCGCGGCGCCGTTCCAGGTACGCGTGGATCTCGCCGACCACGCCCTTGCGGAACGCCAGCACGCAGACGACGAAGATCGCGCCGATGATGACGGTGACCCATGCGCCAACCTTGTCCGCGAGAAGGTCCTGCAACGCGATGACCACGCCCGCGCCGAACACCGGCCCGAAGAAGGTGCCGACGCCTCCCAGCAGGCTCATGAGGATCACCTCGCCGGACATCGACCAATGCACGTCCGACAGCGTGGCGAA
>JAZKIF010000152.1:0-12220 GCA_040385005.1 Pseudomonadota bacterium
GGACAGTGAAACGACTCAGCGCCGATGATAGTGCGGGTTCCCGTGTGAAAGTAGGACATTGTCAGGCTATTAAAAGCGGCAAACGCCCAGCAGAAATGCTGGGCGTTTTGCTTTGTGCGCAAAGATTTATTGCCACTGCAGAAAGGCCCCGTCAGCAATGACGGGGCCTTTCTTTTTGTGCTTCGGCAATACTTCAGGAATTGGGCGCCGAGAATACGTCTTCGCAATTCGCCCGCCCCGCGTCCTTCGCCGGCAAGCGTGTGCAAGTCTTGGCGAGTTGCTGCTTCAGTTTGTCCACGGCACCGACGCGCGCGGCATCGTTGCCCTGCCACTTCGCCAAGCGAGTTGCCATTCGCTTGAGTGATCGCTGGTTGCGCTCGTAGAAGGTTTCGCTGTTCGGCTCGAGTTGCGCAATGACGGCCGCAGCTGCAGCCTGAATGCGTATAGGGTCAGTCGGTGCGAGTTCGACTAGCTGTCCCACGAATCCCGTTCCCCATTGAATTCGAGTCGCGGGTCCTTCGGACTTCTTCCAGGCCTGTTCATACCAATACAAAGCAGTCTTCGCATCGTTGCGCTTCTTGGCATTTCCAGCCAGGCCGAGCATGTGGTAATACGGCGCCACTGCGCGCGGCAGTTCCAGCTTGAGCAACTCATCGGACTGGGAGAACAACTCGGCGTCCGCCAAGACGTGTGCCGCACCTGGGATGACAGCTTGTCGCTCGTAGCGATCTGTGGTCGCCGCCACCAAACGGGCAATCTGCTGAAGGACTACAGTTTGCCGAGACTGGGACAGCTTCCCGGTGCCATCAAACATTTTCCACATGCCGACCCGAGTCCCGAGTGCATCGACCTGATCCGCTTTGGACAGTTCGGAATTCGTCGACAACCGGGCGAGTGCGGCATCCCACTTGCCGGCAAGTGAGCGCCTGCCTTCGCCGGCCGGCTCCAGATATTTCACGACATCCTCGCCCTGCCAGATCAGCATGTCTGCCAACTGCGCCGCGGCTTGAGGGTCAGCCAGAATTCGATCGACAAATTTTCTTCCCGCTGTGACATCCATGCTCCCGACCGCCTTCGCCATGGAAGTGTCCGTAACCGAAGCAAGTGCCTTGAAGGTCAGGCGGTCGCGGACTTGCGGCAAATCTGCCGGCGCCGCCGAAGCCAGGTCAGACAATCGCCGAGGCAGCTCAGCCGATGCGACAACCTGCTGTTCGTCGGTTTCCCATGAATAAAACGCCAGTAGCCGCCATTGTTCGGGCGTAAGTGCTTGCCTGGCGGTCGCCCGGTGTATCAACTCCCTGACTGGAACTTGCGCATCAAGCCCGGCAGTCAGGGTCAGCAGATAGCGTTGTGGATCGACCTCACCTGGCAGACGCGTGATCTCCGTGCCATCCGGCTTGAACAAAATCATCGTCGGATAGCCCTGCACCTTGAAGCGAGCCGCTACCTTTTGCGCTCCTGGCTTGTCACCGTCGACATACACCGGAACGAACGCATGCGACCGCTCGATGAAGTCCGCGCGTGAAAACAACGTCGCCTTAACCTGATTGCACGGCGGGCACCAGACGGCGCCCCAGTAAAGAAACACCGGTTTTCCCGTCTTGCGACCCATCTCGAATGCCTTGTCGACTTCCGAGTTCGAAGACACGAATTGCCACGCAATGCCGGATGCCGCTGCACCGGGCGATGCGAGCGGGACGCACAACAAGGAACCGGCAAAAACGGCGGACCAAAATACACGCGGCGGCGAGTGGGCAACAAGACTGCGGGACGACATGTAGCGACTCCTTGCGCTTCAACTGTTGACGATCAGCTGGCCCTCGACACGTGCCGCCCCGGACTTCACCAGATCCAGCACCAGCGAATGCACCCAAGACGAAGCTTCCTGATCGTTGAAGTATCTTCCAAACACGAGCATGAAGTACGGCGTCTGCTGCGCCCAGCTCATCAAGGAAGCCGTGGATGTGGATTGCAGTTCGAGTAACTTGAATTTAAGCAGTACCTTGACAGCATGACGGGCGTGCCGGGCTGGATCTCGCACGAAACCTTCGAGCCGCGAGCGGGCGGCGGCAAGAGAAGTGGCAAGGCGCTCACCCGGAAAAACCGATCCATGTCCCGGGATGATCCATCGGGGTTGCAGCGATTCGATCAAGTCCAGCGTCGCGGCGACCTCGCTGAAACCAGACTCACCCTCGAGTTCGGGAAAAACCACGCCAAAGCCGTTCTCCCACAAGGCATCGGCGGAGATCAGTGTTCGAGACGCCGGGTCAAACAGGATCACTGAATGCGGATCATGCCCAGGCGCAGCGTGGATTTCCCACTCCCCGTCCGCCAGTGGAACGGTCTTTCCCGGCAGCAACACGCTGTTGAATCCGAAGCGATCGCACCGCTGCCCGGTTGGACGATAGGTCAGCGCAACCTCGTCCCAGCGAGCCACCGCATCGGCAAGCCCGGGTGGAATTGAAGTGAGCAGATCCGGATACACGCCTTGCAGCGCCGCATTTCCCCCGCAATGATCGCTGTGAAGATGCGTGTTCAGAATCGCGCCGAGCGGTCGTCCGTTCAATGCCTGCCTGACGAGCGCGACGGTCTGGCCGGCGTGGAGCGCGTACCCGGTGTCGACGACTGCAGTTCCCGCGCCGCCTTGCATCAGGATGCTATTGCTCGACAACCAGCCGCGCTCGAAGACCGTCACGCCCTGAGGAAATCCCTGCCCGGATCTCATGCAACACCGCCCAGGCAATCATTCACCATCACGACTTCGCAGTGCGCAACTCCCGGCGCAAGATTTTGCCCACATTGGTCTTCGGCAAGTCGTCGCGGAATTCGATATACCTCGGCACCTTGTAGCCGGTGAGATTTTGTCGGCAGTACTTCGCCACGTCGTCTTCGGAAAGCGTTGGATCATTCTTCACCACGAACACCTTGATCGCCTCGCCCTGCTTCTCGTCCGGAATGCCGATGGCGGCGCATTCGATGACGCCGGGGCACAGGGAGATGACGTTCTCCAGCTCGTTCGGGAACACGTTGAATCCGCTGACCAGGATCATGTCCTTCTTGCGATCGACGATCTTGCTGTAGCCGCGCTCATCCATCACGCCGATATCGCCGGTGCGCATGAAACCATCGGCCGTGAATGCTTTATTGTTCTCGGCAGGCTGGTTGTAATAGCCGTGCATCACATTCGGTCCCTTGATGCAGATCTCGCCCGGTTGCCCAACCGGAAGCGACTGCCCGTCGTCATCCTTGATCGCGATCTCGATGCTGGGCAATGGCAATCCAATCGTGCCCGAGAACTCCGTGCTGAGCACCGGGTTGTTCGTGCCGATGGCGCAAGTCTCGCTCATGCCCCAGCCTTCGACCATGGGGCATCCGGTGGCTTTTTGCCATTGCCGCGCGGTTCCTTCCGAGGCTGCCATGCCACCCGCCTGCGACACGCACAGCTGCGAAAAATCGATCGACTTGAATTGCGGATGCTGCATCAACGCATTGAACAGGGTGTTCACCGCGGGAAAGAGATGGAATGGCCGGCGCTTCAATACTTCGATGAATTTACCGAAATCACGTGGATTGGGAATCAGCGTCAGGTGCGAACCCCAGCGGATGGCGAGCAGCGACAGGGTCAACGCGAAGATGTGATACAGCGGAAGCGCCGCGATGCTGTTGGTCTTGCTCACGTCGCCGATGCGCTTGAGCGCCGGCGTGAACCAGGCTTCGGCCTGCAGGATCGCCGCGACGATGTTGCGATGCGTCAGCACCGCGCCCTTCGAGAGCCCGGTGGTTCCCCCCGTGTACTGCAGGAACGCGATCGATTCGAGGTTCTGCTGCGGCGGGACGAGCTTCATCGAGGAGCCATCCGCGATCGCGCGGTTGAAAGGCGTGACCTTCAATCCATTCGACAGCGGCAGCTTGTACGCAGGGACCATCTTGGCGAGGTGACGCACGGCAAAGGTGATCCAGTTCCCGAACCAGAAGCCGAGCAGATCGCCCATCGACGCCATCACGACGTGCTTGACCGGCGTCTTCCCGATCACTTCTTCCAGGGTCCTGGCGAAGTTCTCCAGGATCACGATCGTCGTGGCGCCCGAGTCCTTCAGCTGGTGTTCGAGCTCACGCGCCGTGTACAACGGGTTGACGTTGACGCAGGTATATCCCGCGCGCAGGACGGCCGACATCGTCACCGCGAACTGGGGGATGTTGGGCAACATGATCGCGACCCGGGCGCCCGGCTCGAGCCCCTGCGCCTGCAGCCAGGCGCCCAGCGCAGCGGAAAGGCTGTCGAGCTCGCCATAGGTCATCCAGCGCTCCATGCAGACCGAGAACGGGCGCGAGGCGTTTTTCTTGAACGACTCCTCGAGCAGCTGCGTCAGCGAGCGGTATTGGTCCGGGCGAATCTCGTGAGGCACGCTGTCCGGGTAGCTTTTGAGCCAATGCTTGTCCATGGCGATCTCCTTCTAGCGGCCGATTGTGGAGCGGGTCCCTGGGCAGCGGTCAGGGGGCTTGTCCTAGGGTGTTCGCGAGTTCGGTCTCGCAAGCGACAAGGGGTGCGTCGAAGAGGAGCGTGATCAGGCCCGACTCACGCTTTCGGATGATCTCGAGGAACGACTCGGCCTGTCCGGGCCGTTTCGCCATGGCCGCGAAATTGTCGAAGCCGCTTTCCAGGAACCTCTGCAGCGAAGCCAGTCCGGCCGCGGCGGCGGGAGCCCGCATCATCTTCAGCATCAACCGAAGGCCGGGCGTGCGGGTGAGTTTCGCCATCTCCCGCCCGATGTTCATGACGACATCGAGCTGGCTCTGACGGTCTTCGCGCTGTCCAACCGCCCGCCATGCGCACACGTAGCGGCGGACATCGCCGGACGCGTGGGCGCACGCGTCCAGCCAGGCGAGGGCCATCGCCTGATCCAGCTCCTCGGTCACCGCGTGCAATTCCGCCAGGGCGACCGAAGTCTCCACGACCTGGTGCGGAAAGAACCGTTCGATCGCGCCGGCAATTCGCGAAAACTGCTCATCCCGCTCCGCGTAGTCCTTGTCGCTGTACAACTCGTCGAGGAAAAAGCGGGATGCCTGCGAAAAAGGACTGCCGACCAGCAAGTCGGAATAGGTCGCCGCGAATCGACGCGACTGGAAGCCCTTGACCTCTCGCACCGCCTCGCGCAGCGCCGGCCGGGCGTCGAACGCCCGGCGCAACTTGGAGACGCGGTCGACCGCGTCGCGGATTTTTCGTGCGGCTTCCATGAGCCGAGTCTATCCACGAGTGCGCGGTGGGTCACGTGCCTGGTCCGGGTGTGATACTTGCCGGATGCCGTCGCGTTCTTCCCTGGCCCGCCTGCAGCAGGCGATCACGTTGTCCCTGGGAGCCGGTGCGCTCATGTGGTTCTTGCGGCACTGGGAGACCTCCCCAGGACTCGCGCTCGCCGGTTTCCTGCTGATCGCACTGGGCTACTCGCTTTTCCTCGCGACCGAGTTCGTGGCGTTGCGCTTCTCCGGCCAAGCCGATCCCTTGCATCGCCCGTCCTGGCGCGAGCTCGCGGCGGCATGGCTTGCCGAAACCTTGACGGCGCCCACGGTGTTCTGCTGGCGGCAGCCGTTCTTCTGGCGCGTCGTGCCCGACCAGTTGCAGCCTTCGCCCGCCGGCCGTAGCAGGCGCGGCGTGGTCTTCATCCATGGGTTCTTCTGCAATCGTGGCTTCTGGACGCCGTGGTTGCGGCGCATGCTCTCCGAAGGCCGCTGCTTCGCCGCAGTGAACCTCGAGCCTGCGTTCGCCTCGATCGATGATTACGCGGCCATCGTTGACCGGGCAGTCCTTGACGTCACGGCCGCGACGGGACTGCCGCCCATCCTCATCGGCCACAGCATGGGAGGCCTCGCCGCTCGCGCCTGGCTGCGTGCAGCGGGAACGCCGATGCGCGTCCACCACGTGATCACCATCGGCACGCCCCATCGCGGAACCTGGCTTGCGCGTTTCTCGCACGTGACGAACGGCAGCCAGATGAAAATCGTTGGCGACTGGATTCGCGAGCTCGAACGGACGGAGCGTGGCGTGCCCGCGCCGGGCTTCACATGCTGGTATTCGAACTGCGACAACATCGTCTTCCCCGTGACGACCGCGACGAGGCCCGGCGCGGACAACCGCCTCGTGAGAGGCGCCGCCCATGTCGACCTCGCGTTCCGGCCGCAGGTCATGGACGAATGCTTTGCCATCCTCGCGAGCAGCGACCCCGCGTGAATTCTTCACACGAAGTCTTCGGCATATTCACCGCCGCCTGCGCGGCGGCGTTCCTATCCTTTGCCCCATCCACAAAACAAGTTGGGGAGAGATGCGATGGGCATGCTTGCGGAAACCGGCAATCCCGGCGGCGGCTTCCTGGAGGACGCTGACAGTGGCCACGGCTCCGGCCTCGCTTTTCTCCTCGACGAACTCGCCCACGGTGTCATCGTCACGACCGCCGCAGGCCGGATGCTTCACAGCAACCAGGCCGCACGACACGAGCTCGTCCGCCGTCGAGTCCTCTTCGCGGCCGAAGAACAGTTGGAGGCATGCACGCCGGACAACGCGCGCATCCTCCAGGAGTCGCTCCTCAAGGCCACCGAAGGCAAGCGCAGCCTGATCGAACTCGACACACAAGACGGTCCTGCAATCACGATCGCGGTGCTGCCGCTGCGATCCGGGAGCGGGCAAGTTGCCCGGGCAGCGCTGCTCTTCGCGCGCACGACCGTCTGCGACCCCCTGATGCTTTGCTTCTTCGCCCGTAGCAATGGCCTGACCGCAACCGAGGAACATGTGCTGGGCATCCTGTGCCAGGGCTTTTCCGCGCCGCAGATCGCCGATCAGTTGAAGGTCGCAGTCTCTACCGTGCGCAGTCATGTCCGAAGCATGTGTGCGAAGACGCGCTCCAGCGGCGTGCGCGAACTGGTCAATCGGATCGCCGTGCTCCCGCCGGTGGCGCCCCCGTTCTGGCGCGAACCGATGCACTGACGCCATCGTCCCGTCCGCCGGCAAAGGCGCCTCGCGTCTCTGCTAGAGTTCGCCGGTTGGGGGAACCAAAAATGATCGCGCAGAGCCTGTCCGCAGTCCATGAAAAACTCATTGCCGCACTGACTCCGGGCCTTCGCGCACTCGCGCTGCGCGGCGTCATGCGCCCTTACAAGAAGAACAGCATCATCATCAACGAAGGCGAGATGGGCGACTCGATCTTCGTTCTCCTCGAAGGAAGCGTCAAAGTCTTCTCCACCGACCAGAACGGGCGCGAGATCACTTACGGCGACATCAACGCGGGCGACTACTTCGGCGAACTCTCGCTCGATGGCGGGCCGCGCTCGGCATCGGTCATGACGCAGGAGGCCTGTGTGTGTTCCGTCCTGAGCCGCAGCGCCGTGCGGGAACACTTGGCGGAAGAACCCGAGTTCGCGCTGGACCTCGTCGCGCAGGTCATCCGCCGTGCCCGCACCGCCACGGAAACGGCGCGTAACATGGCGCTGCTCGATGTCTACGGCCGCGTGATCGCCACGCTGGAAGGGCACCAGGGGCCGGCACGGCCCGATGCGCCCATCATGCTCACGCAGATCACGCACCAGAGCATCGCGAGCCGCGTCGGCGCCTCGCGCGAGATGGTCAGCCGCCTGCTGAAGGACCTTGAAAAGGGCGGCTACATCGAGCTGGGCGTCAAGCGCATCACGCTGCTGAAGAAGCTGCCGGCGCGCTGGTAGATTTCGCATGAACGCGCGATACGGCTGCGTCTGTTTTGCGGTTCCGAAAAAGCTGCTGAAGCACCTGGCCAACCAGTCCGAAGGGGACGATCGGCGCGCTATCGTCGACCATATCGGGCACTCATCCCAGCTAAGCGGACGCCGCGCCGCAGCCAGCGCGAAGCCGGGGCTCAAGCCAGCACGTGGGGCCGGGCTGCTGCACCGCCAGGTGTTCGATGCGGGCGGCAGTACGATGTTGCCGGGCGCATTGCTGCGCGACGAGGATGATCCGCCCGCACGCGATGCGGTCGCCAATATGGCCTATGACCACGTCGGCATCGCCCTGCAATTCTTCGCCACGGTGCTCAAGCGCGATTCGGTCGACGGCAAGGGGCTGCGCGTCGACGCCTCCGTTCACTACGGCTTCGGATTCCCGAACGCGATGTGGACCGGCCAGCAGCTCGTGATCGGCGACGGTGACGGCAAGAACGTGCGCAACCTCGCCGGCTCCCTCGGGATCGTCGCGCACGAGTTCTCGCACGGCGTGAGCCAGCACTTGATCAAGGGTGGACTGGGCGTGGTGCAGTTGCCGAACCAGCCACCCACGCTCAAGGGCGAGGCCGGCGCGCTCAACGAATCCTTCTCCGATGTGTGCGCGAGCATGATCAAGCAGTGGCATGCCGGCCAGGACGCAGCGGACGCCGACTGGTTGCTGGGCGAGGACATCCTCGCGCCCAAAGCCGGCAAGGCGATCCGTTCCCTCAAGGACCCGGGCAACACGAAGGTCACCTGGTCCGAGGACGACCAGATCAGGGATTTCCGCAAGTACCGCCCGACGATGGATGCGCACACCGCATCGGGCATCGCGAACTACGCGTTCTATCTCGCGGCCAGCCGTCTCGGCGGGAAATCATGGGACCCGCTCGGCCCCATCTGGCTGAAGGCCTACGACAAGCTGCGTGCCCGCGCCACGTTCCTCGACGCGGCGCATGCCACGGTGGATGTTGCTGCGGCGCTGCATGGCAAGGGATCCTTGCCGCACGAGGCGGTCAAAGCGGCCTGGAAGCAGGTGAATGTTCTGGCCTGAGGGAGCCGAGCCCGTACCATTGCGCCATGCAATGCCAGGGATGCAATAGCGAGAACGCGGACACCAACCGCTTCTGCGAAAACTGCGGCGCCGGTTTGGCGCAGGCGTGCCCGGCCTGCGGGCACGAAAGCCGGCCCAACGCCCGCTTCTGCGGTGCGTGCGGCACGGCGCTGGGCCAGCCGGGAGCCGCGAAAGCTGTCCAGCACGCGGGCAGCTGGGGCGAGCTCAAGGTCGCCACCATCCTGTTTGCCGACATCGTCAGTTCCACCGAGCACATTGCAACGCTCGATCCCGAACAGGCCATGGACCACCTGCGGCCGGCCATCGTGCAGATGTGCCGCGCGGTCGAGAGCTTCGGCGGCACGGTGATTCGCACGCTCGGGGATGGCGTGATGGGCATCTTCGGTGTGCCGCGTGCGCTCGAAGGCCATGCGAGCCTGGCGTGCGAGGCGGCGTTGGCCATGCAGGACTCATTCAGAAACCACGGCCAGGGGCTGCGTATCCGGGTCGGCCTGCACGCGGGGCAAGTGGCCTCCGATCCCCAGGCGGAAGATGGCGGCATCGGCGGTGGCGTGCATGGCCGCGCCATCCACCTCGCGAGCCGGGTGGTCGGCCTTGCGGAGCCCGGCGGCATCTGCCTGACCGCGGCTTGCCTGGCCTTGGTGCGGCCGGCGTGCGAAGCGCGCAGCATCGGCGCGCACCACCTGAAAGGTATCGCCGAGCCGGTGGAGGTGCATGCCCTTGTCGGCATGAAAAAAGATCTGGCGCACGTTCACTTTCATCGCGCCGCCGCGACGCCCTTTCGCGGCCGCAAACGCGAGCTCGCGACGCTCCAGGATGCGATGCGCCGCGCCGAAAGCGGACTGGGCGCCGCCATCGGCCTGTCCGGTGCGCCGGGTACGGGCAAGAGCCGCCTCAGTCACGAATTCACGTCCTGGTGCCGGGAGCAGCGAATCGCCGTCCACGAGGTCCGCACGCAGCTGTACGGCCACGCGATGCCGCTGCAGCCGGTGCTCGCGCTGTTGCGCGGCTGTTTCTTTTCGATCTCCGCGGCCGACGACGCGGCGGCCTCCCGCAAGCGCATCGCGCAGGTGCTCACGGAGATGGGGCCTGTGGCGCCGGAAGACCTCGCGCTGCTGAACGAATTTCTCGGCGTCGCGGACCCGCTGGACGTGCCTTGCCCGCTCTCGCCGAAATCCCGTCGCTCGCGCTTGCTGGTGCTGGTGGGAGACCTTGCGCGCCACCTGGGTTCGGTCAACACCGTGATCGTGTTCGAGGACCTGCACTGGCTCGACGAGGCCAGCGAGGAATTCCTGTCCGTGCTCGTCGAGGCCGTGGGGCGCGCGCGCACGTTGCTGCTGCTCAATTACCGGCCCGGATACAAGGCGCCGTGGGTGCGCCTGCCGCACTTCCAGCAGATGCACCTTCCGCAATTGAGCCCCGACGAAACCGAAGGCCTCGTTCGCGAGCTGCTTGCGCCCCGCCCCGACCTGGACGCGGCCGTGCCGCTCATCGTCGAGCGGGCGGCGGGCAATCCTTTTTTCGCCGAAGAGCTCGTGCATTCGCTCACCGAGAGCACGGCGGTCCCGCTCGCGGGCGCCCCGCGCAGGCACAGCGTGGAAGCGATCGCACAGTCGATGCCGCCCACCGTGCAGGCGGTGATCGCCGAGCGCATCGACCGCCTCGTCGTGACGCAAAAGGCGCTGCTGCACATCTGCTCGATCATCGGCAAGGAAATCCCGCTGGCGGTGTTGCAGCAAGTGGCCATCTACCTCGCCAACCAGCTGGAAAGTGGTCTCGACGGCTTGTGCGAGGCCGAATTGCTGCAACTGCTGCGCGAGATCGCGGGCGGGCGGCGTTTCGCTTTCCGCCATCCGCTGATCCAGGAAGTGGCGTACAGCACGCAGCTCAAGGCGCGTCGTTCCGAACTGCACGCAGCGGTGGCGGCGACGATGGAGACGCACTACAGATCACAGCCCGACGAATACGCGGCGCTCATCGCGCACCACTACGAGGCCGCCGGGCAATTCGTCAACGCGGCCAAGCACACGGCGCGCGCCGCCGAGTGGCTCGGCGCCACCAACGCAACGCAGGCGATGCGGCATTGGCGCAAGGCGCGGGCGCTGCTGCTGGAGCAGCCGCGTTCTCCCGAAGTCGATCGCCTGCGCGTGCGCATCGGCGGCGGACTCGTCTACCTTGGGTGGCGGGAGGGAATGAGTCCCGAAGAGGTGCGGCTGATCGTGCGCGAGACGATCGATCTGGCGACGGAAATCGACAGCCGGCTCGTCCAGCTGCTGCTGGTGGCCGAAGGGCGGCTGATGCAGGGCGGCGGGGGTCCCGCCGACGAGTACGTGCGCTGCATCCGTGAAGCGCTGGCGCTCGCCACCAACAGCGGAGATTCGGGCCGCGCGGCCACGATGAACGCCGCGCTCAGCCACGCCTATGCGTGGGCCGGGCTCCTGCAAGACGCGCTTGCCGCCAGCGATGCCGCGCTGCAGGGCGTGCGCAGCATCGAAAAGCTGGACCGCGACTTCTTCGGCTTCGACATCCGGCAGTGGGTGCTGGGAATCCGCGTCCGCCTGCTCGTGCGCATGGGCCGATCCGATGAAGCGCGCGCATGCCTGCGGGAAATGGTCGAGTCCCTGGAGGCCGACCATGACCCGGTCATCCGACAGATGTCGCATCACCTGCACACCGAGCTTGCCTGGAGCGCGGCCGACGCCGACCTCGCGCGCGAGCATTCGGGCCGGGTCACTCGCATCGCGAGGGAGAACGGAAGCTCTTACTCGCGCGTTTTCGATTTCTGGACTTGCGCGATGGCGGAGCTCACGGCCGGGGACCATGAGGAGGCGGCCCGCAGCTGCGTGCGTGCGATCGACCTGATCCGCAGCGCGCGCGTGGGGGTCGAGAGCGAAGCCGAGATCCTCGCGATCCTCGCGGAATGCCGGCTTGCCGCGGGGGACCACGCGCAGGCGCTGGCCGACGCGCGCGCCGCCCATGACGTGGCGCGGCAGCGCAGCAACCGGGTGGCGCAGGCTCGCGCCTTGATCGTGTGCGGAGCGGCGTTGGGACGGGAAACCGATTCGGCCTCGCGCGCCGAAGCGCAGACGGCGTTCGACGGCGCCGCGGAACTGCTCGAGCTCACCGGTGCGACTATGTTTGCCGAGTCACTGGCTCGCGAGCGCCAGCGCTTCGCATCCCTGCACTAGGGAGTGTTCACCCTTCTTCTGTCGCGGGAGGCCGCTCACTCGAATGATCCGGGCGGCAAAGCTGCGCGCGGGCGGGCTGCGGCGCGGCTACGGCGTTCGGCTGCGTCGCTTCGCTCCTGCGCCGAATCCCCTGCGCCGGGCGACTGCGCGGCCCCCGAAAAACAACTCGCCTTCACTCTGTTGCGGCTTGTATGTTTCGGGGTGCTGGGGTGGAGAGTCCCGTTCCGGGATCGGCCGT
>JAZKIF010000153.1:0-5476 GCA_040385005.1 Pseudomonadota bacterium
AGGCGAGACGACGACTGAAGACTTCACCGTCAAGGTGAGCGACAACCATGGCGGGTTTGTGGACCAGGGCGTGACCGTCACTGTGACAGGCGTCAATGATGGCCCCACGGTGAGCGCGGCGGACGACTCGGGTTCGGTGACTGAAGATGCGTCGACGCCGAACCTCACCGACACGGGCTCGATCACTTTCGATGACGTGGACCCGATCGACACGCATACGACGAGCGTCTCGACGGACTTGGGGAACAAGCTGGGTGGCAGCTTGACCGCAGCGGTCACCGATGTTGCCACGGGCGCCGGAGATGGAACGGTGAAGTGGGACTACAGCGTGGCGAACTCGGCAACGCAGTACCTGGCCGAAGGTGAGACGACGACCGAGGACTTCACCGTCAAGGTAAGCGACAACCACGGCGGCTTCGTGGACCAGGGCGTGACGGTCACCGTGACAGGCGTCAACGATGGCCCCACCGTCAGCGTAGCGGACGACTCGGGTGCGGTCACTGAAGACGCGGCGACGCCGAACCTCTCCGACACGGGAGCCATCACCTTCGATGACGTCGACCTAATCGATACGCATACGACGAGCGTCTCGACGGATGCCGGCAACAAGTTGGGCGGCAACTTGACCGCAGGCGTCACTGACGCTGCCACCGGCGCCGGCGATGGCACAGTCACCTGGAATTACAGTGTCGCGAACTCCGCAACGCAGTACCTGGCGCAAGGCGAGACGACCAAGGAAAACTTCACCGTCAAGGTGAGCGACAACCACGGTGGCTTCGTCGACCAGGCCGTCACCGTCACCGTGACAGGCGCCAACGACGACCCCACCATGACCGCCGTCGATGGGACCGGCGCGGTCACCGAAGACTCGTCCACGCCGAACCTCACCGACACAGGCGCCCTCACCTTCGACGACGCCGACCTGATCGACACGCACACCACCAGCGTCACCACGTCCGCCGCGAACACCTTGGGCGGCAACCTGAACGCATCGGTGACCGACACCGCAACCGGCGTCACCGACGGAACCGTTACCTGGAACTACAGCGTCGCCAACTCCGCCACCCAGCACCTCGCGGAAGGCGAAACCGCCACCGAGAACTTCACCGTCAAGGTCAAGGACAACAACGGCGGCGCCGTGGACCAGAACGTCGCCGTGACCGTGACGGGGGTCAACGACGGCCCCACCATCAGCGCCGGCGGGGACACCGGCGGCGTGACCGAAGACGCGTCCACGCCCACCCTCACTTCGACGGGCGCCCTGACGTTCGACGACGTGGACCTCATCGACACGCACACCGCCTCGGCCGCCGCGGTCGCGGGCAACACGCTGGGCGGCGGCATGACCGCGAGCGTGACCGATGCGGCAACAGGCGCGGGCGATGGCACCGTGACATGGAACTACAGCATCGCGAATTCGGCCGTGCAGTCGCTTGCCGCCGGCCAGACGGTCACGGAAAAATTCAACGTCACCGTGGCGGACGGACACGGAGGCAACGCAGTCCGCCTCGTCACCATCACCGTCACGGGAACGAACGACGCGCCGACGATCAGCACCGCCGTCTCCGCCGCCTCGCTCACGGAAGATTCGTCCACGCCGAACCTCACGTCCACCGGCAACATCGCCTTCGACGACGTGGACCTGACCGACACCCATTCGACCACCGTCACGGCCGTGGCCGGCAATCCGCTGGGCGGCACCCTGACCGCCTCGGTCACCGACCCGGCAACCGGCGCGGGAGACGGCGCGGTGACGTGGACCTACACCGTCGCCAACTCGGCCACGCAGTCGCTCGCGGACGGACAGACCGTCACCGACAGCTTCAACGTCAAGATCATCGACACCGCGAGCAGCTCGGCCACGCAGACCGTGAACGCCAACGTCACGGGCGTGAACGACGCACCCACCATCACGGCGGCCGGCACCGATGCGCAGGCCTCGGTGACCGAAGATGCGTCCACGCCGAACCTCAGCGACACCGGCACGATCGCGTTCAACGACGTCGACCTGATCGACATCCACACCACGAGCGTCGTCAAGGCCAGCGGCACGTTGGGCGGTGCCCTGGTGATGGGCGCTGTCGCGGAAAGCGCAACCACCGAGGCGGGCACCGTGGGCTGGACTTACACCGTGGCCAACAGCGCGGTGCAGCAGCTGGGCAAAGGCGCGACGGCCACCGAGACCTTCACGGTGACGGTGAACGACGGCAAGGGCGGCACGGTGAGCCAGCTGGTGACGGCGACAGTGACCGGCACCAACGATGCGCCGGTGGTGGACCTGAACGGCGGCGGTGCGGGCAACGACGCGACGGCTACCGCCACCGAACAAACCGTGCTGGTCATGGTGCCCGCGGCGACCGTCGCCGACATCGATTCGCCGAACATCGCATCGCTGTCGTTGACGCTCACGGCAAGACCGGATGGCAACGCGGTCGAATCGCTTTCGCTCAACGCCGCCGCGACCGCTGCAGCGAGCGGTCTCACGGTCAGCTACACGGCAGCCACGGGCGTGCTGTCCATCACCGGCTCGGCGACGAAGGCGACTTACCAGACGATCCTGGATGGCGTGCAGTACACGAACAGCAGCGACGCGCCCTCCCCGAGCCCGCGCACTGTGAATGTAGTAGTCAACGATGGCCTGGACAACAGCGTCTCGCGCAGCGTGACCGTCGGCATGACGGCCGTGAACGACGCGCCCGTCGCGACCATCACGCCCACGACCTACGCCGCGACCGAGCAAGTGGCCATGACGCTCAAGAACACGGGGCTGTCCATCAGCGACGTCGATGCGGCGTCCGGATCGATGACCGTGACGCTGTCGGTGACCGAAGGAAAACTCACCGTGACGACCGGCGGCAGCGGCGCGGCGGTCAGCAACTCCGGCACATCGTCGGTGACCATCAGCGGCACGATCACGCAGATCAACAACCTGCTGAACACCGATGCCACCAGCACGGTGAGCTACACCGACGATGCGGCAACGCCGAGCGCCAGCGCGACGCTTGTCTTGCAAGTCAACGACAACGGCAACACCGGCGGCCCCTCGCTGACGGCGTCCGACACAGCGACCATCAACATCACCACGGTGAACCACGCCCCATCCGGCACCAACAAGACCATCTCGGTGA
Source organism: Pseudomonadota bacterium (assembly GCA_040385005.1). Taxonomy (GTDB): domain Bacteria; phylum Pseudomonadota; class Gammaproteobacteria; order Burkholderiales; family Burkholderiaceae_C; genus Ramlibacter. The sequence goes on from JAZKIF010000153.1 coordinate 3,129, forward strand.
CCGAAGACGTCACTTACACGCTCGCGGACTTCGGCTTCACGGACGTGGACGGCAACAACTTCGCCGGCGTCGTCATCAACACCCTCCCCCTTGCAACGGCCGGCGTGCTGCGGCTCGGGAACACCGCGCTCGTCGCCGGAACGTTCGTCACCGCGGCGCAGATCTCGGACGGCATGCTGATCTACTCGCCCGCGGACAACGTCTTCGGAAATGCCGGCGACACGAGCTTCACGTTCGCGGTGCGGGACGACGGTGCGACCGGTGGCGGGAACGTGAACCAGGACCCGACGCCCAACACCATGACGGTGGACATGAGCAGCACGAACTTCACCGACACGTCGAGCTCGTCGAACGTGACCGTGCAGCTGACGGGGGCCAACGAATCCATCGAGGACAACGGCTCGGGCAACGGCGACAGCATCAACCTCAACACCGCGACCGGCGGCGCGACCAATTTCACCGAACTCGACTTCTTCCGCTCGGACAACAACCTCGAGATGAGCTGGACGCAAAGCGGTGTGTCGCGCGTCGTGACGGCCATCAACCAGTACAGCCCGTCGGCGTACGAAGACTTCAACAGCTTCGACGACGGCGGCACATATGCCGGCTACAACCTGGGCACCGCGCCGTATGCGCTCAAACAGGATTTCCTCGGGACGGCCAGCAACGAGATCTTCGCGGGCACGGCCGCGGCCGAATCGATCACCGGCGCGGGCGGGAACGATTTGCTCTTCGGCAATGGCGGCGACGACACGCTGACGGGCGGCGCGGGCACCGACCTCGTGGACGGTGGCATGGGCAACGACACGTTCGTCTTCGATACCGGCGACAGCGTCGTTGCCATCGGTGGCAGCGGCAATGGCGGCACCATTACCGGGCAGGACGTCATCGCGGACTTCGGGGCGGGTGCGGATTCGCTGGACCTGCAAGGCTCGCCGGTGGCGGCGGCGAATGGGGTGGTGGATGGCGTGAACTCGGCCTTGACCATCGGTGGGAACCAAGTCAGTTCGCACAGCATCACCAATGGCGTGATCACGTTCGACGACGCCGGCACATTCGCGAGCGCGTTGAGCTTGACGAGCCTGGCCCAGGTGGCGGCGGTGGTGCAGTACCTGCGGGGCAACGACATCGGCGCGGTCGGCGCCACGGTCGCATTCACCGCGACGATCGGCTCGCTCACGCATGCGTATGTGTATGAGCAGCTCACGGCCGTCGCGGCCGGCAATACGGCGAACAACTCACTGCTGGTGGACGTGGTGGGTGTCTCGCTGACCAACTTGAACGACCTCGGCCTGGTTTGACCGACAGGCTCCCCTTCAACATTCGCAAGGAGATCGACCCATGAAAGTCCAACCCGCCATTCCGCTCAAGGACGGCAGCTTCCGCCTGCCCGCCGAAACGGCCGAGTTCGTGCGCTATGCCGCCACGCAGATCGAGCGGGCGCTTCGCACCATCGAAGCGCGAATCCCCGTCCGGGACCACATCGACCACGCACACGACCTGGCGCTGACCAAGGCCATCCTGAAGTTCGTCGGTTACCTGGGCGATCCGCACGCCCTTGGCGAGATGGTGCTCACCCCGACCGTCGCGCGCTTGCTGCAGGGGGCCAGCGAGGATCTGTCGATCACGCTGGCTGTGTGGGATCGCTGCGAGTTGAGCGGGGGGAAGGTGAGCGATTTTCGGGAGGAGGCGATGCTGGCTGCGGAGTTGGGGCGGATTGCGTGGCAGCCACCGCGGCGGAATGCGCCGGCTACCAGTTTGATCGCGCGGGAGAGGGCTGCGATGGGGGCTGGCGCTGGGTGGTGATCAGAGCCCTCCCGAATTTGGCAAATGGGGCCAATAGTGGCACCATCGAACCGATGTCAAACATCGAAAAGACCGTGGCCGTCGAGCACTACACCTATCGCGTGACCTGGTCACCCGAGGATGGCGAACATGTGGGCCTTTGCGCCGAGTTTCCTTCGCTGAGCTGGCTGGCAAAAACGCCAGAAGGTGCCCTCAATGGAATTCGAAAAGTCGTGGCCGACACCGTAGCTGACATGCGGGCGAGCGGTGAGGTGATTCCCGATGCGCTGGCCGAAAAGCACTACAGCGGTGAGTTCCGGGTGCGGATCCCGCCGCAGCTCCATCGCAGTCTGGCTCTCGCCGCGGCAGAGCAAGGGGTTAGCTTGAAAAGGTTGGCAAGCGCGAAGCTGGCGGGTTGAGGCAGGCGGCCGCGTCCGCACGTAAGCGCCGACGGAAGCACAACAATTGACTTGTTCGGAAATTGGCCGGGGCCTCGTTGTCGAGCATTAGCTCAGCATGCAATCGCAGCGGAGTTCTCTTGGGATTGCATATCTCTGTGTCCA
>JAZKIF010000153.1:5536-11143 GCA_040385005.1 Pseudomonadota bacterium
CGCATCCTTCACCTTCCCCCCCTTCCCCGTCAGCCGCGCCCAGAAGAACAGCCCTCCCCCAGGCTGCGTGAATTCAATCGCATCCCCCAGCTCCTTCTTCAGCGCCGCCCCCATCGCCTGCGCGCGCTCCGCATACACCTGCCGCACCTTCGCCAACGTCGCCGGCATCCGTCCGCTCTTCAAATACTGCGCCGCCGTCGCCTGAGCAAACGTGCTCGTGTGCGCGTCGCTGAACTGCTTGCACATCGTCGCCTTGGCCAGCAGCTCCGGCTGCCCAATCAACCAGCCCACGCGCAGTCCCGGGCTCAGCACCTTGCTCATGCTGCCGCAATGCGCGATCCACTCGCGTGACCCCGGCACGTCCTTGCTCAACGCCAGGATGCTGGGCGGCGGCGGCTCACCGAAGTACAGGTCGCCGTACGGGTCGTCCTCCACGATCAGCGTCTGGTGCTTCACCGCCATCTCCAGCACCTTCATGCGCCGCTCGCGGCTCAGCATCGCGCCGCTCGGGTTGCCGAAAGTCGGGATCAGGTAGACGAACTTCGGCTTGTGCCGCGCGATCAGTTCTTCGAGCTTGTCCGTCTGCACGCCGTGCTCGTCGACGGGCGCGGTGATCAGCTCCGCGCCATAGAGGCGAAAGCACTGGATGGTCGCGAGGAAGGTGGGCGCCTCCACGATCACCTTGTCGCCGGGGCTGATCATCGTCTTGCCCAGCAAGTCCAGCGCCTGCTGGCTGCCGGTGGTGACGATCAGGCCCTGCGGCTCGATGTCCTGCACGCCCTTGCTTTTCATGAAGGCCGCGAGCTGCGTGCGAAGCGGCTCGTAGCCTTCGGTGGCGCCGTACTGCAGCGCGCCGCCGGGCTCCTCGGTGAGGGCCTTGTTGGCGGCTTCCTTGAGGCCCTCGACGTCGAACATCGCGCTGTCCGGAAAGCCCCCGGCAAAGCTGATGATGCCGGGCTTGCCCAGGAGCTTGAACAGCTCGCGGATGGCAGAGGTTTCGACGTTGTCGAGGCGGGTGGCGAATTGGAGGGGCATGGCGTGTCTTCTCGGGAAATTCGGTGGGGATTCCCGGATGGTATCCAAAGCGGCGGGCCTGCCTGTCGCCGCCCTGCACCGGGTCCGTGGCGCACAATCCCGCCCATGCTCCCCTCCTACCTCGTCGCCGCCTCGGCCCTGGTCGTCTTCGTGCTCGGCGCGATGCACCTGTTCTACACCTTCAGCGGCTCCGCGTTCGATCCACGTGACCCAGAGCTGAAGCTGCGCATGCAGGAGGTCTCCCCCAAGCTCACCAGCCAGACCACGATGTGGCGCGCGTGGGTGGGCTTCAACGCCAGCCATTCGTTTGGCGCGTTGCTGTTCGGGTGGGTCTATGGCTACCTGGCGCTCGCGCAAGCAGAGATGTTCTTCGGCTCGATGTTCCTGGTGCTGACGGGCGCGGTGCTGCTCGCGGGCTACGTGGCGCTGGCGCGGGCGTATTGGTTCAGCATCCCGTCGCGAGGTTTGACGCTCGCGGCGGTGCTGTATGCGCTGGGGATGGTTGTGAGGTTTGCGTAGCGCAACTACTCGCGCCCCGGCTTCCCATCCGCATCCCGCGGCTCGTTCCGCGGCCCGTCGCCGAACGCCACCGCACGTTCCGTCGCCACGCGCCCCGCGCGATCTTCCAGCGTCTCGGGCGGACGCTCGGCGTTCGCATAGCGGGTCATGTCCGGGCGATCCAGCTGCGTGCGCCGTTGCGCCACGATGTCGCGCAGCGGCGTCTGCTCGTCGCGCAGGTAGCTGCGCACACCCGGATGCGTCGCGTCGCGGCCGTCGGGGTCCACTTCGCCGTCCCAGCCGTCCGCGCGCCACTGCTCGGCACGGTCGTTCACGTCCACGGCGCCAAGTTGATGCAGCATCGCGGCGGCGGTCTCCGCTTCATGGTCGTCCTTCGCATCCACCACCACGACCGAGCTGCCTCGGCGCATCGCTTCGGAATACGCGCCGGCATGGCGCTTGTGGTCCTTGCCCATGAGGCTGGTGAAGAAATGCCCGATCGATTCGAGCACGCCGCGGTCCACGGCCACCTCACGCTCCGCACTGTTCATCGCCATCCGGCCAACTGCACGATCCTGCGCATCGGACTCCGCGCTCGCGGTGGTCGTCTCCGGGCGCACCTCGTCGGGCTCCTGCAGGTGCAGCTCCGAGCGCGCGAAGCCCGCTTCCACGAGCCGCTCGATAGCGCGGCGGGCGGTGGCCCGGTCGTCGAAGACACTGATCAATGTTTGCATGTCATCTCCTTGATGAGGTACTGCGGGATGGCAGCCTTGCAAGAATGATGGGTTCCCCACCGGCGCGCGGGCGTCGGTGGGGGTGCGCAATGGCGGTAGGTACGGGACTACCGCCCTGTCGGGCGAGAGGCGACGCTCGAGAGCAGCGCCTGCAGCGCATCCACGTCCACCGGCTTCACCATGTGGTGGTCGAACCCGGCCGCGCGCGTGCGCTCGCGGTCCTCCTCCTGGCCCCACCCCGTCAGCGCGATGATGGTGGTGCGCCGGTGCGGGTCGAGCTGGCGCAACACGCGCGCTACCTGGTAGCCGTCCATGCCCGGCATGCCGATGTCCAGCAGCACCACGTCGGGCTCGTACGCACCGAAGAGGTCGATAGCGCCCTGCCCGTCGTGCGCGACTTTCGCTTGGGCGCCGAGCAGCTCCAGCAACGTCTGGAGCGACTCCGCGGCGTCGGCGTTGTCGTCGACGACCAGGATGCGGATGCTGCCGATCGCCGCTTCGTCGTGCGCGTCCGGCGCGGGCGACTGCGACGCGGCATCGGCCAGCGGCAGCTTCACCGTGAACTCCGCGCCGCGTCCCACGCCGGCGCTGTCGGCGCGGATGGTGCCGCCATGCATCTCCACCAGGCTGCGCGCGAGCGCGAGGCCCACGCCCAGGCCCGTGGAGCCGTCGCCGCGGCTGAACATCTCGAACATCATGGCGGCGGTCGCGGGGTCGAACCCGCGCCCTGTGTCCCGCACGCCGATCACGGCCTGCCCGTCTTCCACGCGCGCGTTGAAAGTCACCTCGCCACCGCGTTCCGTATAACGCGCCGCGTTGTTCAGGAGATTGCTCACCACCTGGCCCAGGCGCACCGGGTCACCGTCCAGCCACAGCGGCTCCGTGGGCAGGTTCACCGTGAGCGTGTGGCCCGCTTCGCGCAGCAGCGGGTCGCTGGTCTCGACCGCGTTGCGCACGATGGCCGCCAGTTCCACCCGCTCCCGGCGCAGCTCGAAGGTGCCGCGGTTGATGCGCGAGACCTCCAGCAGGTCGTCCACCAGCCGCACCAGGTGGTTCACTTGCCGCTCCATCATCGTGTGAACCGGCTGAGCGCCGCCTTGCAGCCGGATCAGGTGCAGCGCGTTGCGCAGCGGCGCGAGCGGGTTGCGCAACTCGTGCGAGAGCGTGGCGATGAATTCGTCCTTGCGCCGGTCGGCCTCGCGCAGCTCGGCGATCAGCTGCTGGTGCTGGTCGTGCAGGCGGGCGTTGTCGATGGCGACGGAGGCTTGCGACGCGATACCGGTCAGCAGCTTCTCGGCGCGCTCGGTGAACACACCCGGCGTGGCGTGCCCGAAGAAAAGCCCGCCGAGCACTTCACCGGTGCGCGAAACCACGGAAGCCGCCAGGTAGCTGCGCACCGGCAGGTGGCCCTCGGGCATGCCCTTGTGCGGCGGGTTGTGGCCGTAGCGCGGGTCCTTCGTCACGTCGGCGATGCGCACGGGCGCATCGCCGTTGAACGTGGGCGCGAAGACCTGGGTGTTGCGCGGCATCGGGAATTTCTCGAACGCCTCGCGCGGCACGCCGGCGAGCGTGTACAGCATGTACGACTCGCCCTGGCGATTGGTCACGTTGTAGAAGAACGCGCCGAACTGCGCGCCTGTCACGCGCGTAGCGGCATCGGTCACGTACTGCACGAGCTTTTGCAGGTCGCGCTCGGCGGCGAGCGCCGTGCCGATCTCGTTGATGATTTCCAGCGCCTTCGCCTCTTCGCGCAAGTCGTCCAGGGTCGTTGCCATGGTTGGTGTGTTCTTCTTCGGGATACTGCGGTGGTGCGCCAACGATACCGCAAGCAAAATGGATGAGTTGAATGGGGGCCGCCATGACCTTGACCGAACACGAGATCGATATCGCCACGCCCGACGGCGCGATGAACACGTTCGTCGTCCATCCCGAAAGCGGCAGGCATCCCGTGGTGCTCTTCTACATGGACGCGCCCGGCAAGCGCGAGGAGTTGCACGACATGGCGCGCCGCCTGGCCGCCGCGGGCTACTTCGTCGTGCTGCCCAACCTCTACTACCGCCGCGCGCGGGAATACTGGTTGAAGGAGCGCACCACGGAAGCCATGGCGGTGATGTTCGAGCACATGCGCGCGACCACCACCGCGCTCAACCTGCGCGACACGGGCGCGCTGCTGCAATACGTCGATTCGCAGCCGGGGGCCGACGCGAGCCGCATCGGCGCTGTCGGCTATTGCATGAGCGGACCGTTCGTCATGGCGGCCGCGGCGGCGTATCCCGATCGCATCAAGTGCATCGCGTCCATCCACGGCGCGAACATGGTGACCGACGAGCCCGATTCGCCGCATCGCCTGGCGGCCCGCGTGACGTGCGAGAGCTACTTCGCCTGCGCCGAGATCGACAAGTGGGCGCCCAGGAGCGACATCGACACGCTGGAAGCCGCGCTGAAAGCCGCCGGCACGCCGTACACGATCGAGTGGTATCCCGGCGCGGAGCACGGCTTCGTATTCCCGCAGCGGGCGGTGTACGACGAGCCGAGCGCGGAGCGGCATTGGGTGAGGTTGCTGGAGTTGTTCGGGCGGACGCTGGGGCATTGACGCAAACTCCTTTTAAGGAGTAATTTGCTTTAACTACCTACATATAGTAAACTCAGAATACCACTCTTGGGGAGTATTCTGCATGTATCCCGTCGACACGCCCCAGCAACTGCGCACGATCCTGCGCGCGTTGCGCCATAGCCGGCAACTGACACAGGTTGAACTCGGCGCGCGTCTGGGCGTGAGCCAGAAGCGCGTCGCCCGGATTGAGGCTGCGCCCGAACTCACCAGTTTCGACCAGATCGCCCGCATGGTCTCCGCCATGGGCGCGCGGTTGATCGTGGAGGAACAGCCGCAGCATCGGGTAGCCGAGCCTCCGGCCCCCTACGGAAACGACACATGGTGACCTCGACCCGACCGCGCCGCGCCGCCGCCGGTGGAATGCTCGCTGTCTGGGCCAACGGCAGCCTCGTTGGCCGCTGGGAGCTGACCGCAGGCGAGCACCGCCTGAGCTACGCGACCAATTGGATAGCGTCGCCCCAAGGCAGGCAACTGTCCCTGTCGCTTCCCTTCACGCCGGGAAACCAGCCGCACCGGGGAGATCAGGTGCGCAACTACTTCGACAATCTTCTGCCCGACAGCGACGCCATTCGAAGGCGCATGCAAGAGAAGTTCGTGGCGCGCAGCGCGGACACCTTCGACCTCCTGGCCGCCGTCGGGCGCGACTGCGTTGGAGCGATTCAGCTGCTGCCCGAAGGCGTCGAGCCCGAAGGCTGGAATCGCATCGCTGCTCAGGCATTGGACGAG
>JAZKIF010000153.1:11153-28499 GCA_040385005.1 Pseudomonadota bacterium
ACACTGCGGTTTCAGCCGGCCGCGTCATGGGACAAGGACATGACGAAGACCTGCGCATCTCCCTGGCCGGCGCGCAAGAGAAGACGGCGCTGCTGCGTCATCGCGGGCGATGGAGCAGGCCGTTGGGCGCGACGCCCACGACCCACATCTTCAAGTTGCCGCTCGGCCTTGTCGGCAACATGCGGGCGGACATGACGGGATCGGTGGAAAACGAGTGGCTTTGCGCCCGGCTCTGCGCCGCTTTGGGCTTGCCCGTGGCCGATTGCGAAATCGCCGTGTTCGGGCGGCGCAAGGTGCTCGTGGTGGAAAGGTTCGACAGGGCTCTGGCGACGGGCAGCGTCGGCCCGTGGATCGCGCGACTGCCGCAAGAGGATTTCTGCCAGGCACTAGGCTTGCCGGGAACCTTGAAGTACGAATCGGACGGCGGCCCCGGCGTCACCGACCTCCTGCGCATCCTGGACACCAGCAGCCGCGCTGCGGACGACAGGCGGAATTTCGTGCTCTCGCTGCTCACGTTCTGGCTGCTTGCGGCGACGGACGGACATGCCAAGAATTTCTCGATCTTCCTCGAGCGCGGTGGCGGGTATCGCCTGACTCCGCTCTACGACGTCCTGTCGGCCTGGCCGATCATCGGCAATGGACCCAACCAGTTGGCCGCAAAGCGCGCGAAGCTCTCCATGGCCTTGCGTTCGAAGAACGTTCATTACCACCTCGCCGAGATTCAGACCCGGCACTGGCAGGGCGTGGCACAGCAATCGGGAGTTCCGTTCGATGCGTTGCGCCAACTTGTCGAACGAGTACCGGCGGCACTGGATACCGTCGAGGCACAACTGCCCGAAGGCTTTCCGGGCCGGATATGGCAGCCGATTCGAGCGGGGATGCTGGCTCAGGCATTGCGCTTCGGCGGCGGGCTGCCGTGACGGGTGAAGCTTGCTCATGCGCTTGCGTCCTACAGTTGGGCCGGCCAACGTTTTCTACGATTGCAGGTATCCAACAACCAGGAGACCCGCATGTCCGACGACAAATCCAAATCCAGCGGCCAGGACCGCCAGCGCATCAACGTCAACCAGGACTACGAGCTGCGCGACTGGGCCAAGAGCATGAACACCACGCCCGAGCGAATCAAGGAGGCCGTGCAGGCCGTCGGCGATCGCGCGGACAAGGTGCGCGAGTACCTGGGCGAGAAGCGCTGACCGAAAAGGCGCGGAACGTTCACGCGCCCTCGAACAGCTTCTTGCCCCTCGCCTTGAGGATCGCCAGCACGCGCTGCGCCGCCGGCGAGAGATAGCCCTCACGCCGGTACGTGACACCCAGGCTGCGGCGCAGTGTCGTCGCCGGCAGCCGCAATTCCTTCAAAGCGCTGCTGCGGTCCAGCCGCAGCGTGTGGCGCGAGACGAAGGTGAGCAGGTCCGTGCGCGCGACCATGCGCGGCAAAAGAGGAATCGATCCCGCCTCGATCTGCACATTGGGCGCCGGCAGCCCCCGCGAACTGAACGCCATGTCGAACCACTGGCGGCTGGGAATGTTCGCGCGCGGCAACGCCCATCCGTAGTCCAGCAGCGCGGCGATGTCCACCTTCCTGCGCTTGAAGATGGGGTGCTCGCGATTGGCCGCGACCACCACCACGTCGTCGACGATGGCGTGCGAAACCAGCGCGGGATCGTTGTCCGCCGTCAGGCCGACGAGCAAGTCCATCTTGCCCTGGCGCAACTGGTCGCGCAGCTCGAAACTCGGGGCGATGATGATGTCGATCTTCACCGCGGGCAACTCCGCCAGCGCCGCGCGGCATAGCTCCGGCAAGAGGTGGTCCGCCGCGATCGGCCCGCTGCCGATCACCACGCTGCCCGCCGAGCCTTCCGCGAAATCGTGCACTTCGCGCAGCGCCTCCTCGCTCGCGCCACGCAGCACTTTGGAGCGCGCGAACAGCACCTGCCCCACGGCCGTGAGGCGGATGCCGCGCCCCGCTCGCTCGAACAAGGGGCTGCCCACGGCCTCTTCCAGCCGTTGGATGCATTTGGTGAGCGCGGGCTGCGAGCGCGCGAGTTGATCCGCCGCCTTGCCCAGGTGACCGAGTTCGGCGACGGTTTCGAAGTAGCGCAGGTCGCGCAGGTGCAAGTCCATGACCGATTGCCAAAAGTAATGATTCGATGATCATTATCGAATAGACGGAATGGATAGCGCCGCCCAGAATCCGGGCATGTCATTCACGATCTTCGTCACGGCGCCCCGCCTCGCTGCCGCGGGCCTTCGAATCCTGGAGGAGGCGGACTGCAACGTGCTCTTCCTGCCCGAAGGCGCCGGCGCGCGCGAAGCCGAGGCGATCATGGCCTCCAACGCCGTCGATGCCGTGATCTCGCGCACCGCCACGCTCACGGCCGCCGCCATCGGCGCGAGCCCCAGGCTGCGCGTGATCTCCAAGCACGGCGTCGGCGTGAGCAACATCGACGTCTCCGCCGCGACCGCACAAGGCATCCCGGTCTACGTGACCCCCGGCGCGAATGCGCAGTCGGTGACGGAGCTGACCGTCGGTCTCATGATCGCCGCGGCACGACGCATCGCCCTGCTCGATCGCGAGATGCGCGCGGGCCGCTGGACGCGCGCGCAGGATGGCGTGCAGCTCTGCGGCAAGCGCCTTGGCCTCGTGGGCTTCGGCCAGGTCGGCCAGCGCGTCGCCCGGGTCGCGCAGGCGCTGGGCATGCAGGTGCACGCACACGACCCGATGCTGAAAGGCGCGTGCCCTGTGGAAGGCGTCACGCTGCATGCGCAACTCGAAGCAATGCTTCCCATGTGCGACGTGCTCAGCCTTCACATCCCGCTCACGGGAAAAACCCGCAACCTGATCGACGCCAACGCGCTCGACCTCCTGCCGCACGGCGCGATCCTCATCAACACGGCGCGCGGAGAAGTGATCGATGAAACTGCCCTCATCGAGCGGCTGAAGAGCGGCCGTCTCGCGGGCGCGGGCCTGGACACGATGTCCGAAGAGCCCTTGCCCGCCGGCCACTCGCTCGCGTCGTTGCCCACCGTCATCCTCACCCCGCACGTCGGCGGTTCGACCGAAGCCGCGCTCGAAACGATGGCCGAAGGCGCGGCGCGCAACGTGCTCGGGTGGTTGAATGGCAAGCCGCCCGAACGCGCGAGCTGCGTCAACCCTGAAGTCCTGCCCTCCCTCCAACTGGCTTAACTCAAACATTCACATGACCGACACTACCAAGGCCTGGCCCCCCGGCTACACCGTCAACCCGCGCCACCCCGGCCCTTCCGCCGCCCTGATCGAGGCATTCCGCACGGTGCCCGTCGCACATGCGAGCGACAGCATGGGCCGCTGCACGGGCTCCATCGGCCTCAACGCATATCACCACGACCTGCACCTCACGATGTGCGGCCCGGCCTTCACCGTGCGCGTGCGACCCGGCGACAACCTCATGATCCACGTCGCGCTGTCGCAGGCGCAGCCCGGTGACGTGATCGTGATCGACGGCGCCGGCGATCTCGCGCAGGCGCTCATCGGTGGCCTGATGCGCACGACGCTCATCGCGCGCAAGCTGGGCGGCATCGTCGTCGACGGCGCGCTGCGCGATCTCGCCGAGTGGGCCGAAGGCGGCATGCCGGTCTACGCGCGCGGCCACACGCACCGCGGGCCGAGCAAGGACGGCCCCGGCGAGATCAACATCCCGATCGCCTGCGGCGGCATGGCCGTGATGCCCGGAGACCTGATCCTCGGCGACGCCGACGGAGTCGTCGCCATCCCGAGCGCGAGCGTCGCCGACCTTCTGCCGAAGGTGCGCGCGCACGCGGCGAAGGAAGAGAAGATCCGCGCGGGCAACCGCACCGGCGCCAGCGACCCCGAGCGCTTCAACGCGATGCTGCGCGAAAAAGGCTGCCCGGTCTGATGCATGCAGAATTTGGACGAATCAACCAGGAGACAAGACGAATGAATCGACGTGAAGTACTCGCCGCCGCCATCGCGGCCGGCGTTGCGCCCTACGCTTTCGCGCAAGGCGCTTTCCCGAACAAGCCGATCCGCCTCGTGGTGCCCTTCCCGCCCGGCGGCGGCACGGACCAGGCCTCGCGCCTGATCGCGCAGAACATGACCACCGTCCTCGGCTGGAACATCGTCGTGGACAACAAGCCCGGCGCGGGCGGCAACATCGGCATCGACTTCGTGGCCAAGTCCGCGCCGGACGGCTACACCATCGGCATGGGCCAGGCGTCGAACCTCGCGATCAACCCGTCGCTCTACGCCAAGATGCCGTTCGATCCGCTGAAGGACCTGACGCCCATCGTCGCCATCTCCGAGCAGCCGGTCGTGCTCGTCGTGCGCGCGGATTCGCCATACAAAACCCTCGGCGACTTCATCAAGGACGCGAAGGCGAAGCCGGGCACGCTCGGCGTCGCCCAGGCCGGCAACGGCACCGTGGGCCACCTCGCGGGCGAGCTGCTCGAGCGGCAGACCGGCGCGAAGATCATGCAGGTGCCGTACAAGGGCGCGGGCCCCGCGATGACCGAATTGCTCGGCGGCCAGGTGCCCACGTATTTCGGCAGCAGCCCGTCGGTGATGTCGCAACTGGCGGGCGGCAAGATCCGCGCGCTGGCCGTGACGTCCGCGAAGCGCCTGGGCTCGATGTCGTCCGTTCCCACGGTCGCCGAGCAAGGCTATCCGTCGTTTGCCGCCACGACGTGGCTCGGGCTCGTGGGCCCCGCGGGCATGCCCGCGGACGTGGTGAACCGCATCAGCGCGGAAGTTCTGAAGCTCCTCGCGCGGCCGGACCTGAAGGAAAAGCTCGCCGCCGACGGCAGCGAAGTGACGCCCGGCACGCCGCAGCAGTTCGCGGCGCACATCAAGGCGGAGCACGCCAAGTGGGGCGCGCTGATCAAAGAGGCGAACATCAAGCTCGAGTGATCGCGCAATGACGGAACGTATCGACTGCGCCGTGATCGGCGCCGGCGTGGTGGGGCTTGCCATCGCCAGATCGCTCGCGCTTGCCGGGCGCGAGGTGGTGATCCTCGAATCGCAGAACGCCATCGGCACGCAGACCAGCGCGCGCAACTCCGAGGTGATCCACGCCGGCCTCTCGTACGCGCCGGGCTCGCTCAAGGGGCGGCTGTGCGTGGAAGGCCGCAATGCGCTCTACCGCTATTGCGCGGAACGAGGCATCGCGCACCAGCGCATCGGCAAGTTGATCGTCGCGAACGACGAAGCGGAGGTGCCGGAGCTGCACCACCACATCGAACTCGCGGCCGGCCAGGGCGTGCATGATTTGCGCATCATCGACGCGGCGGAGTTGCATGAGATGGAGCCCGCGGTGACGGGCATCGCGGCACTGCATTCGCCGTCCACGGGCATCGTCGACAGCCACGCGCTGATGCTGGCGTACCTGGGCGATGCGGAGAATGCCGGCGCATCGCTGGCGCTGCAAAGCGAGGTGGTCGAAGGACGCGCGACGAGCGAAGGCGTCGTGCTGCAAGTGCGATCCGAAGGCGCCATCTCCTCCTACGAATGCCGCACCGTCATCAACGCAGCGGGACTGGGCGCGCAGCAGATTGCAGCTGCGATCGCCGGCATGCCCGCCGCGATGGTCCCGAAGTTGTACTACGCGATCGGCCACTACTACACGCTCTCGGGCAAGTCGCCATTCAACCGGCTGGTCTACCCGGTCGCGCGCGATGGCGGCTTGCGCGCACACGTCACGCTGGACCTTGGCGGGCAATGCAAGTTCGGTCCGGATTTGAGCTGGCGCGACGGCGTTGACTATCGCTTCGATGAAAGCCGCGAGGACGCCTTCTACCGCGCCGTGCGCCGCTACTGGCCCGCGCTGCCCGATGGATCATTGCAGCCCGGCTACACGGGCATTCGCCCACGCCTCGCCGGGCCCGGCACTTCGCTCGGCAGCGCCGCGGCGGATTTCGTGATCCAGGACGAAGCCACGCATGGCGTGCGCGGGCTGGTGAACCTGTTCGGCATCGAGTCGCCGGGCCTCACGTCGTCGCTCGCGTTGGGCGAGTACGTCGCGCGGATGGCCTAGCGCGCGCCGATGTTCGCGTCGAGGAATTTCAGGGCGCGGGTCCAGAAATCGACGCTGGTCTTCGGCGACAACCAGCCGTGGCCTTCGTCGGTGTACTCGATCCACTCCACGTTGGGATTGGTTTTCTGCACGGCGTCGCGGAACTTCACGCCGTGGACGATGGGCACGCGCACGTCGGCCCCGCCGTAGGCCATCAACAACGGCTGCTTGATGCGCGAGGCCTGCAGCAGCGGCGATGTGGCCTTCAACTGCTCGGCGTCCTTGTCGCGGTCGCCTACCAGCACCGGCATGCCGTAGGTCTTGTAGTCGGCGCTGAAATCGCTCCACGTCACCGAGTACATGAGGTCGATGTCCGTGACGCCCACCCACTCCAGCCCGCAGCGGTACAGGTCCGGATCGTTGACGAGGCCCATCAGCGTCGCGTAGCCGCCGTAGCTCGCGCCGGCGATGCAGATGCGCGACGGATCGACGATGCCTTGCGCGATGGCCCAGCGCGCGCCGTCCGCGAGATCGTTCTGCATGGCGAGGCCCCACTGCTTCCAGCTCGCGCGGAAGTGCCTGAACCCGTAGCCTCGCGTGCCCCTGAACTCGGGTTCGAGCACCGCGTAGCCGCGCGTGGCGAGCAGCTGGCTCTCCGCCTTCCATTCCCATTTGGCGGCGGCGATCCAGGGGCCACCATGCACGAGCACGACCAGCGGCAGCTTCTTGCCCTTGGCGCCTTGCGGCAGCGTGAGCCACGCGGGCACGTCCAGACCGTCGCGCGCCTTGTAGCGGACGAAGTCCCGCTGGCCCATCGCGGCAGCCTCGATGCCGGGCATCACCTGCCCCAACGCGGTGAACTTGCCGGTGTCCTTGTTGTAGACGTAGTACGCGCCGGGATTGCCGTCCGAGAACGAATACACGAGCACCGCCGGCGCCTGCGCGCGTTGCGGCACGTCGATGCGGTTCACCGCGCCCGGCAGCGCCTTGTCGATGGTGGACTGCAACTGCTTGAGGTCCGGCTCGAACCAGGCTGTCGCCTCCGCGTCCGACGTGTAGCGCACGCCGAGCAGGCGCTTGCCGTCGGAGACGAGCTTGCCCGAGAAGTCGTGGCTCGCGATGCCGACCACCGGCTCCGCCTTCAGCTGGCGCGTCGTGAAGTCGAACTGGTACAGCGCCGAAGTCGCCGCGCCGCCGCGCTGCTGCGTGACGAACAGCGAGCCGTCGGGCGCGAAGCCCACCGGCGTGAATCGGCCGATGCCGGTGACGGCGTCGTAATCCACCAGCTTGACCCACTCGTTCTTCTCCGGCTCGAGGTAATACACCGCGCCGCGGCCCGCCTCCTCGGTGATCGTCGCGCGCGGAACATCCTTCGCGTCGATGTACCAGGCCAGCGATTTGCCCGGGCGTTTCACGATGGATGCCGCGCTGGTGCGCGTGTCCAGGCGATACAGGTTGCGCGCCTCGAGGTCGCGCGTGGTGTCGCTGAATTTGGCCTGCGTGACGAAGATGTCGTCCGAGTCCTTGTTCGCCATGGTCGCGACGAACCGCGTGGTCGGGTCCATGGGCTGGCGGTCGCCGACGGTGCGCTCCCGCTCCCAGTTGAGCCGCGCGAGCTGCTTGTAGCCGGTGCCATCGGCATCGACCGCGAAAAGCCCGGGGCTCACGTAGTAGTCGCGCTCGCCGATGCCCGCCTTGCGGTCGAACACGCCATAGACGAGGCGCTTGTCGTTGATCCAGTGGACGCTGTTAACGTCCCCGTCAGTGAAGCTCGCCACGGCTTTCGCGGTGAACTTCTCCGTGTCCACCACGACAAGCTGGATGCGGCCGGTCGTCTTCGAGAGCACCTGGAGGGCGACGTGCCGGCCAGTCGGCGAGATTTCCGCGCCGGCGAACGCGGGGTTCTGGAAAAACGCCTCGATCGGCGGACGCGCCGCGGTTTGCGACCGCGCCAGTGTCACGCATGCGGCAAAGAGAACCAAAGTGCTGGCGGCGCCGATCAGGGCGCGGCGCAAAAGCCGAAATTTCATGGGCCGCATTCGGGCATGCGGCCGATCAGTTGCTCATCAACCGGCCATCGCGCGTGACCATCGCCAGGTCGACGAATTTGCTGCCGTGTTGTGCGCCGGCATTGAAGGCGATCTTGTAGCCGCCCAGGTCGTACGTGCCGAGATTGGTGAGCGCTTCGAGAAGCGACTTCGAAGTCACCGGTTTCTTCGCGCGGCGCATGCCCTCGGCCAGCGTCTTCGCCGCGAAGCAGGCTTCCAGCTGCGTGCTGTTCATGCCCTTGATGCCGGCGGCCTCCATCGCCTTCGCGCACTCGCGCACGGCGGGCATTTGCGAGTTCGGGTTGGGCACCACCTGCGAGATCGACACGCCCGCGCTCGACGGCCCGGCCGCGACGATGAACTGGTCCGCGCCGATGAACGAGAGGCTGGACGTCGGGATGATCCGTCCCATGTCGACCAGCTCCTTCTGCATCTGCGCGGCGGCGCCGGACAGAACCGTGTGCAGGATCAACTCGGGCTGCTGCGCAAGGAGCGCCTGGATTTCGGTCTTGGTGATCTGCGCGTTGCGCTTCAGCGGCAGCGCCTTGGGCGAGAGGTTGATCTTCTGCAGGTACTTGACCACCACTTCCAGGTTCTGCTTGCCCACCTCGTCCTCGTAGTGGACCACCGTCACGCGCTTGAGGCCCAGGCTGGTCCAGAAGTTGAGGATCTTCTCCATCTCGTCGCCGTAGGACGCTCGCACGGTGAACAGCACCGGGTTGTTCACGCGAACCGGGTTCGCGCCGGAGAACGGCGCGAAGAAAGGCACGTCCTTCGCTTCGGCTTGCGGGATGGCGTCCAGGCTCAAGGTGGCGGATGCGAAGCCGAACAGCGCGACGACGTTCTTGTCGAGCAGGGTCTTGGCGTTGGCGCCGGCGGTCTTGCGGTCGTTCTTGTCGTCGAGCGATTGCATCTCGATCATCTTCCCGCCGATGCCGCCCTTTGCGTTGACCGCCGAGAAATACGCGTTGGCGCCGTTACGGATGTCATTGCCGAACTGGGCGTTGCCGCCGGTGAGCGGCGCGGACTGGCCGACCACGATCTTGTCCTGCGCGTGTACAGCGCAGGCAAGGCCCAATGCGGCCACTGCGATGCCTGTTTTCAACATACTTCCCTCCTGTCGTTACTGCCTGCCGGAAAGACTAGCGCGTTTCCGGCGGTAGCTGTCTCGGGTCGAACCCACAGCGTTAGGACACAAGAACTACTTTTCGCCGATGTTGCGATCCAGGAATTTCTCGACGCGGGTCCAGAAGTCGACGCGGTTCTTGACGAGGCTCCAGCCATGTCCTTCCTCCGTGTATTCGACCCACTCGACATTCGGGTTCGTCTTGCGCACGGCGTCGCGCATCTTCACGCCGTGGTCGATCGGCACGACCCGGTCCGCCCCGCCGTGCGCCAGCAGCAACGGCTGCTTGATGCGCGCGGCCTGCTGCAGCGGCGACGTGGCCTTGAGCTGCTCCGCGTCCTTCTGCTGATCGCCGATCAGCACCGGCATGCCGAACTGCTTGTAGTCGGCCGACATCGCGCTCCAGCTGATGGTGTACATGAGGTCGATGTCCGAGACGCCCGCCCACGCGATGCCGCAGCGATAGAGCGAAGGATCGTTCACCAGCCCCATCAACGCCGAGTAGCCCCCGTAGCTCGCCCCCGCGATGCAGATGCGTCCGCCGTCCACCAGCCCCTTGTCCACGGCCCAGCGCGCGCCGTCGGCGATGTCGTTCTGCATCGCGAGGCCCCACTGCTTCCAGCCCGCGGCGAAGTGCGCGAATCCGTAGCCGGCGCTGCCGCGGAACTCAGGTTCGAGCACGGCGTACCCACGCGACGCGAGGAACTCGCTCTCGGCGTTCCAGTTCCACACGCCGCCACGCACCCAGGGCCCGCCATGAACCAGCACGACCAGCGGCACTTTGCGGCCCTTGGCATCGCGCGGCAGGGTCAGCCAGGCAGGGATTTCCAGGCCGTCGCGCGCCTTGTAGCGAACGAGGTCGCGCTGCGCCATCTGCTTCGGATCGATGCCGGGCTGCGACTTGCCCAGCACCGTGAACTGGCTGGTCTGCTGGTTGAACAGCAGGGACGTGCCCGGGTCCACATCGGAGAACGCGTAGACCAACGCGTAGGGCGAGCCTGCGTGCAGCGGCACGCTCAGGATGTTGTTGGTCGCGGGCAGGAGGGTGTCGATGCTGGCCTGCAACTTCTTGATCGCCGGGTCCAGCCAGACGGTGCCCGCCGCATCGCCGACGTGGTAGATACCCAGCAGGCGGGTCTTGTCCATGATGAGGCGGCCCGAGAAGTCATAACCCTTGACGGAAATGACCGGTTCGGGATCGATCGCCTTCTTCGCGATGTCGAAGCGGTAGATAGCCGACGTGCCGCCGCCTTGCTGCGCGCGCACGTAAAGCGTGCCATCGGGGCCGATCTCGAAGGGATCGAACCCTTGCGCGCCGTCGAACATGTCGAAGGTGGTGAGCGCCGTCCATTTGCCCTCGGCCTCGAGGTAATGAACCGTGACCTTCGCGCCTTCGCGCGTGACCGCGACACGGGGCACGTCGTTGGCGTCGATCAGCCACTTGTAGGTACGACCGGGCCGCGTCACCGTCTGTGCCGCGCCGGTGCGCGTGTTGACTCGCAGCAAATTGACCGCTTCGAACTCGCGCTTGTTGTCGAACTTCGGCTGCGTCACGAAGATGTCGTCGGAATTCCTGTCGCGCGTCGCCGCTTCGAAGCGCGTGTTGAAGTCCAGCAGCGTGCGGCCGCCGACCCCGCGCTCGGGATAGCGGTCCACGTCCGCGAGTTGGCGGATTTCGCCGCCGTCGGCATCGACGGCGAAGAGCCCCGGGCCGGTCAGCCGGTCGCCCGACGCGGTCTCTCGGTCCCCGACGCTGAACACGAGACGCTTGTCGTTGACCCAGGAGAAGGCAGCGACATCGACGGTGTCGTACGACACGATCGGCTTCGCGGTGCGCTTCTCGGCATCGACGATGACCAATTGCACGCGGCCGCTCTTGCCCGTCACGCGCAAGGCGACACGCTTGCCGTTGGGCGACAGCACGCCGCCGCTGGTGGAAAAGTTCTGGAAGAAGGATTCGACAGGCGGGCGCGGCGCGGTTGGTTGCGCTGCCGGTTGCGCGGCCACTGGATGAGAAGCAAGGGCTGAGGCGGCGAGCGCCACCACTACGAAAGAGTTTCGAATGGAATGGATGAGCATGCGCGGTATTTTGCCCGCGCCTGTGCGATCCGATTCCTCAAAACCCCGCAGCCAATCCGTCCCTGCGTGAATCCGACGCGACGATGTACCCCTCGCGCGACGGCTCGCCCGCGCGCCAGATGAATTGGCCCGAGCCGAAATCCTGATAGCTGTCGTTGATGACATCCACCTTGTGGCCGCGCCGCTTCAACTCTTCAACGGTCGCACCGTCCATCTGGTGCTCGACGTTGATCTCCAGCCCCGAATTGAAACGCCACCTCGGCGCATCGCAGGCGGCCTGCGGGCTCTGCTTGTAATCGAGCATACGAACGAGCGTCTGCATGTGGCCCTGCGGCTGCATGTTGCCGCCCATCACGCCGAACGACATGACGGGCTGGCCGTCTTTCGTGAGGAACGCCGGGATGATCGTGTGGAACGGCCGCTTGCCGGGCGCGACCAGGTTGTACGGATTCACGAGGCTGAAGCCATGGCCGCGGTTCTGCAGGCTGATGCCGAACGTGGGCTCGACGACGCCCGAGCCGAAGCCCATGTAGTTGCTCTGGATGAAGCTCACCATCATGCCGTTCTCGTCGGCGGCGGTGAGGTAGATCGTGCCGCCCTTCACCGGGTTGCCGGCCTTGAAGTCCTGCGCGCGCTTCATGTCGATCAGCTTCGCGCGGCTCGCGAGGTAGTCGTCGGACAGGAGCTGCTGCGACGTGAGGCTCATGCTGTCGCCGACGTGGTGGTAAACGTCCGCGAACGCGAGCTTCATCGCCTCGATCTGCAGGTGCTGCGAATCGGCGCCGTCGACCTTCATGCCGGCGATGTCGAAGTTCTGCACGATGCCCAGCGCCATCAGCGCCGCGATGCCCTGCCCGTTCGGCGGGATCTCGTGCACGGTGTAGCCGCGGTAGTTCTTGGCGATGGGCGTGACCCATTCGGGCTTGTAGTTCGCGAAATCCTTCGCCGTGAGGCTGCCGCCGTTGGCGGTGGAGAACTTCTCGACGGCCTGCGCGATCTCGCCGCCGTAGAACGCCTCGCCCTTGGTCTCGGCGATGGCGCGCAGGCCGCGTGCGGCGCCCTTGAACTGGAACAGCTCGCCGACGTGAGGCGCGCGGCCGTTCGGCAGGAACGATTGCGCGAAGCCCGGCTGCTTGCCCAGCTCCTCGGCCGCGGCGGCCCACTTCTGTTGCACCACGACCGGCATCAGGTAGCCGCGCTCGGCGATCTCGATCGCGGGCTCGAGCAAGTCCGCGAACGGCAGCTTGCCGAAGCGCTCGGACAGCGCCATCCAGCTCGCCACCGCGCCGGGGACGCTGACGGAATCGATGCCGCGCTTGGGCGGCGTCTTCGCGTCGGCGCCGTACTTGCCCTTGAAGTAATCGACGGACCATGCGGCCGGCGCGGGACCGGAGGCGTTGAGGCCGTGCAGCTCCTTGCCGTCCCACAGGATCGCGAAGGAGTCGCTGCCCAGGCCATTGCTCACCGGCTCGACGATGGTCATCGCGGCGGCGGCGGCGATGGCCGCGTCCACCGCGTTGCCGCCCTTCCACAGCATTCGCAGGCCAGCCTGCGCGCCCAGGGGATGCGAGGTGGAGACGACGTTGCGCGCGAAGACCGGCAGGCGCGTGGTGGGATAGGGATTGTCGTAGTCGAATTTCATCGCGTCATTATCGAGCGGGCAACCTATGGGAGAGCTGAATATTGCTTTACTCAGCCTAAAGAATCTCTTTACCATTGACCGATGAGCAGCCTGCGTGTCATGAAGACTTTTGTGGCCGTCGCTTCGGAAGGCTCCTTCGCCGCAGCGGCCAATCGCGTCGCTTTGACGCAGGCGGCTGTAGGCCAGCAGATGAGGACCCTGGAAGCCGACTTGCGCCGTCCCTTGTTCGAGCGGCAGGGAAAGACCGTGGTGCTGAATCAGGCCGGACGCGAGTTGTTGCCCTCGATGCGAAAGCTCGTGGCTTTGTACGACCAGATGCAGGCCGCCGGCATTTCGCCGGAGCCGATGTCCGGCGTCCTCCACCTGGGTGCGGTGGTGTCGGCGGTCCGCCCGCTCATCCAGGCGACGCTGTCGCTCAAGGCACGGCATCCGGGTCTGGAGTTGCACGTCTCGGCCGCCAAATCACTTGAGTTGCTGGCCGCGGTGGAAGAAGGCGAACTCGACGCCGCCATCGCCGTTCGCGAGCCGGGCCAATCGCGTCCTGGTCTCGCGTGGACCACGCTGTACGAAGAGCCGATGGTTCTCGTCGCCCCGCGCGGCGCGAGCGAAGGCAGCGCCCGCGCGTTGCTGCAGCGTCACCACTTCATCCGCTTCGATCGCAGCCAGCACACGGGTCGCCTCGTGGAGCGAACGCTCCGCAAGCTGCGCGTGAAGCCCGTCGAATTCCTGGAGTTGAACGCGATCGAAGCCATCATCGACCTCGTGCGCTCCGGGCTCGGCGTGTCGGTCCTGCCGCACCTGGAAGGCGGCCGCTGGAGCGGCGACAACAGCCTGCGCGTCGTGTCGATCGCGGGCGCGGAAGCGCGGCGTATCGGCGTCGTGCAGGCGCGCGATTCGGCGCAAGGCGATGTGATCGCGGCGGTGATCCGTGAGTTGCAGTCGCGGTTGGGCGGATAGGGGGGTGCGACGGTTCTTTTGGACGCAGAATTCGCAGAGATTACGCAGAGTGAATTCAGAAAAAACCAAAGAAATTCTCTAATTTTTCTTGCCTTCTTCTGCGCAAATTCCGCGAATTCTGCGTCCAGAATGACGTGGGCACATCAACACTTCCAATCCGGTGAAAAAAGAACTCATTGCCCCCTTCTTCGCGACGCTGCGCGCGGCCAACCCGTTGCCGACGACGGAGCTGGAATTCACGACGCCTTTCGAGTTGCTCGCCGCCGTGCTGCTCTCCGCTCAAGCGACCGACGTCGGCGTCAACAAGGCCACGCGCAAGCTCTTCCCCGTCGCCAACACGCCGCAAGCCATCCTCGATCTCGGCCTGCCGAAACTCGAGGACTACATCAAGACCATTGGCCTCTACCGCACCAAGGCCGCCAACCTGATGAAGACCTGCGCGATCCTGGTCGAGCAGCATGGTGGGCGCGTCCCCCGCACGCGCGAGGAACTGGAGGCGCTGCCGGGTGTCGGCCGCAAGACGGCGAACGTGGTCCTCAACGTCGCGTTCGGCGAAGAAACGCTCGCGGTGGACACGCACATTTTCCGCGTCTCGAACCGCACCGGCCTCGCGCCGGGCAAGGATCCGCTGGCGGTCGAGATGAAATTGCTCAAGCGCGTGCCGAAGGAATTCATGGCGGACGCGCACCACTGGCTCATCCTTCACGGGCGCTACGTGTGCGTCGCGCGCACGCCGCGCTGCTGGGAATGCGCCGTGATCCAATACTGCGACTACCAACCCAAGACGCCGCCGCCCGGTGCGACGGCGTGAACGCTGCGAGGCCACCATGGACAACGACGAGACGAAGAAGATGGAAGAGATGCTGGCGCTGTACAGCGACAACATCAACGGCCTGATGGAGAACCAGCTCGCGCTCACCGCGCAGGTGCAGGTGCTGCAGGCCGCGCTCGCGAGCATGCTGCTGCACCACGGCAACCGCGCGTCGCTGCTGGGCACCTTCCAGCAATACATGAAACTCTCCAAGCAATCGGCGCCGCAACTCGCGAACCGCATGGAGGGGCTCGAGGCCGGCATGCTGTCGCTGATGGGCCAACACCAGGCGTGACGAAGGACGGCGGGCGGCGCGCCATCTGGATCATGCTGATCGCGCTGGCGAGCGCGTTCTCGCTCTCGCAGGCGTTTCGCACCGTCACGGCGATGATGGCCCGGCAGCTGCAGACGGATTTTTCGCTGACGGCGCGGCAGCTCGGCGTGTTCGCGGGCACCTTTCATTTCACGTTCGGCGCGATGCAGTTGTTGATGGGCATCGGCATCGACCTGCACGGCGTGCGGCGCACGATCCTCGCGGCGTTCCCGGTCGCTGTCGCGGGCGCGCTGCTCTCCGCGCTGGCGCAGGAGTTCTGGCTCGTGGTCGCGGGCCAGGCGTTGATCGGCGTGGGCTGCGCGCCCGCGTTCCTCGTGTGTACGGTGTTCATCGCCCGCAAGTTTCCCGTCGCGCGCTTCGCGTCCGTGTCGGGGCTCGTCATGGGCATCGGCGGTGTCGGCATGCTGCTCACCGCGACACCGCTTGCGTGGGTGGTGGAGCACAGCTCGTGGCGCACCGGCTTCCTGATCCTGGCGGCGGCGTCCGCGCTCGCGTGGCTCGCGGTGTATTTCTTCGTGGACGAGGAAGCGACGAAGCCGAACCCCAACGGCGAATCCGTTGCGCAGGCCGTGAAGCAGTTCGGCGCCCTCATCGCGATGCCGCACACCTGGGGCATCGTCGCGCTCGGCGCGGTGAGCTACGCGTCCTTCATCACGCTGCGCGGCCTGTGGCTGGGGCCGCTGCTCATCGAGCGCTATGGCTTCTCGCTGGTGGCAAGCGGGAACGTCGCGCTGGTCGTGTCGATCGTCAGCTTGTTCGGCCCGCCGCTCTTCGGGCGCTTCGATCCAAAGAGTGCGCGTCGCCAATGGATCGTCGGATTCACCGTCGCGATGGCGGCTCTGTTCTGCGCGCTGGCGTTCGTCCACGTGGCGGCGTTGGCTGTCGCCATCGCGCTGGTGGTGTCCTTCCTCACCGGCTACATCGTGCTGCAGTACGCGGACGTGCGGCTCGCCTACCCCGAAGCCCTCACCGGACGCGCGATGGCGGTCTTCACGATGGCGATGTTCCTGGGCATCGCGTTGATGCAGTGGCTGACCGGCGTCGCCGCGACGGCGGCTTCGGCGCGCGGCATCGATCCCTTCGAAGCGGTGATGCTCACGACGGCCACGATGCTCGCCCTCGGGGCGATTGCTTTCCGGGTGCTGCCGCGTCCGGCGGGGCGCGACGCTTAAAGCCCGCGCCAGCCCCCGCCCAGCCCCTGAATCAGAGCCACCGCCGCCACCTGCCGGTCCGATTGCGCCTGCACCAGCGCCCTCCGCGCGTTCTGCGCCGTGGCTTGCGCGGTGACCACTTCGGTGTAGCTCACCTGTCCCGCCTGGTAGCGATTGAGCACTTGCTGCTCCACCAGCGTCGCGGCCTGCGCGGCTTGCTGGCGCAACGCGAGTTGCTGCTGCAGCACACGCGCCGCGACGAGTTGATCCTCGACGTCCTGGAACGCCGCGAGCACTGTCTGCCGATAGCGCGCCGCCGCGGCTTCCAGCCCGGCGCGCGCGCTTTCAACCTGCGCCCGCGTCGCGCCCGCATTGAAGATCGATTGCGCGAGCGACGCACCGAGCGACCACACCAGCGCGGACGAGCTGAACAAGTCGCCAATCGTCGCGGCCGCCGCGCCCACATTGCCCGTGAGGCGCAGGCTCGGGAAGTACGCCGCTTGCGCGATCCCGATCTGCAAGTTCGCCTGCGACGCGCGTCTCTCGGCGGCCGCGATGTCAGGACGGCGCTGCAACAGCGTCGAGGGCACGTCGAACGGAATGTCCGGCACCACGCCGACCCACGCCGGCCTCGGCGCGAGCGTGAAGTTGCCCGGCGCCTTGCCGACCAGCACGGCGATCGCATGCTCCAGCACCGCGCGCTGCCGCTCCAGCGTCAGCTGCTCCGCCTGTGCGTTCGCGAGCTGCGTCTGCGCCTGCAGCACGTCGGTGCGCGCGACGATGCCCGCGTCGTAGCGGTTCTGCGTGATCTTGAGCGAACGCTGGTAGCCCTCGATCGTGTCGGCCTGCAGTTTGCGCGCCGAATCGAGCTGGCGAAGGTTGAAGTAGTTGCTCGCGAGTTCGCCTTGCGACGCGAGCTTCGCGGCCTGCAGGTCCGCGAGGCTCGCCTGCGCGCCGGCCCGCGCGCTGTCGACGCCGGCGCGAAGCCGCCCGAACACATCGGGCTCCCAGCTGCCCCCGATGCCGACCTGGTAGCTGCTGCGCGTACCGCTGCTGCTGCCGTTGCCGCCACTGCGGTTCGCGCCGAGGCTCAGGTCGACCGTTGGGAATAGCGCCGCGCGCTGTTGCGCCACGAGCGCACGCGCCTGCGCGTACGAAGCGACCGCCACCGCGACGTTCTGGTTCGACACTTC
>JAZKIF010000153.1:28554-30748 GCA_040385005.1 Pseudomonadota bacterium
TGAACAGTTCCCACCAGGGACCGCGCTCGAGGGTGTCCGCCGGCACGGCCTTCACCCACTCGCCCTGCCCTTCCTTGAAAGCCGCCGGCGTTTCCACGGTGGGCTTCTGGTAGGCCGGGCCGACGGCGCAGGCCGCGAGAGCGAGCGCCGCCGCGAACGCGGTGACAGTGGTGCGGAATGGAACAGTTTTCATGAGGTTTGCGTCGCCGGCTCGTTGTGCCGTCCGAGTTGCCGCTCGAGCGGGCTGCGCCTGCGCAGCTTGTCCAGCAGGAGATAGACCACGGGGGTGGTGAGGAGCGTGATCACCTGGCTCGCGATCAGGCCGCCGATGATGGAGATGCCCAGGGGCTTGCGCAGCTCGGCTCCTTCGCCGAAGCCGATCGCGAGCGGCAGCGCGCCAAGTCCAGCGGCCAACGTCGTCATCAGGATGGGACGGAAGCGCAAGAGGCAAGCTTCGCGTACCGCAGCATAAGGCGAGAGCCCGCGGGATCGCTCGGCATCCAGCGCGAAGTCGATGATCAGGATCGCGTTCTTCTTCACGATGCCGATCAACAGGAACAGCCCGATGAGCGCGATGATCGACAGCTCCATCTTGAAGATCAGCAGCGCCAGCACCGCGCCGATGCCCGCCGACGGCAGCGTGGAGAGCACCGTGATCGGATGCACCAGGCTCTCGTAAAGGATGCCGAGCACGATGTAGATCACGACCAGCGCCGCGAGGATCAGCATCGGCTGCTCCTTCTGCGAATCCTGCGCCGCGCGCGCCGTGCCCTGGAAGCTCCCACGCACGTTGATCGGCATGCCGATCTGCGCTTCGGCTTCCTTCACCGCGTCCTGGCCGTCCTGCAGCGTGCTGCCCTCGGCCAGGTTGTACGAGATGGTGGTGGCGAGTTCGGCGTCCTGGTGGTTGATCGAGCTGGCGGTGGAGCGCTCGGAGAATTTCGCGATGGCCGAGAGCGGGACCATCGTGTCCATCGTGCTGTTCACGGCCTGGCCCGTCGCCTGGTCGCGCAGCGCCGGGTTCACGGACACCCGCGACGTCGTGGTGGTCGCGTTGCTGCCGGAGTTCAACGCCGTCACGGCCGTGCCCGTCGTCCCGCGCGCGGGTACGTAGATGTCGTTGAGCGCGCTCGGACTCTTCGTGTACATCGGCGCCACGCCCAGGATCACGCGGTACTGGTTCAGCTCGTCGTAAATGGTGGCCACCTGCCGCTGGCCGAAGCCGTTGTACAAGGCGTTGTCCACATCGCGGGAATTGATGCCCAGGCGCGCGGCGGAATCCTTGTCGACCTGCACATAGGTCTCGACGCCGTTCTCCTGCTGGTCGGTGTCCACGTCGGTCAGCTCGGACTGGTTCTTCATCGACTCCGCGAGCTTGGTCGCCCATGCGCGCAGGTCGGTGATGTTGTCGCTCTTGAGCGTGTATTGGTAAGTGCTGTTGCTTTGCCGGCCGCCCATGCGCAAGTCCTGCACCGGGTTCAGGAAGAGACTCACACCCGTGATCTTCGCGAGCTGCGGACGCAACCTCGCGATCACCGCCTGGCCTTTCACGTCGCGCTGGTTGGCAGGCTTGAGGTTCATGAACAGGAAGCCGCCGCCCGCGCGCGATCCGCCGGTGAAGCCCACCACCGTGTCCACCGCCGGGTCGGCCTTGATGATCGCGACGAGCTGGCGCAGCTTCTCCTGCATCGCCTGGAACGAGATGCTCTGGTCGGCGCGCAGGCCGCCGTTGATCTGCCCGGTGTCCTGCTGCGGGAAGAAGCCCTTGGGCACCATCATGAAGAGGTACACATTCAGGCCGATGATCATCGCGAGGATCAGCAGCACCAGCCACTGCGCGGAGAGTGCCCAGTCCAGGCTGTGCTCGTAGCTGCGCTGCACCCACGCGAACCCCTTCTCGGACCAGCGCGCGAGGCGCCCCGGTTCGCGCTTGTGCGCATCGGGGCGCAGCAGCCACGCGCACATCATCGGCGTGGTGGTGAGCGAGATGACCAGCGAGATCATCACGGCTGCCGACAGCGTGACCGCGAACTCCCGGAACAAACGCCCTACCTGTCCGCCCATGAACAGCAGCGGGATGAACACCGCGACAAGCGAGAGACTGATCGACAGCACGGTGAACCCGACTTCACGCGCGCCGAGCAGCGCGGCCTTGAAGCGGTCCATGCCGGCCTCGATGTGGCGGCTGGTGTTC
>JAZKIF010000154.1:0-17291 GCA_040385005.1 Pseudomonadota bacterium
CGCGCGCGGCAGGCGCTGCGTGCCGCCGGCGCCGGGGATGATGCCCAGCTTGATCTCCGGCTGGCCGAAGCGCGCATTGTCGGCGGCGATGATGAAGTCGCACATCATCGCGAGCTCGCAGCCGCCGCCCAGCGCGAAGCCGCTCACGGCCGCGATCACGGGCTTGCGGATCTGGCGGATCGTTTCCCAGTTGCGCGTGATGTAGTCGCCCTTGTAGACGTCGGCGAAGGTGTAGGTCGCCATCGCGCCGATGTCCGCGCCCGCCGCGAAAGCCTTCTCGCTGCCGGTGACGATCATGCAGCCGATGGCCGCGTCGGCGTCGAACGCCTTGAGCGCCGCGCCGAGCTCGTCCATCAGTTGGTTGTTGAGCGCGTTCAGCTGCTTGGGCCGGTTCAGCGTGACGATGCCGACCTTGCCGCCTTCGGTGCGTACTTCGATGTGTTCGTAGGCCATTCGTTTTCTCCTGAGTGATCGGGGAAGACTATAACCACGGCGTCACACCTTCCACGTAATTCACCGACCGCCCGGTTGGCCAATGGTAGAGTGCCTTCCAGGAGACCGACATGACCGACGAGACCGCTGCAACAGTCCTCTACGAAACGCGCGGGGCCGTGGCCCTGGTGACGCTCAACCGCCCGCAGGCGCTGAACAGTTTCACGCGCCGGATGCACGATGACTTGTGGGCCGCGCTCGATGCGATCGAGGCCGACAAGTCGATTCGCGCGATGGTGCTCACCGGCGCCGGCCGCGGATTCTGCGCGGGCGCCGATCTTTCGGAATTCGATTTCGCGCCCGGTCCCGACCTGGTCAAGCGAGCCGATCCAGGGCCGATCATCGAGCAGGCGTTCAATCCCACGGTGCGTAAATTGCAGGCATTGCGCGTGCCGACGATCGCCGCGGTCAATGGAGTTGCGGCAGGCGCCGGTGCGTCCATCGCGATGGCCTGCGATCTCGCCATCGCCGCGTCGAACGCCTCGTTCATCCAGGCCTTCAGCAAGATCGGCCTCGTGCCCGATGCGGGCGGCACCTGGTTCCTCATCAAGAAGCTGGGCCTGGCGCGCGCGATGGGCGCGGCGATGCTCGGCGACAAGCTGGGTGCGAAGGACGCGAAGGCGTGGGGAATGATCTGGGACGTCGCGCCCGAAGGCGAGGACTGCGTCGAAGCCGCGATGAAGCTCGCTCAGCGCCTCGCGGTGATGCCGACCAAGGCGCTCGTCGCGACGCGCCAGTTGCTGCGCGCGGCCGCGTCGAACGACCTGGACAAGCAGCTCGACGCCGAGCGCGACATGCAGTCGGCCCTGGGCAAGACGCACGACTACATCGAAGGCGTCACGGCGTTCCTAGAAAAACGCCTCCCCAACTTCAAAGGCGAATGATGGCGGACAAGCAACTGGCGGCCCGGGTGGGCGAGACGATGTTCGCGGCCGACCGGGCCAGCCGCGAGTTCATGGGCATGGAACTGGTGAGCTGCGAGCCGGGCCGCGCGGTGATGCGCATGACGGTGCGCGAGGAAATGCTCAACGGCCACCTGATCTGCCACGGCGGCTTCATCTTCACGCTGGCCGACTCCACCTTCGCGTTCGCGTGCAACAGCCACAACCAGTCGACGGTCGCGTCGAGCTGCACCATCGATTTCCTGAAGCCCGTCCGCGCGGGCGACGTGCTGAGCTGCGAGGGCGTCGAGCGCGTGCTGCAGGGCCGGCACGGCATCTACGACATGACCGTGACGAATCAGTCGGACGAAGTCGTCGCGATGTTCCGGGGCAAGAGCACGCAGATCAAGGGTCAGGTGATTGCGGAGGGGACATGAAGGCGGGTCTTCAAGCGCCATCTTTCCCGCTCGAGCCGATCGAGAAGGCGAGCACGGACGAGTTGCGCGCGCTGCAACTCAAGCGCCTGCGGTCGACGCTGCGCCACGCGTACGACAACTCGCCCGCGTACCGCAAGAAGTTCGATGCGACGGGTGTGCATCCCGACGATTGCCGCACGCTGGCGGACCTCGCGAAGTTCCCGTTCACCACCAAGCACGACCTGCGCGAGCACTATCCCTTCGGGATGTTCGCGGTGCCGCGCGAGCAGTGCGTGCGCATCCACGCGTCCAGCGGCACCACGGGCAAGCCGACGGTGGTGGGTTACACGAAGAACGACATCGACACCTGGGCGCACCTGATGGCGCGCAGCCTGCGCGCAAGCGGTGCGCGGCCAGGAGACCTGGTGCACGTGAGCTATGGCTACGGCCTCTTTACAGGCGGCCTGGGCGCGCACTACGGCGCGGAGAAGCTCGGCCTCACGGTGGTGCCGTTCGGCGGCGGACAGACCGAACGGCAGGTACAGCTGATCGCCGATTTCAAGCCGGACATCATCATGGTGACGCCGAGCTACATGCTGGCGATCGCCGACGAATTCGAGCGGCAGGGAATGGACCCGGCGAAGAGTTCGCTGCGCCTGGGTATCTTCGGCGCGGAGCCCTGGACCAACGACATGCGCCTCGCGATCGAGCAGCGCATGGGCATCGAGGCGGTGGACATCTATGGCCTATCCGAGGTGATGGGGCCCGGTGTAGCGAACGAGTGTGTCGAGACGAAGGACGGCCCGACCATCTGGGAAGACCATTTCTATCCCGAGATCGTCGATCCGGACAGCGGAGAACCGGTGGCGGAAGGCGAGTTCGGCGAGCTGGTTTTCACGAGCCTCACGAAAGAGGCACTGCCGATCATTCGCTACCGCACGCGCGACCTCACGCGTCTGCTGCCGGGCACCGCGCGGACCATGCGCCGCATGGAAAAGATCACCGGTCGCAGCGACGACATGATGATCGTGCGCGGCGTGAATGTCTTCCCGACGCAAATCGAGGAGTTGATCCTGAAACGTGCCGAACTCGCGCCGCACTACCTGTGCATCCTCACGCGCGAAGGGCCGCTGGATTGCCTCACGGTAGCGGTGGAAGCGAGGCACGATGTTGCGCACGATTCTGAGCCCGCGCAAGAAGCGGCGCGCTTGCTGGCGCATGAGATCAAGACGTATATCGGCACCTCGGCGCGCATCGAGTTGCGCGCGGCCGGTGGCGTCGAACGCAGCTTGGGGAAGGCCAAGCGGGTGCTGGACCAGAGGCCGCGATCCTGACCCTGTCGACGTGCGCTCATCACTGTGCCAACCATCCTTGTGGCCTGTGGATGAAGCGCGACAGCCGGCCAAATTACCTCGCGGTTATCCGCGCGAGATGCTGTCTGACTAAGTTATAAACCTGCAACAGAGACGGGGTTTATGTATTTACGTATGACGGCCTTTTCGGCCTTGCTCGTGGCGTTGGCCGCCGGGCTCGCATCCGGCAACGCGCAGGCGCAATTGTTCAAGTGCGGGGCGGGCTACCAGGACAAGCCTTGCGCGACGGAGGAAACGCAGAAGCGCTTCTCCCACACCTCAGGCACTTTTTCCATCGACCAGGTCAACCCCGACACGGATCGGGACTGCGCCGCGTTCGCGGGCGAGGCGCTGCCCTTCTGGCAGCGCATGAACTCGGGGGAGAGTTTCGAGTCGCTGAAAGCCCAGGTCGATGCCCGCTCGATCAGCCGCTTCGACAAGAGCCACATGCGCGATGCGCTTAGCGCACTCAAGCAATACAAGGGAACACCCCGCGACGTGCGGTCTCAGCTCGAGACCCAATGCATGGACCGCAAGCGCATGCGCGGCATTCCCACGGAAAAGGACTTGCAGACCGCGGCGCGGACTCGTGAGGCCAACATCGGCGCCTACGATTCCAGGGCGCGGGCTTCGTGGGACCGAGCCGAAGACCAGCGTTTGCGCATGGAAGAACAAAGGATCGCGCGCGAAGACGCGGCCCAGGCCAGGATGGCATCCATGGCCGCGGCACGCGCGGCCGCCGCGGCGCGTGCCGCGGCGCGTGCGGCCGAAAATCGTCAATGATGGAGAAGTGAATGCGGTCTGCGTACATGGTGCTGGGGATTCCTGGCGATGCCACGATCGAAGAAATCGAAACAGCTTTCGTGAGGGCGCGTGGGCACTACACGCCCGAGCGCCTGGCCAATGCGGATGGCGCGGTCGACAAGTTCAACGAGTTGAAGGCGGCCTACGACATCCTCAGGAAGCCGGATGCGCGGGCCGCGCATGACCGAAAGCTCGCATCCATGCAACGGCCATTGGCGCGGCTGCGGCCCGCCCTCGTCGCCGAAGAGGTCCCGGCATCCCGGAGCCTGATGAAATACGGCCTGATCCTGGTCGCGTTGCTCTTCTGCGGCGGCTACTTCGTCAGCTACAAGAACGCAGAGGCGCGGCGCTTGCAGGCGGCTGTCGAACTCGAAGCGAAGCAGCAGGAAGTCAAGGACAAGGAACTCGCCCGCATCGACGCGGAGCGCGCCGATCGTGAGCGCACGGCCGCGAAGGCAAAGGCCGACGCCGATGAGGCCCGATTCGCAGCGGAGGGCCGCGCGGCCGGCGCCCGCGCGACCTACGAAAGAACACGCCAGGAGGCCGCAGCCGGCCAGATGCAGCGCGCCGCCGTCGCGGAGGCGCAGCGGCAGGATTACCTGAGGCTGGCGGAAGACCGGCGCAACGCCATGGAAGCCCAGCGTCGCGTCGAAGCTGACAAGCGTCGCATCCGCGAACTGTGCCTGGCGCAGTACCGCCGCCCGGATTGTTGACGCCTTAGCGCTGCTCGATCTTGTCAACGAGGAGGTCGACGAAGGTGCCTTCACCCATCGTCACCCTGATACGCACCGGCAGGTATTGCAGGCTGGGCGCGAACCACATTTCCGCGGTGATGTTGCCGCGCGGGTTGGCGATGGGGCGCGGCTTGAGGTGGAACGCATCGACGTTGCCCAATTCGGGCGTGCGCAGGGTTTCGCGCTCCACCACGTCGTAGGTCCACAGGTCCACGCCGCCGGGCCGCGCGAGCCAGAAGGTCACGCTGCGGCCGACCTCCAGCGTCTCGATGCCGGCGGCGAACCGGTGGCTCAACTCGACGAACTGGCTCGCCGTGTCCTGCACGCCTTGCGGCCGCGGCACGCTGCGGCCGTCATGCAGCGAGATGCTGTCGTCGCCCATCCTCGCGATTCGCGGGCCGCTGCCGCGCAACTCCTCGTAAGCGCGCGGGAACAGCCCCTGCGGCGTCACTTCACCCTGGCTGGTCAGCACGAGGCTGGCTAGCAAGGTCACGTTGATGTCAATCTTCGTCTCGTACTTTTCGCCCTGCCGAAGCCACTGCACTCGCGCGCTGCCATGCAGCTCGCCGCTGCGGAACTGGCCGCCGAGCCGATAACTCAGGCGCGTGTCGGCGGGCCAGCTGTCCAGGGCCGTTGCGACAGCAGAGGGCGACGCGGTAGCGGCGGAGGCAGGTGCGGATGCTGCGCTCGCGGCAGCTTGCTCGGCCTCCGGGGCCGGCGTGGGTTCAGGCGCAGGAGGCGCAGCGATTTCCGGCGGGGCAGAGGCCACGGCGGCGGGTTGCGA
Organism: Pseudomonadota bacterium; assembly: GCA_040385005.1. Taxonomy (GTDB): domain Bacteria; phylum Pseudomonadota; class Gammaproteobacteria; order Burkholderiales; family Burkholderiaceae_C; genus Ramlibacter. The sequence continues at coordinate 5,464 of JAZKIF010000154.1, forward strand.
TGCAACCGGCTCCGGCGCTTTCGCCGCGGGCGCGGGAAGCGCCTCGATGCGCCGCGTCTTCGGCCGCGCGATGATGCTCGCACGAGGGGGTGGAGGTGGGGGTTCAGTCGCCGCGGCCTGCTGCAGCACGCGCGTGAACATCGGCGTGGGCATCGCATGCAACGCCTGAGGCGCCTCGAGTTCGCGGGCGAGCCAGCGCAGTGTGACCCAGTGGCACAACAGGACAACCGCGAGCAGCGCCGCCAGGCGCGCGCCGGCTCCCCTCAGGCGTGCGGCGCCAGCCATGGCTGCGCCTTGACAGCGTCGCGCAGCACCAGCCGCCAGGTCGTCGACGCGGCTGGCAATGTCAACTCCAGGCGCAGCAGCCGCCGGTCGCGCGATACCAGCGCCGTCACCTTCTTGTGATTGCCCGCATAGAGGAGAAGGTCGTCGAGCTTGGTCATGCGCCAGCCCTGGCCCGCAACTTCCACGCCCAGCCACTCGTCACCGGCCGCGATGCCGGCGTGTTCCGCCGCGCCGCCGCGCAACACGGTCTTGATCGCCACGCCGTTTGTCTCGGTCACCCGCAAGCCCAGGCGCTGCTGCAATTGCGAAGGCTCCTCGAGCACGACGATGCCGTGGGGCTGCAGCAATTCCTCCAGCGGCAAGTCCTTCGTGCCGTGGATCCACGCGGCGATTTCGCGCGTGAACGCGCGGCCGCCCAGTTCCTTGAGCACCGCCGCGAAATCCGCTTCGGTCATCGGGCCGGCCTTGCAGCGCACCCACAACGCGCGCATCACTTCGTCCAGGGTCGTGTGGCCTTCCGCGCGCAGCGTGAGATCGAAGCACAACGCCACGAGCGCGCCTTTCGTGTAGTAGCTCACCGTCGCGTTAGGTGTGTTCTCGTCCTGGCGGTAGTACTTCACCCACGCGTCGAAGCTCGCCTGCGCCACCGCCTGCACTTCGCGTCCGGGCGTTTGCAGGACCTGGTTGATGGTCTTGTTCAGCAGCTTCACGTAGGTGGCGTCGTCGATCAGCCCGCCGCGCCGCAGCAGGAGGTCGTCGTAGTAGCTCGTGAAGCCTTCGAAGAACCACAGCAGCTGCGTGTAGTTCTCGCCCGAATAGTCGTAGTGCGTGAACTCCGCCGGGCGCAGGCGCTTCACGTTCCAGGTGTGGAAGTACTCGTGGCTGATGAGGCCCTGAAGCGTCACGTAGCCGTCGCTGTTGCGCGTTTCGCCGATGCGCGGCAGATCGCGCCGCGACGCGATAAGGACGGTGGAGTTGCGGTGCTCCAGGCCGCCGTAGCCATCGTCCACGACGTTCAGCATGAAGAGGTAGCTCTTGAACGGCGGCTTCTTTCGGTCGTGCCAGAAACGGATTTCGGTTTCGCAGATCTTCTGCACGTCCGAGGTGAAGCGCGCCGTGTCGAACGATTCGCTCGCGCCGGCCACCACGATGCGGTGCGGCACGCCGGCCGCCTTGAATTCGGCGCTCCAGAGCGGCCCCAGCTCCACCGGGCAATCCACCAGCTCGTCGTAGTCGGTCGCGAGGTACGTTCCGAAGCCTCGCTTGCCCACCTTGTGCGGCGCGAGCCCCGTCGCGGCCTGCCAATGCGCGATCGCGCGGCTCGCCACGAGTTCCAGCGAATGCACAAGGCCCTCTTGTCCGTGTACCTTCAGGCACAGGCTGGTCCCGTTGAAGAAGCCGCGTTGCGTGTCGAGCCAGGCGGTGCGCACCGAGTTGTCGAAGGCGTAGACCTCGTACGTCAGCACCAGCGGGCTGCTGGGCACGCATTCGACCTGCCAGGTGCATTTGTCCAATTGCTGCACGGCGACCGCGCGGCCGTCTTGCCGGGCGTTGAGCTTCTGCAGGTTTTTCGAAAACTCCCGCACGAGGTAGCTGCCGGGAATCCACGCGGGCAGCGACACGCGCTGCTGCGCGGCCGGCTGGTCGACGCTGAGGGTGACGCGGTAGAGGTGGGCGTGCAGGTCGGCCGCGTCCACGCGGTAGTGGACGCTCGCGCTGCGGTTCCCTGCGCCTGTCACTTGGCGTCGGCGAGGTATTTCTCGACCTGCGCCGAAGCGATCGCGCCCGGCACGCGCGTGCCGTCCGCGAAGATCATCGTGGGCGTGCCGGTGATGCGGTACTTGCGGCCGAATTCGACGTTGCGCACGATCGGCGCGGTGTCGCATTCCGCCTTGGGCGCCGGCTGGTCGCGCACCATCCAGTCCTGCCACGCGCGGCCCTTGTCTTTCGCGCACCAGTGGTTACGCGCCTTCTCGGCGGAATCGGGGCCCAGGATGGGAAACATGAACATGTAGATCGTCACGTTGTCGACCTTCATCAAGTCCCGCTCGAAGCGCTTGCAGTAGCCACAGTTCGGGTCGCCGAACACCGCGAACTTGCGCTTGCCGTTGCCCCGCACGATGGTGAACGCATCCTTGACCGGCAGCTCGCTGAACGAAATCTGCATCAGCTTGTCGGTGCGCTCCTCGGTCAGGTTGCGCGCGCCCTTGGTGTCGATCAGGTTGCCGTGCAGGATGTAAGTGCCTTCGCCGTCCGTGTAATAGATGTCCATGCCGACCCGCACCTCGAACAGGCCCGGCATCGGGGTCTTGGTGACTTCGTCGATCTTGCCCATCTGCGGCAGGCGCTCGGCGAGGACCTTGCGGATGGTCGCTTCGTTGGCAAGGCAGGCGCCGGCCGCGAGGGTCATGAGGACCGCGAGCGCGGCATGCTTGATCGTTTTCATCATTTCTTTCGCTTCAGATTCAAAGGCGGCCCATCGCCCGCCGCGCTACCCAATTCTTCACCGGCCCGCTTCGGTCGAACCCGGTCATGCCCCAGTTGCGCAAGGAGGCCCAGGGCTCGGCCTGTTGCGCGAAGAGCTGCTGCAAACCATCCGTCGCCGCGCCCATCGCGAGAACGTCCGCCTTGCGCGAGCGCTCGTAGCGTCGCAGCAGCTTTGTATCGCCGACGCTGCGCCATGTTTCCCGCTCCCGCAGCACGCGGGCCAACTCGAGCGCGTCGGCCAGGCCCAGGTTCAGGCCCTGGCCTGCCAGCGGATGCACGGTGTGCGCGGCGTCCCCGGCCAGAACCCAGTTGGTGCCCCGGTTGTTGCCGCACCAGCGATCGGCCGTCGCCAACTGCAAGGGCCATGAAGCGCGATCGCTTTCCAGGGTCAGCTTGCCGAGCGCGTAATGGCTTGCTGCTTCCAGCTTGTCCTGGAATGCCGCCGCTTCGCGGTCCAGCAGTTCGAGGGCATGCGCCTCCTGGACTGACCACACAACAGCCACGGAGTTCCCGCCTTCGCCCTCGCCCGCGCCGCCCAGCGGCAGGAAAGCGAGGATTTCGCCCTGGTCGAACCACTGCCGTGCGGCCAGGCCATGCGGGATTTCGCAATGGACGCGGGCGGCGATGGCGCGCTGGGGGTAGGGCGTGACGCTGTAGGCGACGCCGAATTCAGCGCGGGTCGCGCTGGACTTGCCCTCGCAAATGACGGTCAGCGCGGCGCGCTGGGGTTCATCCAGCCATTGCACCAGCGGCTGGTAGCGCAATGCTTCGCCCAGGCGCTCCTGCAGGGCCTGCACGTCGACGATCCAGGCCAGGGCGGGAACACCTTGCGCCTGTGCGTTGAATTCCACCTCACCGCCGTCGTCGCCATGCACCTGCATCGAGCGAACGGCCGTGGCGTGCTGTTCGTCGGGCCAGGCGCGCAGGTTTTCCAGCAGGTCCTTCGAGGCGGCATTGAGCGCATACGCCCTCACGTCGCTGGTCGCGCCACCCGGGGCGGGCGGCTGGCGCACGAGCCCGACGCGCAGGCGTTCGCGCGCGAGCGCAAGGGCCAGGGTGCGGCCCACGACACCGGCTCCGCGGATACAGACATCGAGGGCTTGCGGCATGGAAGCGATTGTAGAAGCGGGCCGCGGCCCGGGCACGGCAAAATGGCGGGCGGCCGCACCGGCCGTCTCTTCCCAACGCCCGCCCATCATGAGTCCAAGCAGCCCCGAGGTCAGCGCGCGCATCGCGCGCCTGTTCGTCTATCCAATCAAATCCTGCGCCGGCGTGGAGCTCGCGAAGGCGCAGCTCACCGAGACCGGCATCGATCTCGATCGTGCGTGGATGGTGGTCGACGCCGAGGGTGTGTTCATGAGCCAGCGCGAGGTGCCGCGCATGGCGCTGATCCGCCCGCAGATCAAGCACTCGGAAGTCGTGTTGCGCGCACCGGGAATGCTGGCGCTGCACCTGAAGATCGACACCGTGGAAGAGCCGGCGACCGTGCGCGTCTGGGATGACGTGGTGCCGGCCTTCGACATGGGCGACCTCGCGGCGCAATGGTTCAGCGATTTTCTCGGCTGCATGGCGCGGCTCATCCGGTTCGATCCGGAGCACCGGCGCCTCTCGAGCAGGAAGTGGACGCAGGACGTGGAGGCGCTCAACCAGTTCAGCGACGGGTTCCCGCTGCTGCTCACGAGTGAAGCGTCCCTCGCCGAACTCAACGCGCGGCTCGCGAAGGGGGGACATGCGCCGGTCGGCATCGAACGATTCCGCCCGAACATCGTGCTCGCGGGCATCGAGGCTCATGACGAGGACCGGCTGGACACGATCCGCATCGAGACGGGCGAAGGGCAGGTCGTCCTGCGGCCCGTCAAGCCCTGCGCGCGCTGCCCGATCCCCAACATCGACCCCGCCACGGCGCAAAGCAGCCCGGAAGTCACCGACACCCTGCAGTCCTACCGCAAGAACGACGTCATGGGTGGCGCGGTGACGTTCGCCATGAACGCGATCGTTCTCGAAGGCGACGATCTCACGCTCGAAGTTGGCCAGGCGGTCACCTCGACCTGGCGCTTCGACTGAGCAGCAACGCCGGAAAAGGGGCATCGCATACACTTTCGGGCATCGATTTGCGGGAAGTGCCATGAGTTTGAAGTGCGGAATTGTCGGGTTGCCCAATGTGGGCAAATCGACCTTGTTCAATGCGTTGACCAAGGCGGGCATCGCCGCGGAAAACTATCCTTTCTGCACCATCGAGCCGAACGTCGGCATCGTGGAGCTGCCCGACCCGCGGCTGGCCCAGCTGGCGCAGATCGTGAATCCGGAGCGCGTCGTTCCGGCCATCGTCGAATTCGTGGACATCGCGGGTCTGGTGGCCGGCGCGAGCAAGGGCGAGGGCCTGGGCAACCAGTTCCTCGCGCATATCCGCGAAACCGATGCGACGCTCAACGTGGTGCGCTGCTTCGATGACGACAACGTGATCCACGTCAGCGGCAAGGTCGACCCGATCTCGGACATCGAAATCATCCAGACCGAGCTGTGCCTGGCCGACATGGGCACGGTGGAAAAGGCGCTGCATCGCCACAACAAGACCGCGCGATCCGGCGACAAGGAAGCGGCGAAGATCGTCGCCGTCCTGGAGAAGTGCCAGACGGCGTTGAGCCAGGGCAAGGCCGTGCGCACGATTCCTTTCAGCAAGGAAGAGATGCCGCTGGTCAAGCCGCTTTGCCTCATCACCGCCAAGCCCGCGATGTTCGTGGGCAACGTCGACGAAAAGGGCTTCGAGAACAATTCGTACCTCGACCGGCTGCGCGAATATGCCGCCGCGCAGAACGCGCCGGTGGTGGCGATCTGCGCGAAGATGGAAGCCGAGATGGCCGACATGAGCGACGAGGACAAGCAGATGTTCCTCGCGGAAATCGGCCAGGACGAGCCCGGCCTCAATCGCCTGATCCGCGCGGCGTTCACGCTGCTGGGGCTGCAGACGTATTTCACGGCGGGCGTGAAGGAAGTGCGCGCCTGGACCATCCACGTCGGGGATACCGGTCCGCAGGCGGCCGGCGTGATCCACACCGATTTCGAGCGCGGGTACATCCGCGCGCAGACCATCGCCTTCGACGACTACATCGCGTTCAAGGGCGAGCAGGGCGCGAAGGACGCGGGGAAGATGCGCAGCGAAGGCAAGGAATACGTCGTGAAGGATGGCGACGTGATGAACTTCCTGTTCAGCTCCTGAGCTCAGTGCCCCAGCAGGTTCATCTGCCAGAGGTCTTCGCGGCTCAGGTGCAGCATCGGCCGGACGGCCAATAGCCCGGTCGTGCCGATGCTGCTCTCGAGGTAGTCGATTTCCGTGAACTTGCCTTTGGTTTCCTCATCGACCGGCACGTCGAAGCCGGTCTCGCGCATCATCAGCAGGCCCTTGGCGCGCAGCGCCAGCTCCAGGTTCAGCCGCACATAGCACAGGATGTCCGCGACCACCGGTCCGCTGAAGCGGTCGCCCAGGGACTGCAGGTATCGGCCCATGGGCGAGTCGCGAAAATTGCCGGAGTCCAGCAGTTCAAGCATCTGCGCGTCCGCGTCGAACCCCGCACCCAGCCAGCGGGCCACCCGGCGCTGGCCATGGGTCAGGATTTCCAGCAGCAGCGGCGGCAACACCAGGATCGTGAGCACCGTCGAGAGCAGCGGCGACAGGAAGAACTGGTTGAAGACCGCGTGCAGCACTACACCGAAGAGCAGGCACGCCACGTAGGCGAGCGGGCTGGCACGGGAGCGCGAGTCATGCACCATCAGTGCCGTCACCGCGACGATCGCGGTCACCGCACCGTGCATCAATGCCGTGCCGAGCCCGCGGACGATCCAGGTGCCGGCGTTCGCGCCGGGCGTCATCGCCATGTACGCGGCGTTCTCGACCACGCCGAAGCCGGCGCCCGCGGCGAAACCGAGGATCGCCGCGTCGATGTGGAAGCCGACGCGGTGCGTCCTGAACAGGGCCACGACGATCAAGGCCTTCAGTGTTTCCTCCACCAATGGCGCGACGGTGCGGGAGTACGCCACGATGTCCAACCCGGTCACGCGGATCAGCGCGCCGTTGCACAGGTAAGCGAGGGCTGCCATCGCGGCGCCCGCGCCCAACACCGCGAGCACGACGCGCAGCGACGTGAGCTTGTAGCTGTCCAGGTACACCAGCGCGAGCAGGAACATCAGCGCGGGTGCCAGTGCGATGGCGGCGATCGGGACGAGGTTCATCGGCGCGGCATGGATCTCGGTTGAATGAGCCTCAGTTGCCCAGGATCTTCAGCGACAGCATCCACTCGTGCGATGCGGCGCCACCGGTCTGCCGTCCGCGCGCATAGCCGGCCGACAGCGTCATGGGCAGGCGATGCAGCACGCTGATATTGAAATCGAGCTGGCCGCCGATGTCGCGCGCGGTGCGGCGCAATCCCGAGCGCGCCGGGTCGGTGACCAGCACGCCCGCGAACACGGCCGGCCGCACGGACGAGAGGTAGAACCCGGGCGTGCCGATCGAGGCGAACCGCAGCGGCGGGAGATTCAGCTCCAGCACCGAGCGCGCGAATGACTGGCCGCCCAGTGCATCGATCTCGAACCCGGGGAAGGTGTCGAAATGGCGGTAGCGCTTCACGTCGCCGTTGTCGATGTGGTTGTTCTGGAATCCACCGAAATAGAAGTTCGCGAGGCTGTTGGCACGTTGTCCGCTCATCGCGCCGGCGGCGCTATAGAACCAGAGCGAGGCATGCGGAAGTGGCAACGGAAAACCGAAGTCGAAGCCGCCACGCACCGAACCCGACGTGTCGCCGCCGGCTTTGCTCGCGCCGAAGTCGGCGTTCCAGCGGTAGCCGGACTCGTGGTCCACGCTGTTGGCCGACCGGTAAGTGTCCGTATAGGTCCATCCGGCCTTCGCCTGGGTGAATGCGGAAGCCGATGCGATGACGTTCTGGTTGCCCGGCGCCGTGAGCAACCCGGTATAGCGGGCCAGCTGCGCATCGAAGTCGAGCCGGCGCGGGTCGTCCACGATCAGCGGAAGCTTGTAGTCCAGCAGTGCCGCGTTGCCGCGCAGGCTGCGCTTGGTCGGGCCCGACAAGTCGTAGAAACTGGCGTGGTTGTGCCAGTAGCGCGCGCGCCAGTAGAGCGATTTGTAGTCGACGTCCAGGTGCAGCCGCTCCTTGGGATCCAGCGAGCGCGCGGGCGACCACGACGCCGTCACGCCGATCGATTCCAGGCTGAGCGGATCCGAGAAATCGAATTGCCAGCCGGCCGCCAGCGTGTTGCGGTAGCCCTGCAGCACGGGATAGGCCGATTGCAGGCGGATCTCCCGGATCGGGCGATAGGGCTCCTGCGAAATCGTCGCCGCCTCGAGGTCCACCGATTCGGGCGAGCCCGTGCCCCAGGTCATGACGACGGGCCGTGTCTTCGCGAGTTCGTTGCCCAGGAACGTGACGGTGCCCAGGTCCTTGAGGACTCGCGGCTCGATCACGATTGGAACGAATCCCTGGCCGGTGTGTTCCAGGACGATCAGAGTGCCATCCGGCTGCGGAATGGGCCGGAAGAATCCGGTCTCCGAATTGCTGACGGCTTCGAGTTCGCCGGTGGCTACATCGAATCGGTAGATGTTCGACACGCCGGTGTAGTAGGCGCTGCCGTACAGGTATTTGCCGTCGGGCGAATACACGAAGCCCTCGGGAATCGACTGCGCGAAATCGAACTGCTTTTGCTGGACGACCTGCTTGTCGATCAGGTCTTGCGTGCGGTAGGTGCGCAGGAAGTGCTCGCCGGAGATTTCGCCGACGGACGCCGAGAGCTGCGTGCCGTCGGGAGAGATGTCGAGGTCGAACGGCACCACCCCATACGCGAACGTGTGCAAGGCGTTGAAGTCCGAATACGGCGGGAGCATGCGCACCAGCGTCACGTAGCCGTTGTCGTGCCGCAGGCCCCACAGAGATCGGTCGACCGGGTTGAAGGCGAGGTCGCCGATGCGCGCGTCCTTGATCAATTCGCGCTTCGCGCCCGTTGCGAGGTCCAGCGCCATGAGGTCCCGAAGCGCGAGGTTGTCCTCGGTGTAGAACAAGGTGCGCGATCGCGCATCGAACGCGGTGGAAGTCACGCGGTACTTCATCGGCCCCTTGATGTCGGCCAGCCGCCGCGTCGCACCGTTCGCCAGCGAGACGACGCCGACATGCGGCAGCACGCCAGGGTAATAGAAGCCGCCGACGAGCGAGCCGCTCGCCGCATCGACATAGGACTTCGACACCGAGCCGAGCGCCTGCGGCACGAGCGCGCGCCCCTTCGTGATGGGGAAGCGCCGCACTTGTTCCAGGTTCGATTTCTGGAACGCGGTTTCCCATTCGATCCATTCCTGCCACGCCTGCTCCAGCGATTTGCCGAAGACATGCTGGAACTGGTCGGCGTAGTAGCGCTTGCTGTCCGCATCGCGGCGAAACCAGGCGATGACTTTTTCGGGCGACTCCCGCAACGCGAGATAAGTGACGAAGCGCGTGCCGTACAGATACGCGTTGCTCATGGTCTGGAAGTCCACGGCAACGCCTTCGGACACCAGCCCGAGCGGATCGTAGAAGGGCGTGCCGTCGCGCACCATCGAGCGGAACACCATCTCGTCGTACGCGCCTTGCGCGCGGCCGAAGCCGCCCGACATCCAGGTTTCCATGAAGGACGCGCTGCCCTCCAGGTACCAGCGCGGCGCGCTCAGGCGCGGCACGGTCAGGTAGTTGTACAGGATGGTCTCGGGGTGTGCGTCGGTCTGGCGCGGCTTGCCGAAGAAGAACCCGCGCCACGCCTTGTCTCCCGGCGTCCATCCATCCATGGTGGCGACGTGCACCAGCTCGTGGTTCGCGAGCATGAACATGCGCTCGTTGCCCGGCGTCGTCTCCAGCGTATGGCTGTCGGGCGCGATCTGCACGGTGACGCCGTTGATGGGCGTGGCCGACGCGCCGCCGTTGTTGTAGTCGCTGAAGTCGGTGAGGATGACGTAGATCTTGCCGTCGGGCGTCCAGCCGAACATGCGGCGCTGGAACTTCAGGGAATTGAGGAAGGTCTTCGCCGCGTAGGGCGCGAGAAAGGACTGCTCGGGCATATAGAGCAGCCGGATATCTTTCGTCTCCAGCGACTTGAGTTCGAGGGACTCGGCGTGCGCTGTTCCGCAGGCGCACCACGGCGCTGCAAGTGTTGCCAAGGCAACAAGCAACCCTGCGGCGCTGGCGGTCGTACTTCCCATCCTCGGGCGATCGTAGCGATTTGCCATTGCGCCGTCGCGCCCAAAGTGACTTCGCGCGTCCTAAATGCAACGCGGCCCGTTCGGCATCGCCGGACGGGCCGCGCTCACTACATCTTTGACATTACTGCATGCGGGCGGCGTCGGTCTTGAGCGCCTGGCTGAAAGCATCGTTCTTCAGCGCGACGCGGAAGGAGTCGGACTTCAGGAACGCACGCGAGGCATCGGTCTTGAGCAGCGTCATGAAGGCGTCGGACTTCAGCGCGGTCATGAAGGCATCGGACTTCATGGCGCGCAGGAAGGCGTCGCTCTTGAGGGCTTCGCGGAAGGCGTCGTTCTTGGCCGCCATGCGGAACGCGTCGGACTTCAGCAGGACCCTGGATGCATCGCTTTTCATCGCCTCGCGGAACGCGTCGTTCTTCTCGGCGGCGCGGAAGGCGTCGGACTTCAGCACTTCACGAGCCGCATCCGTCTTCAGGGCGCTCATGAAGGCATCGTTCTTCAGGACGGACATCGCGGCATCGGATTTCGCCGCCTCGCGCATCGCATCGCTGGCGAGAGCATCGCGCAGGCTGGCGTCCGTCTTGAGCGCCTGCATGAAAGCGTCGTTCTTCATCACGGACAGGAACGCATCGCTCTTGAGCAACTGCATGAAGGCATCGTTCTTCATCACCTCGCGGAACGCATCGCTCTTGACCAGCGTGCGGTACTCGTCGCTCTGGATCAGGCGCGAGACCTGCTCATCGCCCAGCTTCACGTCCGCCGCCGCGACCTGCGTCGCCTGCGTGCGCTGCACCGGCGCGATGGTGCCCGCGACCTGGCCGCTATCGGCCGGCGAGTTCATGGAAGAACTGATCCCGTAGACCAGCAAGGCCGCGATGGCGCTGCCCGCAAACACTTTTGAACGTGAACTTGCCAGCAAGCCCTTGCCCGATTCAGCCATGGTGAACTCCTTCAGTAGATTCCGACAAAAACCAAGCCCGGCGGCGCCCCATGCGCCCAAGGCTCCTCGATCGCGAGAGGGTCCCGGCTCCACCCTTGCAGCAAATACAGGCGGGCGGGGAAATAGTTGGTCGTATTTCGCCATCGCCGATGTTTTCAGCGATTCGGGCGGGGCAACGGGTTCGACTTGCGCGAGCAGGGCGTCCAGCGAACGCAGCGCTTCGGCTTCGGTGTCGCTGTCCATGGCTAGCCCCGCACCCGCAGGTCCGTGAGGCAAACGGCCAGGCGCTGGCGGGCCTCGTACAGGCGCGAGCGCACCGTCTTTTCCTCGACCACGAGGATCTCGGACATCTCCTGGTAGCTGCATTCGGAAAAGTGGCGCAGCGTGATCACAGTGCGGTCCTGAGGCTTGAGCTGGCGCAAGGCGCGCTGGATGCGCTCGGCGATTTGCCGCCGCTCATAGGCGGCGTCGGGTTCGTGGTGCCGGGCCCCGGCGGAATCGTCGTCGTCATCCAGCGAATCTTCCGGGCGCCTGCGCTCGACGAGGTTGATGGCCTCGTTGACGGAGATGCGGAAGATCCAGCTGAAAAACTTGAGGTTCCTGTCATATTCATCCAGCTTCTGCGCCACCTTCATGAACACCGTCTGCGCCACGTCGCAAGCATCCTGCTCGTTGCCCGTGATGCGGAACGCCGCGTTGTAGATCGGGCCTTGATACCGGATCACCAGGTGCTCGAATGCCTTGCGGTCGCCCGCCGTGCATTTGTCCACCAGTTCGATATCGGTTTCCTGGCCCTTCATCGCAAATACAACCGGTGCGGTGGAAAGTTGGAAGAATTTTCAGCCGGCCGCTTCGATCTCGAAGATCTGGTCGAAGCCGGAGTACCTG
>JAZKIF010000154.1:17301-49698 GCA_040385005.1 Pseudomonadota bacterium
GAGTACCTGAAGATGTCGCGGATATGGGGGCGCACACTCGCGAGGCGCATCCGGCCCGAAGAGGCCAGCAGGCGTTTGTGGGTCTTGAGCAGGACGCCCAGGCCGGCGCTGGAGATGTATTCGAGCCCGGCGCAATCGAGGGTGACGACGCCGGCGGCCTTGTCCAGGACTTCTTGCGCCCGGGGCGCCTCCACCGCATCCAGGCGGCCCGCCATGCGGACCTCGCCCGGCCCGTTCAGCTCGATGTTCAACATCTCTTCTCCTGCTACTTTTATTTGTTACTGCGACTGCGACTTCCACTGGCGATGCGGACACGCGTTCATGGCGGGTCCGTCTTGCGAAACAAGGTGCGGCCCACCCGCGATGCGTCGTCGTACCGGTACTCGATCGAATCGACCATCCGGCGTATGAGGTGCAGGCCCAACCCTCCCGGCGTGCGATCCTCGGCCGGCAGACCGACATCCGCGTCGGGTGCGAGCGTGACGTCGAAGCGGTCCACGTCGTAATCCACCAGTTCGACTTCGATCCCCCGGTCGATCGGCGCCAACGAGACCGTCACGCCGGCGGCGCTCATGATGCTGTATTTCACCATGTTGGTAAAGAGCTCCTCGATCACGAAGTCCACCGTGGCGAGCAGGCCGGGAGCCAGCGCGTTTGCCTCGGCGAAGGAGGACGTGAATTCGAAGATGTCCTTGAGCGCGTCGATGCGCCGCGTGAAATCGCGCCGCACAACCGCCGCCGGCAGGCGCTTCACGATGACCACCGTGATGTCGTCTTCCTGGGGCGCCGCGCCGGCATGAACGGCGACGGCTTCCAGGATGCGTTCGGCCACTCGCTGCGCGGATTCCCCTGCGTGCGCGGCGATCAGTGCGCCCACCCGCTCCGCTCCGAACTGCACGCCTTGCGCATCGTGGTACTCGTACACCCCATCGGACAGGACGGCCAGGACGTCGCCGGGCTCCATCGTCTGCACGACATGGGGGCGCAGCTTCTGCAGCGGCATCGCGGCCAGCGGAAAACTCGTCGGGTCCAGCCAGTCGCAACGGCCGGCCGCACGATACAGCAGCAAGGGCGCCTGGCCCGCGCTGTGGAAGGCGAGCTGGTGCGTTCGCCAATCGAGCAGGCCGATGAATGCGGTGATGAACCGATTTTCCGGAAGCGTTTGCGCGAGCTGGTTGTTGACCTGCAACGTCGCCGTGTCGAGATCCGCACCCATGCGCAATGCCATGCGCAACATCGCGTGCATCTGCGTCACGTCCAGTGCCGGCGCGATGCCATGGCCCGTGGCGTCCGCGAGCAGGACCAGCAGGCCGCGGTCGAGCAGCGCCAGATCGAAGGTGTCGCCCCCGGTCAAGTCGGCGGGGCGAAAGCAGCCGAAGACGTCGTAGCCCTCCACGACGGGCATGGCCGCGGGCAGCGTGCTCATCTGAACCGCGCGCGCAAGTTCCAGTTCGCGCTGGAGCTTCTGGCCTTGCAGCATCGCCTCCATCATCTGGACCCGCGACAACGCCATCGCGCACTGGGCGGCCAGCGCCTGGGCGAGCGCGACATCCTCCTCGCGAAAAACACCGTCGTTGCGATTGAGCAGTTGCATCGCGCCGATGAGCGAGCCCTCGTGATCGATCAGCGGCACGGTAAGGCTGCAGCGCGTGTGAAAACCGGTGCGGCGGTCCATCGCGGGATCGAAGCGCGGGTCGGCGTAGCAATCGGGGACGTTGATCGGGACGCGATCCCGCACGCAGGCGCCGAGCAATCCGGCGCCCATCGGCACGCGGACGTTGTCCAGGTCGTTGGCGACCTTCAGGACGAGATCCTGGGCAGCGGGATCGTAGAGCCAGACGGAACTGCGTTCGGCGTGCAGGACGCGCCGCGCCGCGGCGCTCACTTCGGCCAGCAGCGTGGAAAGATCGAAAGGGGCCGCCAGGGCACGGGTGACGGCGAGGATGTCCTCGATGTCCTGGCGCGTCAGGTCGCCGAAATGAGTGTCCCTTTCGGGCGGCTGCGTCATGGGGAGGCCATTGGACGCAAGGATTGGCGGGGAGTCAAGGCATGAGCTTGCGCGCCCGCCGCCTGGTCAACGTGGCCAGAAGTACAGGAGTACCCACGTCATGATCAGATAGCGCAAGAACTTCCCGATCAGCATGTAGCCGAGGCACGGCCAGAACGGCATGCGCAGCCAGCCGGCCACGGCACACAGCGGATCGCCCACGATCGGCAGCCAGGCCAGCAGGCACGCCTTGGGTCCCATGCGCTCCAGCCACTCGATCGCCTTCACGTGAGACTTCGAGTGCGAGTACTTGTCCACGACACGGTGCGCGCCATAACCCAGCCACCAATCCAGCGCGCCGCCCAGCGTGTTACCCGCGGTCGCGACGAAGATCGCGCTCCAGAACAACTCGGGGTTGAGCCGGAGCAGGCCGTACAGGGCAGGCTCCGAGCCGACAGGAAGCAGCGTCGCCGAGATGAATGCGGCGACGAAGAGCGTGCTGAGCCCGAAACGTGGCAGCGCGAGCAGCGAAAGGACGGGTTCAAGCCATTCCATTCGAAGCCAGTATAGGGACGGCCGGGCTGCGAACATGTAGGCGCATACGCAGTTTTTTATTTCAACTGACGGAATGCGGCGAGCATACAATCGTGCCTCATTTTTCAGCAGCCCCGCCTTCCCACCCCGCATGAACATCGGCCCCCATATCCTGGCGAACAACCTGTTCGCCGCCCCGATGGCCGGCGTGACGGACAGGCCATTCCGCCAGTTGTGCCGCCGCCTCGGCGCGGGCTATGCGGTGAGCGAGATGGTGACCTCGCGCCGCGATTTGTGGAACACGCTCAAGACCTCGCGCCGTGCGAACCACGATGGCGAACCCGGGCCGATCGCTGTGCAGATCGCCGGCACGGACGCGGCGATGATGGCCGAAGCCGCCGCCTACAACGTCGATCGCGGCGCGCAGATCATCGACATCAACATGGGTTGCCCCGCGAAGAAGGTGTGCAACAAATGGGCGGGCTCGGCGCTGATGCAGGACGAGCCGCTCGCGATCGCGATTGCCCAGGCCGTCGTCGATGCCTGCGCCCCGCACGGCGTTCCCGTCACGCTCAAGATGCGAACCGGGTGGAGTCGGGAGCATCGCAACGCCGTGCGGCTCGCGCGCGCCTTCGAGGACGTGGGCATCCAGATGCTCACCGTGCATGGCCGCACGCGCGAACAGGGTTACCGCGGCGACGCCGAATACGACACGATCGCAGCCGTGAAGGCCGCGGTGCGCGTACCGGTGGTGGCGAACGGCGACATCACGTCGCCCGAGCGCGCGCGCGACGTGCTCGCCGCGACCGGCGCCGACGCCGTGATGATCGGCCGCGCCGCGCAAGGGCGGCCGTGGATCTTTCGCGAGATCGCGCACTTCCTCGCGACCGGCACGCATCTCGCGCCACCGCTGGTCGCCGAAGTTCGTCGCCTGCTGCTGGAACATCTGAATGATCACTACGCCCTGTATGGCGAGTTCACCGGCGTGCGAAGCGCGCGCAAGCACATCGCGTGGTACGTGCACACCTTACCCGGCGCCGGGGACTTTCGCGCGCGGATGAATTCGATCGAGGATTGCGACGGCCAGCTCGAAGCGGTCGCGCGGTTCTTCGATGAACTGGGCAGCGGGATGGACAGGATGCCGGCGCACGCGCCGGGTACGGCGTCCCCGGACGAACAAGCAGTGGCGGAAGCGACGCAATGAGCAAGAAACATATTGAAGAGTGCGTGCGCACGAGCCTGGAAGGCTATTTCCGGGACCTGCGCGGCACCGAGCCGGACGGCATGTACGAAATGCTCGTCAAGGTCGTGGAAAAACCGTTGCTCGAAGTGGTGATGGCCAAAGCCGAGCAGAACCAGTCGAAGGCCGCGGAGTGGCTGGGGTTGAACCGCAACACGCTGCGCAAGAAATTGGTGGAGCACCGCCTGCTCAAGTAATGCGGGTGGACGCACCGCGCGCGGCACGGAAAAATTCAAGAGGGAACATGCAAGCACTCATCTCCGTATCGGACAAGACCGGCATCGTGGAATTCGCCCAGGCGCTGCACGCGTTGGGCATCCGCCTCATCTCCACCGGCGGCACTGCAAAGCTGCTGGCCGACCAGGGGCTGCCGGTGACGGAGGTGGCGCAGCTAACCGGGTTTCCCGAGATGCTCGATGGCCGCGTGAAGACGCTGCATCCCAAGGTGCATGGCGGACTGCTCGCGCGGCGCGACTTGCCCGAGCACGTTGCGGCGCTGAAGGCGCACGACATCGAGGAGATCGATTTGCTGGTCGTGAACCTCTATCCGTTCGAAGCGACCGTGGCAAAGCCCGGATGCGCGCTGGAGGACGCGATCGAGAACATCGACATCGGCGGTCCGGCGATGGTGCGTTCGGCGGCGAAGAACTGGAAGGACGTCGGCGTGCTGACCGATGCTTCTCAATACGCTTCCGTGATCGAGGAATTGAAGACTGCGGGCAAGCTGTCCGACAAGACGCGGTTCGCGCTGGCCGTCGCCGCGTTCAACCGCATCAGCAACTACGATGCGGCGATCAGCGACTACCTCTCCAGCATCCAGGAGAGCGGCGGGCGCACGATGTTCCCCACGCAGGCAAACGGCCGCTTCGTAAAACTGCAGGACCTGCGCTACGGCGAGAACCCGCACCAGCAGGCCGCGTTCTACCGCGACCTGCAACCCGCGCCGGGCTCGCTCGTCACCGCCGCGCAATTGCAAGGCAAGGAGCTCTCGTACAACAACATCGCCGATGCCGACGCGGCGTGGGAGTGCGTGAAGGGTTTCAGCGAAACCGCCTGCGTGATCGTGAAGCATGCCAATCCTTGTGGCGTGGCGATCGGCAAGGACCCGCTTGAGGCTTACGGCAAAGCGCTGAAGACGGACCCGACTTCCGCGTTCGGCGGGATCATCGCGTTCAATCGCGTTGTGGACGGGCCCGCCGCGCAGGCCGTGGCCAAGCAGTTCGTCGAAGTGCTCATGGCGCCGGATTTCACCGCGGAGGCGCTGGAGTTCTTCAGGAGCAAGGTGAACGTGCGCATCCTGAAGATCGCGTTGCCGCCGGGCGGCGCGACCGATTGGGACAACGGCCGCAATGCCATGGACATCAAGCGTGTCGGCTCGGGCCTGTTGATGCAGACCGCCGACAACCGCGAGCTGACCCTCGGCGAATTGAAGGTTGTCACTAAGAAGCAGCCGACGCAGCAGGATATGCAGGATCTGCTTTTCGCCTGGAAAGTGGCGAAGTTCGTGAAGTCGAACGCCATCGTCTTTTGCAGGGACGGCATGACGATGGGCGTCGGCGCGGGGCAGATGAGCCGGCTGGATTCGGCGCGCATCGCCAGCATCAAGGCGCAGGCGGCGGGACTTTCACTTTCGGGCACGGCAGCGGCGAGCGACGCGTTTTTCCCGTTTCGCGACGGCCTCGACGTCATCGTCGATGCCGGCGCCACCTGCATCATTCAGCCGGGCGGCAGCATGCGCGATGCGGAAGTGATCGCCGCAGCCGACGAGAGAGACGTGGCAATGGTCTTCTCGGGCGTGCGCCACTTCCGGCACTGAAGGCGATTTGTAACTACCCCAGCTCGGCGAAGGCCTCGCCGGCGGCTGAAATTGTTTCAGCGATGTCCCCGGCCGTGTGGGACGAACTGACAAATCCGGCTTCGTAGAGCGCCGGGGCGATGTAGACACCGCGGTCGAGCAGGCCATGGAACAGCCGGTTGAAGCGCGCGCCGTCGCTCGTCATGACGCGTGAATAGTTCTCGGGAAGTTCAGGTAGCAGGAAAAACCCGAACATGCCGCCTTCGCAATCCGCGCTGAATTGAACGCCGTGTGAGGCCGCCGCGGCATTCAGGCCGTCCACGAGTGTGCGTGTGGACAACACCAGATCATCAAAAAATCCCGCTTTTCGAATTTCTTTCAAAGTGGCCAATCCGCATGCCGTGGCCACCGGATTACCCGACAAAGTGCCCGCCTGATAGACCGGTCCCAGGGGCGCCAATTGCTCCATGACGGAGCGGGGGCCACCGAAGGCCGCAAGCGGCATGCCGCCCCCGATCACCTTGCCCATCACCGTCAGATCCGGGGCGAAGCCGGGCAGCGAGCGCGCATAGACGCTCTGCGCGCCGCCGAGCGCGACGCGGAATCCCGTCATCACTTCATCGAACACCAGCAGCGCGCCATGCTGCGAGCACAGCTCGCGACAACGCTTCATGAACGGCACGCTGGCGCGCACGAAATTCATGTTGCCGGCGATCGGCTCGATCATCAGGCAGGCGATCTGCGCACCGTGCAACGCGAAAGCTTCCTCGAGTTGCGCGACGTTGTTGTATTCGAGGACGAGCGTGTGCTGCACCACTTCGGGCGGCACGCCCGCGCTCGTTGGGTTGCCGAATGTCGCCAGGCCCGAGCCCGCTTTCACCAGCAGCGCGTCGGCGTGTCCGTGATAGCAGCCCTCGAACTTGATGATCTTGCTGCGTCCCGTCGCGCCGCGCGCGAGCCGGATCGCGCTCATCGCGGCCTCGGTGCCGGAGCTGACGAGCCGCACCATCTCGATGGAAGGAACGAGGCTCGCGATCTCTTCCGCGAGTTCGATTTCGCGCTCGGTGGGCGCGCCGAAAGAGAAGCCGTCCATCACGGCTTTCTGCACGGCTTCGACCACGGCGGGATGTCCATGCCCGAGGATCATCGGCCCCCAGGAGCCGATGTAATCGATGTAGCGCTTGCCGTTCGCATCCCAGAAGTGGCTGCCCTGCGCGCGCTGCACGAAACGGGGCGTGCCACCGACGGCGCGGAAGGCGCGCACGGGTGAATTCACGCCGCCGGGGATCAGCTTCTTCGCGCGCTCGAACAGCGTTTCGTTCAGGTCGACGGCGCTCGCGCCGGGTTCAGTGCTTGGTGTCATGGGCTGGCATGTCGAAGACCTGCAGGGCCTGCGCTTCTTCTTCGGTGAGGGGTTCGGCTTCGCCTTCGGGCTGCGCCCAGAACAGGCGGTCGGGCACGACGTTGCCCATGCCGGGGCGAAAGCCCGCGTCGAGGCAACGATCGAGGTAGCTCAACGCTTCGGTCGTGGCTGCGGCGAGGTCGGATCCGCTCGCGACCAGCGCGGCAAGCGCCGCGGACAACGTGTCGCCGGCGCCAGAAAAAACCGCTTCGAAGCGTTCGAACTTCTCGCTGCGGAGAACGGACTGCGGCGTGGCGAGGACGTTGTCGATGAACTGGTCGGGCAGGGGGACGCCCGTCACCAATGTGTAGGGCACGCCCATCTCCGATGCGGCCTTCGCGATGTCGCGCGCGGTGGGGCTGCGCTCGCTGCTCCAGTCGGGGAGAAGCCAGCGCCACAAGGTGCTGTGGTTCCCCACCAACACCGTAGTCTGCGGCAGCATCAGTTCGCGAAATGCATCGAGGTAAAGATCGATCTGCGCTTCGTCCCACCACGACAGGTTCGGCATGTACGCGATCAGCGGGACGTCCGAATAATCGGCGGCGATTTCCGCGATCGTGCTGATGGCTTCGGGGCTGCCGACGAAGCCCACCTTGAACACCTGCACGGCCACGTCCTCGAGGATCGCGCGGGCCTGCTCGGCGATGGCTTCCTCCTCGAACGCGAAGTGATCGAAGATCTCCGCCGTGTCGCGCGCGTAGGCTCCTGTTACAACAGGAAGCGCATGCGCGCCGACCGATGCGATGGCGGTTACATCTGCGGCGAGTCCGCCCGCGCCACTGGTGTCGCTGGCGTTGAACACCATCACGCATGCCGGCGTCGAGTCGTCGTCTTGAACGGTGTCGGCGGAGTCGTTACTCAGATTGGGGTTTGTCATAGGCCTGGATCTTCCGGCCGTCGGCACGCTCGGCGGAAGTGCGGCGAAGGGCCTCGATACAATCGTTGCATTCTATTCGAAGGCCCTTTAAGCTGTGACTGAGACTAAAACCTGGATGTGTCTGATTTGCGGGTGGATCTATGACGAAGCGGAGGGAGCCCCCGATCATGGCATCGCTCCTGGGACCCCTTGGGCCCAGGTCCCGATGAACTGGACCTGCCCCGAGTGCGGCGCCCGCAAGGAAGATTTCGAGATGGTGCAAATTTAAAGGGCGGCTGTTGGTTGTTACATCTTCGGATGATGCCGCCCCCGCAAAGTTACAAATGAGGAGCAGCGTCAAGTGAGCACGACTGGATTCAAGGTGCTGGTGATCGACGACAGCAATACGATCCGACGAAGTGCGGAGATTTTCCTGAAGCAGGGCGGCCACGATGTTTTGCTGGCCGAGGATGGATTCGATGCGTTGGCCAAGGTCAACGACTACCAGCCCAACCTGATCTTCTGCGACATCCTCATGCCCCGCCTGGACGGTTACCAGACCTGCGCGATCATCAAGCGCAACGCGAAGTTCGCCGCGACCCCCGTGGTGATGCTGTCTTCCAAGGATGGTGTGTTCGACAAGGCGCGCGGGCGCATGGTGGGTTCGCAGGACTACCTGACGAAACCATTTACCAAGGACCAGCTGCTGCAAACGGTGCAGCAGTTCGGATCCGCTAGCGAAGGAGCGATGTGATGGCAATACAAAAAGTGCTTGTCGTGGACGATTCCAAGACCGAGTTGATGTTCATGACGGACCTGCTGCAGAAAAACGGCATGTCGGTGAAGACCGCCGAAAACGCGGAGGATGCGTTCCGCCGCCTGGCCGAAGACAAGCCGGACCTGATCCTCATGGATGTGGTCATGCCGGGCCAGAACGGCTTCCAGCTCACGCGCGCCATCACCCGCGATCCGCTCTACGCCGATGTCCCGATCATCATGTGCACGAGCAAGAACCAGGAAACCGACCGGGTGTGGGGCATGCGCCAGGGCGCGCGTGACTACATCACCAAGCCGGTGGACGCGACCGAATTGATGGCCAAGATCAAGGCCCTCAGCTAAGCGCCTCGCGGAACATACGACATGGCCAACCGTGAAGCCCTCCGCGAGCTCCAGAGCCGGCTGGCAAGCCGCCTGCAGGCCGCGCGCACCGAGGGTGTCCAGGCCTCCTGGCTCGCCGTCGAGGCGGCCGGGGGCCGCTATTTATTTCCTCTCGCCCAATCGGGCGAGATTTTTCCTTTCGCCAGTGCGCAGCACGTGCCGTATACGCAGGCCTGGTTTCTCGGGGTCGCGAATCTGCGTGGCGGGTTGTATGGTGTGGTGGACCTCGCCGGCTTCGTCGCCGGTCGCGCGCCCGCCATGCGATCGGACGCGACGCGCGCCGAATCGCGCCTCGTCGCGCTGAATGCCGCCCTCGAAGTCAACTGCGCGTTGCTGATCGACCGGCTCGCGGGCCTGCGCAACATGGAAGCATTTTCATCGTCCAGCGAGCCTGCCGAAGGTTCGCCGGACTATTTCGGCAGCGGCTACACCGATGCCAACGGCGTGTTCTGGCAGGAAATCAACCTGCAGGCGCTGTCCCAACAATCCCAGTTCCTGAGCATCAGCGCTTAAGTCATCCCCCAGGAAGGTTCGCACCATGTCCGTCGTTGAGAAACTGTTCAAGCTGTTCCCCAAGAAGCCCGCTGAAGCCGCCACCGAATCGGGCGAGCTGAGCCTCGCGATGCCGGATGCATCGATCGACCCGATGATGGTCACCGGCGCCATGAACGGGTCAAGCAACGCGGCCGCGTCCGCCGCTGCGGACGCCGACAGCGTGGCGCAGGACGATTCGGTCGATGCGCTCGATTCCGTCCAGCAGGCCGAGCTCGTCTCGGTGCCGCTGCTGGGGCGCCGGACCATCGTGACGCACCAGCGCATCCTCTTCATCCTGCTCGCGGTCTCGCTGCTGGTGCTCGGCTCTGTTGCGGTGTTCGCGGTGCGGCAGGCCGACACGGTGGCCCAGCAGGTTGCGGGTACCGGCCAGTCGCTGATGCAGTCGCAGCGTCTCGCCAAATCGGTTTCGCAGGCGCTGGTGGGCAGCGCCCAGGCCTTCCCCGACGTCAAGGAAAGTTCGGACGTGTTGGCCAAGACGGTGCGCGGCCTGAAGGCGGGCGACGACACCCTGCGTCTGCAGCCGCTGGGCGCCGAGCTGCAGGAGAACGTCGAGAAGATCACTCCCCTGATGGAGCGAGCCGAGAAGAATGCGGGCACCGTGATGGGCCAGCAGAAGATCCTGACGCAAGTGGGCAACGCGCTTCGTACCATCAACCGCCAGTCATCGGACCTGCTGGAAATCGCCGAGACGGTGTCTTCGCTCAAGCTCCAGCAGAACGCCGCGCCGGCTGAAATTTCCGCGGCCGGCCAGCTGGTGATGCTGACGCAGCGTATCGGCAAATCGGCGAACGAATTCCTGACGATGGAAGGCGTGTCGCCCGAGGCGGTGTTCCTGCTCGGCAAGGACTTGAACTCGTTCAAGGAAATCGCGCAAGGTCTCCTGGACGGCAGTCCGGAGCTGCGTCTTGCAGGCTCCAAGGATCCGCAGACCCGCGAACGACTCGATGCGCTTCTGAAGCTCTATGAGCAGACGCGCACGCAGGCCGGCGCCATTCTGGGCAACCTGCAGGGCCTCGTGTCGGCCCGCGAAGCGCAGGCCGCGATCATTACCGACAGCGAGCCGCTGCGCCGGTCGCTGGAAGAGCTGCAGGGCAAGCTGTCCGCGCAGACCGGCCTCGGCGTCGGCGCCCTGTTCGCGCTTGGTATCGCGGCACTCTTCGCGATCGCCTGTTCCATCGGCCTCGCCTACGTGCAGCTGCAGGACAGCCGCAAACGCCAGACAGTGGCTGAAACCCAGCGCCAGGAAGCCGAGCAGCAGGAGCAGGAAGCCAAGCGCGTCAACGACGCCAACCAGGCGGCCATTTTGCGATTGATGAACGAGTTGCAGACGGTGGCCGAAGGCGACCTGACGCAGGAAGCGACGGTGACCGAGGACATCACGGGCGCCATCGCCGACTCGGTGAATTACACGGTGGAAGAGCTCCGGCAGCTGGTGGGCAGCGTGCAGAGCACGGCGACCAAGGTGGCCCAGACGACAGCGCAGGTGGAAAGCACGTCCACCGAGCTGCTGGCGGCTTCGACCGAACAGCTGCGCGAGATTCGCGAAACCGGCCAGTCGGTGCTCGACATGGCGGGTCGAATCAACCAGGTGTCCGGCCAGGCGCAAGAGTCCGCCCAGGTGGCCCGTCAATCGCTGATGGCCGCAGAGTCGGGTCTCGCGGCCGTGCAGAACGCCATCGGCGGCATGAACTCCATCCGCGACCAGATCCAGGAAACCTCCAAGCGGATCAAGCGGCTGGGCGAATCGTCCCAGGAGATCGGTGAAATCACCGAGCTGATTTCCGACATTACCGAACAGACGAACGTGCTGGCGCTGAACGCAGCTATTCAGGCGGCGTCCGCCGGGGAAGCCGGACGAGGCTTCTCGGTGGTGGCGGAAGAAGTGCAGCGCCTGGCCGAACGGTCCGCGGACGCGACGCGCCAGATCTCGGCGCTGGTGAAGGCGATTCAAACCGATACGCAGGACGCTGTGGCCGCCATGGAGCGCTCCACGCAGGGTGTGGTGGAAGGGGCGAAACTGTCCGACAACGCGGGTACCGCGCTCACGGAGATCGACCAGGTGTCGCGCCGGCTCGCCGAACTGATCGAGCAGATCTCCGCGTCCGCATCGAAGGAAGCCGAATCCGCCAACGTGGTGGCCGGCAACATCCAGCACATTTTCGCGGTGACTGAACAGACCGGAGAAGGTACGCGTTCCACCGCACAGCAGGTGCGCGAACTCTCCCGGATGGCCGAAGAGCTGCGCCAATCGGTCTCGCGATTCAAGATCGCCTGAACAATTGACCCACCCCCGAAGCGCCTTCGGCGCCTCCCCCTCAAAGGGGCGCCACCAGTGGCCCGGCGAAGCCGGTTCCACGGTGGCCCCCGTCATGCATTAGCACGGGTGAGCAAATGGAAGCATCCACCGATATCGATCTCGCCACCAATGACCTCGGCCCGCTGGCCTGGGTACTGGACGAACTGCGCAAGTCGCTCGACTCCGCATCTGCCGCATTGCGCCGCTTCGTGCGCGACACGGCGATGGCGCGGGGCACCGACATGGCGTCGGTGGATGGCGGCCACCTGCGCATCGCGCGCCAGCAACTCCACCAGGCGGTGGGCGCGCTGGAAATGGTGGGCCTGGGCGCACCGGCTCACATGCTTCGCTGCATGGAGGCCGCGGTCCAGAGATTCGTGGAACATCCCGAACTGTGTAGCGAGGCTGCGTCCGCCAAGGTGGAGCGGGCCGGTTTCGCGCTGACCGAATACCTGGAAACCGTCCTGCTGGGCAAGGCCGCATCGTCCGTTGCGCTCTTCCCGCAGTACCGCGATGTCCAGGAACTGGCAGGCGCCGATCGCGTTCACCCTGCCGACTTGTGGTCGATGGAGTGGCGCTGGAACGAGCCGCAGAGCCCGGCAGTCGAGGAGTCGAGGGTCTACGACCCGGCCGTGCGTTCGCGCATGGACCAGTCCGTGCTCAAGCTGGTGAAGACCGGCGATGCGGATGCTGCACGCGAGCTGACCAATGTCAGCTTGTCGCTGGCGGCGACGCAGACCGCCCGGCAACCGAAGGTCTTCTGGAAAATCTGTGCGGGCTATTTCGAAGCGGTGGGCAAGGGCCTGTTGCCCCTGGACCTCTACGTCAAGCGCGCGGGCTCGCGCATCCTGTTGCAGTACGCTTCGCTCGCCAAGGGTGACCAGGGCGTCTCCGATCGTCTCGCGCAGGACCTGGTGTTTTTCTGCTCTCAGGCGGTGCCCAAGGCGCCCTCGGATGCGCCCGCCCTGGCGGCAGTTCGCCAGGCATGGAACCTGGCGCGCTTCGCGCCCGTGGACTACCAGACGCCGCAATTCGGCCGGTTCGACCCGGTGCTGCTGTCGCAATCGCGCAAGCGCATCGCGGCGGCCAAGGAAACATGGTCGGCGCTCTCGGGCGGCGACACGAATAAGCTCAAGGGGCTGGTGGACCAGTTCCACCTGGTGAGCGACTCGCTCGTCAAGCTGCATCCGGCGAGCGCGCCGCTGGCGCAATCGCTGACGCATGTCGTCGACTCCATTGTCCGCACGGCGCGCGCCCCGGGACCGGAGCTCGCGATGGAAGTCGCGACCGCGGTGCTGTACCTCGAGGCCGCGTTCGAGGATCTCGACCCCGCGGATACGCAACTCGCAATGCGTACGGCGCGCCTCGCGGAGCGCCTGGACACCGCGCGGCAAGGCGGCCAGGCCGAGGCGCTTGAACCGTGGATGGAGGAGTTGTACCGCCGCGTGAGTGATCGCCAGACCATGGGCAGCGTCGTGGGCGAACTGCGCGGAACGCTGGGAGAGCTCGAGAAGCTGCTCGACCAGTTCTTCCGCAATCCCGCCGACAAGACGCCCCTGCGCGACGCGCCGGGCCATCTCTCGCAGATGCGTGGCGTGCTGTCCGTGCTGGGCCTCGACCAGGCCGCGCAAGCGGTGCTGCGCATGCGCGAGAGCGTCGAAGAAATCATCGTCACGGAAGTGGACGAGGAACAGGCCCGCGCCGCCGGCACGTTCGACAAGCTCGGGAACAACCTGGGCGCTCTCGGATTCCTGATCGACATGCTGAACTACCAGCCTTCGCTGGCAAAGAAGCTGTTCGTCTACGACGATTCCACGGGCGAGCTGCGTCCGCTCATGGGCCGTACCGGTGAGCCCGCTCCCGATCCGATGGCAGTCAGTGACGAACTCACCAGCGAGCTCCACGCGCTGACCAGCCTTCCCGAGCCGGAGTCCCGCGAAGCACTCACGGCGAAGCTCGACTCGATTGCCGCGCACGCCGTCCTGGCGGACAAGACGGGCATTGCCCACACGGCGCGCGAAGCGTCGGCGGCGGTGTCGGCGCGCGACACCACTGCCACGGCGGCCGCGCTGAGCAGCCTGGCCGCGGCGGCGCAACCCGCGCAGGTGGCCGCTGCGCCAGCGCCGGCGGAACCGGACATCGAGGAAGACGACCTGCGCGACATCTTCCTGGAAGAAGCGCGCGAAGTGGTGCAGAACGGCCTCGTCGCCGTGCAGGCACTCACGGTCAATGCCGCCGATGTGGGCGAACTCACCACCCTGCGCCGGGCATTCCACACGCTCAAGGGCAGCTCGCGCATGGTGGGGCTGAATGAATTCGGCGAGGCCGCATGGTCGATGGAGCAGGTATTGAACGCCTGGCTTGCCGATCAGAAGCCCGCCAACGACAACTTGCGCACGCTCGCCGGCGATGCGATGCGTGGCTTCTCGCGTTGGACCGAGGACATCGCCCGCAATACGGATGGCCAGTGGAAGTCGGCCCAGTTCCGCGGACCGGCCGACGCTTTGCGCAACGAGCAGCGGCTCGTGCCGCTCGTGCTCCCCGCAGCGGAGTCCGCCGCGCCCGCCCAGTCCGTGCCGACGGCGCACGAAGTCAACTTCGAGGCGACGTCGATTTTCGAGGCCACCTCCATCATCCAGGCTGTGCCGGTCATCGAGGCCGCGCCCGTCATCGAACCTGTCGTGTTCGAGTTGCCGGCCGATCCCCCGGCTACCCTGCCGGTGTTTGTAGAGACGGCCGCGACGGAACCCGTTTCCGCGGAGCCGATCTCCAATGTGGCCGCGTTCGAGCTCGACATGCCGCCGGCATTTCCGGAGTCCGAAGCGCTGCTTCCCGCCTTCGAGCTTCCCGAAGCACCGATGCTGGACATGTCCGACCATGCGTCGTTCGGTGCAACCCAGGTGATCCGTGGCGAGCCGCCGCAAGCCTCTGAAATCCCGGCGCATGAATTGCCGGAGGATTTCGATTTCGAGCCCGCGCCGCCCGTCACCTCTCACGACGAACAACCGGCAGCCGCGGAGCTGGCGGAAATCGAGGGGATCGATTTCGCAAGTCTCGCCGAAGTCTCCGGACCCGCGCCGACCGTCCCGGAAGCAGGCGCTTTTGCACCTGATCTTCCCATCGCAGTCGACGGGCTCGAGATTTCCTTCGACGACGCGTTGGCCGATGAAGAAGCCTTGCTGGCCGATTTCGGATTGCCCGCCACTGAGTCCCTCGCGTCGCCGTTGCAAGACGAGCTCGTGATCGAGGCGCAGGAAGCGATCGACGCACCCGAGATGCTGGACGAACAGGTCAAGGTAATCGGCGACCTGCGCATCGGTATTCCGCTGTACAACGTGTACCTCAATGAAGCGGACGAATGGTCGCGGCGCCTGGCCACCGAGGTGGCCGAATGGTCGCTCGAGTTGACTCATCCCGTGGCGGATTCCACCGTGGGGCTTGCGCATGCGCTTGCCGGCAGTTCGGCAACGGTGGGTTTCCACGCGCTCTCCGACATCGCGCGCGCGCTCGAAAGCGCGCTCGAACATACGCAGGCGCTCGCATTCGGATCAGCGCAGCATGGCAAGGCCTTCACCGAAGCCGCCGAGGAAATCCGGCGCCTGCTCCACCAGTTCGCCGCGGGTTTCCTGAAGGAGCCGGACCCGACGGTGATCGCCGGGCTGGTCGCGCTCAAGGACCTGGACATTCCGCAACGCGCCGACACGCCCGAGGATGACGCCATGTCGGAGATCACGGACCTGTCCGCGATCGAGCTGGTCGAGGCGCCGGAGGTCGTTGCCCCCCCGGATGTGGTGGCCGAGATCCCCGTCGCCTTGCCAATTTTCGAGCCTGTTGCCGCTCCATTTATCGCTGCGGCTGCTCCCGTGTCCCAGGTTGTCTTCACCGCGCCTGTTGCAGTGGAAATCCCGCCGATGCGGCAGCCGGTGGCGGCACGGCGCATCGAGGACTTCTCGCAAGACCAGGACGAGATCGATATCGCCGATGCGGTCGATCCGGATCTCTTCCCGATTTTCGAGGAAGAGGCGAATGAGCTCCTGCCGCAGCTTGGCGGCGCGCTGCGCCAATGGGCCGCACGCCCGGACAATCGCAGCGCGCGGGACGAAGTGCTTCGCGCGCTGCACACCCTCAAGGGCAGCGCGCGGCTGGCCGGCGCGTTGCGCCTGGGCGAACGCGCGCACCGCATGGAATCCGAGATCGAGTCGATCGGCTCGGAGAATGCGGCCGCCACGGACCTGGAAGAATTGCTGCATCGCTTCGACGCGCTGCAGGGCAACTTCGATGCCATGCGCGCCACGGGCGGCGTGGAGGCAGTCGCGCAAGACGACACCTTCGCGATGCCTTCGCCGGCCCAACCTGAACCTGCCGCGCAACCCGACGCCGGTGCGCAGCCGGTGCAGCGCGCGCTCGTTGCTCGTCCGGTCCTGACCAACCTGGCGCCGCAACGCGCTGCGGCCAACCAGGCCGTGCGCGTGCGTTCGCAGTTGCTGGACCGCCTGGTGAACCAGGCCGGCGAAGTGATGATCACGCGCTCGCGCCTGGAAGCCGAATTGCGCCAGCTGCGCGGCTCGCTTTCCGACCTGACCGGCAACCTGGACCGCCTGCGGGCCCAGCTTCGCGACATCGAGCTGCAGGCCGAGTCGCAGATGCAATCGCGCCTGGCACAGGCCAAGGATTCCGCCGCAGGGTTCGATCCGCTCGAATTCGACCGGTTCACGCGCGTGCAGGAGCTGACGCGCATGATGGCCGAGTCGGTGAACGACGTCGCGACCGTGCAGCGCAACCTGCAGCGCACCGTGGAAGCGACCGAGGACGACCTCATCGCGCAGGCGCGCCAGACCCGAGAGCTGCAGCGCGACCTGCTGCGCACGCGCATGGTGGAATTCGAGGGCATCTCGGACCGCCTCTACCGCGTGATTCGACTTGCCTCCAAGGAAACCGGCAAGCAGGTGAAGCTGGACATCACCGGTGGTTCCATCGAAATGGACCGCGGCGTGCTGGACCGCATGACACCCGCCTTCGAGCACCTGCTGCGCAACTGCGTGGCTCACGGCATCGAAGCGCCGACCGATCGCATCGCGGCCGGCAAGGATTCGTCGGGCACGATCCTTATTCATCTGGCGCAGGAAGGCAACGACGTTTCGGTCGAGTTCCGCGACGATGGCGCCGGGTTGGACCTCGCGCGCATCCGCGAAAAGGCGCAGCAGCAGGGCCTTGTCGCGCCGGGATCGGAACTCTCCGACGCCGACGCCGCCAACCTGATCTTCACCCCGGGCTTCTCTACCGCGTCCGCGGTGACCGAACTGGCCGGCCGCGGCATCGGCATGGACGTTGTCCGCTCGGAAGTCAACGCCCTGGGCGGACGCATCGAGACCAACACAGCGCCAGGCAAGGGCACGAGCTTCAAGTTGGTGCTTCCGTTGACGACGGCCGTGACGCAGGTGGTGATGGTGCGCAGCGGCACGTCGTCGATCGGCGTACCGGCCAACGTGGTGGAGGTCGTGCGACGCGCGACGGCCAAGGAAGTCGAGCAGGCGTACAACACGGGCTTCTATGAAATGGGTGGCGAAAAGCTCCCGTTCTATTGGTCCGGCGCGTTGCTGCAGGCCTCGCAGCGCAGCGTCGAGCCGCAGACCCGGACTCTGCCGGTCGTTGTCTTCCGAAGCGCCGCTCAGCGGATCGCCGTGCACGTGGACGAAGTGCTGGGCAACCAGGAAGTCGTGGTCAAGAATCTCGGCCCTCAATTGGCCCGCCTGCCTGGCCTTGCCGGCATGACCGTGCTGGCTTCCGGCGCGGTAGTGCTGATCTACAACCCGGTGGCGTTGACGGCGGTGTACGGCGAGCAGGCGCGCCTCATGAGCGCGGACCATGCGCAGCCACACGTGCTCGAGCAGATGGCGGGCCAAGCCGTCGTCCCGGCCGCCGCGGTTGCGCCGGCGATTCCGCTGATCCTGGTCGTGGACGATTCGATCACCGTGCGGCGCGTGACGCAGCGCCTGCTGCAGCGCGAAGGCTACCGTGTCGCCATGGCAGCAGACGGCTTGCAGGCGCTGGAGCGTCTCGCGGACGAAAAGCCGACCGTCGTGCTCTCTGATATCGAGATGCCTCGCATGGACGGTTTCGATCTCGCACGCAACATCCGCGGCGACGATCGGCTGAAGGATCTGCCGATCATCATGATCACGTCGCGTATCGCAGAAAAGCATCGCGAGCACGCCATGGAACTCGGTGTCGATCACTACCTGGGCAAGCCCTATTCGGAGGAAGAGCTGCTCAGCCTGGTGAAGCACTACTGCGCCGCGGCCGTCGCCGCCTGAGCTTGCGGGTTTACGGTTTCGCCTTGACGACGCTGTAGCGCAGCAGCGTTGCCTCCCGCGCCTCGTCGTGATCCACGATGGGGCGCGGATAGTTCCGGTCCAGCTCGACACCCGCCGCTGCCAATTCGATCGTGCCCGCAGTCCATGGCTCGTGGATCGCTTGATCGGAGAGCGTCGCCAGTTGCGGCAAGTAACGCCGGATGAATTTGCCTTCCGGATCGAACCTGCGGCTTTGCGAGATGGGATTGAAGATCCGGAAATACGGTTGCGCGTCGCAGCCGCTCGACGAAGCCCATTGCCAGCCACCGTTGTTCGAGGCGAAATCGTAGTCGTTCAACTGCAGCGCGAAGTAGCGCTCGCCGCGGCGCCAGTCCAGCCCCAGGTCCTTGCACAGGAAACTCGCGACCACCATGCGCAGGCGGTTGTGCATGTAGCCTGTCTGGTTGATCTGCGCCATCGCGGCGTCCACGAGCGGGTAGCCCGTGCGGCCCTCGCACCACGCGGCGAACGCCTCGTCGGCCGCCGCTCCTTCTTCCCACGCGATCGCATCGTAGGCGGGCTTGAAGCTGCGTGATGCGCCGTCCGGTTCAGCGACATGCGGGAAGTTGGCGAGGACCTGCGCGTAGAAGTCACGCCAGATCAATTCGCTGAGCCAGGTGGCAGCGCCCTCGCTGCTGCGTTGGGCCCCGGCTTGTGCGCGGCGCACGAGCTCGCGGATCGAAACCGTGCCGAAGCGCAGGTGCATGCCGAGGTAACTCGGCCCCTTGACGGCCGGGTAGTCCCTCGTGCGCGCATAGTCGTCCATGCGTGGCGCGAACGCCTCCCACAGGCGCCGCCCTCCGGATTCACCCGCCGCGATGCCGAGCGCGCCGAGATTGGTCCGCACGAATCCGATGTCCGCGAGCGTGGGCACTGCGCGAAGCCACGCCGCGGGGCGCTTTGCGAGACGGCCTCCATTTTCCCCGGTGGGATGGACGGCCACGCCCTCTAGCGCCAACCGGGACAGCCAGGCCTTCTTGTAAGGCGTGAAAACGGAGTAGGGCGTGCCCATTTGCGTCATCACTTCCCGGCGCTCGAAGATCACATGGTCCTTGAACGTGCGGAACGCGATTCGCCGCGCGGCGAGCGCCGTTCGCACCGAGGCATCGCGTGCGAGGGATTGCGGCTCATCGTCGTGGTTCGCGAAGACAGCTTGCACGCCAAGATTCCGGGCGAGTTCGGGGATCTCGTGAGCAGCAAGTCCGTGCAGCACGATGACCCCGGCAGCCTCATTACCAGACAGCTCGCGCAGGCGTTCGTCGAGACCAACCAGCGACTCGCGAATGAATTCCACGCGGCGGTCGGCCCGCGGCAGCCCGTCCAGGATGCCTGTGTCGAACACGAAGACGCAGTGAACCTGCTCGCAGGACGCAAGCGCCTGCGACAGGGCGTGGTTGTCCTGCGCGCGCAGGTCGCGTCGAAACCACATGAGGCCGGCGGCGTGAGGCGTTTCCATGGAGACCCGGCGCGGCTGGCGGGGCGGAGCTAAAATCACGATCATGCCCGCCGATGCTTCCCCGATCAACCTGACGCATCATTTCCTGATCGCCATGCCCGGGATGGAAGACGCGGCTTTCGCCAGGAGTGTGGTCTACCTGTGCGAGCACAGCTCTCGCGGCGCCCTGGGTCTCGTGATCAACAAGCCCAGCGACATCAACCTGCGCAACCTCTTCGACAAGGTCGAATTGCCATTGGGCCGGGACGATCTCGCGCGCACGCCGGTGTTCCACGGCGGCCCGGTCCAGACCGAGCGCGGCTTCGTGCTTCATGAGGCGGTATTCGCCGCCGAGGCCGAAAAGAGCGAGCCGGTGTACGCGTCGACGATGACGATTCCCGGCGGGCTTGAAATGACAACCTCGAAAGACGTGCTCGAGGCCATGGCCACGGGCGCCGGCCCGCGCAAAGTGCTCGTGTCCCTCGGCTACTCCGCCTGGGGCGAAGGCCAGCTCGAGTCCGAACTCGCCGAGAACAGCTGGCTGACCGTCGGCGCGGATCTTTCGGTCATCTTCGACACCCCGGTCGAACAGCGCTACGCCAAGGCTCTCATGTTGCTGGGCCTGGAAGCGTGGATGCTCTCGCCGGACGCGGGGCACGCATAGTGAGCCCCCACGCTTGTCACTTCGTGTACTGCGCTGCCCCCCGAGGGCGTTCCGTCCTTCTTGGGGCGGCCCGGCGGAGGACGGCATGAGCACGGAGGTGCTCGACGTCCCCCCCAACTTCCAAACTTTCATCGCTTTCGATTTCGGGGCCAAACGCACGGGTGTCGCGGTGGGCAACCGCATGCTGGGGACCGCAACGGCGCAGCCGACGATTCGCGCGGAAGGCGACGCGCGACTGGCGCAAGCCGAGGCCCGAGTGCGCGAATGGCAGCCCGATGCCGTGGTGGTGGGCGTGCCCTTTCATCCCGACGGCGCGAGCCACGACAATACTGCCCGGGCGAAGAAATTCGCGCGCCAGTTGCGGGGCCGGCTGAAGCTCCCCGTCTACGAAGTGGACGAGCGCTACAGCACGACCGAAGCGCTGTCGCAGGGCGCGGCCGACGCGGATGCGGGTGCGGCCTGCGTGATCCTCGAACAATTTCTCAGGAGTCTCCCATGAGCAATCTGGTACTGGACGCCGAAGCGCTCTACCGCGAACTGCTCGCCGGCGTGCGGCAAATGCGGGGCACGGATGCGAAGCTGGTCGGCATCACATCCGGCGGCGCGTGGCTCGCGGAGCGCTTGCAGCAGGATCTCTCGATCGCCGGCAATGCGGGTGTCATTTCCTCGGCAATGCACCGCGACGATTTCGCCAAGCGCGGGATGTCGGGCGCGGGCCAGCAGACGCAGCTCGACTTCGACGTGAACGGCTCGCGCATCATCTTGCTGGACGACGTGCTGTACACGGGCCGCACGATCCGCGCCGTCATCAACGAACTCTTCGACTACGGGCGCCCCGAGAACGTGAAGCTCGCGGTGCTCGTGGACCGTGGCGGTAGGGAGTTGCCGCTGCAACCCGACTTCGCGGCGGCGCGCGTGTCGCTGCCTGAATCGCAATCGCTCGCCCTCGCGCGTGACGTCTCGGGAAGATTCAGTTTCAAGGTGGAAGGCTAAACCACTCATGCTCTACAAGCGAAACCCACAACTCAACAAGAACGGCGAACTCGTCCACCTGCTGTCGGTGGAGGGCTTGCCGCGCGAGATCGTCACGCACATCCTCGACACGGCCGCGAGCTTCGTGAGCGTCAGCGATCGTGAAGTCAAGAAGGTGCCGTTGCTGCGCGGCAAGAGCGTCTTCAATCTGTTCTTCGAAAACTCGACGCGCACGCGCACGACGTTCGAGATCGCCGCGACACGGCTCTCGGCCGACGTGATCAACCTGGACATCGCCAGGTCGTCGGCGTCCAAGGGAGAGTCGCTGCTGGACACCATCGCGAACCTCTCGGCGATGGCGGCGGACCTCTTCGTCGTGCGGCACAGCGAGTCGGGCGCGCCATACCTGATCGCGCAACACGTCGCGCCGCATGTGCATGTCATCAATGCCGGCGACGGGCGGCACGCGCACCCGACGCAGGCGCTGCTGGACATGTACACCATCCGGCACTACAAGAAGGATTTTTCCAACCTCACCGTTGCGATCGTCGGCGACGTGCTGCACTCGCGCGTCGCGCGCTCCGACATCCATGCGCTCACCACGCTCGGCTGCGCCGAAGTGCGTGTGGTCGGGCCCAAGACCCTGGTCCCCGCCGACATGGCGCAGATGGGCGTGAAGGTGTTCCACACGCTCGAGGAAGGCATCGCGGGCTGCGACGTCGTCATCATGCTGCGCCTGCAGAACGAGCGCATGAGCGGCGCATTGCTGCCGTCCTCGCAGGAGTTCTTCAAATGCTACGGGCTCACGCCGGAGAAGCTGCAGCGCGCGAAGCCCGATGCGATCGTGATGCATCCGGGGCCGATCAACCGCGGCGTGGAGATCGACTCGGCGGTGGTGGACGGCAAGCAGAGCGTGATCCTGCCGCAGGTCACCTTCGGCATTGCGGTGCGCATGGCCGTGATGAGCATCGTGGCGGGGAATGAAGCATGAAGATCCTCATCAAGAACGGCCGGGTGATCGACCCGGCATCCAACCGCGACGAACTATGCGACGTCGCGATCGCGGCGGGCCGCATCGTGTCCATCGGGCGCGCGCCCACCAACTTCGCGCCGAGCAAGGTGATCGACGCGACCGGATGCATCGTCGCACCGGGCCTGGTGGACCTGGCGGCGCGCCTGCGCGAGCCCGGCCATGAACACGAAGGCATGCTGGAAAGCGAAATGGCCGCGGCCGTCGCGGGCGGCGTCACGAGCCTGGTGTGTCCACCCGACACCGAGCCCGTGCTCGACGAGCCGGGCCTGGTCGAGATGCTGAAATTCCGCGCCGAGAAACTTCACCAGGCGCGCGTGTTTCCCCTGGGCGCGCTCACGCGCAACCTGCAAGGCGAGATCCTCACGGAGATGGTGGAACTCACCGAGGCGGGTTGCGTCGGCTTCAGCCAGGCCGAAGTGCCGCTTGCGAGCACGCAGGTGCTGCAACGCGCGATGCAGTACGCCGCAACGCATAACTACACCGTGTGGCTGCGGCCGCAGGAAATCCATCTCGGCAACGGCGTCGCCGCGAGCGGACCGCTGGCCACACGGCTTGGCCTGTCCGGCATTCCCGTCGCGGCCGAGACGATCGCCCTGCACACGATCTTCGAGTTGATGAAGGGCACGGGCGTGAATGTGCATCTGTGCCGGATCAGCAGCGCGGCCGGTGTGGCGCTGGTGCGCCAGGCCAAGGACGCGGGGTTGCCGGTGACGTGCGACGTCAGCATCAATTCGCTGCATCTCACCGACGTGGACATCGGCTACTTCGATTCGCGCATGCGCCTGAATCCGCCCTTGCGCCAGCAGCGCGACCGCGATGCATTGCGTGAAGGCCTTGCCGACGGCACGATCGACGCGCTCGTTTCCGATCACACGCCGGTCGACGAGGATGCGAAGACCTTGCCGTTCGCCGAGGCGGAACCCGGCGCCACCGGGCTGGAGCTGTTGCTCGCGCTCGCGCTGAAGTGGGGCCAGGAGAGCGGCGTCGGGCTCACCCGTTCGCTGGCGGTCCTCACGTGCGAGCCGGCACGCGTGCTCGCCCCGGCCCTCGGTACGCTTCACGCCAGCGTAGGGCAGTTGGTGGAAGGCGGCATCGCCGACGTCTGCGTGTTCGATGCCCAGGCGGAATGGACCGTGACGTCCGACGCGCTGCGCAGCCAGGGCAAGCACACCCCCTTCTCGGGCTACGAATTGCCCGGCCGTGTGCGGTGCACGATCGCGGCGGGCCAGCTTGCCTTCGAGGGCGTGTGACGCAGGGATGAATGCCTTGCGAGCCGCGTGGAGGCTGGGTCGCGCATTCGGGCACGCTCTGCTGGGTCTTGCGACAATCCTGTTCCTTTTCCCCCGGTGGGACGCACAACGGCGCGAGACGCGGGTGCAATCATGGTCTCGCGAAATGCTGGCGCACCTGGGTGTCGCGCTCGAGGTCCGGGGGCGACCGCCCGCCACCGGTCCGATGCTTCTCGCCGCGAACCACATCTCGTGGCTGGACATCCTCGTCATGCACGCTGCGCGCCATTGCCGCTTCGTGTCGAAGGCGGAAGTGCGGCGCTGGCCCCTGGTCGGCACGCTCGCCACGGGCGCCGGCACGCTGTACATCGAGCGGGAGTCGCGGCGCGATGCGATGCGGGTCGTGCACAAGGTGGCGGAGAGTCTCGCGCACGGCGACATCGTCGCGGTCTTTCCGGAAGGAACGACCAGCGACGGACGCGATCTGCTGCCCTTTCACGGCAACCTGATCCAGGCCGCGATTTCGGCGGATGCCCCGGTGCAACCGGTCGCGTTGAGTTTCATCGACACGGCGACGCGCGAACCCAGCTTCACGCCCTGCTACATCGGGGACGATACGCTGGTCGGTTCGGTGTGGTCCATGCTGAGCGGACCGGCGGTCACGGCCATCGTCCACTACGGTGAGCCGCAGCGCTCGGCCGGGCGCGGGCGGCGTGAATGGGCGCATGCACTGCGCGAGGCGGTGATCGGGTTGCGGGGGCGGACATCGTGAAGCGAGCGTCCTCCAGGGCCATGCCGGCAAACCAGCGTGCCGCCACATTGGCGCAGCAGGCGATCGCGCTGCATCAACGCGGCCAGTTCGATGAGGCGCGCGCTATGTACGAGCGGGTCCTCGCGCTCGATCCGCGCAACTTCGACGCGTTGCATCTCCTCGGCCTGATCCTCGCGTCGAGCGAGCCGCACACGTCACGCGGGCTCCAACTCATGGACCAGGCGCTGCGCGTCCTTCCCGCCAACGCCGCGGCGCTGTGCAATCGCGGCAACGCGCTCGACGCGCGCGGCAGACATGCGGATGCGATCGCCAGCCACGACCAGGCGCTCGCGGTCGCGCCGGCGCAGGCCGAATCCTGGTTCGGCCGCGCGGTCGCGCTGCGCTCGCTGGGCCGCCGCGAGGAAGCGCTGCAAAGCTGCGAGAAGGCCGTCGGCCTGCAGCCGGGCTATGTCGATGCGTGGCTGCTGCGCGCGGACCTGCACGTCCTGCTCGGCCGCCACGGCGAAGCGGTGGCGAGCTACGACCGGGTCTTCGCGCTCGCGCCGCAACGCGACTTCGTGCCTGGCTTTCGACTGCACGCGAAGATGTACCTGTGCGACTGGTCCGATCACGAGCGCGAAGTGGCCGACCTGCTCGGCAGGATCGACCAGCGGGCGAGGGCTTCGACCGGCATGCCCGTGCTCGCCGTCACCGACTCCCTGGACTTGCAGCGCAAGGCGGCCGAAACCTGGATCGCCCACAAGTGCCCACCCGATGCGCGCCTCGGGCCGATCGCGCCGCGCCCACGCGGGCAGCGGATGCGCGTCGGCTACTTCTCGATGGACTTTCGCGAGCACCCGGTTTCGCACCTCACCGCGGAGTTGTACGAGCTGCACGACCGCGAAAGGTTCGAGGTTCTGGCGTTCGCATGGGGAGCCAATACCGGCGACGCGATGCGCAAGCGGCTGGAAACCGCATTCGACACTTTCATCGACGTGAACGGACGCACCGATCGCGAAGTCGCGCAAATCTGCCGCGAGCAGGGCCTGGACATCGCCGTCGACCTGGCCGGGCTGACGGCGCATTCGCGGCCCGGCATCTTTGCCGCGAGGGCAGCGCCAGTGCAAGTGAACTACCTGGGCTATCCGGGCACATCCGGCGCGCCGTTCATGGACTACCTCATCGCCGACGGCATCGTGGTGCCCGAGAGCGCGGGCCATGGCTACACGGAGCAGATCGCGCGCGTGCCGGTGTTCCAGGTGAACGACCGCAAGCGCCGGATTTCAGGACGTGTATTCACGCGGGAAGAACTGGGGATTGCGCACGCGCCATTCGTGTTCTGCTGTTTCAGCCAGAGCTACAAGATCACGCCGGACGTTTTCGAAAGCTGGATGCGAACCCTGGCGCGGGTGCCGGGCAGCGTGCTGTTGCTCGCGGGTGGAGACTCCGCCGTCGAATTGAAC
Organism: Pseudomonadota bacterium; assembly: GCA_040385005.1. GTDB lineage: Bacteria > Pseudomonadota > Gammaproteobacteria > Burkholderiales > Burkholderiaceae_C > Ramlibacter. The sequence continues at coordinate 43,025 of JAZKIF010000154.1, forward strand.
CTGGTTGCCCGCGCCGCGGTCGCGGGCGTGAATGGCGCCAGGCTGGTATTCACCGACCGGGTGCCGTACGCCGACTTCCTTGCCCGGCTCGCGGTCGCGGACCTGTACCTCGACACCTTCCCGTTCAACGGGGGAACCACCACCAGCGACGCGCTGTGGTCGGGCCTGCCCGTGCTCACGCGCGCAGGCGAAGCGCTGGCGAGCCGCATGGGCGCGAGCTTGCTGAGCGCCGCCGGGCTGCCTGAACTGGTGACGCACGACGCACGGGGCTACGAGGAACTTGCCGTCGCGCTGGGACTCGATCCCGCGCGAACCCATGCGGTGTCCGCACGGCTTCAGGCGCACCGCCAGTCCAGCCGGCTTTTCGACGCGCCGCGATTCACGCGTCATCTCGAGGACGTGTTCGAGCAGATGGATGCGCGGTGGCGCAGCGGGCTGCCGCCCGTCCCGTTGAGCTCACGCCTGCAGGATTGAATCGCAGGGCCGGTTCACGGCTCGTCGTTGAGGAACGGTCTCTGGCTCGCCGGCTTGCGGAACACCACTTCGCCGGTGGGAACGTGCACCACGCGGATCTCTTCGCCCGAGGGACGGGTCACGCTCTTCGCGGCCATCGCGACGGCGAGCGAGCGGTCCGCGAAGAGGTATTGGCGCAGGCCCTGCACCGGCAGGAGCCGGGCCGCGATGGGATGACTGCTTTCGACGCGGAAGTCGGCGGACGTCATGGAAAACCTCTGGTTAATCTCGACGCTGTTGTTTGTTCGCACGGTTCGAAGACCTATCGTAGATCGCACGCTTGACACTGCGGTGACAGGGTTGCAATGCGGCAGTCACAGCTGTAACGAACGGCAATGGTGCGTTGCAGCACGTTAGGCGTCGGCATCGACTTGTCCGGCGGTCTGGAACGCGGATCCCAAGCCGGGTCAAACATTAGATCACGGCATGACGAAAAATAAATCCTATGTATTCGCTCCCATGTGAAGTCTCATGGTTTCCTCCTGCCTATGACGTATTGCAAGACGTAAAGACTGTCGCTTAGGATGTTTCTTCGAAACAATCCGGTACAGCTGTCACGCCTCCGGAGGGTCGTATCAACGCTGACGACATCCGCCAGCAACAGGAGAGGGGCGCATGTCCACCACCACCAATATTCTTCAGCAGGCCTACGTCCTTGCCACGGGCACCGCGGCAAGCTCGTCCATGCTTGCGCGTTTCGAGACGCTGGTCGAGCAGGACGGCGGCGGCTTCGGGCAGGTGGCGCAAATGGTCGAGGGCTACATGAGCGGCGTCGCCGCGTCGCAAGGCGTCGTCGCGACGGTGAAGGCGCTTGCGCTCAACGGGTTAGGCGTCGTGTTGACGGATGACGCAGCCGCCGAGATCAAGGCCATGCTGGCCGCGCAGGGCATCGATACCTGGGCCGAAATCTTCCAGTTCTGCATCATGCTGCAAGGCGGCGTCGGCGTTGTGCTGGACAACCGCGCGAACGCGGCGGACCACTTCAACGCAACTTTGGCCAGCCTCGGCAAGGCCGACCTCTTCAGCGGGGCGACCGTGAACGCCGCCGTGAAGAACATGCTGCAGAACGTTGGCGCGAGCGACGTGAGCTACACCAATGGTCTCACCGGCCTGGACACCGTCGCCGGCAAGCTCGGCGCCACGGGATTGAGCTCGACCGCCGTGGACGGCTACGTGGCGCATGCAACCGTCTTCGTCGATGCGGATGGCGATGGCCTCCTGGACCTGGGCAATGGCGCGGGTGATCCGGGCGAATTCCACACCACCACGGACGATGCCGGCAAGTTCACGCTGCCGTCCGACATCGGTCCGGGCAAGGTGGTGGTTTTCGGCGGCACCGACCTGCTGACGGGCAATGCATCCCAGGGCACGCTGACGGCCTTGACCGGCACGCTGGTGAACCCCTTCACCTCGATGATCGAAGCAATGGTCAGCGGCCACATGGAGGCGTCGCCGCTGCAGGCATCCGGCGCGTTGACCCAGGCGCTCGGTTTGCCCGCCACGATCAACCTCCTTTCCTACGACCCGATGGCCGTGCTGGCGAGCAGCACTGCCAGCGACGCCGACAAGGCGATCGCCCTGAAAGTCCAGGCGATCGCGTTGCAGTTGTCGAACGTGATGACCGAGCTCACGGCGATCCTGGACGGGGCAAACGGTCCGTCGGCCCCGACGTCCGCGGGCGCGGTAGCCGCGGCCCTCGCCGCCGCGATCGTCGCCGGGGCCGCTGAAAACGGCGGTACGGGCGACTTCGACCTGGCCAGCGTCGCGGACCTGAAGGTGGTGGTGGAGGCCGCCGCGAACGCAACCGGGGCAACCAGCATCCTGGCTCATTCGCAGGTCATCGCGCAGATCCTCGCGGCGGGCAATGCAGAAGCCGCCGATGCCGAAACGATCATGCAACTCGCGAAGGTCGCGGTGGTCACGCAAGGTGTGGCAACCAATGAATTGGGCGCCGCCGGTGCGAGCGGCAATTTCGACGCTGCGCTGAACCACCTCACGGGCCAGAACCTGCAGGACCTGATCGACGGCGCGCATCCCGGCTTCCTTGCGCCGGGTGTGCCGGTGCCGCCGGACTCGCCGACGCCCCCACCTCCTCCTCCCCCGCCCCCGCCGCCCCCGCCGCCCCCGCCTCCTCCTCCTCCGCCGCCCCCCCCGCCGCCCACCTTCACGGTGGTCGGTGACGGCACCGGCGCGGTGAGCTTTTCGGGCACGGCTACCGGCGACATCACGCTCAGCTGGGACGGCGCCGTCGGCGCTTCCGCGGCAGTCTTCACGCGCGGCGGCATCACCGCGACGAACCATCCCGTGTTCTCCGGCGCCACCTCGGTCGTCCTGGGTTCCACGCAGACTCTCTCGGTCACGGCCGTGCAGGTCACCGGGATCACGGTCACCGGAACAGGCGGTGTCAAGCTGACCGACGCGGCGCTCGACGCCACCGTCTTGAACGGCATCGACGCGCACGTCGCCGGGCTGGTGTCCGCGCTCTCGCTGGCGACATTGACAGGAACGGCCGCGGATGTCCTGGCCGCCGGCGCCTCTAGCGGCATCACGCTGCCCGCCGATTACGCGGTGACCCTCACCGACACCGGCGCCGTCCAGGCGTCGGACCTGCTGGCCATTTCCGTGGACAGCGGAACCGGCGACATTGCCGCCGGGACCGTGACCGACATCGACGGCACGGCCGCCGACGTTGCCGCAGTCACCGAAGACGGCGACATCACCAGGCCCGCGGATTACGACTCCCTCCTTGCCGCGGGCTCCGCGCAGGCGGCGGACCTTCTCGAGATCTCCACCGACAACGGCAGCGGCGTCATCGACGCCGGCGCCCTGACTGCGATCGATGGCACGGCGACCGACATCGTCGTGGTGATCAACGATGCCGACATCACGAAGCCGGCCGACTTCGATTCCCTTCTGTCCGCGGGAAGCGCCGAGGCGGCGGACCTCATCGCCATCTCGACCGCCAACGGCGGCGGCACGATCAGCGCGGGCGCGTTGACGGAGATCGACGGCAGCGCCGCCGACATCGTCGTCGTGCTCGGCGACGCCGACATCAGCAAGCCGGTCGACTTCGACTCGTACATCGCTGCCGGCGCCGCCGAGGCGGCCGACCTGCTGACGATCTCCACGGACAACGGCAGCGGCTACGTCAGCGCGGGCGCGCTGACGGACATCAACGGCAGCGCGTCGGACATCCTTGCCGTCATCGACGATGCGGACATCGGCAAGCCAGTCGACTTCGATTCCCTGATCTCTGCCGGAACCGCGCAGGCTTCGGACCTGCTGGGCATCCTGTCGGGCAATGGCAGCGGATCGATCGACGCAAGCTTGCTGACGGACATCGACGGAACAGCCGCCGACATCGTGCTGGTGATCGGCGACACCGACATCACCACCCCGCTGGACTTCGATTCGCTCATCGCCTCGGGCGCCGCCGAGGCGGCGGACCTGAACACGATCTCCAGCAATAACGGCAGCGGATTGATCGATGCCGGATTGCTGACGGACATCAACGGAGCCGCGGCCGATATCGTCGTGGTGATCGGCGACGCCGACATCACGACCCCGACCGATTACGACTCGCTCATCGCATCGGGCGCCGCCGAGGCCGCGGACCTGCTGACGATCGACGGCGACAACGGGGGCGGCTACATCAGCGCGGGCGCGCTGACCGACCTCAACGGATCGGCCGCGGACATCGTCCTCGTGATCGACAACGCCGACATCGATGGCCCCGCGAATTACGATTCGCTCATCTCGGCCGGCACCGCCGGAGCGGCGGACCTGCTCGCGATATCGCTCGACAACGGCGCGAGCGGCATCGTCGACGCGAGCAATCTCACCGACATCGACGGCTCGACGGCCGACGTAATCGGCGTCATCGACGACGCGGACATCATCAAGCCGACCACGTTCGACGCCGCCATCACGGGCGACGCGGAAGCGCTCGACCTGCTCACGATCCTCACGGCGACGAACGGTGGCGCCGTGGATGCTTCGGCGGTCCTCTCCATCAATGGCGCCGCGGCCGACATCGTGACCGTGATCGACAACACGTCCATCACCGAGCCGGCGAACTTCGAGTCGCTGATCGCCTCCGGTGCGGCCGAGGCCGCGGACCTGCTGGCCATCTCCCTCGTGAACGGGACGGGCGTCGTCGACGCGACACTGGTCACGGATATCGATGGCACCGCCTCCGACATCGTGCTGGTCATTGGCGACACGGAAATTACCACGCCATCGGTGTACGACTCGCTGATCGCCGCCGGTGCGGTGAATGCCGCGGACCTGCTGGCGATCTCGCTGGACAACGGCGTCGGCGGCCTCATCGATGCGAGCCTGGTCACGGACATCAACGGCACCACCACCGATGTGCTCGCCGTCATCAACGACGCGGACATCACCAAGCCCACGACCTTCGACTCGGCGATCACCGGCGACGCGGAAGCGCTGGACCTGCTGGCCATCTTGACCGCGACCAATGGCGGCGCTGTCGATGCGACATTGGTGACATCCATCAATGGCGCTGCCGCCGACATCGTGAGCGTGATCGATAACACCTCGATCACCGAACCGTCGAACTTCGACTCGCTGATCGCGATGGGCGCGGCGCAGGCCGCGGACCTCCTGGCGATCAGTGCCGTGAACGGCACGGGCATCATCGACGCGACTTTGGTGACCGACATCGACGGCGCTGCCGCCGACATCGTCGACGTCATCAACGATGGCGAGATCACGCCCCCCGCCATCTTCGACTCGCTCATCTCGGCGGGCGCGGTCGAAGCTTCGGACCTGCTGGCGATCTCGCTGGTCAACGGCACGGGCGTCGTGGATGCCGGCCTGGCCACGGACATCGACGGCGCGGCGATGGATATCGTCTCCGTCATCAACGATGCGGAAATCCTCACGCCGGCCAATTTCGATTCGCTGATCACCGCCAGCGCCACGGCGGCGGCCGACCTGCTCGCCATCCTGGCGAGCAACGGCAGCGGCACGATCGACGCGGGCTCCGCGACCTCGATCGACGGCCAGGCGAACGACATCGTGAGCGTGATGGGCAATGCCGATGTCACCAAGCCCGCGAATTTCAACTCACACCTCACCAACGTCTCGGTGGGCGCGAACAACCTGCTGACAATCCTGGCGGGCAACGGTTCCGGCCAGGTAGACGCAACCGACGTGACGAGCATCAACGGCTCGGCGGCGAACGTCGCCGATGCCGTGACGAACCCGGACCTGCTCAAGCCCGCCGACTTCGCCTCCCTCCTCAGCGGCAACACAGCAACCGCGGCCAACCTGCTGGCCATCGCGGGCGTCAACGGCATCGGCATCATCGATGCGACCGGCGTCTCGCAGATCAACGGCAACGCGCCCAATCTCGTGGCGGTCATCAACGATTCGACCATCCACCGCAAGGCCGATTTCAGCTCCAACATCGGTGGCAATTCGGCCACGGGCGCGGACCTGATGACCATCGCCAACAGCAACGGAACGGGCGCCGTCAACGCGTCCGGCCTGTCGGCGATCCACGGCCTGGCGGCCGACATCGCCGCCGTGGTCGCCGAAGTCACGATCACCAAGCCCGCCAATTTCAATTCGACGCTGACCGGCACACAGGCGGTCGCGGCGGACCTGCTGGCCATCTCGCTTGGCAATGGCGGGGGCACCATCACCGCAAGCGCGCTCATGTCCATCGACGGCTCGGCCGCCAACATCGTGTCCGTGCTGGGCGACGGCGGCATCGTCAAGCCCAACGCGTTCAACTCCGTCATTTCGGCGACCGCCACCGCGTCAGACGACCTGTTGACGATTTCCGCGTCCAACGGCGCGGGGACATTGATCAACGCGAGCCTGGCGACGTCCATCGACGGTACGGCCTCGAGCATCGTCAGCGTGATCAACGACGCGGGCATCACCACGCCGGCGCTCTATGCATCGCTGATCACCGGCGGATCGGCCGTCGCGGCGGCCGACCTGCTGACGATCTCCGCGGACAGCGGCGCGGGTGGTCTCATCAACGCGAGCGGCGTGACCGCCATCAACGGCCTCGCCGCCGACGTCGTTTCGGTGATCAACGACGCGGACATCACGACGCCCACCAACTACGACTCGACCATCGCGGCGGGCGCGGCGACGGCGCTCCAGTTGCTGGCCATCTCCGG
>JAZKIF010000155.1:0-2375 GCA_040385005.1 Pseudomonadota bacterium
GTCGCGCGCGCGCAGCATCTGGTGGAGCAGTTGCTGCAGCTCTCGCGGCTGGCGCCGGACACGCCGGCCCTGCGGCGCCAGGATGTCCCTCTGGCTCAACTCGCGAGAGGTGTCGTGGCCGACTTCAGCACGAGCGCCGAGCAGCAAGGGGTGGACCTCGGCGCGGTGGTGGCGGGTGATCCCACGGTCGCCGGCGATCCCCAGCAGCTTGCGATCCTGCTGAACAACCTCGTGACCAATGCGCTGCGGTACACGCCCGCGGGCGGCAAGGTCGATGTGGTGGCGGGCAGCCAGGGCGCAATAGCCTTCCTCTCGGTGGTCGACAGCGGCCCGGGCATCGCGCACGCCGAACGGCTGCGGGTGTTCGATCGCTTCTACCGGACGCCAAACTCCTCCGCGGAGGGCGGCAGCGGCCTGGGCCTCGCGATCGTCAAGGCCGTGGCCGAGCAACATGGCGCGACCACCGAACTCGGCGATGCGCCGGGCGGCGGCCTGCGCGTCACGATTTCGTTTCCGGCCTGAGCGCAGCGCCGCACGGCGCGAGCAGGTCGAGGCGCTTGTCGTACGCCTGAGTGGTCACGTCGAAGAATCCGAGCAGCGAATGAAAAAGGTTGTCATGGCTCGCCTTCCCCTTCGCCGCTTCGGCACGCACGCATTCCGCGGACAGCGCCCTGTCCCGTTGCAGCGCGGGAGAGAGCCAAATCACGAAAGGCACATGCGTCTGCACGTCGGGGGCGATCGCATAGGGCACGCCGTGCAGGTACAAGCCGCCCTCGCCCAGCGACTCGCCGTGGTCGGACACGTAGATCATCGCGGTGTCGTGCGTGGCTTGCGAGCGATCCAGAAAATCGATCACTTTGCCCAGGAAGAAGTCGGTGTACAGCAGCGAGTTGTCGTAGGCGTTGACGATCTCGGCCGCGCTGCACTTGTGCAGGTCGTCGCTTTGGCATGCGGGCTCGAAGCGGCGGAACGCGGCGGGATAGCGCTTGTAGTACGAGGGGCCGTGACTCCCCAGTTGATGCATCACGACCAGCAGGTTGCCCTGGCGGTCCTTCAACACGCCATCCATGCCGTGAATCAGGATTTCGTCGAGGCACTGGCCTTCGGGGCACAGGGCCTCCACCTTCGCCTGGTCCAGCTGCTCGGCGGGCAGGCCATCGCACACGCCCTTGCAGCCGGACTGGTTGTCCCGCCAGAGCACCTTGATGCCGGCGCGGGCCAGCACGTGCAGCACCGATTCGTGGGTGAGGATCTTCTCCTCGTCGTAGTTCGCGCGGCCGAAGGGCGAGAACATGCAGGGGAGCGAGACTTCGGTGGAAGTCCCGCACGAGGTCGCATCCTTGAAGACCACGACGCCGCGTTTCCCAAGTTCGGGATTGGTCTCTCGCGCATAACCGTATAGCGACGAGTTCTGCGCGCGCGCGGTCTCGCCGACCACCAGCACGAGCAGCTTCGGCCGGCGACCCGCCACGGGCACGGGCGCCCTGGCATCCGCGCCCACGACGATCTTCGGCTGGTTCGGGCGCTTCGCCCGGCCCCAGATGTTCCCCGCCAGCGACGCCACGATGTTGCCCGGCGTGATGAGATGGCGGACCTCCTTGTGGTTGCGCATGAGCGACGCGAAATCGGCGAACACCAGCACCAGGCTCGCGACGCCGATGACCAGCGCCCCCGCGATCCATCCGACCCGCCAGGCGATGGCACGTCCGAGAGGCCGGGTCTTCAGGCGCGGCCACCACAGCAGCGCGGCGGGCAGCAGGCCGTAAAGCAGCACGTGCCCCGCCATGCCCCAACCCAGCAGCTCGCGCGCCTCCTTGTAGTTGGTGGCCAGCACGTTGCGCACCATCGCGCGATCGAGGTAGACGGCGTAGCGGTCCATGTAATAGGACGCCGACGCCGTGACGATGATCAACAGGGCGAGCAGCGGCCGCACGGTGCGGCGTGTGGAAAAAATCGCGGCGAAGGCGAGGTAGAAGGCGCAAAAAGCCACGAACACGGCCGCCGCGAAGCCCCAGGTGCCAGACTGCGACCAGCTCCGGCCCGCGAGCGCGGCGCGCCAGAACGGGCCGTTGCCAAACAGCATCAGGAATGCCGAAACCCACAGGACGAGCGTTTCGGTATGGATTGCGGGACGGGCCAGCCACGGCCGGGTCGCGTCGGTGTTTCTCATGGGGCGGTTCTCATGGCGCGTTTCGCGGGGCGCATTTCACTTCGGTCCGGCAGTATGCCCGCCGCCTCTTAAAGCGCCCTTAACGCCCGCCAGCCCGGGGTTTGGAAACACGGTAAAATAGTGGGCTTTGCGCGGTGCAGCGCGGCCAACCTTTACTGAATCCACCTCATGAAAATCGCTCAAGAAATCCGCGCCGGCAACGTGA
>JAZKIF010000156.1:0-13460 GCA_040385005.1 Pseudomonadota bacterium
ATGTCTTCATCGGGTCCGGCTGGGCTGCGCCACCGCCACCGCCTCCCGCGCCCTGGCGATCCCCGCCACGGTCCTTGTTGCGGCGCTGCTGGCCTTGGCCACCACCACCACCGCCACCGCCACCGCCCTGGCCCTGCTGGCCCGGTCCTCGCGGCGGCTGACCATCGCGATTGCCTCCGTTGCCGCCTCCGCGCGGGCCGTTCCGGTTGCCGCGGCGGCGATTGCGCCCCTTGCCTGCGCCTGCGCCTTCGCCCTCGGCGCCTTCGCCCTGCTGCGGCGGACGGCGGGGTTCACCGTCTCCAGCCGCATGCATCAGCGAACGGATGTCGCGTTCGTCGAGCTCCATGAATGCGCCACGCTTGAGGCCGCGCGGCAGCACCATCGCGCCATACCGGATGCGGATCAGGCGGCTCACGGCGTGACCCAGCGCCTCGAACAGACGCCGCACCTCGCGGTTGCGGCCTTCGGAGATCGTGACGCGGTACCAGGTGTTCGCGCCTTCGCCGCCGCCGTCCTCGATCGAGCCGAACTGCGCGCGCCCGTCTTCCAGTTGCACGCCGTCGAGCAGGCGCTGCTTTTCCTCGTTGGTGAGCGCGCCCAGCACGCGGACCGCGTACTCGCGCTCCAGTCCGAAGCGGGGATGCATGAGCCTGTTCGCGAGCTCGCCCGAGCTCGTGAAAAGGAGCAGCCCTTCGGTGTTCAGGTCGAGGCGGCCGACCGACTGCCACTTGCCCTGCACCAGCCGGGGCAGCTTGCGGAACACCGTGGGACGGTTCTGCGGGTCGTCGTGCGTGACGACTTCGCCCACGGGTTTGTGATACGCGATGACGCGAGCGGGCGGCGGCGCGATGCGAAACCGGATCGGCTTGCCGTTGACCTTGATCTGGTCGCCGAACTGGATGCGCTGCCCGATGTGCGCGGGTTCGTTGTTGACAGAGATCCGCCCTTCGGTGATGAGCTGCTCCATCTCCATCCGGGAACCGAGGCCGGCCTGCGCAAGCACCTTGTGGAGCTTGGGGGTCTCCGCCTGCGGCAGCAGCACGCGCTTGGGCAGCGTGACTTCCGGATTTTCGACTTCCGCGTCGAAGGTGCCGGTGATGACGTCCTCGAAGCGGATCGGCACCGTGGGCTCGGCGGGGCCGGCCGCGGCGGGCGCTGGCGAATCCCCGTCGCCGTCGCCGTCGCCGTCGTCATCCGCCTCGTCCCACAGCTCGTCTTCATCGCGTGCGGCGCCCTCTTCGTCATGCGTGTTGTCGGCGGCGGAATTGGCGGCATCGCCCGGGAGGGAATCGTTCATGTTCAGCTTTCGACTGCTTCGGGCGTGTCATCGGCGGCGTCTTCGCCGGTGGGTGCGGGCGGCGGCTGCTCCGCGTCAGGCTGCGCTTGCGCGGCTTCGGGTTCTGCTGGTGCGGCCTCGACTTCTGCCGACGCGGATTCAGCTTCCGCCTGCGGGGTCTCGGTTTCCATCGCAAGCGCGGGCTGCGCCAGATCATCCCCGGCAGCCAGCGATGCCAGCAGGTTCGCCTGCTGGGAGGGACCTTCCAGGACGGGCAACTGGTCCAGCGATTCGATGCCCAGGTCGTCCAGGAACTGGCGCGTCGTAGCGAACAGCGCCGGGCGGCCGACGGTCTCGCGGTGGCCGATCACCTCGACCCAGCCGCGGTCCTCGAGCTGCTTCAGGATCAGCGCGTTGATCGTCACGCCGCGGATGTCTTCCATGTCCCCGCGCGTCACGGGCTGGCGGTACGCGATGATCGCGAGCGTCTCCAGAACGGCGCGCGTGTACTTCGGCGGTTTTTCGGGGTGCAGGCGATCGAGGTACTCGCGCATCTGCGGACGGCTCTGGAAGCGCCAGCCGCTCGCGACGTGCACGAGCTCGACGCCGCGCTGGGCCCAGTCGTTCTGGAGATCCCCGAGCAACGCTTTGATCGTGTCCGCGGCCAGTTCATCTTCGAACAGGACGCGCAGCTCGCGAACCGGCATCGGCTGCTGCGAGCAAATCAGGGCGGTTTCGAGGACGCGCTTGGCATCCGTCGTATTCATGGTCTTGCCGTTCCGGGAAAAGGCGCCAAGAGCGCGCAAATCAAAAGGCTGAACAGGGGCGATTTCAACGCGGCGCCGCAGGCGTGAGCTTGTTCGGCGCGTGCCACCCGGGCTAGCCGGAGGCGTGGCTCGTGAGCCATTCGAGGCGATTGTAACGCAGGCCCCAGGCCTTCAAGCCCTGCCGCAAATCGTCCGGCAGGTCGGCCTGGAATGCGAGCGGCTCTCCGGTATGCGGATGGACGAACCCCAGCCTGAAGGCGTGCAGAGCCTGGCGCGCGAGGCCCACCGCCGACGCACCGCCATACAACTCGTCGCCCACGAGCGAATGCCCGATATGCGCCATGTGCACGCGAATCTGGTGCGTGCGTCCGGTGCCGAGCGTGGCCTGGACCCAGCAGCCCGCCTCGGCATCCTGCAGCAGTCGGAACGTCGTCGAAGCCGTCTTGCCGCCATCGACGACCGCCATGCGCAGGCGGTTGCGCGGATCGCGGCCGATCGGTGCGTCGACATGCCGAACATCGGCGCCGCTCCACGGCCCATGCGCGAGCGCGACGTATTCGCGCGAGACCTCGCGCGCCGCGATCATGCGCACCAGCGCATCCATCGCTGGCCGAGTACGGGCCACCACCATCAGGCCGGTGGTGTCCTTGTCGAGCCGGTGCACGATGCCCGCGCGCGGCAGCATCGCCGCGCCGGGGTCACGCGCCAGCAGGCCGTTCAACAAGGTGCCGCTCCAGTTGCCGGGCGCCGGATGGACGACCAGCCCCGCCGGCTTGTTCACGACCAGCAGGTGTTCATCCTCGAACACGATGTCCAGCGCCATCGCCTCGGGCCGGAACGCCTGGCTCTGCGGCGTGGGGCGCAACTCGATCGCGCCCGATTCGCCGGCCTTCACCTTGCGCGACGAGCGCGTCGCGATTTCGCCGGCCACGGTCACGCCGCCGGCCTCGATCAATTGCTGCAGGTAGCTGCGCGAGAACTCGGGCGCGAGATCGGCCAACGCGCGGTCGAGCCGGCCGGCGTGGTGGGCCGCATCGATGACGAATGCGCGCGTTTCCAGCTCGGGGCCGGCGTCCGAAAAGTCTTCGACGCCGGCAAAGGCGTCGGTCGCGTGGGGGTCGGTCGATATAATGAATTGGCCCTGTTTCAAGAAAGTCGAGATACATGCTCCGAGGCAAATTATCGGTCGTCCCCGCCCTGGCCATCGGCATTGCCGTGCTGCTTTCGGCGTGCTCATCGACCAAGGACGACAAGGCCGAGAACTGGAGCCCCAACAAGCTCTACGCCGAAGCGCGCGACGAAGCGAACAACGGCGCCTACGACAAGGCGGTTCCCCTGTTCGAGAAGCTCGAGGGCCGCGCGGCCGGCACGCCGCTCGCCCAGCAGGCACAGCTCGAGAAGGCGTACGCGCAGTACAAGAGCAACGACCAGGCTTCGGCCCTGTCGACGCTGGACCGCTTCATGAAGCTGCACCCGGCCAGCCCCGCGATCGACTACGCCCTGTACCTGAAGGGCATCGTCAACTTCAACGACAACCTGGGCGCCTTCAACTTTCTCGCGCGCCAGGACCTGTCCGAGCGCGACCAGAAGGCGGCCAAGGAATCCTTCGAGGCGTTCAAGGAACTGGTGGCTCGCTTCCCCGATTCGCGCTACACGCCGGATGCTCGCGCGCGCATGACGTACATCGTCAATTCGCTCGCGCAATACGAAGTGCACGTTGCCCGCTATTACTTCAGCCGGGGCGCGTACGTGGCCGCGATCAATCGCGCGCAGAACGCGGTGACGGACTACCAGGACGTTCCGGCCATCGAGGAGGCCCTTTTCATCCTCACGCGTTCGTACGACGAACTGGGCATGACCCAGCTGCGCGACGACGCTCGCCGCGTGATGGAGAAAACCTACCCGAAGAGCGAATACCTGTCGCGGGGCTTCAAGTCCAGGCAGGATCCGTGGTGGAAGTTCTGGTAGTTGGCGCCAGGGAGTCCAGCGCTTCCAGGAATTCCTCCTTCGTCTTCAGTAAACGCATAGGCGGCAGCGCTTTCAATAGCCGCCGCCCGTAGCCCATCGTCGCGAGCCGTGTGTCGCACACCACGAGCACGCCCTGGTCCGACTCCCGCCGAATCAAGCGCCCCGCGCCCTGCTTGAGCGCCACCGCCGCCTCGGGAATGAAGTAATCGTTGAAGGGGCTGCGGCCCTGCGATTCCAGCCGCTGCGAGCGCGCCTCCACCAGCGGATCGCCGGGCGGCGGGAATGGCAGCTTGTCGATGATCACGAGCTGCAGAGCATCGCCGGGCACGTCCACGCCTTCCCAGAACGAAGCCGATGCGACCAGCAGGCACCCGGGTTTGCCGTCAGACGCACCTTCGCGGAAGCGATCGATCAGGCGCCGCTTGGGCCATTGGCCCTGCACGAGCACTTCCACCTCCATGCCGCCTTCGAAGCGCCGCTGCAACTCCTCGCCGATTGCGCGCAGGGCACGCAGCGTCGTGGTCAGCACCATCGTGCTGCCGCCGAGCCGGCTCACCGCCTGCGCAGCCAGCGCCGCGACCTGCCCACTGTGCGCCGGGTCGCCGGGCTTGGCCAAATTGCGCGGAACATAGACCGCCGCCTGCGTCGGATAGTCGAAGGGACTTTCAACGCGAAGCACCTCGGCCGATTCGAGGCCGCAAGGTTCGGTGAACCACGACAGGCGCGAATCGTCGCCCAGCGTGGCCGAAGTAAAAATCCAGGTCTTGTTCGACACTTCCTCGCCGTTCGTTCGCAGGAGCTTCTCGCGCACGGCCTTGGCGATGTCCAGGGGCGACTCGACGAGGCGCAACTGCGCCCCCGCATCCACCCAACGCACGGCCCCCTCCTCGCACGGCCCGCAAAACGCCTGCGCGCGCTGGCCAAGCGTGTCCGCACGCTCGATGAGGCGCGCGAAATCCGGTGCGATCTCGCTCACCGTGTTGAGCGCCTCGGCAGCCTGAAGGCATGCCTGGCGAACGTCATCCAGCGCACTCTGCCACTCGGCAGCATCGATCTCGGCCGGCGCCTCGCCCACCCAGCGCAGGCGCGCGCCGGGCGCCATCCTGCCGACGACCAACCGCAAATCTCGCGAGCTCCGTTCCACCGAGCCGGCAACGTCCTGCCAATCCACGAGTCCACGCGCGAGTTGCAACCCGGCACCCAGCATGTCGCGAGCGAAATCCAGCAGCTGACCCGTGGTGAGTTGCGTGCCGAGAAATTGCACGCCGGTTTCGTTCAGCTGATGCGCCTCGTCGAAGATCGCGACGCGCACCGTCGGCAGCAACTCCGCCATGCCGGATTCGCGCACCGCGAGGTCGGCGAAGAACAGGTGATGGTTGATCACGACGACATCCGCGGCGAGCGCCTCGCGCCGCGCAAGGTTGACGTGGCAGGCGCGAAATTTCGGGCATTGCGAGCCGAGGCAGTTCTCGCGTGTCGAAGTGACGAATGGGATTACCGCCGAGCGCTCATCGAGCCCTGGCAGCTCCGCGAGGTCCCCGGTTCGCGTGGACTGCGACCATTCCTCGATCTTCGCGAGCGTGCGCACGGCGCCGCGATCGGGCAGCGTCGCATCATGGCGCGCCTGCTCCATGCGGTGCAGGCAGAGATAGCTTCCGCGGCCCTTCAGCAGCGCCGTCTTCACGGGCAGGCCCAGCGCTTCGACGAGGCGCGGCAGGTCGCGGCCGAACAACTGGTCCTGCAGCGTCTTGGTCGCCGTGGACAGCAGCACCCGCTCGCCGCTCAGCAAGGCGGGCACGAGGTAAGAAAACGTCTTGCCGACGCCGGTCCCGGCTTCGACCACCAGCGCCCCACCCGATTCGATGACGCGTGCCACGGCCATCGCCATCTCGGTCTGGCCGGAGCGCGGCAGGAACTGGTCGGCGGCCCGCGAGAGCACACCGCCTTCCGCGAAGGCCTCGCTGACTCGATCGTGCACCATATGAGCGTCGACGGGCCGCCCCTAGAGGCGAAGGCCCCCTCGGGGGGCAGCGACTACACGAAGTGAGGAGCGTGGGGGCATAGTTTCTAGGCGGGTTCTTTGGGGTCGATCGCCAGCTCCAGCCTGGCGATCTGGTCTCGCAAGGCCAAGCGGCGCTTCTTCAGGCGGCGCATCATGAGTTCATCGACCGGGCTCTCCTGCGAGGTTCGGTCGATCAACGCGTCGAGGTCGCCATGTTCCATGCGCAATTCGATCACGCGCCGTTCGGGGGAGTGGAGGTTTTCCAAGGAATCTGGGCGCGCTGCGGTCGCCACGGTCGGGTTCGTTCGATAATACGATTTTCGCAGGGATTAATCGAGTGCCGCACCCTCCATAATGCGGCAACGACGGACATCACATGGCCTCCAAGGGATACCGACTCACCGCCTCCACCGGCATCCACAAGGGTGACCGCGAATACCAGCAGGACCAGGTGGCCCTGATCAGTCATCCGCGCCAGCCGGGCTGCGTGCTCGGCATCGTCGCGGACGGCATGGGTGGCCGCAGCGGCGGCCGCAAAGCATCGGACCAGGTCATGATGACGGCCAAGCAGCTCTTCGAGCGCTACTCGCCCGATCACGACGACCCGCCGTCCATCCTCAAGCAGATCGTCCAGGAGGCGCACATCGTCATCAAGCTGACGGCGATCTCCTCCGAGCAGGAGCCGCACAGCACGCTCGCGGCCTTCCTCATCAACCCCGCCGGCGACTGCCACTGGATCCACGCCGGCGATTCGCGCATCTATCACTTCCACAGCGGACGGCTGGTCTCGCGCACCATGGACCATTCCTATGTGCAGACCCTCGTCGATCGCGGCGAGCTGACGGAAGAAGAAGCCAACGTCCACCCGCAGTCCAACATCCTCATGGGGTGCCTGGGCGCCGAAGACGATCCGCCGGCCACGCACCACTTCATCCAGCAGTTGAAGCCCGGGGACGTGCTCATGGCTTGCAGCGACGGCGTGTGGCACTACTTCAGCCCGAGCGAGCTGGGCTCGGTGCTCTCATCGCTTTCGCCGCGCGAGGCGACGGAGTTCCTCATCGAGAAGGCCCGCTCGCGCGGCCGTGGGGGCGGCGACAACCTCTCGCTGGTGATCGTCAAGCTCGAGCCGCTGGAAGCCTGAGCCTCAAGGAGGCGTGGGCAGCGACGAAGCCGCGGGCTTCTTCTTCTCGGCGATGCGCTTGGCCATCGCTTCCTTGCGCTCTTTCGCTTCTTTTTCGTTCTTCTGGCGCCGCGCCACGTTCTCGGCCGCATCTTTATCGCGCTGAGCCCGTGCCTGTGCGATATCCGCCACCCTTCGCCGCTGGGCTTCCTGCGTTTTCGCCGCCTGGCCGGCTTCGGCCGCCGAGCGTTCCGCACGGCCCGTCGATTTGTCCTGCGCCCGCGTGTCTCGTTCGCGCTGCTGCTCAACGGCTTTCGCGCGTTCAGCCGGATCGCTCCGCTCGCGCTCCTGCACGGCCCGCTCCTCGTTGGCGCGCAAGCGCTCGATGCCGCGGCGCTTGCGCTCCGAGTCGTTCAGCGAGATCTCCTGCCTGCGCAGATCGGCGATGACCGAGCGGCGTCGCTCGCGTGCTTCCTTCAGGCAATCGTTGACGCCGAATTTGCCGTAACAGGCCTTCTCGCGCGCGACGAACACCGACTCGGCCTTTGCGCGCTCGGCAGCGATGCGCGAACGCTGCGCCGCCGCGTCCGTGTCCCGCTGCGCGAAGGCGGCAACAGGAAGGAGAAACACGGCGATGAGGAGCAACTTGTTCATGTCAGGCGCGTGTCGACGGTGCGATGTTCCAGCGCGAGGAATTCAGCGGATTGCATTTCGTTGAGGCGCGACACGGTGCGCGGGAATTCGTGCGCCAGCGGCCCGTCCGTGTACAACGCCTCGGGCGCAACCTCGGCCGACATGATCAGTTTGACTCGGCGGTCATACAGCACGTCGACCAGCCATGTGAAGCGCCGCGCTTCGGACGCCATGCGCACGGGCATGAACGGCACGTCCGACAGCAGCACTGTATGGAACTGCGTCGCTATCTCCAGGTAGTCGTTCTGCGAACGCGGGCCGCCGCAGAGTGTGCGGAAGTCGAACCACACCACGCCGCCCGCCTTGCGGCGCGCACGAATCTCCCGTGCCTCGATGTGCAGGATCGGATCCTCGTCGCGCGATTCCGCAAGACGCGTGAAGGCTTCGTTCATCGCCTCGTCGGCTTGCGAACCCAGCGGCGTGTGATAGAGCTGCACCTGCTCCATGGTACGGCGGCGGTAGTCCACCCCGTTGTCCACGCCGATCACTTCGAGCTTCTCGTTGAGCAGCGCGATCGCGGGCAGGATCCGGTCGCGGTGCAGCCCGTTGGGGTACAGGTCGTCGGGTTTGAAATTCGACGTGGTGACGAAACCGACACCATTGTCGAACAGCGCGTCGAGCAGGCGGCGCAGGATCATCGCATCGGTGATGTCGGCGACGTGGAATTCGTCGAAGCAGATCAGCCGGTAGCGCTTCGCCATGCGTTCGCCCAACGTGTCGAGCGGGTTTGCCGTGCCCTTCAGGTCCTGCAGTTCCCGATGCACTTCGCGCATGAACTCGTGGAAGTGCAGCCGCGTCTTGCGCACGATCGGCACGGCGGTGTAGAAGCAATCCATGAGGAAGCTCTTGCCACGCCCTACCCCGCCGAACATGTAGACGCCGCGCGGGATCTCGGGACGGTTGATCAGCTTCTTGAAGACGTTGGAGCGCTGCTCCTTGAACTGCGCCCACTCGTTCGAGCAGCGCTCGAGCGCGTCGACCGCGCGCAGTTGCGCCGGATCGCTTGTGTAACCGCGCGCCTTCAGCTCGGATTCGTAGACTTCACGCACCGTTGGCACGTCGACTGGCTTTAGAAGTTCAAGGTCCGCTTGTCCACTGCCAGGGCCGCTTCCTTGGTCGCCTCGGACAGCGAAGGATGCGCGTGGCAGATGCGCGCGATGTCTTCGGCCGATGCGCGGAATTCCATCGCGACGACGGCTTCCGAGATCAGCTCGCTGGCCATCGGGCCGACGATGTGCACGCCGAGAATCTCATCGGACACCGCATCCGCCAGGAACTTCACCATGCCCGTCGTATCGCCCAGCGCGCGCGCGCGGCCGTTCGCCATGAACGGGAACGTGCCTGCCTTGTATTTCACGCCGGCTGCTTTCAACTGCTGCTCGTTCTGGCCGACCCATGCGATCTCGGGGCTGGTGTAGATCACCCAGGGGATCGTGTTGAAATTGACGTGACCATGCTGGCCCGCGATGCGCTCGGCCACCGCGACGCCCTCTTCCTCGGCCTTGTGCGCGAGCATCGGCCCGCGCACGACGTCGCCGATCGCCCACACGTTCGGCAAGCTGGTGCGGCACTCGCCGTCGACCACGATCGCGCCGCGCTCGTCGAGCGCGAGGCCCACGCCTTCGGCATTCAGCCCGATGGTGTTGGGCACGCGGCCGATGGAGACGATCAGCTTGTCGACTTCCAGCGTCTGCGATTCGCCCTTCGCGTTGGTCCAAGCGACGGAAACGCCTTTCTTCGATGACTTGATCTCGCCGACCTTCACGCCCAGCTCGATCTTCAGGCCCTGCTTGTCGAACGCTTTCTTGGCTTCGCGCGCGATCTGCTCGTCCACGGCGCCGAGGAATGTCGGCAGCGCTTCGAGCACGGTGACTTCCGCGCCGAGGCGGCGCCACACGGAGCCCATCTCCAGGCCGATCACGCCGGAGCCGATGAGGCCCAGCTTCTTCGGCACGCCGCCGATGCGCAGCGCACCGTCGTTGGAGAGAATGTTCTCTTCGTCGAACGGCACACCCGGCAGCGCACGTGCGTTGGAGCCGGTTGCCAGGATGATGTGCTTGCCGACCAAGGTCTCCTCGCCGACCTTTATTTCATAGCCACCCTCGACGGCCTTCGCAAACGATCCGCGGCCGTGGAAGAACGACACCTTGTTCTTCTTGAAGAGGAACACGATGCCGTCGTTGTTCTGCTTCACCACGGTGTCCTTGCGCGACAGCATCTTCGCGAGGTCCAGGTCCAGCCCCTTCACGTTGATGCCGTGATCGGCGAAGTGCTTGCCCGCGTGCTCGTAGTGTTCGGACGATTGCAGCAGTGCCTTGGAAGGAATGCAGCCCACGTTCGTGCAGGTGCCGCCAAGCGCGGGGCCGCCTGCGGCGTTTTTCCATTCGTCGATGCAGGCGGTGTTGAAACCGAGCTGCGCGGCGCGGATTGCGGCGATGTAGCCGCCGGGTCCGCCGCCGATGACGATGACGTCGAATTGTTTGGTCATGTTTTCTAATCAGTTGGGGTCAGAGCACAATTTGCTGCGCAAATTCGTGATCTGACCCACAAGTCATTCAAATATCAAACAGCAAGCGAGCCGGATCTTCCAGCGCTTCCTTCATCGCCACCAGCCCCAGCACGGCTTCGCGGCCGTCGATGATGCGGTGGTCATACGACATGGCAAGGTAGTTGATCGGGCGGACGACGACCTGGCCGTTCTCCACCACCGCGCGGTCCTTCGTGGCATGCACGCCGAGGATCGCGGACTGAGGCGGGTTGATGATAGGCGTGGACAGCATCGAGCCGAACACGCCGCCGTTGGAGATCGAGAACGTGCCGCCGGTCATCTCCTCGATGCCCAGCTTGCCGTCGCGCGCCTTGGCGCCGTATTCGGCGATCTTCTTCTCGATGTCGGCGAAGCTCATCTGGTCGGCATTGCGCAGGATCGGCACGACCAGGCCGCGCGGCGAACCGACGGCGATCCCGATGTCGAAGTAGCCGTGGTAGACGATGTCGTTGCCGTCGACCGAGGCGTTGATGATCGGGTACTTCTTGAGCGCCGCGACCGCCGCCTTCACGAAGAAGCTCATGAAGCCGATCTTGACGCCGTGCTCCTTCTCGAACTTCTCCTGGAAGCGCTTGCGCATCTCCATCACCGGTGCCATGTTCACTTCGTTGAACGTGGTCAGGATGGCGTTGGACGATTGCGACTGCAAGAGGCGTTCGGCGACGCGGGCGCGCAGGCGGCTCATCGGCACGCGCTGCTCCGGACGCTGGCCGAGGTCCGGTGCGGGCGTCGGTGCATTCACTTGAGGCAGCGCAGTCTTCGGCACACCGGTGGGTGCGGCGACCGGAGCCACGGCGGGCGCCTTCGCGCCGCCGGCCACCGCGCCGAGCACGTCGCCCTTGGTCACGCGGCCATCCTTGCCGGTGCCGGGCACGGAGCCGGCGGCGAGGTTGTTGTCCGCCATGATCTTCGCGGCGGCGGGCATCGCGATGCCGGCCTTGGACCCGCCCGTCGAGGCGGCAGCAGCAGCGGACGCCGCTGCGGGGGCTTGCGCGGGCGCGGCGGCCGGCGGGGCAGCGGGTGCGCTCGCCGCGGCCTTGCCTTCCGTGTCGATCTTCGCGATCACCTGTTCGGCCGCGACGGTCGCGCCGTCCTGCTGCACGATCTCCGACAGCACGCCGGCGGCGGGTGCGGGCACTTCGAGCACAACCTTGTCGGTTTCGATCTCGATCAGGATTTCATCGAGGGCGACCGTGTCGCCCGCTTTCTTTTTCCATTGCAGAAGGGTCGCTTCGGCCACGGACTCCGACAACTGGGGGACTTTGACTTCGACGAGGGACATATCGGTTCCTAAATTCTTGTTGGTGTGCGTGACCGCAAGTTGACCGGCCGAAGGTCCGGTTCGAACGAGCGGAGGCGAAGCCGTGCGCATCGCGCATCGACATTCGGCGCCAGTTATTTGGTGAGGACGAAGCCCTTGAGCTTCGCGAACGCGCCATCCACCAGCGCCTTCTGCTGCTCCTGGTGCAGGTGCGAGTAACCCACGGCCGGCGAGGCCGAAGCCGCGCGCCCGGAGTAGCCCAGCTTCTGGCCTTCCAGCATGTTCTCGTGGATGTTGTGCTGGATGTGGAACCACGCGCCCTGGTTCTGCGGCTCGTCCTGCGTCCAGACAATGTCCGTGGCGTTGGGGTACTTCTTCAGCTCGGCCGCGAACACCTTGTGCGGGAACGGATAGAGCTGCTCGATGCGCAGGATGGCGACGTCGTCCAGGCCCTTTTCCTCGCGCTTCTTCGCCAGGTCGTAATACACCTTGCCCGTGCAGAGAACGACGCGCTTGACCTTGTCGGCCTTGAGCTCCTTGTTCTCCGGGATCACGGTCTGGAACCCGCCCTTGGTGAACTCCACCAGCGGCGATGTCGCGTCCTTGTTCCGCAGCAACGACTTCGGCGTCATGATGATCAAGGGCTTGCGCAGCGGTCGGATCATCTGCCTGCGCAGCACGTGGAAGATCTGGCTGGCCGTCGTCGGCTGCACGACCTGCATGTTCGTATCCGCCGACAGCTGCATGAAGCGCTCCAGGCGCGCCGAGCTGTGCTCCGGCCCCTGGCCTTCATAGCCATGCGGCAACATCAGCGTGATGCCGTTGACGCGGCCCCACTTCACTTCGCCCGAGGCGATGAACTGGTCGATCACGACTTGCGCGCCGTTCGCGAAATCGCCGAACTGCGCTTCCCAGATCACGAGCGTGTTCGGGTCGTTCGATGCGTAGCCATACTCGAAGCCCAGCACCGCTTCCTCGGAGAGGATCGAGTCGATCACGACGAACGGGGCCTGGTTTTCCGCGACGTTGCACAGCGGCGTGTAAGTGCCCTCGTCGTACTTCTCGCGCTTCTGGTCGTGCAGGACGGAATGGCGGTGCGTGAAGGTGCCGCGACCGCAATCTTCGCCCGAAAGGCGCACCGGGTAGCCGCTGGCAACCAGCGACGCGAACGCCATGTGTTCGCCCATGCCCCAGTCGACATTCGATTCCCCGCGGCCCATCGCGGCGCGATCGTCCAGCACCTTCTTCACCAGCGGATGCGGCGTGAATTCGGCGGGAACGGTCGTGATCTTCTCGGCCAGGCGCTTCCACTCGGCGGTCGGGATCGCGGTATCGGCGGCATCGGTCCACTTCCTGTTCAGGTAAGGGCTCCAGTCCACCGCGTACTTGCTCTTGAAATTGGTCAGTACCGGGTCGACGGTGTGCTTGCCGTCGTCCATCGCGGCGCGGTAGGACTTGACCATGTCGTCGCCGAGCGTGTCGCCCAGGCCCTGCGCCGCGAGCTTGTCCGCATACAGCTTGCGCGTGCCGGGATGCGCGGCGATCTTCTTGTACATCAGCGGCTGGGTGAGGGACGGCGTGTCCTGCTCGTTGTGGCCGAGCTTTCGGAAGCACACGATGTCCACCACGACGTCCTTGGCGAATTCCATGCGGTAGTCGAGCGCGAGCTGCGTCGCGAGCACCACGGCTTCGGGATCGTCGCCGTTCACGTGCAGCACCGGCGCTTCGATCATCTTCACGACGTCGGTGCAGTACAGCGTGGAGCGGCTGTCGCGCGGGTCGGACGTGGTGAAGCCGATCTGGTTGTTGATGACGATGTGCACCG
>JAZKIF010000157.1:0-8505 GCA_040385005.1 Pseudomonadota bacterium
GTGCAGACCGCGCCCTTGCGCTTGCCGCCCTGGTTCACGGCCACGGCCGTGTCGTTGACCACTTTCAGGAACGGGACGACGCCTTGCGACTCGCCGTTGGTGCCCTTGATATGGGAGCCGAGCGCGCGCACGCGCGTCCAGTCGTTGCCCAGGCCGCCGGCGAATTTCGACAGCAGCGCGTTTTCCTTGATGGACTCGTAGATGCCGTCCAGGTCGTCCGGCACGGTGGTGAGGTAGCACGACGACAGCTGCGATCGCAGCGTACCGGCGTTGAAGAGGGTCGGCGTGGACGACATGAAGTCGAAGCTCGACAGCACTTCGTAGAACTCGATAGCGCGGGCTTCGCGGTCGATCTCGTTGAGCGACAGGCCCATGGCCACGCGCATGAAGAAAGCCTGGGGCAGTTCGATGCGCGTCTTGCGCACGTGCAGGAAGTAGCGGTCGTACAGCGTCTGCAAGCCCAGGTAGTCGAACTGGAGGTCGCGCTCGGCCTTCAGGGCGCCAGCCAGTTTCTTCAGGTCGAACTGCAGCAGCTTCTCGTCCAGCAGCTCGTTGTCCACGCCGCGCTTGATGAACAGCGGGAAGTAGTCGGCGTAGCTTTGCGCCATCTCGGAAGGCGGCAGGTCGCGGCCGAGCACTTCCTTGAAGATGGTGTGCAGCAGCAGGCGCGCGGTCGCGTAGGTGTAGTCCGGGTCTTTTTCGATCAGCGTGCGCGCGGCCAGGATGGAGGCCTTGTAGACCTCGTCCATCGGGACGCCGTCGTACAGGTTGCGCATGGTCTCGGCCATGATCGGGTCCGGCTTGATGTCGGCGCCCAGGTTCTGGCAGGCCGAGACGATCAGGCCTTTCAGGTGATCCAGGTCGAGCGGGATGCGCTGGCCGCCGTCGAGCACGTGCAGCGTGGCAGCCTTCGGCGCTTCCTGCACGTTCTGCTTCGCGCGCTCCTGCGTGCGGCGCTCGCGGTACAGCACGTAGGCGCGGGCGATCTCGTGGTGGCCGCCGCGCATGAGGCCGAGCTCGACCTGGTCCTGCACGTCCTCGATGTGGAAGGTGCCGCCGCCCGGACGCGACCGCACCATGGCGCGGATGACGGCCTGCGTGAGGCCGTCGACGGTCTCGCGAACGCTCGCGGAGGCGGCGCCCTGCGTGCCGTGCACGGCCAGGAATGCCTTCATCATGGCGATGGCGATCTTGTTCGGCTCGAACGGAACCACCGCGCCGTTGCGGCGAATGATCTGGTAGTGGGCGAGCGGGTTGGAGGCCGCGTTCGTCGTCGTGGATTGCGTCGTGGTGAAGGCTGCGCCGGTGGCGGCAGCGCCGGTATCGGGAGTGCTCAAGGCAGATTGCATGTTGGCTGCATCCTCGTCTGTTGGTTTTTTTTAAGGAGGGGCGAAGTGTACCGCCCCCGGGACTGTCAGGCACTATATATGGGGTGCGGACGGTGTCAAGATCACTACAGGTAGTGGTTATCCCAAGTATGTCGATATTCTGTGGATAGGGTGTTGAGCACTTCGCACGGTCGAGGTACGCGCCCCGTCCACGCGTGCGCGGGCGTCCACAATCGAGCAATGGCGCGGGATGGCGAAGGAAAGTTTCGCACATGCGGCATGCCCATTGGGTCCGCGGTGTCGGCGTAAAAAGTTGTTGCCTGTGCGCTGTCGTGGGCCGCGCGCAACGCCCCGCGCATCAGGCTGTAGGGAACCACCCGGCCGGCCAGCCGAGGCTTGCGCGCAAGCGGGTCCAGTCGAACCCCGCGCCCGGATCGAACTTGCGTTGCGGCGCGATGTGTTCGTGCCCCGCGA
This sequence comes from Pseudomonadota bacterium, assembly GCA_040385005.1. Classification (GTDB taxonomy): domain Bacteria; phylum Pseudomonadota; class Gammaproteobacteria; order Burkholderiales; family Burkholderiaceae_C; genus Ramlibacter. The sequence continues at coordinate 1,803 of JAZKIF010000157.1, forward strand.
TGTGGGCGATGGGATAGCGCTGCGCGATCGCGGCGCACAGGTCGGTGAGCGCCTCGTACTGGGCGGGCTCGAAATCGCCGCCTTCCAGGCCCTCCAGCTCGATGCCGATGGAGTCGTCGTTGCAGTTGTCGCGTCCGCGCCAGGCGGAGTTGCCCGCGTGCCACGCGCGGTCGTCGCAGCTCACGAATTGCCACAGCTCGCCGCCGCGCCGGATGTAGAAATGCGCCGAGACTGCCATCCCCTCGATGCTCTTGAAGTACGGGTGCGCCTCCCAGTCCAGCGTGTTCGTGAAGAGCCGCTGGACGTTGTCGCCGCCGAATTCACCGGGCGGCAGGCTGATGGAATGCACCACGACGAGATCGACGGCCGCGCCCGTGGGCCGTGCACCGAAGTTGGGCGACGCCAGCCAGCGCGCGAAGCGATAGCGCCCGGCTTGCCACAGCGCGCCGGGCATGACTTCAGGCGCCGTTGTCATTCGGGTCATCGTTGCCGGGCGCCGAGATCGCGAGGCGCGCGATGCGATAGCGGATCTGCCGCAGCGACAGGCCCAAACGCTGCGCCGCGGCGGTTCGGTTGAAGCCGCTGTCGTGCAGGGCCTTCACCAGGATGTTGCGCTCCTGCTCGTCGAGCCAGGCTTGCAGATCCGACGGGATCCCGTCCGCGATGCGCAGCCCCGCGCCGCCGCCCGCGTCTCCCGATGCGGCTTCGCTCGCGCGCGCCGGCGCCTGCGTCGGGGCGAAGTCGACCTGCAGGGCCTCGCCGTCGGACAGTGCGACGGCGCGGTGCAGCAAGTTCTCGAGTTCGCGCACATTGCCGCCGAGCGGGTGCGCGCACAACTGGTCGAGCACCGTGGGCGAAAGCACCGGCAGCGGCATGCCCGATTCCTGCGCGATACGCCCCAGAAGGGCGTCGCACAGCGCGGGCAAATCCTCGCGGCGCTCGCGCAAGGGCGGCACGAGGATCTCGATCACGTTGAGGCGGTAGTAGAGATCCTGGCGGAAGCGACCCGCGTGCACATCCGCCGCGAGATCCTTGTGCGTGGCGCTCACGATGCGCACATCCACGGTGTCTTCCTGGGTCGAGCCGAGCGAGCGCACCTGCCGCTCCTGGATCGCGCGCAGCAGCTTCGATTGCATGGGCAGCGGCAGGTCGCCGATCTCGTCCAGGAACAATGTGCCGCCGCGCGCCGCCTGGAAATAGCCTTCGCGGTCCGCGTTCGCGCCGGTGTACGAGCCCTTCTTCGCGCCGAAGAATTCAGCTTCCAGCAGCGACTCGGGAATGGCGCTGCAATTCACCGCCACAAAGGGCGCGTCGGCGCGGTGGCTGCACGCGTGGATCGCGCGCGCGGCGAGTTCCTTGCCGGTGCCCGATTCGCCGCGCACCAGCACCGGCGCCATGCTGCGGGCCACCTTGCCGATGCGCTCTTTCACCAGCCGCATCGATTGCGATTCGCCGACCAGGCGTCCCAGCGCGGCCTGCGCGCCGTTGCCTGCCGCCGCGCTGCCGTTGCCGTTGGCGGAGGGACGCGAGGCCGCGGGACGCGCGCGCGTCGAGGCCGCATGTTCCTGGATCGCGGAGGCCACCACGCTGCGAAATTGCTTGAGGTCGACCGGTTTGGTGAGGTAGTCGAAAGCGCCGGCCTTCAGCGCCTCGACGGCGTTTTCGGCGGAGCCGTAGGCGGTCATCACGATGCAGCGTTCGGTGCGCTGCTGGGCCAGCATGCGGTGCAGCAGTTCCAGGCCCAGCCCGTCCGGCAGGCGCATGTCCGTGATCACCGCGTCGAATTTTTTCGCGTCCAGCTGCTCCCAGGCTTCGGCCAGGCTCGCCGCCGCATCCACGCGATAGCCCTCGCGCAGCAGCGTCAGTTCATACAGGGTCCGCAGGTCCGGCTCGTCGTCGACGACCAGGACTTGCGCGGGGGCAACAGAGGACATCAGGCGGCCATTGTGTCAAAAGAAGCCGCGCCCGCAACCGGCGTGCCGATCGCGCGGAAGCTCACGTGGAAATCGTTGCCTTCCCGCGCACCGTTCCCGCCCTCGACCGGGGGGACGGCGCCCGAGCGGCGATAGCCGATGACGGCGCCGTGCCGCTCGCACAGTTCGCGGCAGATATACAGGCCCAGGCCGCTGGACCGGCTCTCGGAGGAGAAGAACGGCTCGAACAGGTGACGCTCCACGGTGGGCTCCAGCGGTTCGCCATCGCTCCACACGTGCAGCACGACGGCGCCCCGGCTCGAGGTGGTGGAGACGCGGATGGAGTCGGCTCGCGTGCCCGCGTAGCGCAAGGCGTTGTCCAGCAGGTTGATCAGGACGCGGCGAAGGTGGTCGGCGTCGAAGTTCACTTTCGCCCCCGGTGCTTGAAGCGCCACCTGCAGCCGCCCGCCGCTTCGGGTCTGGGCGGACCAGTCGGTGCAAGCCGCCGCGACGGTCGCATCCAGCTCGAGCCCGGGCGGGGCGCGCAGGTCCTGATGCTGCACGCGCGAGATGTCCAGGATCTCGTCGACGATCTGCGTGAGGCGCTGGGCGTTCTTGCGCACGAGGAAGCTCAGTTGCTTCAGGCCCGGCTCGTGCAGGTCCTCTTCCATCAGCGCGTTGGCCTGCGCGATGGCGGCGAGCGGATTGCGGAATTCATGCGCGACGGCGGCGGATACGCGGCCCATCGCCGCGAGTTTCTCGGTGCGCAGCCGCGCCTCCATCTCGCGCAGGTCCTCCATGAACATGACGCACAGGCTCTCGGCCTGGTGCTCCTGCGGCGTGAGGCGCGTGCGCACGTGCATCCGGCGCGCGCTTGCGCCGTCTTCCTCCACGGCGATCTCGGCCCGCTGCGACTCGCGCTGCGCGAACGTCAGCCGCGCGAGCTGCATCATCGAATGCCAGCCCGGACGCTCGGCCAGCTTGAACGGCGCGGACCCCAGCGCATGGCCCATGCCCAGCAGCACGCGCGCGGCTGGATTGGCCGTGTGGACGCTGCCGTTCGCATCGACCACCAGCACGCCGTCGGCCAGTGTCTCGATCACCAGCTCGTTCACTTGCGACTGCATGCGCGCGGCCTGCTGGCTCAGCCGGGCCGCGAGTTCCTCGCGGGCGAGACGCGCGGCCAGCTGGTTCGCGAGGAACGCCACCGCGAAGTAACCGATGCCGGTAAGCCCCGCCTGCAGGAAGCGCGCGGCGAAGTCGGCGGACCCGTGCAGCGACAGCACCCAGGCATCGGTGAGCAGCAGCAGCGCCACCGCCGCGGCGGTGCCGAACGCGAGCAACGCCGAGCCGAGCACCGAGCCCATCAACACCGGCAGCGCGAAGAGCGGCGAATAGTTGATGGCGCCGGCCTGCAGGAACTGCAGCGTCGAGAAGGCGATGAGGTCGATGCCGATCGTGTAGACCCATTGCGGATCGAACATGCGCCCGGGTGGCAGGGGCGAGGTGAAGATGCGCACCGCGAGCGTCGCGATGAGGTAGGTGCCGCACAGGCCGATCAGCCAGCCGTCGATGTTGAGCGCGGGCACGAGGATGTACAGCGCGCACAGCATCACGAGCAGCACGATGGCGATCGAGACGCGCGCCGTCATGAAGCCGCGCCACAGGCGCGCGAAGGCCGAATCGGCGGTGAGCGCGGTCGCGTCCGCGCGAAGGGTCGTGCCTGGCGGCAGCGTATTCATTTCAGCTTCCGCGCACGCGGTGCTCGGCGCAGCAATAGAGCCGGCCGTCGGGGCCGGGAAGCGCATCGGTGCGCGGCAGGTGCACCGAGCAGATAGGGCACTCCACCATGTCCTGCGGCTCGCCCGGTACTTTGCGGCGGGGCGCGGGCGCGTCCGCGGTGTCGCTGCGGCGGTTGTTGCGCACGAACCAGATCACGGCGAACACCACGGCGATGAGGATCAGGTATTTCATGGGGACCGCCTCAGCACCACTTCGAGCACGAAGCGCGAGCCCACGTAGGCCAGCAGCAGCAGCAGCGAGCCCGTATAGAGAACCCGCACCGCCTTGCGCCCGCGCCAGCCGAAACGCCAGCGGCCGAGCAGCAGGAAGGCGAACACCGCCCAGGCCAGGACCGAGAACACGGTCTTGTGGTCCCACTTGACGACGGCGGTGCCGTAGAGCGATTCGCTGAAGAAGAAGCCGGCCAGCAAAGTGGCCGAGAGCAGCACGAAGCCGGCCGCGGCGAAGCGGAACGTGAGCCGCTCCAGCGTCAGCAAGGGAATGCCCGCATGCGGATCGGCGGCCTGGCGAATCTGCCGCTCGGCGCGCGTCATGAGCCATGCATGCACGACCGCGACGGCGAACAGACCGTAAGAGGCGATGCCCAGCACCGAATGAAACGACATCCACGAATGCCGGGGGTCGCCCGGAAACGCCAATGCGAGCAGCACCGCCGCGACGCCGAAGCCGGCCAGCGCCCAACGTGCCTCCAGCTGCGGAAACACCTTGCGTTCCACGGCGTACACGGTCAGCACCAGCCACACCGTCACGGAAAGCACGGGCGCCCAGCCGAAGCGCGGCTGTTCGAACCCCAGGTTCCAGGCGATCAGTGCGCCGTGAAGCAGCCACGCGGCCAACAGGGCCATGCGCGACGCCTGGTCGGACAGGCGCTTCGCACCCGCCGCGGGCACGGCATACGCTGCCGCCGCGGCCAGCGTCAGCACCACACTCGCGGGAGACGCGCTGGCTAGAATCATGATCCTCACAGTTTAGCCGTGCTTCTCATCCGCAATCCGCGGAGGCACAGGCGCCCCACCATGGCTTCCTCCGCCCTCACCGACAAACTCTCACGCCTGGCCAAGGAGCTCCGCGGCCAGGCCCGCATCACCGAAGCCAACGTCACCGACATGCTGCGCGAAGTGCGGATGGCCTTGCTGGAGGCCGACGTGGCCCTGCCGGTCGTGCGGGATTTCATCGCGCGCGTGAAGGAGAAGGCGCTCGGCCAGGAAGTGCTGGGATCGCTCTCGCCGGGGCAGGCGCTGGTGGGCATCGTCAACCGCGAACTTGCCGCGACCATGGGGCAGGGCGTCTCGGACATCAACCTTGCGGCGCAACCGCCTGCCGTGATCCTGATGGCGGGCCTGCAGGGCGCGGGCAAGACGACAACGACCGCGAAGCTGGCCAAGCACCTGATCGAGAAGCGCAAGAAAAAAGTGCTGACCGTGTCCGGCGACGTCTATCGCCCCGCCGCCATCGAGCAGCTCAAGACCGTAACGGCGCAGGCCGGCGCGCAGTGGTTTCCGTCGTCGCCCGACCAGAAGCCTGTCGACATCGCGCGTGCGGCGCTGGATTTCGCGAAGCGCGGGTACTTCGACGTGCTGCTCGTCGACACCGCAGGCCGCCTCGCGATCGACGAGGCGCTGATGCGCGAGATCAAGGAACTCCACGCGGTGTTGAACCCGGTGGAGACTTTGTTCGTCGTTGACGCGATGCAGGGCCAGGACGCCGTGAACACCGCGAAGGCCTTCAAGGAAGCACTGCCGCTCACCGGCATCATCCTCACGAAGATGGACGGCGATTCGCGCGGCGGCGCGGCGCTGTCGGTGCGGCAGATCACCGGCGCGCCGATCAAGTTCGCGGGTGTGTCCGAGAAGATCGACGGGCTGGAAGTGTTCGACGCCGAGCGGCACGCGGGCCGCATCCTTGGCATGGGCGACATCGTCGCGCTGGTCGAGCAGGTCACCGCTGGCGTGGACATCGAGGCCGCGCAGAAGCTTGCGGCCAAGGTGAAGAGCGGCGGGTTCGATCTGAACGACTTCCTCTCGCAGATCCAGCAGATGAAGAGCATGGGCGGGCTCTCGAGCCTCATGGACAAGATGCCCGCCGCGATGCAGGCCAAGGCCGGCCAGGTCGACATGAACAAGGCCGAGAAGGACATCAAGCGCAAGGAAGGGATCATCCAGAGCATGACGCCGCTGGAGCGCCGCAAGCCCGAGCTGATCAAGGCCACCCGCAAGCGCCGCATCGCCGGCGGCGCGGGCGTTCACGTCCAGGAAGTCAACCGCCTGCTGAATGAGTTCGAGCAGATGCAGGGGATGATGAAGAAGATGAAGGGCAGCGGGATGATGAAGATGATGAAGCGGTTCGGTGGCGGCAAAGGCATGCCGAAGATGCCTTTTTGAGGCTGCGCCTCAAAAGGCATTGCCTGCACTTACGCCCCCCTCACCCCAGCCCTCTCCCCGAGGGAGAGGGAGCAAGACACCGCTAGGCGGTGACCGTTTCGTCCGTCATCACCTCGCCGCGCAGCGAGTGCGAACTCGCCGACGTGACGCGCACGTCGATCAACTGACCGACCAGCCGCGCCGGTCCGGCGAAGTTCACCATGCGGTTGCACTCGGTGCGTCCCGCCAGTTCGCTCGCGTCCTTGCGTGACGGGCCTTCCACCAGGATGCGCTGCACCGTGCCCACGCGCTCTTCGCTGATGCGGCGCATGTTCGCGTCGATCGTTCCCTGCACTTCCTGCAATCGCTTCAACTTCACCGCGTGCGGCGTCTCGTCGTGCAACGCGGCGGCGGGCGTGCCGGGGCGCGGGCTGAAGATGAAGCTGAAGCTGTTGTCGAAGCCGACGTCGTCGATCAGCTTCATCAGCTTGGCATGGTCCTCATCCGTCTCGCCGGGGAAGCCCACGATGAAGTCGCTGGAGAGCGCCATGTCGGGGCGGATCGCGCGCAGCTTGCGCACCGTGCTCTTGTATTCCATCGCGGTGTAGCCGCGCTTCATCGCCATCA
>JAZKIF010000158.1:0-8830 GCA_040385005.1 Pseudomonadota bacterium
TGGGCAAGGACCGCATCATTGCCGACGGCAACGAGATCGCACGGCGCGCCCCGGACATCATTTTCGGCTCCTGGTGCGGCAAGAAATTCCGGCCAGAAAAAGTGGCGGCGCGCGTCGGCTGGGATGAAGTCCCCGCCGTGAAGAACGCGCAGCTCTTCGAGATCAAATCCGCCGACATCCTGCAGCCCGGTCCGGCCGCGCTGACCGATGGCGTGGAACAGCTGCACCGCATCGTCATGGCGTGGGGCAGGGCACAGGAGCTTGAATCTTGAAGTGGATCGCGTGGTTGCTTATCGTCGTCGCCGCGCAGGCCCATGCGGTGCGCGTGACGGACGACCGCGGCGTCACCCTGGACATCGCGACGCCGCCCCAGCGCATCGTCTCGATGCTGCCATCGCTGACGGAAACCGTGTGCGAACTCGGCGCGTGCGACCGGCTGGTGGGCCTCGACGATTACTCGAACTTTCCGGCAAGCGTGATGGCGTTGCCGCGCCTGGGCGGGCTGGAGGACACGAACATCGAGCGCGTCGTGTCGCTCAAGCCCGATCTCGTCTTGCTGGCTTCATCCTCGCGTGCCGTCGCGCGGCTGGAAGGCCTGGGCGTAAAGGTGCTGACCCTGGAGCCGAAGACCGTCGCGCAACTCCATCGCGTGTGGCTGCAGCTCGGCGCGGCGCTCGGCGTCGCCGATGCGCCCGCCGCGTGGCAGCGCCTCGACGCGGCCGTCGATGCCGCCGCGCGGGATCTGCCGGCGAACCTCAAGGGCACGACCGTGTACGTCGAAGTCAACGACGGCCCTTATGCCGCAAGCGAATCGTCCTTCGTGGGCGAGCTGATCGCGCGCATAGGCGTCGTGAACATCGTGCCGGGGCGGCTCGGGCCTTTTCCCAAGCTCAACCCGGAGTTCGTCGTGCGCGCCGACCCGCAGGTGATCATGATTTCGGACCGCGACGCGCCGTCGGTCAAGAGCCGCCCGGGGTGGGCTCGGGTTCGGGCCGTGCGTGACAACCGGGTGTGCTGGTTCACGCCGGCTCAGGGCGACGTGATGGTTCGCGCGGGGCCGCGGATGGCGCAAGCGGCGCGCCTCATGGTCGACTGCATCGCCGGGCGCCTGAAACCGTGAAGCCGCTCCGGCATCCGGAATCCCTGTTCGCGCTGCTGGTCATTGCGAGCGTCGCGCTTTGCGCCCTGGGCGCGGCGGTCGGCAGCCTGGGTTGGGAGCCGCTGTGGGGCAGCGCTTCGGACACCGCCGTATCGGTGGTGTGGGACATTCGCATTCCGCGCACGTTGGGCGCATGGCTGGCCGGCGCATTGCTCGGACTCGCTGGCGCGGTGGCGCAAGGACTGTTCCGCAATCCGCTCGCCGATCCTTACCTGCTCGGCAGCGCGACCGGCGCCGCGCTCGGCGTCGCCATCCTGCTGGTGCTGGTCGGCGCGTCGCCGATCGCGGCCGGAAGCTGGTTCCTGCGCGTGGGCATGACGGGCGCAGCATTCGCGGGCGCGGTCGCGGCGGTGCTCGTGACGCTCGCGCTCGCCAAGGGTGTGCAGCACACGCTGCGACTACTTCTGGCGGGCGTCGTCGTCGGCATGGTGTTCGGTGCGTTCGCGGCGCTCGTGATGTTCTGGACGCCGGACATCCTGCGCGCGATGCAGGCCTTCCTGCTCGGCACGACGGGTTTCCTGGGCTGGGCAAGCGTCAACCTGCTGGCCGTTGTGTTCGCGCTGTGCCTCATGACGGCGATCGCGTTCAGCCGCGCGCTGGACGCGCTGTCGCTCGGCGACACGACGGCCGCGAGCCTGGGCATCGCGTTGACGCCGGTGCGCGTCGTGCTGATCGGCGTGATGGCCCTGGCCACCGGGGCGGCCGTCGCGCAAGTCGGTTTGATCGCATTCATCGGTCTTGTCGCACCGCACGTGGTGCGTGCGACCGCCAAGCCGACGCATCGCTGGTTGCTGCCGCTCTCGGCGCTCACCGGCGGCGTGCTGTTGCTGGCCGCCGACGTGCTCGCGCGCTGGGCGCTCGCGCCGCGCGAGTTGCCGGTCGGCGTGCTGACGGCGGTGCTCGGCGGTGGCTACCTGCTGTGGGCGATGCACCGGAGGCCGCTGTGAGTTCTTCCGTGAGCGGGAGCAAAGCCGCGTTGTCCGCGCAAGGCCTGCGTGTCTCACTGGGCGGCGTCGAAGTCCTGCACGGCATCGACCTGCAGCTACCCGCCGGCCGCTGGACTGCCATCGTCGGGCCGAACGGCGCCGGCAAGACCACACTGCTCAAATCGCTCGCGCGCCTTTTGCCTGCACATGGGCAGGTGACGATGCTCGGCCGTGACGCGAACACCTGGTCGCACAAGGAGAGGGCGCGAACGCTCGCCTGGCTGGGCCAGAACGAGAGCGGCGCGGAAGACCTGCTCGCGCGCGACGTCGTCATGCTCGGCCGCGTGCCGCACCAGGCGTGGCTGGGCGCCGCGAGCGGCGGGGACCGCGAAGCTGTGCAAGCCGCGATGCGCGAGACACAATGCTGGGAGTGGCGCGAGCGCCCGCTGGGAAGTCTTTCCGGCGGCGAACGCCAGCGCGTGCTCCTCGCGCGCGCGCTGGCCGTGCAAGCGCCGCTGTTGCTCATGGATGAACCGCTCGCCAACCTCGATCCGCCGCACCAGTCCGACTGGCTCGGGATCGTGCGTGCGCACGTGGCACGCGGCGGCACGGCCGTCTCCGTCCTGCACGAGATCACGATGGCGCTGCATGCAGACGAGATGGTGGTGATGGACGCCGGCCGCATCGCGCACCAGGGCGCGTGCGGCGCCGCTTCCACGCACCGCGCGCTGGAGCGTGTGTTCACGCAGCGCATCCGCGTGCACTCGCTCGCCGGGCAGTGGGTCGCACTGCCTGCCTGACATGGCTGCCTGGACATCGGTCATCGCCCTCCTGTTCGCTTTCTGCGTGGACCGCTGGATCGGCGAACCCGCGCCGCGCTGGCACCCGGTGGAGTGGATGCGAGGCTACTTGCAGCGCTCGCGCGGCACCACGGCCTGGTGGGCCGCGGCGGCGACCGTCACGCTGGGCTCGGCGTTGCTGCAGTGGGGCCTGGCGCAACTGGACGAGGCGATCGCGGGCGTGCTGCTCGGCGTGCTGCTGTCGCCACTGCTCGGCTGGCGCAGCGTGCGGCTGGGCGTGATCCAGCGCGCGCAGGAGCCGCCGGACGACGTGGAGCACGAGCCGGTCATCGGTGCGCTGATCGGCGGTGCGTCGAGCGCCGTCGTCGCGCCCGTGTTGTGGTTCGTGCTCGCCGGGTTGCCGGGCGTGGCGCTGTACCGCTTCGCCGATGCCGCGCACCTGATATGGGGGCGGCGGGTGCCGTGGGCAATGCGCTTCGACGAGGTGATGTCGTGGCTGCCCGTGCGCATCACCGCGTGGCTGTTCAGCGCTTTCTCCGGCGGGCGCGCGCCGGCGGACCTCGCCCGCGAAACGACGCTGCCCGAGGGGCTGCGTCTCGCGAACCTGACGGTCGCGTCGATGCTCGCGTGGTCGTGCCTCGCGATCTTCCTTTTCGCGCGGGAGTGGCCCTGGTGACCGCGCGCTGCGTCATGGTGCTGGGCACCACGAGCGGCGCGGGCAAGAGCTGGCTCGCCACGGCGCTGTGCCGCTGGTACGCGCGGCAGGGCCTGAAGGTCGCGCCGTTCAAGGCGCAGAACATGAGCAACAACGCGCGCGTGGTGGAGGGCGGCGAAATCGGCAGCGCGCAGTACTTCCAGGCGCTCGCGGCGCGGGCGCGGCCGGATGTGCGGATGAACCCGCTGCTGCTCAAGCCAGAGAACGACACGCACAGCCAGGTGGTCCTGCTCGGTCAGGTGAGCGAGGAGCTTTCGCGCATGCCGTGGCGCGGGCGCGGTGCGAGCGTGTGGCCGGTGATCGCGCAATCGCTCGACGCCTTGCGCGCGGAGAACGACGTGGTGGTGATCGAAGGCGCGGGATCGCCCGCCGAGATCAACCTGAAGGACTGCGACATCGTCAACATGAAGGTGGCGCGGCACGCGAACGCGCAGTGCCTGCTCGTCACCGACATCGACCGCGGCGGCGCGTTCGCGCATCTGTACGGCACCTGGGCGCTGCTCGATGAAGATGAGCGAAAGTTGATCCGCGGCTTCGTGCTCAACAAGTTCCGCGGCGACGCGTCGCTGCTCGCGCCGGCGCCACAAATGCTGCGGGACCTCACCGGCATCCCCACCGTCGCCACGCTGCCGATGTGGTGGCATCACGGCCTTCCAGAGGAAGACGGGATTCCTCTCTTGCTCCCTCCCGACACCCACCTCCAACCCACCACACGCATCGCCATCGTCGCCTATCCCCGCATCAGCAACCACGACGAATTCCAGCCCCTCGCGAACATCCCGAACGTCCAGCTCATCTTCGCCCGCACCCCGGCCGATCTCCATTTGGCCGAATGGATCGTCCTTCCCGGCTCCAAGCACACCAGCAGCGACCTGGCGTGGCTGCGCGCGCAGGGCCTGGACCGCGCCATCGCGCAGCATGCCGCCGCCGGCGGGCGGGTGCTTGGGGTCTGCGGCGGCCTGCAGATGCTCGGCGAAGCGCTGATCGACACCGAAGGCATCGACGGCAATGGGCCGGGCCTGGGCCTGTTGCCGCTGGTCACGGTGTTCGAGCCGAACAAGACCGTGCGGGCCACCACGGCCACATTCGGGCAAATGCATGGGTTGTGGGCCGCTCTCTCGGGCGTGACGGCGGACGGCTACGAGATCCATCACGGCCGTACCGCGCAGCATCCGGGGATGCCGCGGGGCCGCGAGGCGATCCCCGGCGGCCTCGCATGGCAGAGCGAGGCGGGCAACGTTCTCGGCGTGTACCTGCACGGGCTGTTCGAGGATTCGCGCGTGCTGCACGCACTGTTCGGTGCGCGCGCGAGGACACTCGACGAAGTGTTCGACGGGCTCGCCGACTTCATCGACAGGCATTTCGAACATGGGGTTCTTACCCATCTTTCGGGTGGCGGCACCCGATGACAAGGCCCCATCGACGGTCTATGCTCGGGTCGTCGAAACGTTGGGAAACTGCCATGTACAAAAGAATACTGCTGGCCTATGACGGATCCGATGCGGGGCAAAAAGCCCTGCTGGATTCGCGGGAGCTCGCGAACTGGAACCAGTCCGAGCTGGTGCTGATCGCGGTGATGCCCTCGGCGATGAGTTTCGTCGGGCTGGAGGGCGGCGTGTACGACATGGAGCTGGAGGAGCGCGAGAAGAAGAAGCACCAGGCGGTGCTGGAGGACGGCTTGCGCCGCCTCTCCGAAGCGGGCTACGCGTCGCGCGGCGAGGTGGTCGTCGGCGAGGCGGTCGACGAGATCACCAAGCACGCGAAGAAAATCAGCGCCGACCTGATCGTCGTCGGCCACAAGCACCTCGACAGCTGGGCCGCGCGCTGGTGGCGCGGCTCGATCTCGGGGGCCATGATCGAGCATGCCCCGTGCAGCGTGCTGGTGGTCATCACGCAATAGCGAGCGTTCGAAGCGAGCCGAACGGCAAGAACCGAAGCGAGCTGATCCATGAAAGTGCAAACCGCGCTGAACCGGCGCAAGCCCTCGCATTCCGCGGCGCTTGCGCAATACCGCGGCCGCGCCGCCGGCTACGACCGCGAGCTGCTGCTGTTCGAGCCCATCCGCGAGGAAGCCATCGCGGCCCTCGACCTGAAGCGCGGCGACGTCGTCCTGGATGTCGGCTGCGGCACCGGCCTGTCGTTCGAAATGCTCCACGACCGCATCGGCAAGGGCGGGCGCATCGTGGGCATCGAGCAATGCCCGGAGATGATGGCCAAGGCACGCGAGCGGGTTGCACGCAATCATTGGACGAACGTGGAGCTGGTTGCGGCGCCCGCCGCGGCCGCGCGCATCGGGCGCAAGGCCGGCGCCGCGCTGTTCCATTTCACGCACGACGTGTTGCGCGAGCCGGCGGCCATCGCCAACATCCTTTCGCATCTCGCCCCCGACGGGCATGTCGTGGCCTCCGGCCTTCAATGGGCGCCGCCATGGTCGTGGCCCACCAACGGCTTCGTCGCGCTCGCGGCGATGTACTCGGTGACTTCGTTCGAAGGCCTCGGGCGGCCCTGGAGTTTGTTGGAGCCGCACCTTGCGGACTTCGATGTGTCGCATACGCTGTTCGGCGGGATCTACATCGCGCGGGGGCGAGTCCCGCAATAGCGTCATGCCGGGCTTCGTCCGGCAAACCACTACCCTTGTCATGCCGGGCTCCGACCCGGCATCCATGCACGCCACGATGGATCCCGGGTCGGGGCCCGGGATGACAGGCCTTGCGCGTCAAACGCTCCATGACGGCAATTTTCCAATGGAACACCCAAGGGCATTTCCGCATACGACAATGGCCCGCCGCAATTAGCCTAGCGCCCATGAAAATCGCCGTACCCCTTCGTCGCTTCGCCACCGTCGCACTTGTCGTCACATTGCTGGGTGCTTGTGCAAGCCCAGCCCCCGTCGCCGAACGCCCGCGCCTCGTCGTGTTCCTCGTCGTCGACGGCTTGCCGCAGCGCCAGGTGCTCGCGTACCGGGACCAGCTGGCGCCCGATGGTTTCGCGCGGTTCCTCGATCGCGGCGCGTGGTTCGCGGATGCGCACTACCAGCACGCCTTCACCGTGACGGCCGCCGGACACGCCACCATGCTCACGGGCGCGTACCCGCACCGCACGGGAATCATCGGCAACGAGTGGCGGGACCAGGCCACGGGCGCCGAGGTCTACAACACGGGCGACACGACCGCGAAGTACATCGGCCACGAAACGAAAGCACTGGATGGCACCAGCCCGCGCAACCTGAAAGCCGAGACCGTGGGCGATGTGCTTCGCCGAGCCGATCCGCGCTCCAAGGTCATCGCCATCTCCGGCAAGGACCGCGGCGCGATCCTGCCCGCGGGCAAGACGGGCACGGCGTACATGTACATGAGCGCTGACGGCCAGTTCGCGTCCACCACGTTCTACATGCCGCAGCACCCGGCATGGGTGAACGAGTTCAATGCGCGCAAGCCCGCCGACCGCTATTTCAAGACGGAGTGGAAGCCGGTGCTGCCCGAGGCCGCGTATGCGCGTTCGGTGCCGGACGGCACGCCGTGGCTGCGCGGCGGCAAGCTGCCGATGATGATGGGGACGCCCGCCGACACGGCGCCGAATCCGGCTTTCTATTCCGGCCTGCTGCTCGGGCCTTACGCCGACATCCTGTCCCTCGAGTTCGCGCGCGCCGCGATCGCGGGTGAGCAGCTCGGCCGCGACGACGCGCCCGACATCCTGTCGGTGAGCCTTTCGGGCCACGACTATGTCAACCACCAGTGGAGCGCCGAATCGCGTATGTCGCAGGACCACTTCCTGCAGCTCGATCGCATGCTGCAATCGTTCTTCCAGGACCTGGATGCGACGCTCGGCAAGGACGGCTACGTGGCGGTGCTCACCGCCGACCACGGCTTCATGCCCTCGCCGGAATTCAACCTGGCCAAGGGTGTCGACGCCGGCCGCATCAGCTTCTCGCAGGTGCTGGGCCGCCTGAACGCGGGCATGGTGCAGCGCTTCGGCGAAGGCAAGTGGGTGATCGGCAATTCCTCGGCGTCGCTGCTGCTGGACAAGAAGCTGATCGCGCAAAGGCAGCTCGATGCCGATGCCGTCGCCGATGAAGCCAGGCGCTTGCTGCTCACCGAAGCTGGATTCGCCACGGCGTACACGCGTCGGGAATTGCTTTCCGGCAGCCGCGCCGGCTCGCCGCATTTCGAGGCCTCCGAGCGGGCATGGAACAAGGACGTTTCCGGCGAGGTGCAATTCACGCTCAAGCCGGGATGGATGTTCGGCTCCAGCCGCTCGATCGCGACGCACGGCTCGCCCTACGACTACGACAACCATGTGCCGATCCTGATGTACGGCCCGAAATGGGTGAAGGCCGGCCGGGTGGACTCGCAGGTGGAAGTGGTGGATATCGCGCCGACCCTCTCGCGGATGCTGCACGTGGCGGCGCCGCCGTCCGCCGAGGGCCGCCCGCTGCCGTTGCCCTGAAGCATTCGCACCCAATGTGTGCTGGCGGGTAAAAGTAGGGTAAACCTCGGTAAACCGCCCGTTCCCGCGCAGGAACGGGCCTACATTGCATTGCGACGGCCACTTATGGCTCTGCCATGGCCGTCGCGGCATGCTGCGTCATCCGGGCGAACGCCTCGCACAATCGCGGCTGCCGGCTTCAAAGAACAAGGAATGTCGAATGCAAGCGCAGCCTCCGGTCGATCCATCCACCACCGACATGGCGAACCCGCCCCCTGAGCCGCCGCGCAGGAAGTTGAGCCGGCGCGCGTCGATCATCGGCGCGGTGGTCGCGCTCGCCGTGGTCGCGGGCGTCGGCTGGCTGGCGTGGGACCTCACGCACCCGGACAAGACCGCGTCCGCACAAGGTGGCGCCAACGGCGCTCCCGGTGCGGGTGGCCCCGGCGGCGGCGGCGGCGGCGGTGGAGCAGGAGCGGGCGGTGTGGGCGGCGGACGGCGTGGCGCGGCGACCACCGTCGGTGTCGCGGTCGCGGAAAAGGTCGACATCCCGATCGTGCTCGATGCGCTCGGCACCGTGGTGCCGATGGCCTCCGTGCGCGTGCGTCCGCAGGTCAACGGCGTGCTGCAGCAGGTGCTCTTCAAGGAAGGGCAGACGGTGCGCAAAGGCGAGTTGATGGCCACCATCGATCCGCGCCAGTACGAGATGGCGTTGCAGCAGTCCTCCGGCCAGCGCATGCGCGACGAGGCGCAGCTGCAGGCCGCGCAGGTCACGCTGCAGCGCTACCGCACGTTGCTGCAGCAGGAT